>WHTM01000031.1 GCA_009377755.1 Hyphomicrobiales bacterium | reverse complement strand
GACGGTGATGTTCAACAAGCGCTCGCTCGCCTCCGGCTATGCCGGCATCGACAATCCGCTGTTCTACCGCGACAACACCATGATGCTGCTCGGCGACGCCAAGAAGATGACGGAGGAGATCGGCAAGGCGTTGTGAGGCGGACGACGACGGACGACAGATATGATGTAATCTTCCGCCTTCCGCCTTCCGTCTTCGGTCGTCCGCATGAAATCGATCATCCTCTTCGCGGTTGCTGGGTACATCGCGCTGATGGCGCTGATGTATCTCGCCCAGCGCTCGATGATGTATTTCCCCGACACCACGCGCCGCGCGCCTACCTCGGCCGGGCTTGCCCAGGCCGAGGAGGTGACGCTGCAAACCGCCGACGGCGAACGCGTCATCGCCTGGCACGTGCCCGCACAGGGCGAGAACCCGGTCGTGCTGTATTTTCAGGGCAACGGCGGCGGGCTCAACCTGCGCGCCGACCGGTTCCGCCGGCTCGTTTCGAGCGGCATCGGCCTCGTCGCCTTGAACTACCGCGGCTACGGGGGCTCGAGCGGAAGCCCGTCCGAGGCCGGGCTAATCGCCGACGCCATGGCGGCCTATGATTTCGCGGCCGCGCGCTATCCGGCGGAGCGTATCGCTGTTTGGGGCGAATCGCTCGGCACCGGGGTGGCGGCGGCGCTCGCGGCACAGCGGCCGGTCGCGCGTGTCATCCTGGAGTCGCCCTATACATCGATCGCCGACATCGCCGCCGCGGTTTACTGGTTCGTGCCGGTGCGCCTTCTGATCAAGGACCCGTTCCGCTCCGACCAACGCATCGGCAAGGTCTCGGCGCCGGTGCTCGTTCTGCATGGCGCGCTCGACAACATCGTACCGATCGAATACGGCGAACGGCTCTACGCGCTGATCCGCGCACCGAAGCGCTTCCTGAGGCTCACCAATGCCGGGCACAACGACCACGACACTCACGGCGCGTTGGAAGCGATCAGGGAATTCTTGGTCATTCCGGGGCCCGAGCCAACAGGTCCGGCCTCTGGCCGGCCCGATGACAGGCTCGGCGAGGGCACCCGGAATCCATAAACACCGCAAGAGTATGGATTGCGGGTCTCGCGGCTTTCAGCCGCTCGCCCGGAATGACAATCTCAATTGAACGTCTGGTACGGCTGGCCGAATTGTCCGCCGATTCGGGTGAAGCCGGTGCGCGCCGGCTCGTAGTCCTTGCGGATGTTGAGCGCCTTGGCATAGGAGCCGGCGGCCTTTTCCTTGTCGTTCATCTGCTCGTAGACGAAGCCGCGGCTGGTCCAGGCTTGCAGGCTCTGCGGCTCGACACTGACCGCCTCGTCGAGGTCGGACGACGCCGCCTTGAGGTCCTTGATTGCGAGGTAGCTCAGCCCGCGCGCGATCAGCGGTTCGGCCTGCCGCGGCGACAGGCCGACGGCGGTGGAGAAATCGTCGATCGCGAACTGGTGCTGGCGCTGGCTCTGATACAGGAGCCCGCGATTGTAATAGGCCTCCGCATTGTCCGGCCGCAGCGCGATCGATTTGTTGAAGTCGTTCAGGGACAGGATCAATTGCCGCCGCTCGCGTTGGGCCAGACCGCGCCCGAGGTAGGCGGTGGCGTAAGACGGATCGATCGTCAGCGCCCGATTGTAGTCGGCAAGCGCGAGGTCAAGCTTGCCGGTCTGCCGGTGAATCAGCCCGCGGTTGGCGTAGGCCTGGGCGTAGTTGGGGTCGAGGCTGATCGCCTTGTTGAAATCGGCCAACGCCTCCGGATATCGTCCGGCCTGCCCGTAGACGGTGCCGCGCATGTTGTGGGCTTGCGGGTCATTCGGGTTGCGCTGCACGACGTCGGTAAGCGAAGCAATGTTGGTCGGCGAGGTGGCGCTGAACGTCTTCTCGCTCTCGGGCACCGCCGAGCGCGCGCCGATTCCGGTGCTCTCGCAGCCGCCGACCGCCAGCGCAAGCGCAAGCGCCACCCAAAGCGCCGAGTGGCTCCGCAGCCCTCTCCTGCTCACCATCGGATGCGTCATGATGTCCTCGTGCCAACGCGGGATCCGACGGAAAATTTCCCTACGCCGAACAATATCCACGCGATCCACGTCGCGAATGCGGCAAACGATGGACGGCGACGAAGCAACGACGACCTAATACAACACG
Source organism: Hyphomicrobiales bacterium (assembly GCA_009377755.1). Classification (GTDB taxonomy): domain Bacteria; phylum Pseudomonadota; class Alphaproteobacteria; order Rhizobiales; family Xanthobacteraceae; genus WHTM01. The sequence continues at coordinate 59,650 of WHTM01000031.1, read as the reverse complement.
ACCCGGCGATCGCCGCCGAGAACATCAGCGGCGCGGGGCACCGGGCCTTGCGGCGCCGGGCGCGGGCTTCGGCTTCATCGGCAGCAGGCCTTCGCGCTGCAGCCGCTTACGGGCGAGCTTACGGGCGCGGCGGATCGCTTCAGCCTTCTCGCGCGCCTTTTTTTCCGACGGCTTTTCGTAATGGCCGCGAAGCTTCATTTCGCGGAAAATGCCCTCACGCTGCATCTTCTTCTTCAGCGCCTTCAGGGCCTGGTCGACATTGTTATCGCGGACGAGAACCTGCACGCGTCATTCCTTCTCGGTGGCATTTCGGGGCGCGCAACAAGACACCCGCTCTGCGGGTGCGGTGCGCCGGAAACGGGACCACTAGCAAAAGGTTCACGATAAGTCCATCGCTCCCAGCCGAAGTCGGTCGGAAACCACGCCCTGGCCGCCGCCTGTGGTCCCATCACGGTGCCTGCCGGGTGCATGACGACGCCGCGTCGGCGCCTTAAACGTAAACGGCGTCTAAACGCGGCAGTCAGGGCGCATTCAGGAATCTTAACGTAAGTTTTGCGTTAATCCGTTGCCGTTGCTTTGATGGGGCAGGTCATGCGTAGCAAGATTGTGACACTCATCGCTTTGCTGATCCTGGGCGGTTCGCTCACCGTAAACCGCGCCGAGGCGCTGCCGTTGCAGGGCGCGCCTGCGATCAGCCTTGCCGCCAAGGAAGGCAGTCTCCGCCAGGATGTGGCCTACGTCTGCCGCCGCGTCTGGCGTTGCGGCTCTAACGACTGCGGCTGGCGGCGTGCGTGCTACTGGACGCCGGGCCCGTTCGCCCATGCCTATCCTTACGCCTATCGCCCATATTGGCGGGGCTACCCCCGGCATTGGGGCCGCCTCTATGGGTCGGGCCGGCCGCATTGGCGGGGCCGGCGCCACTGGCGCTGAGCATCCGCCGGCCGATCACGGAAAAAATCGGGCCGGGAGCCCGAGGTCCGCGGCGATTTTGGGCCGGGTTATTCCAAAAAATCCAGACGGAGCCTCCAGCCAAATGTCTTGATTCGACGGGAAAGGATGAACTACGGTTAATATGAAAGTGTCTGTGGTTGCAGGAGATTCGTAATGCGGGTCTCGTCGGGTGACTTCATCCGGAAATTCGGGACATATACGGACTCCGCATTGTCGGAGCCGATCATCATTACCAAGAACGGGCGTGAACGGCTCGTCCTCTTGAGCATGGACGAATACAACACGCTGTTGCACCTGCGCGACCTGCACGAGGATTCACAGGAAGCCGTATCGCGGCGCAGCCAGCCGGCAGCCGATGCGGCCCGCAGGGAATCCACCCGCAAACTCGGCACCGCAGGAACCCGCCGCAAGGCGCAACGCCGCTGACGGTGGCGCAAGAGCCGCAGCATCGACTCAACGCCGCCGGTGAAACATGCGTGTGACGTGGCCCATCTTGCGGCCGGGCCGCGCTTCGCTCTTGCCGTAGAGATGCACCGCCGCACCGGTGACGCCGAGCCACCGCGCGTAGTCGTTCACCTCGTCGCCGATCAGGTTGATCATTTCGACATCAGCCCACCGCACCGGTACGGCGAGCGGCCATCCCGCGACGGCGCGAATGTGTTGCTCGAATTGCGAGACCGTGCATCCGTCAAGCGTCCAGTGCCCGGAATTGTGCACACGCGGCGCGATCTCATTGACAAGAACCGACGTGCCCGAGCCATCGTGCACGACGAACATCTCCACCGCGAGCACGCCGACAAAGCCGAATGCCTTGGCGATCCGTGCGGCGATGTCGTCTGCCTGCGCGGCGACGTCGGGCGTGATCGCCGCCGGAACGCGCGAGACCTTCAGGATATGATCGCGGTGCTCGTTCTCGGCGACGTCGAAGCTCTGCAGCTGGCCGTCGCGGCTGCGCGCGACGATCACGGAGATTTCCCGTTCGAACGGCACGAAGCCCTCGAGAATCGTCGGCGCACGGCCGAGCGCCTCCCAGGCCCGGAGCGGGTCGCCGCCGGCAGCGATCATCGCCTGCCCTTTGCCGTCATAGCCGAGGCGCCGGGTCTTGAGCACGGCCGGCAGCCCGATCGCATCGACGGCGGCGGCGAGCTCCGATAGCGAGCCGACGGCGGCGAACGGCGCCGTAGCAATAGCGAGATCAGCAATAAAGGTCTTCTCGATCAGCCGGTCCTGGGTGCGTGCCAGTACCGCCGGATCGGGCAGGACGATACGGCGGGCCGCTAGGAAGTTCGCCGTCTCCGCCGGCACGTTCTCGAACTCGTAGGTGATCAGGTCGACGGCGTCGGCAAAAGCGGCGAGCCGTTCCCGGTCGTCGTATGGCGCGCAGATCCATTTTTGCACCACGTCGAACGCCGGCGAATCCGCATCCGCGGCGTAGACGTGGCAGTGCAAGCCGAGCCGCGCGGCGGCCAGCGCCAGCATCCGTCCGAGCTGCCCGCCGCCGAGAATTCCGATGGTTGCGCCGGGCTGCAACACGGTTGCTGGGCTCACGCCTCGGCCTCGCCCGGCCGCTCGCCAACGGCGTCGGTCTGCTGCTTGCGCCATGTCGCAAGGCGCTGCGCCAGCGCCGCGTCAGACAGCGCCAGCACGCTTGCGGCGAGAAGCGCCGCATTGACAGCGCCTGCCTTGCCGATCGCCAGCGTGCCGACCGGCACGCCGGCTGGCATCTGCACGATCGAGTAGAGCGAATCGAGCCCCGACAGCGCTTTCGACTCGATCGGCACGCCGAATACCGGCAGGGTGGTCATGGCTGCCGTCATACCGGGCAGGTGCGCTGCGCCGCCGGCGCCGGCAATGATCACCTTGATGCCGCTGGCCTGCGCCCCTTTGGCGAACGCATAGAGCCGATCCGGCGTGCGATGGGCCGAGACGATGCGCGTCTCGTAGCCGACCTGGAGCGCATCCAGCGTCTCGGCCGCATGCGTCATGGTGGCCCAGTCGGACTGGCTCCCCACGATGATCGCAACCGGCGCTGCTGGCATTTGCTCCTCGAGTCCCGCCCCGGACCGCAAAAGAAGGCGCGGATTATAGGGTCAGGCCTTCGAGTAGCAAGTTGCGGCGGCGGCGGTCCACTGCCGCGTTGCGCGGCGCCGTGGCCGGACCGGGCTCGATCAAGGGGTGGTATGGTGAGGCCGCCTGCCCTTGACTCGGACCGGCTGGATCGCCCAAGGCACTCAGCACAACGCTAGGTCGATAACTCAAGGGAGCAAGAAAATGCGGAGATATTGGGCGCTGCTCGCCTGCGCGGGCACGTTGCTGGCGGTTGCGCCGCTGCAGGCGCAGCAGGGAGGGGCGTTCCCCTCGAAGCCGGTGAGGGTCATCGTTTCCGTGCCGGCCGGCGGTGGAGTCGACACCGTCACGCGCGTCATCACCGAACAACTCAGCAAGCGCTGGGGACAGACCGTGGTGGTCGAGAACCGCGGTGGAGCCGGCGGCAATATCGGCGGCGAGGCGGTCTTCGGCTCCGAGCCGGACGGCTACACCTTGCTGGCATCGCAGCCGGCGCCGATCACGATCAACAAAGTGCTCTACACCAAGATGCCCTACGATCCGGAGAAGTTCGAGACCGTGGCGATCATGTCGGAGCTGCCGAACGTACTGCTGGTGCGCCCTGACTTTCCGGCAAAAACCGCCAAGGAATTCGTCGCCTATGCCAAGGCCAATCCGGGCAAGCTGAACTACGCCTCGCAGGGCATCGGCACGACCTCGCACCTGACGGCCGAGCTGTTCAGCAGGCGTACCGGCTTGAAGTTCACGCATGTGCCGTACAAGGGAACCGCGCCGGCGCTCAACGACCTGATCGCGAGCCATGTCGACTTCATCTTCATGGAGCTCGCGATGGCCAAGCGTCTGCATGACGGCAACAAGGCGCGGATTCTTGCCGCGGCGACGCCGAAACGAATCTCGGCGCTGTCCGATATTCCGACGCTGGAGGAAACCGGCGTCAGCGGAGTTCTTTCCAGCACCTGGAACGGCATCAGCGCGCCGCCGAAGACACCGAAGACGATCGTCGACAAGATCAACGCCGACGTTACGGCGGTGCAGAAATCCGCGGCGGTGGTGGAGCATTTCAAGAAGCTCAACGTCGAGGTGACGCCGCGAACGCCGGTCGAAGCAAAGGTCTTCGTCGCGGACGAGCTCAAGCGCTGGAGCGAGGTCGTCCGCGAGGCGGGGGTAAAGCCGCACTGATATCAGGGATCAGCAATCGGGCATCGGGAATCAGACATCAGGAATCCTGACACCTGATCCCTGTCAGGCAATGATGTCTGGGGTCAGCTGATCCTCGATGAAAGAGATACGGTCGCGCAGGTGTAGCTTGCGCTTCTTCAGCCGCTGCACCTGCAGGAGATCGGCGCCCGGCGCTTCCTGTAGGGCCGCGATCGCGGAGTCGAGGTCGCGGTGCTCCTGCTGCAGACGGGCAAGCTGGGCTCGGAGCTCGCCTTCTTCCTCTTTGGTCATGGCTGCCTTGCGTAGGGGCTGCCGGCCCGCTCGGTGCCCACTGCCAAAACAATGGCAATTCTGACGTTTTTGCCGCGTCCCTTCAAGCCGGACGTGCTCCTGACGGGCCAGGAAGGCGAGGATTGCTGCGGTGCAAAGTGCATTCCCGCGTCGACTTCCGGTCGGTCTGGTGTAAAATAGTCGAGTCTGGCAGCAATCCGATCAAGGAGACGTTGCACATGTCCCTGGAAACGCATCTTGCGGAACTGGAACGACGGCACCGGGCCCTCGAGGAGCAGATCAGCGAAGCCCTCGCCCACCCGTCGAGCGATGGACTGAAAATCGCGGAATTGAAGCGTCGCAAGTTGCAGGTAAAGGACGAGATCGCGCGTCTACAGCAAGAGACGAGCGTCAGCGTTCACTAACTGCGCTGATCTGATCGGTCGAGTAGCAATGCGTTTTGAGCCCGGGGCAGCGCCACCGGCGCGGCGATGGACCGTTGTATCCGGCTAGTCAGTCTTGCCGCGCCGTTGCTGTCGCGCACGGTGAAGGTGCGCGTCGACGGGTGACCTCGGGCCGCTGAGGCACTGCTGGAGCGGCCGGCGGTGCCCTCGACCTGACGAGGCCGCCTGCGGGCTAAGGCTTCACCGCCGCCTTGGCGCGCTCGACGATCGCCGCCGGTGTCGCGTAGAGCTTCTCGACCAGTTGCTGCACCCTGGCCCCGCCCAGCGGCTCCACGTCCAGCCGCTGCTTCTTGGCATCGTCGAGGAACGCGGGGTCGGCCGTCGTCTTGTCGAACGCCTCGCGCAGGATCTTGACGCGGTCAGGCGGCGTCCCGGCGGGCACGAAGTACGGGCGGCCGAACACCTGTTGCGTAACGATCAGCTCGGCGACCTTCTTGTCCTCGTCGTTCTTGATGAATTTCCAGATCGGCGGCACTCCCATCTTGGTCAGTTCCGGGTTGGGTTCGAGGCCGACCTGCACGATGACGTTGATCTTCTTGTCGCGCAGCCAGTCCGAGCGCTGTGTGCGGATGCTGGACCAGTCGTAACCGCACATGCCTTCGACCTCGCCGCGCTCGATGGCGAGCATGATGTCGACCGTGCCCTTGTAGCCGGAGACGATCTCGAACTTGGTGCCGTTGAGCTTGTTGTGCATGGAGGCGTAGTCGCGGGACGAGCCGCCGGCCTGGCTGGCGCCGAGCACGGTCTTGCGTTTGAGCGCATCCTCGAAGGTCTTGGTCTGCGACGTGTGCCAGATCGCGCATAGGCGGGTGCCGTTGTCGGCGGTGCCGATGTATTGGAACTTCGGGGGGTCATACAGCGCCTTGGCGCGGTCGCCGAGCAGCGGCTCCATCAGCGCACCCGGGAACACGGCACCGACCGCCGTGCCGTCCCTGGGTGCCAGCGTTTGCATGTAGGCGGCGGCCTTGCCGCTGCCCGCGCCGGGCATGTTCTTCGGCACGATTTGCGGATGGCCCGGGATGTGCTTGACGATGTGGCGTGCGAGCGCACGGGCATAGAGATCGTAGCCGCCGCCGGGATTCGCGCCGATCATGAAATCGATGGTCTTGCCGGCATAGAAGTCGGCGGCAGATGCGGGCGCCATGGCGACGGTCAAGATTGCGGCGCCCAAAATGCCGCTTGCCCCGATACGCGACGGAACCGATGTCATGCTGTCCTCCCTGGGGTCGCCGTGCCGCGGTCGTTTCGGCCTGCGCTTCGGCGACTTCGCCGCAAGGCTAGACCGGCTCTGTCTTACGGACAACATCTCCGCAATGGCCCGCATGCGGCAGGGCAGCGCAGGCAGCGCAGAGCGAGGAGACGCCGGTCAAACCATAGCTCCAATCAGCACCGGTGATCCTCGCGTCGAACAAGACGCGGATCAAGGAGAAACCAGCGCGTGGACACGATGCTCAGCTTCAGAGTTTTTACGATGGCGCTCACACTCCCCTCGCCATCTCCCTCAACCGAAACTTCTGGATCTTCCCCGTGCTGGTCCTCGGCAATTCCGTGAACACCACGGTGTGCGGGCACTTGTAGCCCGCGAGATGCTTGCGGCACCAGGCGATCAGGTCGTCGGCCGTCGCTTCTTTCCCGGGCTTCAGTTCCACGAACGCGCACGGCGTCTCGCTCCATTTCTCGTCGGGCTTGGCCACCACGGCTGCGGCCTGCACGGCGGGATGTTTGTAGAGCGCGTCCTCCACCTCGATCGAGGAGATGTTCTCGCCGCCGGAAATGATGATGTCCTTGGAGCGGTCCTTGAGCTGGATATAGCCGTCGTCATGCATCACGCCGAGATCGCCGGAGTGGAACCAGCCGCCCGCGAACGCCTTGTCGGTCGCGGCCTTGTTCTTGAGATACCCCTTCATCACCACGTTGCCGCGGAACATCACCTCGCCCAGTGTCTCGCCGTCGCGCGCCACCGGCTGCAAGGTCTCGGGGTCGCGCACGTCGAGCGCCTCGAGCGGCAGATAGCGCACGCCCTGGCGAGCCTTCCTGGCCGCCTGCTCGGACGACGCCAGCGCATCCCAGTCACGCTGCCAGTCGTTGACCACCGCCGGCCCATAGGTCTCGGTCAGTCCGTACAGATGCGTGACATTGAAGCCAGCCTCCTTCATCGCGGCCAGCACCGCCTCCGGCGGTGGCGCCGCGGCGGTGAAGAACTCGACCACGTGCGGTAGCGGCTTCTTTTCATTCGCCGGCGCATTGAGCAGTGTCGACATCACGATCGGCGCGCCGCACAGATGCGTCACCTTGTGATTGGCGATGGCGTCGTACATGGCGGCCGCGCGCACCTGGCGCAGGCAGACGTGCGTGCCGGCAACCACCGAGATCGACCACGGGAAGCACCAGCCGTTGCAGTGGAACATCGGCAGCGTCCAGAGATACACCGGATGCTTGCCAATGCCGCAGGTGACGATGTTGCCGACGCCAAGCAGATAGGCGCCGCGGTGGTGATAGACGACGCCCTTGGGATCGCCGGTGGTGCCGGATGTGTAGTTGAGCGCGATCGCGTCCCACTCGTCGTTCGGCATGCGCCAGGCGAAGGCGGGGTCGCCTGTTGCGATGAACGCCTCGTATTCGATCGAGCCGATGCGCTCGCTGCTGCCTGAGAATTCCGGATCGTCGTAGTCGACCACCAGCGGCTTGGCCTTGGCGAGCGACAGCGCCTGCTTCACCACCGGCGAGAATTCCCGGTCGACGATCAGCACCTTGGTTTCGGCGTGATCGAACGTGAAAGCGATGGTCGCGACGTCAAGCCTCGTGTTGACGGTGTTGAGCACAGCGCCGGTCATCGGCACGCCGTAGTGCGCCTCCAGCATCGCCGGCGTATTGGCGAGCACCGCCGTTACCGTATCGCCGCGTCCGATGCCGCGCTGCGCCAGCACCGAGGCAAGCTTGCGCGCGCGGGCGTAGAACTCGGCGTAGCTGCGATGCAGCGGTCCGTGGATGATGGCCGGGTGACCGGGAAAGACCGACGCCGCGCGCTCCAGGAACGCGAGCGGCGTTAGCGGCTGGAAGTTCGCCGGGTTGCGGTCGAGGTCGATGTCGTAGGGCGAGGTCGGCACGGCGTTTCCCTTGCCGGATCAGGGTAGCGAAGGAAAAGGGGAGGGATCAATCCGCCGCCATCATCCCCGCCAAGCGCCACGTATGCGCATGGCCCGCGATTGCTGCCGCAACGACACGGATTGCTGGATGTCGGACACATGATTTTGGACCCTTGGACACTTGATTTTGTAGCGGTCCGAATGGCTACAGCGCAGGAAATTCCAGAGGTGAAAGTCAGCTGCTCTTGAGGAGCTTCGACGCGAAATCTGGGACAATTTGCCAGCCATCGAACAGCCGGAAGATGGGGGCGGTCAGATCGGCAGCCGCTTCCGCAATCTGAGGCTCGGCCAGTGCATCCAGTTGGATCACTGTGCTTGCTCGACGCGACGCCATGCCAGACTTGCGATCGTAGCTGAAGTACACACCTGGCCGCGGCTCTCCGATAACCCGACCACGAAGGCCACCGTAATCGGCCGACAGCATGGCGTACCTGGCGTCGGGGAATGAGTGCGAAAGGCTCTTCACGAAGGCGATGAAGTTAAGAGCGCGGCTGACCTGGATACTTGGGCTCAGTTTGGTTCCGGGCTCCCATTTCCGCGAACTTCGTTGCTCAACCGCTTCCTTCACCCATGTAGTGTCTTCCCAATAAGCCCGAACCTCTCCACCGCCTCCAGCAGCGGAAATGTGTCCGAGGACAGGTGGACGCAGGTATGAGCCGTTCTGGTGCACATGCTGCAGCTCATAACCCTCGACATCTCCCGAGACGAATACGCCGCAGCGGGAATTCTCGCTGATCGAAGCAAAGGCCGAGAGCTCGATGTCCTTGAACCGCTCGGCGTCAAAAGTGGCTCGCCGGACGCTTTCCCGAAGCGCCCCCAGCCCGATCTCTCGGACGATCGCACGCGCTTCGTCGAGCAACTGGAATGCATAGATCGTCCGGTTTTGGATTAGATCCACTGTCCAGCGTTCCGTTGGCTGGAGTTCGGCCCAACGGGCTGCGAGTTCGTCAAAGAGAGGGTCGATGCTGTAGCCGGCAGACGTTAGCTGCGGCTTTTCGAGTAGTCCGCCTATGGCGGAAACCAGTCGATCCCGCTCCTTAAGCACGCAGCGGTGCAGAACCTGCTGCCAAAGGTCAGGGGTGTCGATCGCCGCGGTGCGAGGTCCTGCTAGCCGGATGTAATGGACACCCTGCTGCACGCCGACGCGTTTACCCTTGACCAGCGGGCCGTCTGATTTCGCACAGATGGGCTGAGCGCCGTGGGAGGGCACGGTGACTACAGGGTACTCCTTTCCGTTCGACACCGGGACGAAATGCACGTTGCAATGCGGAGGCGGCGCCAGATATTTCGCAGCGATGTTGTTGATGGCGTCCTGCCTGTAGGGGTGTAGGTCACCCGGGTGAGGTTCAGCAAACGATCCATCATCATCGACGCCGAAGATGAGATATCCGCCGCCTAAATTGGCCAGCCCGCACAAGTGCCTGGCGATGTTGGCTCTGTTCCCGTTGTCACTCAGGTCCATCCAGGCCTTGTATTCGATGTTTGGCTCCTCGGTCTTGTGTTCGACCAAGGCAGCCAAGTGTTCAATCGGAGGTTCAGGCATCATCTCATTCTTCAGTAAGCGTAGCCGGATTGAGCGCAGCGAAATCCGGGAAAACCTCGCCGTACAATCCCGCATTTCGCTTCTCAATGCGGGCTACAAACCTACCCCCCCACGCCCCTCCCCCTCAACGCCCCGCCGATCTCCTCCAGTATCGCCGGATCATCGATGGTCGCGGGCATCTGCCACGCCTCCCCGTCGGCGATCTTCTTGATGGTCCCGCGCAAAATTTTCCCCGAGCGCGTCTTCGGCAGGCGCGCCACCGTGATGGCGAGCTTGAAGGCGGCGACCGGGCCGATCTTCTCGCGCACCAGCGCAACGATCTCGGCCTCGATCTCGCTCGGCGGACGGTTGACGCCGGCCTTGAGCACGATGAAGCCGCACGGCACCTCGCCCTTGAGCGCGTCCTTGATGCCGAGCACCGCGCATTCGGCGACGTCCGGGTGCGCCGACAGCACCTCCTCCATGCCGCCGGTGGAGAGCCGATGGCCGGCGACGTTGATGATGTCGTCGGTGCGGCTCATCACGTAGATGTAGCCGTCCTCGTCCATGTAGCCGGCGTCGGCGGTCTTGTAGTAGCCGGGGAACTCGGCGAGGTAGGCGTCCTTGAAGCCGTCGTCGTTCTGCCACAGCGTCGGCAGGCATGACGGCGGCAGCGGCAACTTGACGACGATCGAGCCCATCTGCTTGGGCGCGACTTCCTTGCACGCCTCGTCGACGATGCGCACGTCGTAGCCTGGCATCGCCACCGTCGGCGAGCCGTGCTTGACCGGCAGCATGCCGAGCCCGAGCGGATTGCCGGCGATCGCCCAGCCGGTCTCGGTCTGCCACCAGTGATCGATCACTGGTACATTCAAGAGAGTCTCCGCCCATTGGAGCGTGTCGGGATCGGCGCGCTCGCCGGCGAGGAACAGCGCGCGGAACTTAGACAGGTCGTATTGGCCGAGCAGTGCGCCTTTCGGGTCTTCCTTCTTGATGGCGCGGAACGCCGTGGGCGCGGTGAACATGGTCGCGCAGCCGTGTTCAGCGATCACGCGCCAGAACGCGCCGGCGTCCGGCGTCCCGACCGGCTTGCCCTCGTAGAGGATCGAGGTGCAGCCGTGGAACAGCGGCGCATAGACGATGTAGGAATGGCCGACCACCCAGCCGACGTCGGAGGCGGCCCAGTACACCTCGCCGGGATCGACGCCGTAGAGATTCTTCATCGACCATTTCAGCGCCACCATGTGGCCGCCGTTGTCGCGCACCACGCCCTTCGGACGGCCGGTGGTGCCGGAGGTGTAGAGGATGTAGAGCGGGTCGGTCGCTTCTACCGGCACGCAGTCGTAGACCGAGCGGGCATAGACGATGGCGTGGTCGCGCAACGCCGCCCAGTCGTGGTCGCGGCCGGCGGTCAGCTCGCAACTGTGCTGCGGCCGCTGCAGAATCAGGCAGGCGTCGGGCTTGTGCGCGGCGAGCCGGATCGCTTCGTCGAGCAGCGGCTTGTATTGCACGATGCGGCCGGGCTCGAGGCCGCAGCTTGCCGAGAGGATCACCTTCGGCTTGGCGTCATCGATGCGGGTGGCGAGTTCGTTGGCCGCGAACCCGCCGAACACCACCGAATGCACCGCGCCGATGCGGGCGCAGGCGAGCATACCGATCACCGCCTCCGGTATCATCGGCATGTAGAGGATGACGCGGTCGCCCTTGGCGACGCCGAAGTCCTGGAGCAGGGCGGCGAGCACCTGCGTATCGGTCTGCAGCCGCGCATAGGTGATCGTGCGCTTGGCGCCGGCGAGCGGGGAATCGTAGATGATCGCCGGCTGCTCGGCGCGCCCCGCCATCACGTGGCGGTCGACCGCGTTCCAGCAGGTGTTGCAGACGCCGCCGACGAACCAGCGGCCGTAGACACCGGCGTTCGGATCGAACACTTGCCTGGGCTGCTCGAGCCAGTCGATCTCCTGCGCGGCCTCGGCCCAGAAGCCCAATGGGTCGCGCTGCCAGCGCGCATAGACCTCCGGGTAGCGGCTGGTGCGGGCGTCCATGATGGTTCTCCGGCGGGTTGTTCGGCGCGGTTGACCAATTGTGAAACGGTTGCGGGGCTTTGCAAGTGGCGTTGCCGGATGGCGGCTACCTGGGGCACGCGGGCGAGGTTCCTACGCATTTCGAACGACTTCGGTTACCGCCCGTTCGTGATGTTGGGAGAAGCCGCTGGTCAGGCTTATCGTATTGATATTTCAATATTGTTGTGCGGAGTCGGCGGTGGCCCCGGGGCCGTCAGTAACACCATCTTCAAGGGTAGCGCCGTTATCTGTTTGGCACGACATCGGTTCTTGGCGTCGACAGGGGAGGGCAGCGTGCGCGCGTCGCAACTGCATTGGAGTGAGCCGACCGGCTGGATAAACGCGGTCGGCGCGGTGGGCTTCTACGGCACGGCGCTGAGCATCGGCCATGGCAGGATCATGACCGTCACCGCGTTGAGCGAAGCGGCCTGAACCGGCGGTCGATCGTGCACAAACTCTTTGCCCAGCAGATCAGCAAGGCGCGCCTCCCCTCCGGCGATGTCGACCTCGACGTGCTCGAATCGCTGGTCGTCAAGGCCTACGAGGAAGCCGAACGCGACCGCCGCCGCAACGAGCGCGCGATCGCGATGATGATCGAGGAGGTGGATCGGTTCAATCGCGGGCTGGAGAAGCTGGTAGGGCAGCGCACCGCGGAACTGGAGGCGCGCGAGGCGGAGCTGGAAGAGCAGAACCTCCGCTTCGATGCCGCCGTCAACAACATGTCGCAAGGCTTGCTGATGTTCGACTCCAAGGCGCGGCTGGTGATCTGCAACCGGCGCTACCTGGAAATCTACGGCCTTTCGCCGGCGCATGCGCGTCCCGGGACGCCGCTCCTGACGATGCTACGCCACCGCGCCGCGCTGGGAACGTTCTCCGGAGCCCCGGAAGACTATATCGCGTTTCTGAGAAGCTCGCTGGCACAAGGCAAGAACGTCACGCGCGTCATGGAACTGCCGGACGGGCGTATCATCGCGGTGCTCAACCATCCGATGGCCGACGGCGGCTGGGTCGCGACCCACGAGGATATCACTGAGCGGCGGCGCGCCGAGCGGCAGATCGCGCATATGGCGCGGCATGATGCCCTGACCGACCTGCCCAACCGCGTGCTGCTGAGCGAACGGCTCAGCGAGGCGCTTGCTGCCGGCGTCCATCGCAACGAGATGCTGGCGGTACTCTACCTCGATCTCGATCACTTCAAGGGCGTCAACGACACGCTCGGGCATTCGGTCGGCGACGAACTGCTCAAGGCGATCGCCGAGCGCCTGCGGAGCTGCGTCAACGAGACTGATACGGTTGCTCGCATCGGCGGCGACGAATTTGCCATCATCCAGACCAAGATCGAGTCGCCGTCGGAATCCGCCATGCTGGCCCGGCTGATCTGCGACACCATCAAGGCTCCCTATGATCTGAACGGGCATGTCATGATCGCCGATACCAGCATCGGCATCGCGATCGCGCCGAACGACGGCGCCGACGTCAACGGATTGTTGAAGAATGCCGACATGGCGCTCTATGGCGCCAAGGCCGACGGGCGCGGCACTTATCGCTTCTTCGAAGCGGAAATGGACTCGCGCGTGAAGGTGCGCCGCAGCATGGAGCTTGCGCTGCGCAAGGCGCTCGATGTCGGCGAGTTCGAGCTGAACTACCAGCCGATCCTCGATCTGAAGCAGGACTGCGTGACCTGCTGCGAGGCGCTGCTGCGCTGGCGGCACCCGGACCTCGGCGTGATCACACCCAACGAGTTCATCCCGGTCGCCGAGGAGATCGGCCTGATCGTGCCGCTCGGCGAATGGGTGGTGCGTCAGGCATGCTTTGACGCGACAAGCTGGCCCGAGGACATCAGGGTTGCAGTCAATCTTTCGCCAAGTCAGCTGATCAATCAAAGCCTGTTGCCGGTGGTCATCAACGCGCTCGCCTTCTCGGGCCTGTCCGCCCGGCGCCTCGAGCTCGAGATCACCGAAGCGGTGTTGTTGCAGAACACCGATGCGACGATCGCCACGCTGCATCGGTTGCGCAAACTCGGCATGCGCATCTCGATGGACGACTTCGGCACCGGCTATTCGTCGCTGAGCTATCTGCGCAGTTTTCCATTCGATAAGATCAAGATCGACCGCTGCTTCATCAACGGGCTGCCGGACGACGAGGACTCGCTTGCCATCGTGCGCGCCGTCACCGGACTCGCCGCCAGCCTGCGGATGACGACAACCGCCGAAGGGGTTGAGACGCAGCAGCAATTGGAGCAGGTCAGGCTTCTGGGCTGCACCGAGATCCAGGGCTTTGTATTCAGCCGGCCGCTCCCGGCCGTGGACATTGCCCGCTTCCTCAGGCCCGACCGGCCGATCGCGCGAATCGCGTAGCCCAAGCTGTATCACTCGTGTCCCGGGCGCGGCGCGGCATGAAATGACACGCTGCAGACCCGGGACCCCGGTTGTTTCTTGAAAAACATGAACCGGGACCCCGCATCTGTGGTGCACCACGCGCAGCCAAGCTTGCGCAGGCTGCATAACTTGCCTGCGTCGCGCTGCACCGCGTGCGGGGGAACAGCCTGATGTGCCGCGCGGCTGCGACATCCAGCCCATGTCCAATTCGCCCTGGTGTTCCGGCTGCAACATTTGCTAGCCAGTCGTCGGAGTCCTTCACACCCGACTCCAGGCACAATCCCCTCTGTGATTTCCGATCCCTTTTTCTGGCTGCTTGCCATCCCTTCGGTGACCGCGCTCGGATTCGCCAAGGGCGGATTTACCGGTCTTGGGATGATCTCGACGCCGCTCCTGGCGCTGGTGATGCCGCCGCTGGAAGCCGCCGCGATCCTGCTGCCGATCCTGCTGCTGCAGGACGCCATCTCGGTCTGGGTGTTCCGGAAGGATTGGGACGCCTGGAACCTGAAGGTGCTGCTGCCGGGTGCCGCGGTCGGGGTCGGTGCCGCCTGGCTGCTCGCGGCCTATGTGACGGATGCGCACGTCAAGCTCGCGGTCGGCCTGATCTCCGTCACCTTCGCGCTCAATGCCTGGTTCGGCCGCAAGCCGCCTGAGATCGCGCCAAGGCCGCGCGCGGGCGCCGGTTTCGTCTGGGGCGGCCTGGCGGGCTTCACCAGCGCCCTGGTCCAGGTCGGCGCACCGCCCTACTACGTGTTCGTGCTGCCGCAACGACTGGCGAAGATGGTGTTCATCAGCACCACCTGCTGGTTCTTTGCCGCGGTCAATGTGATGAAGATCGTGCCGTATTTCGCACTCGGCCAGTTCTCGGCCGCCGGACTGTGGACCTCGGCGGCGCTGGTGCCGCTGGCAGTGGCGACCAATCTCCTCGGCATCTGGCTCGTGCGCCGCACGCCGCAGGAGATATTCTACAAGCTCGCCTACATCATGATGTTCGTGATCGCGTTGGAGCTGATCCGGCAGGGTGGGATGGCGGTGGTGAGGGGGTAACCCTCCAACGGAGCAAGCCTCAGCCGCGTTCACACGCCTTCCCTCACGCGGCCTTCTTCTCGACCCCGCGCATGAAGTCGACGAACACCCGCGCGATCTCCGGCTCGTGCTCCGCCCAGTCCGGAAACGGGATGAGCGGAACCTCCTGGTCGGTGATCGGCAGCTGGTGCAGCACGCTGCCGGGAATCAGCCGGTGCGCGGCTAAGCCGCTCGCCGAGGCATGGGTCTGGTCGTTGCCGGGGATGATCACGGTCGGCACCTTGATCGAATTGAGCTCCGCTTCGCTCACGCCCAGCACCGGGTGGTGCGCGCCGGCGACGAACAATTCCCGCCAGCGCCGCATGATGGCGACGTAGCGTTTGGCATCCATGCCCATCAGCCGCTCGCGGTTCTTCGGATTGGCGGAGATCCGCTCGGCGTACTGCTCGGTCGCGCAAACGGCCGCCATGCCGCCCTGCTCGGCGGCGCGGATGAACTGGTCGTAGTAGTTCTCCGGCAGCCGGCCGGCCGCGAAAGCCCCCCCGGTGACGCGCAACAGCAGCAGCGCCCGCACGGCTTGCGGATGGCGCAGCGCGAACAGGATCGCGGTGCGCGCGCCCGAGGAGGAGCCGCCGATGAAGGCAGGCGACGCGTTGAGCTGCTTCAGCAGCGCGGCGAGATCGTTCGCCCAGGTCGCCTCCTCGACCTCGTCGGAATCCATCACGATGTCGGAGGCGCCGGTGTTGCGCCGGTCGTGCAGGAGGACGCGGAAGCCGGCCACGGCGATTTTGTGCGCGAGGGGAACGAACTCGGTGTAGGCGCGCCGGCCGCCGGTGATCATCACCGCCCACGGCCCGTGATTGCCGACGATCTCGTAATTGATGGTCACTCCCCGGACATTGGCGATCGGCATGGGCGTTCCTCGCGATCTCGGCGCCGCGTCGGCGCGCGGCTGATCCGGCATCATAACGATACCACGCGACGAAAAGAAGCCATGGGAGGTCGGCGCGGCAGCAGTTGCTCTTGCCAGGGCGGCAAGGCCCAAGCCACACTGCGGCCAATCTTGGGAGGCCCGCGCAAGCAGATGCGACCACAGAAGATCACCATCAGCGAGGTCGGCCCGCGCGACGGGTTGCAGATCGAGCGGCGGCTGTTGCCGGCCGAGCAGAAGATCGCGCTGATCGACCGTCTGTCGGCGACCGGCCTCACCCGCATCGAGGTCTCCGCCTTCGTGCATCCCAAGGTGGTGCCGCAGATGGCCGATGCGGAGGCCGTATTCGCCGGCATCATGCGCCGCCCCGGCGTGCGCTACGCCGGGCTGGTGATGAACGCCCGCGGCGCCGAGCGTGCCGTGGCGGCCAGCGTCGACGACATCAAGACCGGCATCGCGGTGAGCGACTCATTCAACGAGCTGAACGTGCGCATGACCACCGAGCAGGGCATGCGCGCGCTCGGCGAGATCGCGGCGGTCGCCAAGGGTACCAGGAGCCGTATCGTCGGCGGAATCGCGACGGCGTTCGGCTGCCCCTACGAAGGGCCGGTGCCGATCGAGCAGGTGCATCGGCTGTTCGCGCAACTGGCCGGCTTCGGTGCGCCAGTGATCTACCTCGCCGACACCACCGGCATGGCCAATCCGGCCTCGATCACGCGCACGATCGAGAGCCTGCGCGCGCGCTGGCCGAACCAGCCGATCGGCTTGCACCTGCACAACACGCGCGGCCTCGGGCTCGCCAACGCGCTGGCCGGGCTCGAGCTCGGCGTGGTCGATTTCGAGAGCTCGATCGGCGGGCTCGGCGGCTGCCCGTTCGCGCCGCGCGCGGTCGGCAACATCTGCACCGAGGATTTCGTTCACATGGCCCACGAGATGGGAATTGGGACTGGTGTCGATCTCGACGCCCTGCTGCGCGTCGCCGCCTTCACCCAGGAGGCGGTGGGCCGCCCGCTGCCCGGGATGGTGATGAAGGCCGGCAAGGCAAACGAGCGCCACGACAAGGCCGCGCCGCGCATGAAGGTCGATTGAGGAGAGTCTACGCAGGCTACGTAAACTTGCCTGCGGTGCTCGGCCGGGATGATAGTCGAGAGGGTTCAACGGAGGCGGCAATGGGTCTGACCGCGGAGATCGGAACGTTCCTGGCGGACATGCAGCGGTGCGCGCTGCCGCCGGAGGCGCTGGCGCCGGTGCGCGCCGGGTTCACCGATTGCGTGGCCGTGATGGTCGCCGGGCGGGACGAACCGGTGAGCCGCATCGTCGCGGCCAGCGTCGGGGCGAAGGTTTGCAGCGACCGGGTGCTGCTCGACCTCGTTGACGCGCCCGCGGCGGCGCTCGTCTACGGCACAGCGGCCCACGCCATCGATTACGACGACACCGGTTTGAGCGGTCACCCCAGCGCGGTGCTGGTGCCGGCGATCCTCGCCGAGTCCGTGGAGTCTGGGGGGGCGTCCGGGCAGACCATGGCCCGGGCTTATATCGCCGGCTACGAGGTCTGGGCCGAGCTGATCGGCCGCGACAAGGACCAGCATCATCTCAAGGGCTGGCATCCGACCGCGGTGTTCGGGACGGTTGCCGCCGCCTCCGCCTCTGCTGTGATCCGCGGTCTCGATGCCGACAGGGCGGCGACCGCGGCCGGAATTTCGGCATCGCTCGCGGGTGGGATCGTCGCCAATTTCGGTACCATGACCAAGCCGTTCCAGGTCGGCCGCGCGGCCCAATCCGGATTGCAGGCGACGCGGCTCGCTGAAGCCGGCTTCACCGCCTCCCACGACGCGTTCGAGCATGACCTCGGATTTCTCCGCGCCATTTCGCCCAATCGTGCCGTCGACACGGAGAACCCGGCGGCGTTCGGGCGCGAGTGGCGCATCCTGCAGCACGGCGTCAACATCAAGCTCTATCCGATCTGTTACGGTGCGCATCGCATCGTTGATGCCATGATCGATGTCGTTCAACGCGACGCCCTGCGGGCTGACGGCATTGCGGGCGTCAACGTGGAGATGGGGGAGGCGTCGGCGGCGATCTTGCGCAATCATCGGCCGCAGTCGGCGCTCGACGCGAAGTTCAGCGCGGAGTTCGCGATGGCGGCCGCGGCCATCGCCGGCCGTTGCGGCATGCGTGAGTTGACCAACGAATTCGTTCTTCGTCGAGACGTGCAGGCGTTCATGCCCAAGGTCGCCGTCACGCCGCTGACGGAGCGAAGCGTCGATGAGCCGTTGCATTCTCCGTTCGACCGAGTGCGCATCACGTTGCGCGACAACCGCGCGGTGGCCTCGGAGCCGGTGTATTACCCGCGCGGCCACTTCAAGAACCCGGTCGACGCCGAAGCGCTGTGGGGCAAGTTCGCCGATTGCATCGACGGAGCGCCGATCGATGCGAGGCGGCTGTTCGATGTCCTGCAAGAGGTCGACCACCTGGCGTCGGTCGCCGACATCGATACTCAAGGTGCGCGATCGTGAACAAAGCCAGTTCAGCGCTTCCGCTCTCCGGCCTGTTCGTCGTCGAGCTCGGCACCAGCATCGCGGCGCCGTTCGGCGGGCACGTGCTGGCCGACCTCGGGGCCGAGGTGCTCAAGATCGAACGCCCCGGCACCGGCGACGATGCGCGCTCCTGGGGCCCGCCGTTCATCGACGGTTCGGCGCCGGCGTTCCAGGCCGTCAATCGCAACAAGCAGTCGGCTGCCGTCGATCTCAAGGACGCGCCGCAGCGGGATTCGTTGCACCGCCTCATCCTCGATCGCGCCGACGTGGTGTTGCAGAACATGCGGCCCGGCGTGGTCGAAAGCTGCGGCCTCGATGCCAAGACCCTGCGCGCGGACAAGCCGTCGCTGATCTACTGCAATCTGTCCGCGTATGGCGCAACGGGTCCGCTGTGCGAGAAACCCGGGTACGATCCGCTGATGCAGGCGTGCGGCGGCATCATGAGCATCACCGGCCATCCGGATCAGGAGCCGGTGCGGGTCGGCCCGTCGATCGTCGACGAGGCCGCGGGCATGTGGGCCGTCATCGGCATTCTCGCCGCCTTGAACCGGCGGCACCTGACCGGCGAGGGCTGCGAGGTCGGCACCTCGCTGTTCGAGACCGCGGTTGGCTGGTGCGGGCTGCATATTGCGACCTACCTGGTCTCCAAAAAGGTGCCGCAGCCGCTCGGCACGGAGAACATCGGCAACGTTCCATCCAAGGCCTATCGGGCAAGCGACGGCTGGATCGTCATCGCCGCCGGCAACGACAAGCTGTGGCGGCATTTCGCGCGTGCGCTCGGCCATCCGGAATGGCTGGACGACCCGGACTTCCGGGCCAATCCGGACCGCGTGAAGAACCGCGAACGCTGCAACCGCCTGATTGCCGAGGTCATCGCCACCGATGCCCGCAACGCGTGGCACGCCAAGCTCGAAGCCGCCGGTGTGCCGTCGGCGCCGCTGCTCACCATCGATGAGGTCGTTACCCATCCGCAGACGGTGGCCGTCGACATGGTGCAGGAGGCGGCGGGCGATCATCCTCCGCTGGTCGGCGTGCCGCTGCAGTTCGACGGCGTGCGTCCGCCGTTGCGGAGCTTGCCGCCAGTGCTCGGGGCGCAGACCGACCGCGTGCTCGGCCTCATGGCTGAAGAAAAGGTGGCGACATGAAGCCGCCAAGCACATTGCGCACGCTGAAGGTCGAGGAGCCCGAGCGGGGGCTCTGGGTCGTGACGTTCAATCGGCCGGAGGTGCGCAACGCTATCAACACCGCGACCTGCGAGGATTTGCGCGAACTGTTCGGCCCGCTCGCCTTCACGCCCGGCGACCTGCGCTGCATCGTCGTCACCGGCGCCGGCGACAAGGCGTTCTCAGCCGGCGGCGACCTGAAAGAACGCGACGGCATGACCGACGAGGCGTGGCGTCTCCAACATGCCATCATCGAGGAAGGCGCCTATTCGATCATCAATTGCTCGGTGCCGGTGATCGCCGCCGTCAATGGCGTTGCGGCCGGCGGTGGCTGCGAAATCGCGCTGTGCTGCGATTTCATTTACGCGTCGAGTACGGCGGTGTTCGCGCAGCCCGAGGTGATGCGCGGGATTATGCCGGGGGCGGGTGGCACGCAAAACCTGCCGCGTGCGGTCGGCGAGCGGCGTGCCAAGGAACTGGTTCTGTCGGGCAAGCCGTTCACCGCCCAGCAAGCGTACGAATGGGGCATGGTCAATGCGGTGTACGAGCCGGCCGAGCTGATGCCGCGGACTTTGGAGATGGCCCGCACGATCGCCGGCAACGCACCGATCGCGGTGCGGCAGGCCAAGAAGGCGATGCATCAGGGCTTGCAGACCGACCTCACCAGCGGCTTGATGATCGAGGTGCAGGCTTACGAGCGCATGATCTCGACCGAGGACCGCCACGAGGGCGTGCGCGCCTTCAACGAGAAGCGCAAGCCGCAATTCAAGGGAAGGTGAGGCGTGAGCCCATGACCAGCCTCGCAGCCGCGACATCACTTTCGGACGGGTTGCCCTCGATGCCGCTCGGCAACGATTTCGCCGACATCCGCGAAGGCGTACGCGCGGTCTGCAAGAATTTTCCCGGCAAGTATTGGCGCGACCTCGAAGCGCGCGACGAATACGCCGAGGAGTTCGTCGCCGCCCTCGGCGCTGCCGGCTATCTCGGAGCGCTGATTCCGGAAGAATACGGCGGTTCCGGGCTGCCGATCCGCGCCGGCGCCGTGATTTTGGAAGAAATCCATGCGACCGGATGCAGCGCCGCCGCCTGTCATGCGCAGATGTACATGATGGGGACGATGCTGCGCCACGGCAGCGAGGCACAGAAACTGCGCTACCTACCGGGCATCGCCACCGGGAAAATCCGCTTCCAGGCCTTCGGCGTCACCGAGCCGACCACGGGCTCCGACACGACCCAGCTTAAGACCCGTGCCGTGCGCGACGGCGACCACTACGTGGTCAACGGACAGAAGCTGTGGACCTCGCGCGCCCACAAGTCCGACCTGATGATGTTGCTGGTGCGCACCACGCCGGCCGATCAGGCCAAGCGACGCAGCGAAGGCCTCTCAGTGCTGCTGGTCGACATGCAGGATGCCGTCGGCAAAGGCCTGACCATGCGCCGCATCGAGACCATGGTGAACCACCAGACCAACGAGGTGTTCTTCGACAACCTGCGGGTTCCGGTCGAGAACCTGATCGGTGAGCCCGACCAGGGCTTCCGCTATATCCTCGACGGCATGAATGCCGAGCGCATTCTCACCTCGGCCGAATCGCTCGGCGACGCGCGCTACTTCATCGAGCGCGCGTCCAGGTACGCCACTGAGCGCGTCGTGTTCGGCCGGCCGATCGGACAGAACCAGGGCATTCAGTTTCCGATCGCGAGGGCCTATGCGGAATGGCGTGCCGCCGACCTGATGGTGCGGGCGGCGGCGGCGCTGTTCGATGCCGGCCGGCCCTGCGGCGAGGAGGCCAACACGGCGAAGCTGTTGTCGTCCGAGGCGGCGTGGAATGCCGCGGAGGCGGCGATGCAGACGTTTGGCGGCTTTGCGGCGGCGCGCGAGTTCGACATCGAGCGCAAGTGGCGCGACTGCCGGCTGCAGCGCATCGCGCCGATCTCCACCAACCTGATCCTCGCCTATCTCGGCCAGCACGTGCTCGGCATGCCGCGGTCGTATTGAGGCGGCGATGCTGACGACCGATAAATTCCGCCTCGACGGCAAGGTCGCAATCGTCACCGGCTCGGGACGGAACATCGGGCGCGCGGTGGCGGAGGCTTACGCGCTGGCCGGTGCCAGGGTGGTCGTCAACGGGCAGCGGGACCGCAACGCTGTGGATGCGGTGGTGGAGCGCATCCGTGACCGCGGCGGTGACGCGATCGGCATCATGGCGGACGTCTCGCGCCACCAAGAGGTGGAAGCGCTGGTGCGCCGCGTCGCCGAGACGTTCGGCTCGGTCGACATTGTCGTCTCCAATGTCGGCATCCGCCGCTACCAGTCGTTCTTCGATATCACCGTCGAGGACTGGGATAATGTGATCCGCACCAACCTGTCGGCGTCGTTCTTCCTGGCGCGCTATGCGATTCCCTTCATGCAGGCGAAGCGCTGGGGCCGCTTCATCGTCATTTCCGGCTACGACGGCTTCTGGAGCCAGGTGACGCATCGCGCGCACAACATCGCCGCCAAGGCCGGGCTGCACGGCTTTGCCAAGGCGCTCGGGCGCGAGTTTGGTGCGGATGGCATCACCGCCAATACCGTGTCGCCCGGCTCGATCGACACCGAGCGGGACTGGTCGCAGTATCCGCACCAGACGCGCGAACGGCTCGAAAAGGAGATTCCGCTCGGGCGGTTCGGCCATGTGGACGAAGTGGCCGGCACCTGCCTGTTCCTCGCGAGCGACGCCGGCGGCTTCGTCTCCGGCCAGGTCGTCCATGTCAACGGCGGTCACTATATGTACTAAGGTGCTGTGATCATGACGACACCCCGCACCCTGTTCGAAAAAATCTGGTCGCAGCACGTGATCGCCGAACTCGCCGGCGGCGTGAGCCTGCTGCATATCGACCGGCACCTGCTGCATGATCTCGAGGCGGGCCCTGGGTTCGGTAATCTGGCGAAGCGCGGCTACGGCGTCCACGACCCCGGCCTGACCTTCGCCATGCCCGATCATGCGATCGCGACCGCGCCGGGCCGGCAGACCGATACCAATCCGGCGGGCGGGAAGCTGTTGCGCGCGATGCGGCGCGGCGCCTATGCCGCCGGTGTCCGCATGTTCGACATCGGTGACGAAGGGCAGGGGATCTTGCACGTCGCGGCACCCGACCTCGGGCTCACCCTGCCGGGCATGACGCTGGTCTGCCCGGACAGCCACACCTGCACGCACGGCGGTCTGGGCGCGCTCGCCTTCGGCATCGGCGCCAGCGAGGTCGAGCATGTTCTGGCGACGCAGACGCTGCGGCAGAAGAAGCCGAAGACCATGCGGATCAACCTCGAAGGCCGGTGCCGCGGCGCGCTGAGCGCCAAGGACGTGATCCTCGCCACCATCGGCAAGATCGGCACCGCCGCCGGGCGCGGACACGCCGTGGAGTATGCCGGCAGCTTCGTGCGCGCGATGACGGTCGAGGAGCGCCTCACCGTCTGCAATCTGTCGATCGAGCTCGGCGCTAAGATCGGCATGATCGCGCCGGACGACACCACCTACGCCTACCTGTCTGGCCGGCGCTACGTCCCCAAGGCTGCGCTGTTCGGCCGCGCGGTCGCGCATTGGCGCACCTTGCTGACCGACGACGATGCTGCATTCGACATCGAGCACATGATCCGCGTCGACGATATTTCGCCGCAGATCACCTGGGGAACGAGTCCGCAGGACGTGATCTCGGTCGACGGCCGTGTGCCCGATCCATCGCGCGAGCCTGATGCCGAGCGGCGCCGGAGCATGCACGCCGCGCTCGACTACATGGGGCTTGCGCCCGATGTGCCGATCGAGGGCATTCCGGTCGACTGGGTATTCATCGGCTCGTGCACCAACGGACGCCTGTCCGATCTGCGCGAAGCCGCGAAGCTGCTCGCGGGCCGCAAGGTTGCCGCCGGTGTCCGCGCCTGGGCGGTGCCGGGCTCGGAAGCGGTCAAGCGCGCCGCCGAGCGCGAGGGCCTGCATCGTGTGTTCACCGCCGCAGGATTCGAGTGGCGCGAGCCCGGGTGCTCCATGTGCGTCGGCGCCAATGGTGACGTCGTCGCGCCGGGGCAGCGGTCGGTATCGACCACCAACCGCAATTTCGTCGGCCGGCAGGGTCCGGGCGCCCGCACCCATCTCGGCAGTCCCGCGACGGCGGTGGCTGCGGCGGTGAGCGGCACCATCGCCGACAGCCGCAAGCTCGGCGTGTAACGCAATGGAAAAATTCATCCGACTGACCGGCGTTGCGGCGCCGCTCATGCGCAACAACGTCGATACCGACGTCGTCATCCCGATGCACCGTCTGATCGGGAAGCAGCGAGACGAACTTGGACGTTACTGTTTCGAGCCCTGGCGTTATCGTCCCGACGGCAGCGAGAATCCCGATTTTCCACTCAATCAGCCGCGCTTCCGGCACGCCCGGATACTGGTTGCCGGTGACAATTTCGGTTGCGGGTCGTCGCGCGAGCACGCCGTGTGGGCGTTGCAGGGACTGGGCATTCGCTGCGTCGTGGCGCCGAGCTTCGGCGACATCTTCTTCAACAACTGCGTCCAGAACGGGGTGTTGGCGATCCGCCTGCCGGTGCCTGAGGTGGAGCGCCTTGCGGACGATATCGGGCAAGCGGATACCCCGGAGATGACCGTCGATCTCGAGGCGCAGCACATCACCGCTCCCTCCGGCGCGACCGTTGCCTTCGACATCGAGCCGGAGCGCCGGCAAGGGCTGATGGAGGGGCTCGACCAGATCGGCATGACGCTGAAGCTGGATTCCGATATCCGCGCGTTCCAGCAAAAGGATCGCGGCGAACGGCCGTGGATCTACCGGCAGGAGGAAACGGAGAACGTGGCGCGTGTCCTGATTCTCGCCGGCGACGGCATCGGTCCCGAAGTTCTGGCGCAGGTGCGGCGGATCGTCGAATGGTTCATCGCCGAGCGCGGCGTCGCCATCGATCTGCGCGAGGAACTGTTCGGCATGTCGGCGTGGCACGCGCACGGCACGCTGATGCGCAACGAAACCTGGAACGAGATTCTGGGCGCCGACGCCATCCTGTTCGGCGCCATCGGCTCGCCGGAATACGAATCGCTTCCTGCCGAGGCGCGCAAGGTCGATCAGCTCCTACGCATGCGCAGGGAGCTCGACCTGTTCGACAATCTGCGCCCGGTCCGCACCATCGAGGCGCTCGCCGCCACCTCCAGCCTACGCCCGGAGGTGATCAAAGGCTGCGACATGGTGATCGTGCGCGAACTGACCGGGGGTATCTATTTCGGCGAGCCGCGCGGCGTGGAGCAGCTAACCGACGGCACCGAGCGCTCCTTCAACACCTGTGTCTACACGACCGCTCAGATCGAGCGCATTGCCCGCTCGGCGTTCGCGCTTGCCCGCGTGCGGTCGGGGCGGGTGTGCTCGGTCGACAAGGCCAATGTGCTCCCCGAGACCAGCGGCCTATGGCGGCGGACCGTGCAGGCGTTGCGCGATGCCGAGTATCCGGACGTCGAGCTGAGCCACATGTACGTCGACAATTGCGCGATGCAACTGGTGCGCAGCCCGGCGCAGTTCGACGTCGTGCTCACCGAAAACCTGTTCGGCGACATCCTGTCCGACTGCGCCGCCATGGTCGCCGGCTCGCTCGGCATGCTGCCGTCGGCGTCGCTCGGGCCGCTGCGTGCCGACGGCAGACGCCAGGCGCTGTACGAACCGATCCACGGCAGCGCCCCCGACATCGCCGGCAAGGGCATCGCCAATCCCGTCGGCGCGATCTTGAGCTTCGCGCTATGTCTGCGCCACTCGCTCGGCCTGCCGCAGGACGCCGCACGGCTGGAGCAGGCGGTGGAGCGCGCCATTGCGGCCGGCGCTCGGACGGCGGACATCGCCGGCGCCGGCACTCCGTCGGGCACGACCGCGGCGATGGGGGATGCCATTCTTGCAGCGCTGGAAAAGGGCAACTGAGTCGCGGCCAAGGACTCAGCGCGACATGGTGGAAGGCAGCCAGAGCGCGATCCCGGGGAATGCCACGAGCAGCAGGATCAGGATGACCTGGGCGACGACGAAGGGCATGACGCCGCGAAAGATGGTCTCCAACGGCACATCGCGGGCGATGCCCTTGATGACGAAAACGTTCATGCCGATCGGCGGCGTGATCAGGCCGAGCTCGACCACCATCACCACGATGATGCCGAACCAGACGGGGTCGAATCCCAGGACGTTGATGATCGGAAAGACGATGGGGATGGTCAGCAGCACCATCGCCAGCGAATCGAGCAGGCATCCCAGCACGAAATACATGGCCAGAATGACCATCAGGATGGCGTGCTTTCCGAGCGGCAGCCCGGTAAACCAGTCGCTGATCAGGTTCGGCACCGAAGCGAGGATCAGGAAGTTGTTCATCAGGATGGCGCCGATCAGGATGGTGAAGATCATCGCCGTCGTCTTCACCGTATCCAGCAGCGAATTGGTCAGCAGCGCACGGCTGAACCTCCGATTGATGATGCCGAGCACGAGCGCGCCGATGGCACCGATGCTGGCGGCCTCGGTTGGCGAAAATATCCCGATGTAGAGGCCGCCGATCACCAGCAGGAACAGCAGCAAGGTGCCCCATACGCTGCCTAGTGCATCGATCTTGGCACGCATCGGGGCACGCTCGGCAGGCGGACCAAGCTTCGGGTCGATCCGGGTCATGATCGCGATCGTGGCCATGAAGAACAGCACGGTCAGGGCTCCCGGCACGATGCCGGCCAGGAACAATTTCGAAATGCTGGTCTCGGTCAAAAGGCCATAGATCACCATCAACACGCTCGGCGGGATCAGGATGCCGATGGTGCCGCCTGCTGCGACCGCGCCCGTGGCAAGCCGGTCGTCGTACTTGTAGCGGCGCATTTCCGGCAGCGCGATCTGCGCCATGGTCGCCGCGGTGGCGAGGCTAGAGCCACAGATGGCCGCGAACGCGCCGCAGCCGCCGATGGTCGCGAGCGCAAGCCCGCCGCGGCGATGGCCGAGCCAGGTGTTGCAGGCGCGATAGAGCGATTCGCTCAGGCCCGCGCCGCCCGCGATGTAGCCCATCAGCACGAACATCGGCACGACCGAGAGATTGTAGGTCAGTCCGGTTTCGTACGCGGTCTGCCCGAGCAGCGCCAATGCCGCGTTGGCGTCGAGCAGCAGCAGCGTGCCGAGGAAGGCCGACAGGCCCATGGCAAAACCGATCGGCATCCCGGCCGCGAGCAGCAGGAACAGGACGACGAAGAGCAGGATTGTGAGAACGGTAGGATCCATATCCGGCGATGCCGTTCCTGCCTTGGCTTAATCGGTGTACGGCCGCGAAACGGACGGAGACGGCGGCGGTTGGTCCTGGCCCATCAGGCGCCTAGCGGCGCCGACCATCTGCAAGAATACGCCGGTGAGCAGAAAGACGCTGCCCACCGCCATCCCGAATGCGACCGGCCAGATCGGAATCCCCCAAATCTGGGTGACGTCTCCCTTGGTCAGCAGAACCTCGGCGCGCAGCCACACCTGCCAGACCATGACGCATAGAAATCCGAGCGCCAGAAGGTTCGTGACCACCGCCAGCCACGCCTGCTGTCGCTGCGACAGCCGCAGCGTCACGAAGTCGACACTGATGTGCTCGTTTCGGTGGGTGGTCAGACCGATGCCGAAATAGACGATCAGACCCATCGAAAGTTCGGTCACCTCGACCGTAAACGTGAACGGAGAATTGAAAAAATAACGCCCGACCACGTCGCAGAACGTGACCACGGCAAGCGCCGCGAGAACGAATGCCGCGATTCGAGCGAGCCATAAGGTGGCCCACCCGTTCAACCGGCCCGTCAGGCCAGCCATCGCGTCAGTCATGACCGCGTCAGCTCGACGAAGCCTTGATCATCGCCCGCAGATCGTCGAGCAGCATCTTGCCGTTCAGCCCCCGCGAATTGGCCTTCTTGACCCATTCGTCTTCCACGAACTGCAGCATGGGCCGCCAGCGATCGAGTTCCGCCGGTGCGAGGGTCTGGATCGAGTGACCCAGCTTCTTGGCGTTGTCGCGCGCCTTGTCGTCCGCGGCGTCCCAGTGCTTGCCGAACAGCGCGGAGCCGGCCTCGCCGCTCGCCTTCATCAGCGCGGCCTTGTTGCTGTCGGTCAGCCGGTCGAAGGACCTCGGGTTGATGTTGATGATGAAGGTGGCCGTGTACATCCCGCCCGGAACTTCCAGGTGGGCTTTGGTCAACTCGGTAAGACGGAAGCTGTCCATCGCTTCCCACGGGAATAGCACGCCGTCGACGGTCCCGCGCGAGAGCGCTTCATGCGCCTCGGTCGCGGTCATGGAAACGACCGACATGCCGAGCGCCTTGCCGATCGGGACGCCCGCGCCGCCGGCGCGGATCTTGATGCCCTTGATCTGCTCAAGCGTCGTCGCCGGCTTGAGGGTGTGGATGCCGCCAGGACCGTGCATAAACACGGTCAAGAGCTTGGTGTCGGTGAATTCCTTGTCGGCCAACTTGTGCTTGGCATACCACTTCCACAGTGCGGGGGCGCAGACGGTGGCGTTCGGACATAGGAACGGGATTTCGCCGGCCTGCAGCATTTCGAAACGCCCACGGGTATAAGCGGGAACATGCCAGACCATGTCGCGCACGCCGTTCTTCACGAGGTCATACTGACCGTCCGGCTTGGCGAGCGGCGCCTTGTCGACCTCGATGGTCAGATTGCCGCCGGAGGCGGCCTCGATCGTCTTGATCCAGGCCTCCTGGGTCTTGACCATGTGGTGGCTGGGCCCGGCCCAGTACGCCATCTTGAGCGTCTGCTTTTGAGCCGACGCCGATGCGGCACCGAAGGCGATCACTACGCCTGCGGCCAAGACCGACAACATCGTTCTCTGCAACACTGTGATTCCTCCCTGATGTTGATCGAAGCGTGGGCGATGTTGTTTACCCATCGTCATTTGACGGCGATGATAGAGACAAATTGGTTTGAAGTCCAAGCACTTGAATCCCGCTGCCTGCCGTGCTGCTTGATGCAAGGTGGGCAGAAACCGCAAGTGACCGAATAGCGAACAAATGGCCCGCGGCGGAATGAGCGCGATACGCCGATGGTCTTGGCGGCAATTCGCGTTCCCCGGCACGCCGCGACCGCCGCCGATGCAGACGGGTCAGGTCTGAACGGCCACCCGCATACGGCCCGACGACAGCTTACAAAATGCTGCAATGATGAGCCCGCCGGCAATCAGCACGGCGAGATTTGCCAGCGACCCCGAACCGAAGACGAGCGTCGAGCTGCCGGTGCTGAAGGCAAAGATGAGGCTAACGATACGTTCGGGCGTCGTGAGCGGAATGGCGCCGAGTGAGGATTCCGCTGCCCAGGACAGGAATGCGGCCGACAGCAGCACCGTCATAACGGCAAATAGGACTTCCAGCGGTGAGCCCACCAGGATCAGGGCGGGATTGAGCGCAAAGATGAACGGCAGCAGATAACCCGACGCGCCGGTGCGGATCGCGTCGACCGATGTTTCCCACAGGTCTGCATTCGCGATCGCCGCCGCCGTGTAGGACGACATCGCGACCGGCGGTGTCAGGAACGACATCATTCCGAGATAGAAGATGAACATGTGCGCTGCGAGTGGCGCGATCCCCATCTTTACCAGCGCCGGCGCCAGCACCACCGACAACAGCACGTAGACCGCCGTCGTCGGCAGCCCCATGCCGAGCACCAGCGCGATCGCTGCTGTCATGAGCAGCATGGCCAAGATGCCGGCGTGCTCCGCGACCGTCGTGAGCAGCAGCGTGATGGTAAAGGCAAGTCCGGAGATGTTGAGAACCCCGATCACGATGCCGGCCGCCGCGCTGACCAGCAGAATCGGGATCATCTCCTGACCGACGCCGACCGTGATCGCCTCCAACAGCCCGCCCCATCTGAAGTCGCGCCGCATCAGGCCGCCCAGCACGATCATCAGAACGGTCGCGTAGATCGCCGCCTTCTCGACTTTGGTGCCTTCCCAAAACATGAAGTAGATCAGCACCGCGATCGGAATGATGAAAACCCACCCTTCGGCCAGCGCGCGTCCGAGGCGCGGCAACTCGGACCGCGGCAGCCCGACCAACCCGTAACGGGCCGCATGGGCATCGATCTGAATGAACAGGGCCGCATAGAAGATGAAGGCGGGGAATGCCGCGGCGAACACGACGTCGCGATAGGGGATCTGCAGGAACTCGGCGATCAGGAACGCCGTGGCGCCCATCACCGGAGGCGTGATCTGGCCAGCATGGGAGGCGTTGGCCTCGATCCCGGCGGCCATCGCCGGCTTGAAGCCGGATCGGATCATCAGCGGGATCGTGATGATGCCACTCGACGTCACGTTGGCGACCGCCGAGCCGCTGATCATGCCAAACAGGCCCGACGACAGGACCGCAACCTTTGCGGGCCCGCCGCGATGATTGCCAAGCAGCGACATCGCCAACCGGTCGAAGAAGCTCCCGGCGCCTGCGGCCGAGAGCGCCTTCGAGAATGCGATGAAGCAAAGAACCAGCGTCACCGCGACCCCGAACACCAGGCCCGGCACGCCATTGGAATCGGCGTAGAGATACATGATCAGGCGCCGCGGCTCGGTGTACTGGCCCTCGAATATTCCGGGGAACCAGTGGCCGACGAAGCCGTAGACGCCGATCGCACCAATGGTCACGGCAATGGCCAGACCGACGTTCTTGTAGAGGGCAAGCATCAGCAGCAAGATGCCGAGCAGGCCCGGCAGCCAGCGTTCCGGTCCGCGCTCGGTGGATTCGATTAGCCACTCGTCCACATTCCACGCTGCCCAGCCCCAGCAGGCGACCGCCGCGAGCGCAAGCGCGACATCGATCCAAGTGACTTGTCGGCGCAGCGGCACGTGGAGCAGGCTGGCTCCGGTGACGAGGCCGGTGATCAGGAGATAGAATTGCTCCTGGATAATGCCGCCGAAGCCGAGCTTCAGCGGCACGTCAAACACCCACAACACGCTCAGGATCGTGATTGCGGCGAGAAGGCCGCGCTTGAGCCAGTCCACGACGGGCATCCGTGTCCCCCGAGATGCAACCTGCCGTCACTGCCCGTGAATGCGGGCAATCCAGTAATCACGGTCCGACCGGAGCGGGCACCGACTTTCCATTGCACCGTCGCGGAATACTGGGTGCCCCGCATTCGCGGGGCACGACAGGTCAGAGATTGCGACCGCCGGAATCACTTGAACTTCGCCTCGGCCATGTTGTTTTTCTGCAACCACATGTTCCTGGCCTTGAACGCAGCAACCGCCCCTGGATGATAGGGCAGCACGTTGGCCGGCAGCGACAGGTCATCGAGCTTGGCGGCACGGAGCGCCGGGTAGTCCTTCTGCAGGGCGGGCCAGTTGTCGATGAGTACGTTGGTCATCTTTTCGGCATCGGCATTCGAGAGCTTTGCCCCTGCAATCAGGTAGACGTGATAGGTGCCGATGTTGATGGGCTCCGTGACCTCAGGCATGCGCGGATTTGGCTTCAGCTCCATGAGGGCGGAACCGGCCAGCGTCTTTTCCATGAAGTCGTCGCTGGCATTGGAACCGGTGATGTTCAGGTAGCGGATACCGCCGGGAATGGAGGCATGCACCTCCTTCACCATCGCGATGCCGGCCGCGATGGCCGTCGCGTCCGCCGTCTTGTCTGCGACGGCATCCAGACCCTGCTTGAGACCGGCCACCGTGATTGGCGTGATCTCGCTCAGCTTCAGGCCGCCGGCGAGGATCATCGCCTCGTTCATCGGCTGCAGGCCCCGCAGCGCCTTGAAGACCATGACCACTTTCTTGCCCTTGAGGTCCGCGACGGTCTTCAGCTCGGAATCGGCTCGGACCATGAACGTGTAGGGCAGCGAGAAGATGCGCACCAGCGAGCGCATGTCCTTCATCGGCTTGCGGCCGTCCGCGCCATTGTAGGCGGCGCCGGAGTCCAGCGTCGAGGACAGACCGGTGGTGACTTCGCCGTTGTTGACCAACGGCAAATAGACCGAGGAGCCGGCATAGGGCTGGACGATCGCCTGCACATCCATCTTCTCGGTGAAGACCTTGGCCAGTCCCCCGCCGAGCGCGTAATAGATGCTGCCGGCCGGGTTGGTCCCGATCGTGACGCGCTTGGTCTGCGCGAGAGCAGCAGCGGCCGGAGCCAGTACGAGCCCGGCCACCAGTCCCGCGGCCAGACTGCGGCGATTGAGGGTTAGCATCGGATCCTCCCTTGGTCTGATCACCCCGACCGTTGAGCGCGATCATGCTCGATTTGGCCGCGTGTTGCTAGGGCACGCGGGAGGCAGGCAGCGGCGTTGGCGCGGGCGGCCTGCGGTGATTGGTCTCAGCGGACTGAAGGTTTCAGTGCCCGAGAACCTGCGCCGGGCCGCTGCGGAACGACCGCGTCTCCCAGACGGCGACGATCACCAGTACCGCCGTACCCGTCGCGCCGAGCGCGAGCGGCGACAACACCGGCGTTGCGGCGGCGAGCAACGTCAGGAGCGCGAGCCCGATCCAATGGGAGAGCGCAGGGCGACCAGTGCCGAATCGCTTGAACAGGATGTTCCCCAACAGGAACAGCACAGGCCCGCCAATGGCTGCGATCGCGGTCTTCAGCTCGCTGTGCCCGACCGGATGCGCAAGCACCAGCTCGTCGCCCACCGCCGTGACGACGATCCCGGCGACGATCAAGAGGTGAACGTAGGTGTAGGCCAGCCGCGCCATCCTGCCCGGATCGGCGGAGGCCGCGAAGGTGTGGCCGGCGCGCTCGGCGCCGATGTTGAAGTAGATCCACCACATGGCGACGCTGCCGGCGAACGCGGCCGTGAAGGCGGCGGCCGTCAGGAGCGTCCAGTCCATCTTGGCGAAGGTCGCGCCGGCGACCAGGATCGATTCCCCGAGCGCGATGATGATGAACAGGCCGCAGCGTTCGGCCATGTGCCCACCTTCGACGTCCCAGTCAGCAGTCGTGGACCGGCCGAGACCAGGCGTCCAGAATCCCACCGCTGGCGAAGCGTATTCGATCAGCAGCGCCAATGCCCATAGCGCAAAGCGCGGCTCACCGTCGGCGAAGGCGCCGGCGATCCAGAACACAGCCGACATCAGCAGCCATGCGATGATGCGCTGGAAGTTGCGGAAGTTGCCGTGGCTGTGGCGCCGCAGTGCCCACAGCATGAACAGGCTGCGCGCGACCTGCATGAACACGTAGGCTGCCGCGAAAGCGAGCGCGCGCGAGCCGAATGCCTGCGGGATCGACGTGGAGAGGACAAGACCCGCCAGCATCAGCGCGAACAGCATGATCCGCACCGGCGTCGTCTGCGGATCGAGCCAGTTGGTCGCCCAGCACGTGTAGATCCAGAGCCACCAGACCGCGCAGAGCAACAGCGCTGTCTGGGCGACGCCGGCGGGCGTGAAGTGGTCGAGCATCAGGTGCGAAAGCTGGGTGACTGCGAACACGAAAACGAGGTCGAAGAACAGCTCGACGAAGGTCACCCGCGCATGCTCGTGCGGTCGCCGCGTGCGGAGAACGCTCGTGCGCGCGCCACCAATCATGTCCTCAGCCCCATGCGTGTGAGCCGCGGCAGCAGGCCGAACGGTCCATCATGTTGCCCATTTGCCCGACAGCTTGTGCGATCGCAACCCGCATTGGAAGCGACACTGGCTGCGCGCCGCCATGGCCAATCGCTGCCGATTGCCGCGGACGGACGGCTTGAACCGGCCCGACGGGTGTGGGACGCTGCCAGGCTACGAGAAGCCTGCAAATATTGCGGAAAACAACACCGCATCACCGGGGAGGTCGAATATGCTGCACTCCAAGCTTGCGTACCGTTTCGCATTTGCAGCCCTCGCGGTCACGGCGCTGCCGGCGACATCCGCCGCGGCTCAAACCGTCGCCGAGTTCTACAAGGGCAACACCGTCGCGATCCTGATGGGCACTGGACCGGGCGGCAGCTTCGACCTCTACGGCCGGACCATTGCCGCCCATTTGGGCAAGCACATTCCCGGCAATCCGAACATCATCGTCGAACACATGCCGGGTGCCGGCGGCGCCATCGCGGGAAGTCACATTTACGGCCCGGCGCCGCAGGATGGCACCAAGATTCTGCTCGCCCACGCCATCCCGATCACCGAGAAGATGCTTGGCGGCAAGACCATCAGGTTCAAGACGCGCGAGTTCCACTGGCTCGGCGCCTACGACGCCATCGCTCAGATCATGACCGTCTGGCACACCGCGGGTGTGAAGACCATCGACGACCTCAAGACCAAGGAGTTCGTCGTCGGCTCGTTCAGCAATACGCATCTCACCTATCAATGGGCCATGCTGGCGAAGACCGTGCTTGGCACGAAGTTCAAGGTGATCACCGGCTACCGCAGCGGCAACGATACCAATCTAGCGATGGAGCGCGGCGAAATTCAGGGCTGGGCCGCCTCCTGGGAAAATATCAACGGCACGCGGCCGCAGTGGATCCGCGACAAGACGGTCAATATGCTGGTGCAGTACACGCTCGAGCGCATCCCGCAATTGCCGGATGTACCGACGCTGCTCGAACTTACCCCGCCCGGCAAAAAGGACGTGGTTGAGTTCATCACCTCGGGCACGCCGATCGCGCGCTCCATGGCGGTCGGACCGGGCGTGCCGAAGGATCGCGTCGACGCGCTGCGCAAGGCCTTCAATGCCCTAATGAGGGACAAGGAGTTCCTTGCCGAAGCCGAGAAGCGTCAGCTCGCCATCAACCCGCGCAGCGCTGCTCAGGTTCAGGCAATGGTGGATAAGATCATCACCGCGTCGCCCGAGCTGGTAGCGCGTGTGAAGACCGCGGTCGGCATGACCGACTAGTTCAGCGTTTTCGAAATTCGAATCATATCCCGCCGCACAAGGTCTGGATTGCTTCGGCGCTACGCGCCTCGCAATGACGAGCCTCGGCCGTCATTGCGAGCCGAAGGCGAAGCAATCCAGAGGCGGCGAAGGCTGATCGGCTTCATGGAATCGGTCGTCTAGGGCGATGGGACCGTCTCGTCGATGACGGACGCAGGCGATGGATTCATCATCCGCGTCATGCGGCCGGAGGAGATTGCGGTCGCCATTGAGTGGGCGGCGCGGGAAGGCTGGAACCCCGGCCATGCCGACGCCGCCTGCTTCGCGACCGTCGACCCGCACGGCTTTCTGATCGGCGAGCTTGACGGGGAGCCGGCGGCAACGATTTCGCGGGTTCGGTTTGCGGATCTGGAATGCCACTATCGCCCACGCGGGGCCACGCACCGTCGGCCTCGACGGTGTCACCGCACAGCAGGAGAACTACAAGAAGTCCGGTTTCGGCTTTGCCTATCGCAACATTCGCCATGGCGGCGTCTGTCCGGTTGTCCCGGATGCCGCATCCGGCATCGTGACGCTCACCGACGTGCCGCTGCCGACGCTCGCCGCCGACGCTCGCCGCCGATGATGCAACGGTCTTTCCTGCCGGCCGGGTGGGGTTCCTGGGGTCGTGGATCGGGGCGCCGGGTCATATCGGACGCGCGCTGATGCGAGACGGTCAACTCGCAGCATGGGGCGTGGTGCGGCCCTGCCGGATTGGCAGCAAGATTGGGCCCCTCGTCGCCGATGATCGAGCCGCGGCGGAGACGGTATTCGACGCGCTGGCCGCGGCCTGCGGCGGCGGCGAGATTTTTCTCGATGTGCCGGAACGAAATGCGGACGCCGTTGCCTTCGCCCGCGCGCGTGGGCTCACGCCCATCTTCGAGACCGCGCGGATGTATACTGGTCCGGTTCGGCCCGTGCAGTTGCGGCGCGTGTTTGGCGTGACGACGTTCGAACTTGGCTAGCCACTGCAGCGGCACATGGTGGTGAAAATTGCCTATGCAAACTTCGACATTTCGGTGGTCGCACGTAGGCGAATTATGACACTATTGCCATGGGCGCGTGGAAGACGATGCGCCCAATAACGGCCCGAAAACCGGGTCATAGACCGGGGCACGCTCATGACTATCCAATCCGATGTCAGTTCACCATCGTCGCACGCCTTGCTGTCTTACACAGACCGCATCGCTGTCCTTTGGCAAGACTTCCTGCTGTTGGTCGGTCGCGTGATGATCGGCTGGGTCTTCCTTTGGTATGGCTGGGGCAAGCTCTTCAACATTGCGGGATACGCCAAGTCCTTTCCGGGGCGCGGGCTACAAGAGTGGATGGCCTACATCGCTGTCCCGGCCGAGGTCCTGGGAGGGCTCTTTCTGATCCTCGGCTTTGCGACGCGCTACACAGTCCTGGTGATGCTGTTCTTCATGATCGTCGCGGCCTTGAGCTCGCACGCCTTCTGGAGCGTTCTCCCTGCGCAGCGCGGAAACCAGGAAGCTCATTTCTGGAAGAACATCATGATCATGGGCGGGCTGCTGCTGCTGTTCGTCACGTCGGCCGGCCGCTTCAGCCTCGACCGCATCCTGTTCCGCAAGTAGCGGCGACCCCGCGTCTCTCGCCTGTTTTCCGAACGCGGCTTGTCTGCGTTCGGAGCTAGTGCCCCGCTTCCGAAGTTCGTGATACATTGCAGCACCCTCCAACACGAACTTCGGAAGCAAAGGGGCACTAGCAAGTCTATGATTCGAGTGCTGCTTTCGATTTGAAATTCCTGAATGAGATTGCGGCAAGTGGTGCAGGAACTTCAAATCTGCGGCACTAGTGCCCCGCTTCCGAAGTTCGTGATACATTGCAGCACCCTCCAACACGAACTTCGGAAGCAAAGGGGCACTAGCAAGTCTATGATTCGAGTGCCGCTTTTCGATTTGAAGTTCCTGAATGAGATTGCCGCAAGTTGATGCAGGAACTTCAAATCTGCGGCACTCGACCGGTGTCGCCGGTTACGTCATGCAAATGCGGAGCTGAAAAAAGCCGGCCACGCGATGCCGGGGTGCGGCATCGGCGCGGGCGATTGCCGTGACGCTTGCGCTGCCGATGTCAGCGATCGTCGTCGCTCTCGCTCTTCCCGCCGATGCGCCTCAGGCTTGCCAGCACGGACTCGACATTGAGTTCGTCCGCGGCCGGCTTCGTCTCGGGCTCTTCCGGCTCGGCAGTTGTCGTAACGGCGGCCGGCAGTAACGTTGCGCCCGTATCCTGTTGTTCGGGGGGCTTTTCCTTGGCGGCGCGCATGACTTCGAGATCGAGGTCGATCTGTGAGCACAGGCCGAGCGTCACCGGATCGAGGGGGGTCAGGTTGGGGGCGTTCCAATGGGTCCGCTCCCGGATCGCCTGAATCGTCGATTTGGTGGTGCCAACCAGACGCATGAGCTGGCTATCTTTGAGCTCGGGATGATTGCGGACCAGCCACAGGATCGCGTTCGGCCGGTCCTGCCGGCGCGAGACCGGGGTGTAGCGCGGGCCCTTCTTCCGCTTTGGCTCCGGCAGTCTCACCTTTGGATCGGCGAGCTTGAGCCGGTAGTTGGGGTCGTTCTCGCCCCTCTCGATGTCTTCGCGTGTGAGCTGCCCGGTCTGGATCGGATCGAGACCCTTGATTCCCTGGGCCGCGTCGCCGTCGGCAACCGCCTTCACTTCCAGGGGATGCAGCTTGCAGAAATCGGCGATCTGATCGAACGACAACGCGGTATTCTCCACCAGCCAGACGGCGGTTGCTTTGGGCATCAGCGGTGCGTTCACGGCAAAATCTCCTTTGCGCTCCGCCTGCCCTCGCCGGCAGAGCTTCCAAGTCATCGTCGATGACAGAGAGTGGCCGGAATATAGGCAGGTCGTGGCCGCGGAGCAATGGTCCACTGCATCGGCTTGACACGGCCGCCGCCGGCCGCCATGTCGAGTACGAACGCTGCCGGCCGAGGCTGCCCGGATGTTCCCGACCGAAACCATTGAACCCGCAGCGAAGCCGCCGCTGAAGGTCCTGCTGTGCTCGCCGCGCGGGTTCTGCGCGGGGGTGGTGCGGGCCATCGAATCGGTGGAACGAGCGCTGGCGATCTATGGTCCTCCGGTCTACGTGCGCCACGAAATTGTGCACAACCGTTACGTCGTCGACAGTCTGCGCGCGAAGGGGGCGATTTTCGTCGAGGAGCTGGACGAAATCCCTGACACGGATGCGCCGGTGATCTTTTCCGCCCATGGTGTCCCGAAGTCGGTGCCGGAGCAGGCCCGCCGACGCAATTTCCTAGCGCTGGATGCCACCTGCCCCCTCGTCACCAAGGTGCACCGCGAAGCTGACATCCACTACCGGCGCGGGCGCGAGATCGTGCTGGTCGGCCATGCCGGGCATCCGGAGGTGATCGGCACCCTGGGCCAACTTCCGCCCGGTGCCGTGCACCTGATCGCGACGCCCGAGGACGCAGCGGCGTTCACACCGCGCGACCCGTCGCGGCTCGCGTATCTGACCCAGACCACCCTGTCGGTCGATGACTGCAACGAGATCGTCGAAGTGCTCAAAGCCCGCTTTCCGCAGATCATCGGCCCGCACAAGGAGGACATCTGCTACGCCACCACCAACCGGCAGGAGGCGGTCAAGCGGGTGGCTCCGCGGGTCGACGCCATGATCGTGGTCGGTGCGGCCAATTCCTCCAATTCGCAGCGTCTCAAGGAAGTCGCCGAACGCGTCGGATGCCCGCGTGCGGTGCTGGTCGCCCGCGCGGCGGACATCGAGTGGGGCATGTTCGCAGGTATCAGGACGCTGGGGGTCACCGCCGGCGCATCGGCGCCGGAAGTGCTGGTCGAGGAGGTCCTCGGCGCTTTCGCCGACCGCCATGCCATCGAGGTCGAGACCGTGCTGGCGATGCAGGAGAACGTGTTCTTCCCGCTGCCTCGGACGCTGCGTGCCAGCGAGGCGGCGGAGTGACGCGCGCATGGCTGTCTATACCGATGTCTCGGCCGAAGAGCTGACAGCGTTCCTCGCGGATTATGACGTCGGGGAACTGCTTGCCTACAAGGGCATCGCCGAAGGCGTCGAGAACTCGAATTTCCTGGTTCATACCAGCCGCGGGAACTTCATCCTCACGCTCTACGAGAAGCGGGTGGCCGCGGCGGACGTGCCGTTCTTCCTGGCATTGATGGAACATCTCGCCGGGCGCGGCATCACCTGTCCGCAGCCGGTGAAGAACCGCGCCGGCGCCATGCTGGGGACGATTGCCGGGCGGCCGGCGGCAATCGTGACCTTTCTCGACGGCCTGTGGATTCGCCGCCCCGGCCCAATGCATTGCGCAGCCGTCGGCGAAGCGCTGGCGAAACTGCACCGCGCCGGTGCGGACTTCACCCTGCGGCGCGCAAACGCGCTGTCGGTCGAAGGCTGGCGTCCACTCTATGCGGGGGCGGCCGACCGCGCCAATCGGGTGCAGCCCGGCTTGTGCGACCTGATCGAGCGGGAGCTGTCGTTGTTCGAGCAGGACTGGCCGCGCACCCTGCCGCAAGGCGTCATCCACGCCGACCTGTTCCCCGACAATGTATTCTTCCTCGGCACTGAGCTGTCCGGGCTGATCGATTTTTATTTCGCCTGTACCGACACGCTCGCCTACGACGTCGCCATCTGCCTCAACGCCTGGTGCTTCGAACCGGACCACGCCTATAACGTCACCAAAGGGCGCGCCCTGTTGTCTTCCTACGCGCGCACGCGTGCGCTATCGCCTGCGGAATGGGATGCTCTGCCGCTGCTTGCCCGCGGCGCGGCGATGCGGTTCCTGCTGACGCGGCTGGTCGATTGGCTCAACGTCCCCCCGGGCGCGCTGGTGCGGCCGAAGGATCCGCACGAGTATTTCCGCAAGCTGCGCTTCCACCAGGCGGTCGGCAGCGTGCGTGACTACGGCGTCGATGCGGCGGTCCCCGCATGAGCCTGCCGCACGTCACCATTCATACCGACGGTGCCTGTTCGAGAAACCCCGGACCGGGCGGATGGGGCGCTATCCTCGCATTCGGAGATCGCGAAAAGGAGCTCAAGGGCGGCGAGGCCCACACGACCAACAACCGTATGGAGCTGATGGCAGCCATTGCCGCGCTCGAAGCCCTGACTCGGCCCTGCCAGGTCGATCTCTACACCGACAGCCAGTATCTGCGCGGCGGAATCACCGGCTGGATCCATGGCTGGAAACGTAACGGCTGGCGCACTGCCGACAAGAAGGCGGTCAAGAACGTCGATCTCTGGCAGCGGCTCGATGCGGCGCTTAAGCGGCACGACGTGCGTTGGCGCTGGGTGCGGGGCCATGCCGGCCACGCCATGAACGAGCGCGCCGACCGTCTCGCACGCGAGGCGATCGTCGCGGTCCGCGCCGGCGTCCTCGGCGCACTGGATGCGCCGAAACCGCAATAGGTCTGTGCTGCCTTGTAGGGGCGACCACCCGGGCCGCGCTTGCGCGCCGGGCGCATGCCTTGTGGTCGCCCTGTTGGCGGGCGGGCACAAGGCCCGCCCCTACATCGCGGTTGTTCGCCCGCGTTCGGTGGCCACGACAGTCAAAATGTGTCGCAGGTAATGCGGCTCACAACTGGCCGAGCAGCGCATCGCCGCCGGACACTTCGACCTTGCCGGGGGCTTCCTCGACGTTGAGCTTGGTCACCACGCCGTCTTCGATCAGCATGGAATAGCGCTTCGAGCGTGTGCCGAGGCCGCCGCCTGAGCCGTCGAAAGTCATGTCGATCGCCTTGGCGAACTCGGCGTTGCCGTCGGCAAGGAAGTCGATCTTGCCTTCCGAACCGGTCGCTCGCTTCCACTCGTTCATGACAAAGACGTCGTTGACGGCGGTAACCGCAATCGTGTCGATGCCCTTGCCCTTGAGGCCGTCGGCGCTCGCCAGGATGCTCGGCACGTGCATCTTATGGCAGGTGCCGGTGAACGCGCCGGGCACGGCGAATAGCGCCACCTTCTTGCCCTTGAAGACCTCGTCGGACGTCTTCCAGACGGGGCCTTCCGGCCCTATGACACGGAACTTTGCTTCGGGTACTCGGTCGCCGACCTTGATGGGCATGGCAGTCGTCCTCTCGCGCTTCTCAGAAAACTCATGATGGTCCGCCGCTCCGCCGTCCCGGCGGGTCGGGCGTAAAGGTAGCGGGTTGGGCGAATTAGTCGAGACGCGTCTTTACCTCGATCGCCTCGGTCCCGGCGACTAGCGTCAAGGTAAGCTCCGCCCCCTTGGGCCGAGCCCCGGCGGGAAGGCCATCCAGCTCGAGTGAGAATTGTTGCAGCCCCGGCGCCGCTGCGCCTTTCGGCTCGGGAAGTGGCAACGCCCAGTCCGGCGTCGGGCCTTCGGCGAACAGGTCAACCGGTACATTCTTCGGTGCGGCGACATCCACGAGGATGCGCGGCCGCTGGTCGGTGCCTTGACGCCGGACGGCTCGGATCGCCAGCGCGCCGGCGCCGCCGATCCCGGCCGGCCTCGGCACACGTGCCTCGGCAGCGGCTAGCGCCGCGTCATGGGCGCTTGCCGCCGGACCCACGCCGAGCCGCGCGGTGGCTTCGGCGGGCACGCACAGCTTCTCGCAGACCGCGTAGTTGAGCGTCAGGTCGAGCATCACGGGTTGAGCGGGATCCTTTGGCACCACCCGGAGCGGCATGATGACGCGGTCGTGATAGCCGATCGACTGCCCGCCTTCGTCGGCAAAGCGCTTCGGTGCCGGCCACAGCACATCAACCGCCTTGACGTTCCGCGATGCGCCGAAGTCAAAGTGCGGCGGGACCCCGGAGTCGCCGGGGTACCGCCAATAGGTCTTCCATCCGGGCTTGAGTTTGATGTCCAGGCCGGCACGCAGCGTCGGCTGTCGAGCCCTGTTGGTGCCGGCGATCAGCCGCACCTGCGAGTAGGCGTCGGCCGCCCACGGGGAGGCGTCCTCCGCCTGGACCGGGACTAGCCCGGCGGCCATCACCATGGCCGCAAGCCCAAGCCGGCAAACCGCCGTCGAAAGAAACGGATCCTGCATCAGCATTTGTTTACGACCAGTGCGCCCACGGAGGCTACTGAATTGCCCGTGAGGGCGGCGTGATGCGGGGACGGACGGTCACGGTAGCGACACATTACGGGCGCGCAATTCCGTCATGATGGCGTGGTGGAGACCTGAACCTTTTTCTCGGTGCTTCGTTTGCAAAGGTGGCACCATCAGGTAACCTTTTTTGTATGCGCATGGCACGCAAGCTTTCCAGCAAGACCCCGGACCAGACCTCCGCGCGCAGCTATCTCGACGGCCAGATGCTGATCGCGATGCCGTCGATGCTCGATGAGCGCTTCGTCCGCTCGCTCATTTACATCTGTGCGCACTCTTCCGAGGGGGCGATGGGGATCGTGGTTAATCAGCGCGCGAGCAATGTCAACTTTTCGGATCTCCTGGTGCAGCTCGAGGTGATCCCGGCGACCGATCTGATTCAGCTTCCGGAAAAGGCCGGCGCCACGCCGGTGCTCAAGGGCGGCCCGGTTGAGACCGGGCGCGGCTTCGTGCTGCACTCCGCAGATTTCTTCATCGAGGACTCGACGCTGCCGATCGACGAAGGCATCTGCCTCACCGCGACGCTCGACATCCTGAAGGCGATTGCACGCGGCGACGGGCCGGCAAGCGCGGTGCTGGCGCTCGGCTACGCCGGCTGGGATGCGGGTCAGCTGGAAACCGAGATACAAGAGAACGGCTGGCTGCATTGTCCTGCCGATGCCGACCTGATTTTTGGCGACGACACCGACGGCAAGTACGAAAGGGCGCTGCGCAAGCTCGGCATCGGTCTCGGCCAGCTGTCGAGCGAGGCCGGCCACGCTTAGCAGGAATCGGGATTCAGGGGTCGGGTGTCAGGAAGCAGACCTAGCGCCCCTCTGACGTTTGATTTCCTGATTCCTGATCCCTGACTCCTGACATCTATTTCGCTATCTCCAGCCGATCGGACATCAGCAATTCGCCCGCTCGCTCGGCGGTCATCGGCTCGCCAAAGACGAAGCCCTGGGCGTATTCGCAGCCGAGCTGATAGAGCTCGACCGCGTCGGAATCGGTCTCGGCCCCTTCCGCCACGCACGCCATACCGAGATCGTGGGCGAGTGCGATGATCGAGCGCAGGATCACCGGCCGCGTGCCGCGGCTCGTTGTGCGCACGAACGACTGATCGATCTTGATCGTGTCGAACGGGAAGCGCTGCAGATAGGACAGCGAGGAATGGCCGGTGCCGAAATCGTCGAGCGAAAGTCCTGCACCGAGCTCACGGATACGCGAAAGCATTTGCGCGGCGTGCTCAGGATTCTCCATGACCAGCGACTCGGTCAGTTCAAGCTTCAGTGTACCGCGGGCAAGCACCGAGCGCGCGAGCACCGTGCGCAGATCGTGGATGAGGTCGTGCCGCAGCAACTGCCGCGATGAAACGTTGACGCTGGCGAACACCGGATCGCGGCCGCGGGTGGACCGTTGCCAGGTGCTGAGTTGTTTTGCGGTGCGCTCGAGCACGAACATTCCGAGATCGACGATCAGGCCGATTTCCTCGGCGATGCTGATGAACTCGTTGGGCGACAGGCGTCCGAGCTTGGGATGGTCCCAACGCGCGAGCGCCTCGAATCCGGCGATCGAGCGATCCTCCAGCCGCACGATCGGCTGATAGAGGATGGTGATCTCCTCACGTTCAAGGGCCCGCCGCAGATCCGACTCCAGTGTCAGCCGGTCGGTCTTGCGCGCGCGCATCGCCGCCTTGAACACCTCGATCCGGTCGCCGCCGAGCCGCTTGCTATGGTACATCGCCAGCTCGGCATCCTTGATCACGTCCTCGCCGCGGCGCAGTTCGCCGTCGCTCAGCGCGACCCCGATCGACGCGGTGAGTATCATCTCGCGGTCGTTGAAGGGGATCGGCGCGCGCAGCGTCCGGCGGATCGTCTCGGCGAAGGCGATGATCCGGCTCGGGTCGCGCTCGGAGAGGAGGATGAGCCCGAATTGATCACCGGTCAGACGGGTCAATGTGTCCTGCGGCTTGAGGATGCGTCCGAGCCGGCGGGCGAGCGTGAGCAGGATCGAATCGCCGACCGCGATGCCGACCGAGTCGTTGACCTGTTTGAACCGGTCGAGATCGATCACCATCACGGTCGGGCGGAGCCCCGTGTCGCCGCGGGCAAGCGCCAGTACGGCTTCCAGCCGGTCGAGGAACAGTTCGCGGTTCGGCAGGCCGGTAAGGTTGTCGTGCACGGCATCATGCAGGAGCCGCTCCTCGGCGTTCTTGAACTCGGTGACGTCGGTCAGGGTTCCGACCAGCCGCACGACCTCGCCATCCGAGCCGACCACGGGCCGCGCCTTCAGGGTGAGCCACAGATAATGACCGTCCGGCGTCCGCAGCCGGAAATCCTGGGCGATGCGCCCGCGCCGTTGCTCCAGCACGCTGTCAAGGCTGGCGCGGAAACGATCGCGGTCGAGCGGGTGCAGCACATCGAGCCACCCAGCCGCCGATCCTTCCAGCGTTCCGCGCTTGAGGCCCAGCAACTGCTCCGTTTCGGGGCTGGTAAAAACCTTGTCGGCGGAGACGTCCCAGTCCCAGATCATGTCGCCGGCACCGGTCAGCGCCAGCGCGCGGCGCTCCACGTCGGAAACGATGCCGTGGGTGATACCGCCGGCAAAGGCGTGCTGCATCACCGTGAAGCCGATCAGCATCACGATCAGCACCAGGCCGCCGAGGAGCGCCGGGCCGATGATGTCGTTGGTAACGAAGGCGAAGATCGTGAGCGCCGCGGCAAAGGCCCAGACCACCAGCAATAGCCAGGTTGGGATCAGCAGCACGGCGCGGTCGTAACCGTGCGTCGACAGATAAACCACCAGCCCCAAGCCCAACACCGCGACCAGCGCCAGCGAAATGCGGGCGATGCCGGAGGCGATCGCAGCATCGAACACCGCGAGACCGACCAATGCCGCTAGCACGCCGACCCAGGCGACCGTAATGTGAACGTAGCGCACGTGCCACCGGTTGAGATTGAGGTAGGCGAACAGGAACACCACCAGGGTGGCCGCGAGGATCGCTTCTCCGGACGCGCGCCAGACCCGCTCGGCACCGGCCGATATGTCGAAGACCTTGCCCCAGAAGCCGAAATCGACGCCGATGTAGGCCAGCACGGCCCAGGCGAGCGCGGCGGCAGCCGGAAACATG
The DNA here is from genome assembly GCA_009377755.1 of Hyphomicrobiales bacterium. Taxonomy (GTDB): domain Bacteria; phylum Pseudomonadota; class Alphaproteobacteria; order Rhizobiales; family Xanthobacteraceae; genus WHTM01. Next base: position 14,969 of record WHTM01000031.1, on the reverse strand, counting down.
ACGCTGCTCTTGACCACGAACAGGATGGTCAGGAACAGCGCCAGCAGCCCCGCGATGCCGATGACGATGCCGTGGTAGAGCGTGAAGCTGTTGATCTTGTCCTTGTAGGAATCTGGCTCCCACAGATAGAGCTGCGACAGGCGGTTGGTGCGCAGTTCGGCGACGAAGGTGATGACCGTTCCCGGATCGAGTGTGACGCGGAAGACGTCGGCGATGGCGCTGAACTGGCGTTCCGGCCGGTCACCGGAACTCGGCGTGATGGCTACTACCCGCGACAGGCCGAGGTCGGGCCAGAGCAGGCCCGAGCCCACCATTCGGTAGTGCGGCACGACGATCAGCCGGTCGAGCTGCTCGTCGCCATTGTTAGCGAGCGCGAAAACCGCCCAGTTGGTGCTGGCTTCCCGCCCGCGCACCTCGATACGGCGGACGATCCCGTCCGGGCCTGGCGCGGTCGAGACCTGGATGCGCTCGGTTTCGGTTTGCAGCCGCTCGACCGCGTCGGTGAGGTCGATGGCGGCGGCGTCCGCGCGGATGCTGACGGGGTTCACTGCATGGGCGGCTTGGGCAGCCATCAGGGCCGCGGCCAATACCAGTATAAATCGAATGCCGCGTCCCTCCCTCATGCAGCGGTGCCTAATCCCGGGTTGCGGCAAGAACAAGGTGGCCGAGGCGTGGTCATTCTGTGACCATCAGCACGATCTTGCCGATATGGACGCTCGATTCCATGCGCGCATGCGCCGCCGGCGCCTCGGTGAGGGGAAAGCTCGAGTCCATCACCGGCCTGACGCGGCCGGCTGCGATCAGTGGCAGCACCTTGTCGGCAACCGCGGCGGCGATAGCCGCCTTGTCGGGCACCGAGCGCGCCCGCAGCGTCGAACCGGTATGATGCAAGCGTTTGAGCATGATGCGGCGGAAATCAACCATCGCCTTCGGGCTGCCCTGGAACGCGATCTGGACGATGCGTCCCTCGACCGCCGCGGCTTCGTAATTGCGCTCGATGTAGTCGCCTCCGACCATGTCGAGGATGACGTCAGCGCCTTTGCCGCCGGTGGCATCCTTGGTCGCCTTGACGAAATCGTCGGTCTTGTAGTTCACGGCGGCATCGGCGCCGAGCTTGCGCGCGGCTTCGCATTTTTCCGCCGAGCCGGCGGTGGCGACAACGCGGGCGCCGAACGCCTTGGCGAGCTGGATTGCAGCAGTGCCGATACCGGAGGTGCCGCCGTGGATCAGCAGCGTTTCGCCGCTCTTGAGGCCACCGCGCTCGAATGCGTTGTGCCAGACCGTGAAAAAGGTCTCAGGAATAGCCGCCGCTTCGGCAAACGAGAGGCCGTTGGGGATCGCCAGCGCATGGCTTTCGTGGGCGGAGCAGTATTCCGCATAGCCTCCCCCGGAGACCAGGGCCATCACCCGGTCACCGATCTTCCAGCGCGTGGCCTGCGGTCCGAGTGCCGCCACTATGCCGGCGATTTCCAGGCCGGGAATGTCGGAGGCGCCGGGCGGCGGCGGGTAGAGCCCCTTCCGCTGCATCACGTCCGGCCGGTTGACGCCGGCCGCCATCACCTTGACGAGGATCTCGTCTGCCCCTGGCACAGGGACCGGCCGCTGCTCCGGCACCAGCACCTCCGGGCCTCCGGGCGCGCGGATGGCGATGGCGGTCATTTCGGCGGGCAATTGGCTCATCGGCGGTTCTCGGTCGGTTTCGGAGGGCAGCAAATTCTTTAGTCGGGACTTGGGGATGTGACAACCGGCGTGGCCCGGGCTAGGCTTTGGCCGGAGGCAGATGCGATGCCGGCGATCGACGACGACGACAGGCCGAAGAGGAAGGTGGCCCACGAGATCGGCCAAGACCTTACGCTGTTAGCGGTCGAGGAGCTGCGGGAGCGGGTCGGGCTGCTGCAGGACGAGATCGCCCGGCTCGAGGCCGACATTGCGCGCAAGCAGGCGACCCGCAGCGCCGCCGATCAATTCTTCAAGACGTAGGCGCCAAATCGCCACGGCATTGAGAAAATAGTTTCAAATTTAACTTATCGTTAAGCTTTCTCGTTCATTACTCGGATTGTCCAACTTTTGGACATCGAGTGGCTCCTGTCCACTCTGTTTGACGCCTCCCTGTTATCACTTTGAGCCGCCGGCGACGGCGGCTCCTTTTTTGGCTCGATCGGGTCGAATCCCGAAAAACCCGGCCGGCAACTATGTCGCACGGTTTGTCGGGCAGAGGCTGGACTCGGCCGCCTCGGACAGCCATGCTCTCGTCCGTTGAGGCGTTGCGTTGTGCGTGGGGCTAGTCATGTCTGAACATTCCGCGATTGACGTGGAGCCGGTATCCTTCGGCGAGCGGCTTGCGACGTCCCCAGTCTTTGCAGCTTTGTTTCGCGACGGCATGGCGCTCGTTGAGGAGACCGCGAGCTATCTCGACGGTCCGGGCCGGCAAGAATCCAAGAAGCTGCCGCGGGCGGCCTCGCTGGTCTACGCCACCGAAAGCATGCGGCTGACCACGCGGCTGATGCAGCTCGCGTCCTGGCTGTTGCTGCATCGGGCGGTCAAGGAAGGCGAGATGTCGCTTGCCCAGGCCAGCAAGGAAAAGACCAAGGTTCGGCTCTCCACCGGCGACCGCGGCGATCCGCAGGCGATCGCCCTGCTTCCGGAGAAGCTGCAGGGCCTGATCGCGCGCTCCAAGAAACTGCAGACCGAGGTGATGCGCCTCGATGCCACGATTCACGCACCAATCGGCGAGCCGCGGACCTGGAGCAACCCCGTCGAACGCCAACTCGGCTTGCTCAAAGCCGCCTTCGAGCAGGATCGGGTCTGAGAACCGGCGCGCGTCCGTCATTGCGAGCCCGCAGCGTAGCAGAGGGCGAAGCAATCCAGTGCTTCGACGCGCCTGGACTGCTTCGTCGGCTGCGCCTCCTCGCAATGACGCTGCGCCAGCGGCCTACTTCTCGGTCTTGAGGAAGCCCGAGAATTTCTTCTGGAAGCGCGACAGGCGGCCGCCGCGGTCGAGCAGCTGTTGCTGGCCGCCGGTCCAGGCCGGATGCGACTTCGGGTCGATATCCAGCCGCATGGTGTCGCCCGGCTTGCCCCAAGTGGTGCGGGTCTCGAACTCGGTACCGTCGGTCATGACGACCTTGATCGTGTGGTAGTCGGGATGCGTGTCGGGTTTCATGGTGTTTCTCGGCGCGCTCGCGTAGCGGCTCTATAGCCCAGGCAGGCCGTGCAAACAAGCGCGCATTGCCTCCGTCCCGCCGGAGAGGCATTGTCCCGCCCTTAAGTGCACGAGGGTGACGCAGGGAGAAGGCCACGCAACACGATGACCGCCGTATCGCCGAACGATCGCAATGAGGGGGCGGCGGCAGCGCCTATGGAGGCGGCAGACGAGCCAAGACCATTGGCCCGCAGCCTGAAGCTGCGTCCGCTGGTATCGCTGTGGCCCTATGTGCAGCGGTATCGCGGCCGCGTCATTGCCGCGCTCTGCGCCCTGATGGTCGCAGCGCTGACGACGCTGGCGGTGCCGATCGCCGTGCGCCGCATGATCGATTTCGGCTTCACCGGCGAGAAGCTGACGCTGATCGACAGCTATTTCGCCGTGATGATTGCCGTCGTGGCGTTGCTGGCGCTGGCGAGCGCCAGCAGATTCTATCTGGTCACGACGCTCGGCGAGCGCATCGTTGCCGACCTGCGCAGCGACGTGTTCGCGCACTTGACGGGGCTCGGCGCGGCATTCTTCGATCAGGCCAAGAGCGGCGAGGTGATGTCGCGCCTGACCGCCGACACCACGCAGATCAAGGCCGCGGTCGGCTCGGCGGTCTCGGTGGCGCTGCGCAACCTTGTGCTGTTCGTCGGCGCGGCGACGATGATGGTGATCACCGATCCGCGGCTGTCGGCATTCGTACTCGCGGCGATTCCGGTGATCGTGCTGCCGCTGGTCGGCTTCGGCCGGGCGGTGCGCCGGCGGTCGCGCACCGCGCAGGACACGCTCGCCGACGCTTCCGCCTATGCCGCCGAACTGATCGGCGCGATCCGCACGCTGCAGGCCTTCACCAACGAGCGGCTGGCGATCGCGCGGTTCGCCGCCGCGGTCGAGCGCGCCTTCGCGGCGGCACGCACGTCGATCCTGGCACGCGCCATTCTCACGGCCATCGGCATCTTCCTGGTCTTCGCGAGCGTTGTGGTCGTGCTCTGGGTCGGCGCCCAGGATGTCATCGAGGGACGAATTACCGCGGGACGACTGGGGCAGTTCATCCTCTACGCGGTGTTCGCGGCCGGAGCGCTCGGGGAATTGTCGCAGGTCTGGGGCGAGATCGCGCAGGCCTCTGGCGCCGCCGAGCGCCTTTTCGAAATCCTCGGCATACGCGTCGACATCAAGGCGCCGGTGCGTCCGCTGCCGTTGCCAATGCCGGCGCGCGGCGAAGTCTCCCTCGACGATGTCCGCTTCGCCTATCCGACGCGACCGCAAGCCTTCGTGCTCGACGGCGTGTCGTTCCGGGTGCGGCCCGGCGAAAAAGTAGCGATCGTCGGCCCGTCCGGCGCGGGCAAAAGTACCATCTTTCACCTGCTGCTGCGGTTCTACGATCCGGCCGGCGGCATCGTGCGGTTCGACGGCGTTCCGATCGCCGATGCGGATCCGTCCGAACTGCGGCGTCACATCGCGTTGGTGCCGCAGGACACCGCGATCTTCGCCGCCTCAGCGCGAGAAAACATTTGCTTCGGCCGGCCGGAGGCGAGCGACAGCGAGGTCGAACGCGCGGCCGAGTTGGCGCTGGCCGATGATTTCATCCGGCGTCTGCCGCAAGGCTACGAGACCCCGGTTGGCGAGCGCGGCGTGATGCTGTCGGGCGGTCAACGCCAGCGGATCGCCATCGCCCGCGCGATCCTGCGTGATGCTCCGCTGCTCCTGCTCGACGAGGCGACCTCGGCGCTCGACGCGGAGAGCGAGACGTTGGTGCAGGCCGCGCTCGAACGCCTGATGCAGCAGCGCACGACGCTGGTCATCGCCCACCGGCTGGCGACGGTGCTGTCGTGCGACCGCATTCTGGTGATGGATCATGGCCGCATCGTCGAGGAAGGTACGCACGAGCGGCTGGCTGGCGCCGGCGGCCTCTACGCGCGGCTCGCCAAGCTGCAGTTCGAGGGCGCGCAGCCCGATCGCCAGGTCATGAGATAGATTGGCGCGCCCGAGCGCGGGTTGACGTCCTCTCCCGTCACAACGAATCCATTCTTTTTGTAGAAGCGAATCGCGCGTGCGTTGTCCTTGTTGACATGCAGGTCGAGCTGCGCGGGCGACAGCCGTCGTGCCTCAGCGGGCAGGACGCCGGCGATGCCGGTGCCCTGCCACTCGATCGCGACGACGATCTGGTCGAGATACCCAGTATCCGGGTCGACGACGAGGGCTCCAACGATGCGGCCATCGCGTGTCACGATCTGCGACTGCGGCCCCGTTCGCTCAAGCTCGGCAATCCGGCCCGCCGTCGAATCGCGTCTCGTCGCAAAATCGGTCGCGGGATAGGCGGCTTGCCAAGCCGCAACCCAGATGTCGAGCGTCTCGGGCAAATCGGCAAGCAGCATGGGCCGCACGACAAGTTCGGGCGCCTCGTCGCCGGGCATCACCGCTCCGTCAGCTTCAGCTCGATGCGGCGGTTGCGGCTGTAGGCTTCGTCGGTGCTTCCCGGATCGATCGGCTGGAATTCGCCGAATCCGGCGGCGACCAGGCGCTGCGGCGAGATGCCCTTGCTGATGAGGTACTGCACGACGGCAATGGCGCGCGCCGCCGAAAGCTGCCAGTTCGACGGAAATTGCGTGCTGGCGATCGGCCGGACGTCGGTGTGCCCGTCGACGCGCAGAACCCAGGCGATATCGGATGGGATCTGCTTGTCGAGATCGAGCAGCGCCGCGGCAAGCTTGTCGAGCTCGGCGCGGCCCTCGGGTTTGAGGGTGGCCTGCCCGGCGTCATAGAAGACTTCCGACTGGAACACGAAGCGGTCCCCGACGACGCGGATATCCGGGCGATTGCCGAGGATCGCGCGCAGCCGTCCGAAGAAATCGGAACGGTAGCGGGACAGCTCCTGCACGCGCCGCGCCAGCGCCAGATTGAGCCGCTGACCGAGATCGGCGATGCGCGACTGCGCATCCTTGTCCTTCTTCTCGGACACATCGAGCGCGGATTCGAGGGCCGCGAGCTGCCGGCGCAGCGCGGCGATCTGCTGGTTCAGGATTTCCACCTGCGCGAGCGCCCGGGCCGATATCTGCTGCTGGCTGTCGAGTTGCGTGGCGAGCTCGCTCGCTCTGCCGTGAGCCGTCGCTGCTCCGCTGCTGAGGCCCTCGTAAAGCCCCTTCAGGCGGTCGCGATCCGATTCCGCCGTGACCAAGCTCGATCGCAATTGCGCCAGTTCGTCCTCGAGAGACAGTTTGCCGGTCTTCTCCAGCGACAGAAGCTCGGTGAGCTGGGCGATCTGCGCGTTCAGGCGCGAGAGGACGGTGTCCTTGCCGGTGATCTCCTGCGAGAGCACGAACTGGACGACCACGAAGACCGTCAGCAGGAAGATGATGCCGAGGATCAGCGTCGACAGCGCGTCGACGAATCCGGGCCAGTAGTCGATGCCGCGGTCGCGGCGGATGCGGGCGAGGGCCATGGCTGGTTACTCGTTGACGCTTTCGCGCACGAGGATTTCCAAGAGCCGGCGAATGTCGCGATGCTGTTCCGCCTGGGAATCGACCCAGTCTCGGATCATCTGCTGCTCCGTGCGCATGTGGTGAACGAGGCCTTGGATCGCTTCGGCGAGGTTTGCCATTGCCGCGGTGGTGGCCTTGGACGAGCCGGCTTCGCCGATTGTCTCGCGCAGCCGCTCGATGGCGGCGCGGATGTCGCCGGAGAAACCGGTCATCGCCGGAGCTTCGGTCTCGGCGCTGAGGTCGTGTACCGTCGTCGAGAGCCAGTCCTCCAGGTCGGTGTAGAAGCGGTTCTGCGCTTGTCCGGATTGCAGATCGAGGAAGCCGAGGATCAGCGAACCGGCGAGGCCGAACAGCGACGACGAGAACGCGATGCCCATGCCGCTGAGCGGCGCGGCCAGTCCCTCGCGGAGCGAATCGAACACCGACCCCGCGTCAGGGCCGACCTTCAGGCTGCTGATCACGTTGCCGACCGAGCTCACGGTCTCGATCAGGCCCCAGAACGTTCCGAGCAGGCCGAGGAACACCAGCAGGCCGGTCATGTAGCGGGACAGGTCGCGCGCCTCGTCGAGCCGGGTCGCGATGGAATCGAGGATGCTGCGCATCAGTTGCGCCGACATCGCCATGCGGCCGATGCGGTCGCCGAGTATGGCCGCCATCGGCGCCAGCAACTTCGGCGCCCGCTCGATGGCGAGACCCGGGTCGGCGAGGCGGAAGCCGTTGACCCACGCGACTTCGGGATAGAGGCGGATCACCTGGCGGAACGCCAGCATGATGCCGATAATCAATACTCCGATAATCACGGCATTGAGGCCTGGATTGGCCAGGAAGGCCACCCAGATCTGCCGGTGCAAGACAAAGATCAGCAAGCCGCACAACACCAGAAAGACCACCATCCGAAGCAGGAAGATGCGCGGCGAGGAGAGCTTATGCGGGTCGAATTCTTGCGCCATGAGTGTCTTTCCAACGCCAAGGATAGGGCTTGAATATGGCACCCGGCCGACGAAAAGATACAGCAGCCGTCTGGATTCGCGTCTCGATACTACGGGATTCAACGCGAAATGACGACGCCGGTTTCAATCGACCCGTGGGATCGCCGGGCGCTCGCGCCGCCCCTCAGCCCTTGGCCGCCTGCTTGAGCACCGCCAGCAACTCCCGGTGCATTGCCTCGTTGCCGGCGACCACATGGCCGGTGCTCAGCATCGCATCGCCGCCGTCCAGATCGGTGACGAAGCCGCCAGCTTCCCGCACCAGCAGCAGGCCTGCTGCCATATCCCAGGGGGAAAGATCGCGCTCCCAATATCCATCGATCCGTCCCGCGGCGATCCAGGCGAAATCGAGCGCCGCCGCGCCGAACCGGCGCAGTCCGGCGACCTGCGGCTGCGCGGCGGCGAGCTCCCTGATCCCGAGGGCAAGGTCGCCCCGTCCCCGGTGCGGTAGCGGGCAACTCACAACCGCATCGGCGAGCCGTTGGCGCGCCGCCACGCGCAGCCGCTGATCGTTGAGGAAGGCGCCCTTGCCGCGCTCGGCGGTGAAGAGTTCGTCCGTCGCCGGATTGTAGACTAGGCCGGCGACGATCATCTCATCGCGCTGGAGCGCGATGGAAATCGCGAACTGCGGAATGCTGTGCAGGAAATTCGTGGTCCCGTCGAGTGGATCGACGATCCAGGTGTGGGTCTTGTCGGTGCCTTCGGTGAGGCCGCCTTCCTCGCCGAGGAAGCCGTAGCCTGGCCGCGCCTTGGCGAGTTCTTCACGCAGGATCCGCTCGGCGCGATGATCGGCGGCGCTGACGAAGTTGGCAGGGCCCTTGAGTGATACCTGAAGGTGCTCGACCTCGCCGAAGTCGCGCTTAAGCGTGCGTGCGGCCTGCCGCGCGGCCTTGATCATCACATTGAGGAGGGCGGAGTGCAGCATGGTGGCCTTGCGTTGGTCATTCCGAATATGAACCAAGCCGTTGGTAACGCCGATCTCGGACAAATCCCTCGGAATGCCTGGGTAGAACGGGGTCTGCCCGCCGAAGCGAACGGCGTCAAGTACGGTCCTGCTGCGCATCGAGCCAGGGTTTGGCGGCCTTTTCCCCGGCCTCGCGCTGCTCGGGGGCAAGCTGTCGGACGAAATCGTCGAGCCACAGATCCGCGACGCCGCGCCGCTTGGCAACGAGATGCCACTTGGTCGCTTCCACCGGATCCGCGGCGACGCCGAGCCCGGCGGCGAGAATGCGGGCAAGCCGGTTCTGCGCGATGGCGCTGCCTCGGCGCGCCGCCTTGCGAAACAGCGGCAGCGCTGCCTCCTCGTTTTTCGCTACGCCGCTGCCGTTGAACAGCGCGATGGCGTATTCGACCTGCGCATCAAGGTGATCGGCGAGTGCCGCCATCGCCAGCAGGCGTGCCGCCTCCTGCAAATCCTTCGGTACGCCGCGGCCTTCCTTGTAGAACGTGGCCAGAGCGTATTGCGCATCCGCATAGCCGGCGTTGGAGGCGATGCGGAACAGCTCCGCCGCCCGTGAAAAATCCTGCGGAAACAGCTGGCCGTCGAGGTAAAGCAGCCCGAGATTGTAGGCTGCCCCGGCATGCCCGAGCTTGGCGGCCGAGGCATACAGCTTCGCCGCCTCCGCCCGGTCGGTCGGCGCGCCCCGGCCAACCATTCGCAGGTTGGCGAGCGCGAACATCGCTTCGCGGTCGCCGCGCCCGCCTGCCAGCGTGAACCATTGCACCGCCCTGGCGTCGTCCCGCACTACGCCCAGCCCCTCGGAGTAAAGCACGCCGAGCAGCGTCATGGCCTTGACGTCCCCACGCTCCTCGACGGCGCGGGTGGCTTGCGCGAAAGCGGTCAGGAAGAAGCCCCGCTGATAGGCGCCGTAGGCGAGATCGGCGTCCGCATTGGCGCCGGCGGCGGATGGAGCCTGTGGCGTCGGGGCGGTGTGCGGTTTCGGCGGCGGCAGCGGTGGCCGCGCGGGCGCTTGCGCCTGTACCGGAAGAGCGAGCCCAAGCGCCAGGACCGCGCAGGCCCACGGCAGCGCTTGACGGATGCCAGGCGTCAGCCTCATGCCACCGGCTCCCCGGCAGCGAGTTGGCTCGCCGTCACGACTGCGGCTGCGGGCCCCACTGTGGTGGTCCACACCCAATCACCGAGCGCAACGAAATCAGCACCGGCTTTCGCCAGCGCGGCAACCTCGTCGGGTGCGCCGGCAAACCCGATGCACGGCGGCTGAAAGACTTCCGCCCACCATGCGACACGCTCCAGGACGGCTTCGAATGATGGCCGATGGCCGGTTGTATCCGGCTCGCCGAACATCACGTAGTCGGCCCCGGCTTCTCCCGCGAGCATGGCGTCATGGCGGGTGGCGAGCCCGCCCGCGCCGGCGATGCGGTCGGGCCGAAGCGCCGCGATGCCGTCCCGAACGGCCGCGATGCCGGTCAGATGCGCGCCGTCGGCGCCCGCGCGCGCCACGATGTCCGCGTGGCCGTCGAGCAGCAGGGCAACGCCGCGATCCTGCGCCGCGGGAGCAATCGCCTTCACCCGGTTGATCAGCTCGCGTTCGCCTGCGGCGGCCAGCCGCAGCAGCACGGCGGCGATATCGGCAACCGGCAAGACGCTATCCAACGCGCGCGCGAGGCCTGCCGCGTCGTCGATCTGGGGCGTGACCAGATAGAGGCGCGGCAGCATGCGGTTCGCCACCGTATCGGGATGTCGCGGTGCCATGGCCCCCGATGCTATCTCAATCCGGCGGAAATGGGGGCGGTTGTCCGTGCGGCACAACTTTGACTCTCGCGCCCGTTCCTGGAAGATGCCGGATTCCATCGGAGGACGCAGAAGGTCCGGTCCAGTGCCGGGCTCGTCATGAAACCGCAAGCGGCCGCGCCATGAGCACTTCTTCCCATGCTGCCGCGCCCGCGGCAACCAAGCCGCCAGTCCGGGCGCTGGCCCTGGCGCCCGCACGAGTCATCCGTGAGATTTGCACCGACGGCAGCATTCGACTGCGCTCGCCAATGCCGCTCGAAACCTACGACGCGAACCTTGCTGAAGTCTTTCGTACCGCGGTCGACGCTCAGCCGGACCGCGTTTTCTTGGCGGAGCGCAATGCCGGCGGGAGCTGGGAGCATCTGACCTACGCGCAGGCGCGCCGCCCGGTCGATGCCCTGGCGCAGGCGCTGATCGACCGCGGACTTTCGGCGGACCGGCCGGTGATGGCGCTGTCGGGCAACGCCGTCGATCACGCGCTGCTGATGCTCGCCTGCCACACCGCGGGCGTGCCGCTGGCGCCGATCTCGGTCGCCTATTCGTTGCAGAGCCAGGATCACGCCAAGCTCAAGCACATCGCCGCGCTGCTGCAGCCCGGTCTTGTCTATGTGGCCGACACTGAACCGTTCGCAGCGGCGCTGGCCGCGCTCGACTTGCACAACGTCGAGGTGGTCGCCAGCCGCAACCGTGCGAACCGGGAGGGCGTAACGCTCTTCTCCGAGCTGTTGAAGACTGCGCCGGGACCGGCGGTCGATCGCGCGGTGGCCGGCATCGGCCCCAACACCACCGCGAAGTTCCTGTTCACGTCGGGCTCGACCGGCCTGCCGAAAGGCGTGATCAACACCCACGGCATGCTGACCGCAAACCAGCAGATGATCGCGCAGGTATGGCCGTTTCTTGTCGAAGAGCCGCTGGTGCTGGTCGATTGGCTGCCGTGGAACCATACCTTCGGCGGCAACCACAACTTCAACATGATACTGCGCCAGGCTGGCAGCCTGTACATCGATGCCGGCAAGCCGGTGCCGGCGCTGATCGGGGAAACCGTTCGCAACCTCGCCGAAATCTCGCCGACTATCTACCTTAACGTTCCTGCCGGCTTCGCAGCATTGCTGCCGCATCTCGAACGCGACGAAGCGCTGGCGAAGTCGTTCTTCGCCAAGCTGCGGCTGATCCTCTACGCCGGCGCGGCATTGCCGGACGATCTGTGGCAGCGGCTGGAAGTGGTTGCGGTGCGCACGACCGGCGAGCGTATACCGATGACGTCCTCGTGGGGCACGACCGAGACCTCGCCGCTCGCCACGGCTGCGCATTTCTCGCTCGAGCGCGCGGGCGTGGTCGGCATCCCGGTTCCCGGAGTTGAATTGAAGCTGGTGCCAAGCGGCGACAAGCTGGAAATCCGCGTGCGCGGCCCGAACATTACGCCGGGCTATTGGAGGCGGACTGATCTCACGCAAGCGGCCTTTGACGAGGAGGGCTTCTACCGGCCGGGCGATGCCGTGCGCTTCGCCAATCCCGCCGATCCCGCCGCCGGTGTGGTGTTCGATGGCCGCATCTCGGAAGACTTCAAGCTGACGACGGGGACATGGGTGCATGTCGGCGCCTTGCGGGTTGCAACGCTTGGGGCTGCTTCGCCGGCGCTGCAGGACGCGGTCGTCACTGGCGAGAACCGTCCGTTCGGCGGGCTCCTGGTCTGGCTCAATGCGGCCGGCTGTCGGACGATCGTCGGCGCCGGCGCGCCACCTGCTCCGGAAGAGATCGCGCGGCATCCGGTGGTGCGCGAGCATCTGCGCCGCGCGCTCGCGGTTTGGAACAAGGGGCGGAGTTCCTCGCACCGCATCGAGCGGGTGATCGTCCTCGACGGCATGCCGTCGATCGACGCCAACGAGATTACCGACAAGGGTTACATCAATCAGCGCCTGGTGCTTGAGCGCCGCAGCGCCGAAGTGGAGCGGCTCTATGCCGAGACGCCGGATGCGGGCGTGATTGTGGTTGGCAGTCTGTGATTCGTGTCCCGGGCGCAGCGCAGCGTGAAACGGTGCGCTGCAGACCCGGGACCCCGCATCTGCGGTGCATCACACGCAGCCAAAGCCTGCGCAGGCTGCGTACACTTGCCTGCGCGTGCGCTGCACCGCGTGCGGGGAACGGCGGCTACGCCGCCTTCTTCTCCAGGTCCTGTTTCCATTGGCCGCGCGCGGCAAGGCTGTTCATCGCAGCGCGGTGGGCGAAGGCGCGCTGCGCGGCGGCGACGTTCTCCGGCTTGCCGGACCACGTCTTCAACGGCGCCGCCTGGAGCGCGCGGCCGTAGGAGAAGGTGACGCTCCACGGCAGCGGGCCCAGCCGGTTGATGGCGTCGAGATGCGCGGTTGCGTCTTCGTCCGATTGCCCGCCGGAGAGGAACGCGATGCCGGGCACCGCCCCCGGCACGCAGGCCTTGAGGACCTTGACGGTCTTCTCCGCGACCTCCTCGACCGAAGCCTGCTTCGCGCTCTTCTTGCCGGCGATCACCATGTTCGGCTTGAGCACGATGCCTTCGAGCGCGACGCGCTGGTAGTACAGCTCCTGGAACTGCTCCTTGAGCACGAACTCGCTGACCTCGGCGCAGCGGTCGATGTCATGGCCACCGTCCATCAGCACCTCCGGCTCGACGATCGGCACGATCTGCGCCGTCTGGCAGAGCGCCGCGTAGCGCGCCATCGCGTGCACATTGGCGCGGATGCAGGCATAGCTCGGGATGCCCGGGCCGATGTCGATCACCGCCCGCCATTTGGCGAAGCGCGCGCCCTGCTCGTGGTACTTGGGCAGCCGGTCGGCGAGCTTGTCGAGACCGATGGTAACCAGTTCGCCGGGGCAGTTCGGCAGCGGCTTGGTTCCCTCGTCGACCTTGATGCCGGGAAGCGAGCCGGCCTTCTTGATGAGTTCGACCAGCGGCGTGCCGTCCTTCGCTTTTTGCCAGATGGTCTCGTCGTAGAGGATGACGCCGGAGATGGATTTCGACATCGCCTCGGTCGCCCGGAACAGCATCTCGCGATAGTCGCGGCGGTTCTCCTCGGTCGATTCGACCCCGATCGCGTCGAAGCGCCGCTTGATGGTGCCCGAGGATTCATCGGCGGCGAGAAGGCCCTTACCGGGCGCAGTCATGGCCCGGGCCACCTTGTTCAACTCAGCGAGGTTCATCACACACCTCCATGTCACGGGCCGGCGAGCCGGCGATTTGACGACGTTTTACATCGGTCGGCTATCCGCCGGGAAGAGGGGTTTTACCGGGTTCTTAACACCTCGACACCTGGCAAGGCCTTTCCTTCCATCCATTCAAGAAACGCGCCACCCGCGGTCGAAACATAGGTGAATCGGTCCGCGACCCCCGCGGCATTGAGCGCGGCCACGGTATCGCCGCCGCCGGCCACCGAAACAAGCTTGCCTGCCGCAGTCAGTTCCGCCGCCGCTTCCGCGACCTCGACGGTGCCGTTGTCAAACGGTTCGAGCTCGAAGGCGCCGAACGGGCCGTTCCAGACCAAAGTCTTCACCCGCGCCAGGACCGAGACCACGTGCTCGACGCTCGTCGGGCCGATGTCGAGGATCATGTCGTCGGCTTCGACCGCATCGACCGGCACTACGCGCGACGGCGCATGCGCTTCGAATGTCTGCGCCACCACGGCATCGACCGGCAGCACGATCTCGCAGCGCCGCGATGTCGCCTTGTCCAGGATCTCGCGCGCAGTGCCCGCAAGGTTATGTTCGCACAGTGACTTGCCGACGGCCTTGCCTTGCGCGGCGAGAAACGTGTTGGCCATGCCGCCGCCGATCATCAGCACGTTGACCTTGGCGACGAGGTTGCCCAGCAGGTCGAGCTTGGTCGAAACCTTCGCCCCGCCGACGATGGCTGCGAGCGGGCGCTCTGGTGCTTCCAGGGCCTTGGTGAGCGCGTCCAGCTCCGCCTGCATGCTGCGCCCGGCATAGGCGGGCAGCTTGTGGCCCAGTCCTTCGGTCGAGGCATGCGCCCGGTGCGCGACGGAGAAGGCGTCGTTGACCCAGATGTCGCCGAGCTTCGCCAGCGCGTCGACAAAGGCACGGTCGTTTTTTTCTTCGCCAAGGTGGAAGCGGGTGTTTTCCAGGCAGAGGATACCGCCGGGCTTGAGCTTGGCGACAGCCGCTTCCGCCGTCGCACCGATGCAATCGTCGGCAAAGGCGACCGGCCGCCCGACGACATCGGCCATCGCAACCGCGACCGGCTTGAGCGATCGTTTCGGATCGCGTCCTTTCGGGCGGCCGAAATGCGACAGCAAGATTACCTTGGCGCCCTTGTCGGCGAGTTCGAGAATCGTCGGCGCAACCCGCTCGATCCGCGTCGTATCCGAGACCTTGCCGCCCTCCATCGGTACGTTGAGGTCGACGCGGACGAGGACGCGCTTGTTGAGAACGTCGGCCTGGTCGAAGGTGCGGAAGGAGGGCATGGACTAGTGTCCCGAATCCGAAGTTCGCTTGATTTTGCGGCGCCCTCCGTAGCGAACTTCGGATTCGAAGGACACTAGCAAGTTATTGAGTCTAGTGTGGTTTGGTTCAGAAGT
>WHTM01000030.1 GCA_009377755.1 Hyphomicrobiales bacterium | reverse complement strand
CGGATGCCGCCGCGCGCCACTTTGCCGAAGCGCAGGTGCACGCCTTCAGCGCCCGGCGAATAGACGAAGATTTCGTATAGCGGGCGTGGCAACGGTATGTCTTCCAGACAGCGGCTGTCGTACTTGATGGCGATGGCCGCCTTCGGCTGACCGTCGGTATCGACCTGGTAGAAGCTGGTGCGCATCGCCGCCTGCACCGCGTTGACGAAGCGGCGGATGATGCGGTCCTCGTCGAGGCTCTCCACCGCCTGCAGCGCCCCTTCGATCTCCGCAAGAACGGCCTGCTCGCGCTCACGGCGCGCGTCGACAGACAGATCGAGCGTGGGGTCGAAGCGCGCATGGAACAGCCGCACGATGTGCTCGGCAATAGCCGGATGCTTGCGCAGCGTCGTCCACATGTAGTCCTGCGAATACGGAGTCCGCACCTGACGCAGAAACCGGGAGATCGCACGGATCAGCGCCACCTCCCGCCACGCCACGCCCGCACCCATCACCAGCGCGTTATATCCGTCGTTCTCGGCGCGCCCGCGCATGACGTTGAGGAAGCAGGTCTCTACGCGCGATTTGTTGGCCTCGCCATGCGCGGCATCGACGTCGACGGTTTCCAGCAGCATGTCGTGCAGCCACACCGGCGCCGTGCCCTCGGGGGCCGGCCTGACCTCGTAGGTGCGCTCATCGACGACGCGGAAGCCGATGTTCTCCAGTACGGGGACCCGCTTAGACAGCGGGATCGGGACGCCGTAGCTCCACACCTTGAGGCCGACGCCGTGATCGGTATCGGCGCGGCGGCGCCCGTCGACCCCAAGCGGACGCGCTTCCGACAGCCGCTCGATCATGCGAATGTCCGCGACGGCGGTCTCGGACGAAAAGGCCTCGCGGTAGCCGACCGAGAACGCCGCACGGTAGCGCGCGATCAGCGCGCGCGCCTTGGCGGGCTCGAATGACTCTTCCAGGGCCGCGACCAGCGCGTCGGTCCAGGTGCGGACCACGTCCGTCACGCCCTGCTCGAGCTCACGAAGCTCTGGCTCCCGCAACGGCGCCGAACCGGCTCCGATGATGAAATGGACGCGGACCAGCGGCCCTTCCGGAAAGAACGGATTGAAGGCGCTGACGTGGCCGCCGTAGCTGGCGGCGAGAAAATCGCCGATGCCGGCGCGCGTCCGGCTGTCGTAGCGATCGCGCGGCGCATAGACCAGCACCGACGCGAAGCGACCGAACATGTCGCGCCGCGGCAGCACGCGCACACGAGGCCGGATGTCGAGCTGCAGAATCGCGACCGCGAACCGGTAGAGCGTCTCCTCGTCGATCTGGAACAGCTCGTCGCGCGGATAGGTCTCCAGCACGTTGACTAGCGCCTTGCCGGAGTGGCCTTTGGGATCGAAGCCCGCCTGCCGCAGCACCGCGTCGACCTTGCGGCGCAGATAGGGAATCGAGCGTGTCGAACGCGTATAGGCCGTAGAGGTGAACAAGCCGATGATGCGCAGCTCGCCGACAAGGGCACCGCTCGTGTCGAAGCGCTTGACTCCGATGTAGTCCATATGGACGCGACGGTGCACCGGCGAGCGCACGTTCGCCTTGGTGACGATCAACGCCTGCGGGCCGGCAATGAAGCCGCGATTGTCAGGTGTGATCGCGACAAGCTCGCCGCTTCGCCGCGGCCACATGTCCGGTCCCGCCAGCAGGCCGAGCGCCGTGCCCTCGACTGGCTCCAGGGTGCCGTCCAGCCCCGCCAAGGCATAATCTCGCATACCCAAAAAGGTGAAGTTGTCGTTGGCCAGCCACTGCAAGAACTGCACGGCCTCACTGATTTCGCCCGGTGGCAGGTCGGGCGGATTCGCGGTGAGCTCGGCGACCGCTGCCGCGATGCGGTCCAGCATCGGCTTCCAGGCGAGAACCGCGGTACGCACGTCGGCCAACATCAGCGCGAGAGCCTGCACGACGCCGGCACGGCGGTTTTCGTCTTCGACCGCCGCGACATAAATGTGAATCAGGCTCTCGCGCCGCGCCCGCGGCGACAGCGGCGATGCGGCGTACTGGACCAATGTTCCGTCCGCGTCGCGCTCGACGGTAATGACCGGGTGCAGGGCAAGCTGAACGTCGAGGCCCTGTTCGGCGATCTCGGCCAGCACCGAGTCGAACAGAAACGGCATATCATCATTGATCAGCGTCACCACCGACTGGGCGGCGGCCGTGGACGCACCGGGCTCTCGGCGCAGCGGTTCGAACCGGATTTTCGGAACGCCCGGCGTACGCCTGGCCAGAAACGCCCAGGTATCCTCGGTGATCCGCGCCAGCGCCTCGCGCGGATATTGCAGCAGGTCTTCCGGCGATGCCGAATGCCACAACTGCACGACAAAATCCGACGGAATGTCCGGACGCGTCCCGCCCAGCAATGCCACCGCCGAACCAATTAGCCGGTGCGCTTTGCTTTCCTCTCCCGCCCCGGGAAGCCTTTCGAGCATGTCGGTCCCCCGTTCATTCGAATCGGCCTTGGGTGCGCCACCCAGTGTTCACGAACCGCTCACCGCGTCGAGTGGCCGCGACAGCAAAATCCCGCGCAAACGCCGTTTCCGGCACCGCCCAGCACGATGTAGTCTGGAATTCCATGCGCCCAGAACCAGGAGGACGCGCCGTGGCAAAAACCAGCACCAAGCCGCCGGCCGCAACCAGCAAATCCGGAAAACGCGGTGAAAACGTGCCTCCCCGGACACCGAAGACGACGTTGGCACCCAGGCGTGACGCAAAAATGACGGCCGCGGCCGCGGCCGCCGATGATGATCGAATCATAACCGCCATGAATCTGGCCCCGGCAGAGCTGAACCTCTCGATGGCTGCCTATTTCGCCAAGTGCGAGGAGAAGCTCGGCTTCGTGCCGAACGTGCTCCAGGCCTATGCGTTCGACATGCCCAAGCTCGAAGCTTTCGTCGCCATGTACAACGATCTGATGCTGGCACCGTCGGGGCTCTCCAAGCTCGAACGCGAGATGATCGCCGTCGCGGTATCGTCGCACAACCGCTGCTACTACTGTCTGGTGGCGCATGGCGCGGCGGTGCGGCAGCTCTCCGGCGACGCGGCGCTGGGCGAATTGATGGTGATGAATTACCGCGCCGCGCGGCTCTCCAAACGCCACCGCGCCATGCTCGACTTCGCCGCGAAGCTGACCGCGGAGCCGTGGGCGGTCGAAGAAGAGGACCGCGCGCGCCTGCGCAAGGCCGGCTTCACCGACCGCGATATCTGGGACATCGCCGCAGTGACGGCCTTCTTCAACATGTCGAACCGCGTGGCCTCGGCCGCCGACATGCAGCCGAATACCGCGTATCACGGTCAGGGGCGGTGACGAGCGTATTGGTGATTCCATGAACTCTGCGACGAGTCCGGACATGTTCCCTCCCCCGTTGCGAGGGTGGGTTAGGAGGGGAGGTAAGCGGCAACTACCGCCGTTGCGGTTTGCCCCCCTCCCGGCTCGCTTCGCTCGCCGACCTTCCCCGCAATGGGGGAGGTAAAGTCCGTGCGCCTGGCGATTGCAATGATTCAATTGCCTCGGCTTTCCGCTGCCCTCGTTGCGCTGCTGGCCGCCGCATCGCTCTGCTTCGCGCAAAGCGAAACCCCCGCCCCGCGCTATGCGACGTCAACGCCCATCCCCGCTGTGCAGCCGGTCGTGGCCCGCCACGGCATGGTGGTGGCGCAGGAGAGCCGGGCGGCGCGGATCGGCGCCACCATTCTCGAACAAGGCGGTAATGCAATCGACGCCGCCGTGGCGGTCGGCTTCGCCATGGCGGTGACCTATCCGAAGGCCGGCAATCTCGGCGGTGGCGGCTTCATGCTCATTCACCAGCCCGGCAGCGATCCCGTGGCGATCGACTACCGCGAGACCGCGCCGCATGCGACGACTCGCGACGTCTTCCTCGACGCCCAGCGCGAAGCCGACCCGCGCAAATCGCGTGAAACCGGCCTTGGCGTCGGTGTGCCTGGCACTGTCGCGGGGCTTACGTTGGCGCACAAGCAATTCGGTTCCGGCAAGTTCAGCCTCGCCGACCTGATCGCGCCGGCTATCCGAATGGCACGCGAAGGCTTCCCGGTCGAGGACGACACCGCCGACTCGCTGCCGCGCGTGGGCCAACGGCTGGCACGCTGGCCCTCGACCGCCAAGATCTTCTTGCCCGATGGGGCCCTGCTCGGCCTCGGCGACCGGCTGATACAGACCGATCTCGCGGCAACGCTCGCGGCGATCGCCCGCGAAGGCCCCCGCGCCTTCTACGTGGGTCCGATCGCGGACCGCATCGTCGAGGCGGTGCGCGGCGCCGGCGGCCGCATGACGCGCACCGACCTGGAGTCCTACATGCCGATACTTCGGCGCCCAGTGCGCGGCAGCTATCGCGGCTACGAGATCATCTCGATGCCGCCGCCGTCGTCGGGCGGCGTGCATCTCGTCGAAATCCTCAACATTCTGGAAGGCTTCGACCTGCGCACTGCCGGGCCGGGGAGCGCCGACGCGTTGCACCTGATGATTGAAGCGATGAAGCGCGCCTATGCGGATCGCGCCGTCTTCCTCGGCGATCCCGACAGCGTCAAGGTTCCCGTGGCGGGCCTCACCTCCAAGGATTATGCGGCGCAGCTCCGCAGCGAAATCGATATCGCCAAGGCGCGGCCGTCATCCGCCATCCGCCTCGGCGAGCCCGCGCCGCCGGAGGGCGACAATACCACGCATTTCTCGGTGGTCGACCGCGATGGCAACGCGGTCGCCAACACCTATACGCTTAACCTCAGCTATGGATTGGGACTCGTCGCCGAGGGCACCGGCGTACTCCTTAACAATGAGCTCGACGACTTCGCCGCAAAGCCGTTCGCGCCGAATGCTTACGGGCTGGTCGGCTTCGCTGCCAATGCGCCCGGGCCAGACAAGCGGCCGCTATCGTCTATGACTCCGACGATCGTGCTCAAGGGCGGAGAGCCTGTGCTGATAACCGGCTCTCCCGGCGGCAGCCGCATCATCACGGCAGTGCTGCAGGTGATCGTCAACGTCATCGACCACGGCATGTCGGTGGCGCGGGCCGTATCGTATCCGCGCGTGCATCATCAATGGTTGCCGGATCGCGTGCTCGCCGAACCGGGCCTGCCGGCGGCAAGCATCCAGGCGCTGGAAGCGCGCGGACATGCGGTCGTACCGACGACGCCCTTCACCTCGACGAACTCGATCGCGGTGACGCCCGACGGCCTCGTTGGTGCCGCCGACACGCGCACGCGCGGAAGTCTGGCGGTCGGCTATTGAGGCGAACCCGCCGCACAAAGTCGTGGAGCCGCCGCAAAATCGCTTGATCGATTCGCATCATCCAGGCTGTCATCCTGGCCGGGATGACATCTGAGGGACATGGATTTGACCGACGAGCGCAGCGAAACGTATCAACAGGCCGGCGTGGACACCGCCGAAGCCGACGCCGGGCTGGCAAACATCATCGCGCGCGTGCAGCGGACCTGGCCCGCGGCAGGGCTCGGCCGGGTCGTGCTGCCGATCGGGTATTTCGCGAACGTGATCGACCTGGGCGGCATCGGCCTTGCCCTTTGCACGGACGGCGTCGGCTCGAAGACCATCATCGCCGACATGATGGGCAAGTACGACACGATCGGGATCGATTGCGTCGCCATGAACGTCAACGACATGATCTGCGTCGGTGCAAAGCCGCTCTCGCTGGTCGACTACATCGCCGTGCACCGCTCCGATGCCGACATGCTCGATGCGATCGGAGCCGGCCTCTGCGCGGGCGCTGAGATGGCCGGCATCTCGATCTCCGGCGGGGAAACGGCACAGCTCAAGGAAGTCGTCAGGGGTTTCGATTTGGTCGGTATGGCCGTTGGCCGCGTCGATCTCAACAAGGTGATCGACGGCCGCGACGTCGCGGATGGCGACATCATCATCGGGGTGCGCAGCAACGGAGTCCACAGCAACGGCCTGTCGCTAGCGCGCAAGGCGTTCTTCCATGACCACCGCTTTCCAATCGGCCACACGTTCGCCGAACTCGACGGCACGCTCGGCGAGGAGCTGCTGCGTCCGACGCACATCTATGTCCCCGAGGCGCTGGAGATACTGCAGACGGTGCGCGGCATCAAGGCGCTGATCAACATCACCGGCGACGGCTTGTTGAATCTCGTGCGCGTGGCGGCCGGCGTCGGCTTCGTGATCGACAATCCGATCGAGCCGCATCCGATCTTCCCTCTCGTGCAGCGGCACGCTCGCGTCGACGACAGCGAAATGTTCGAGGTCTTCAACATGGGGACAGGCTTCTGCTACGTGGTCCGCCCGGCCGACGCCGACCTGACGCTGTCGATCCTCACGCGCCACGGCAGGACCGCCCAGCGCATCGGCTACGCCGTCACCGATCGGGAAAAGCGGATTCGCATTCCGGCACGCAACCTCGTCGGCAAGCACAAGCAATTCCGGCGCGAGAACGAAACGACCGGCACAGGCTCCTGACCGTCACCCGAGCCGTGCCACTGGTATCCCTTAATCCGGTTCATTGAGAATTTGGAGCGGGCGAAGGGATTCGAACCCTCGACCCCGACCTTGGCAAGGTCGTGCTCTACCCCTGAGCTACACCCGCATCCATGGGCCGCAACGAAAGCGGCCCGGGTCGCGTTGCTATGCCAAATGCGGCGGCCGTTGGCAACAACAACCGGCTGATCGTCCGCGCGCTGCCCGGCGGGCGCAAGCGGGGCCGGAACTCCCGCCGGGTCAATATGTTAGCCGGATGTTAGCCGGCCTATGCTGTCCGCCCTTACGCGGCACGGCGGACAGCCAGCCGCTCGCGCCAGCGAGTCGCGCCGATGGCGAACGCTACCAAGATGATGCCGATGCCGGTGAGCCACATGATCGGAGTGAGCATGCACAGCGCCCCGGCCGCAAGCACGATCCGCGTCCATCCGGTATCGGCCCATCTGCCGTAGTTCTCGATCGCCCCTGCGAGGATGATCAACGCCGCCGCGGCGGTGCCGAACGTGATGGCGGTCTTCCACAGCGGACCCTGCCACAGCAACTCCGGCCCGAACACGAACACGAACGGAACGACGAACGCCGCCAGGCACAGCTTCACGGCATGCCCGGCGATCGCCATCGGATTGGCCTCGGCAATCGCCGACGCCGCATAGGCGGCCACCGCGACCGGCGGTGTCACCGCCGACATCACCGCGAAATACAGCAGGAACAGGTGGCCGGGCAGCAGGTCGATGTGCAGCTGAGTCATCAGCGGGCCCATCAGCACCGCCGCCAGGATGTAGGCGGCCGGCGTCGGCATGCCGAGACCGAGCACGATGGTCAGCAGGGCGCCGATCACCAGGGCCATGAGCTGGTTGGCTTCGGTGAGGGCGTAGATCACATGCGCGAACTTGGCCGCCAGCCCGGTCATGGTGAGCCCGGCGATCACCAGCCCGGCCGCCGCTGTCGCGCCCGCCACCGGCACCATCCGGTAGGTCGTGTCGGCCAGGACGTGCCAAAGATCGAGCGGGCCAAGGCGCGTGCGCCGCTGCAACCACGACACGATGATCACTGCGACGGCGCCATAGATCGCCACCATGGTCGGCGTGTAGCCGTACAGCAGCGCCGCCACGAGAACGACCAGCGGGACGAAGAACAAGCCGCCCTTCTTCAGCGTCGAGAGCAGCGCGGGAATTTGCGTAGGGTCGAGGCCCGCCATGCCCAGCCGGACGGCGCGGAAATGCACCTGCGAATAGACGCAGATGTAGTAGAGGATCGCGGGGAGCAACGCGGCGACCGCGATGTCGCGATACTCGATGCCGGTGTACTCCGCCATGATGAAGGCGGCCGAGCCCATCACCGGCGGCATGATGCTGCCGCCGGTCGAGGCCGCGACCTCGATCGCACCGGCGACTTCCGGCTTGTAGCCGAGCCGCTTCATCACCGGGATGGTGACGGAGCCGGTGGTCACCACGTCGGCGGTCGGGCTGCCGGAGATCATGCCGTACATGCCGGACGAGATCACCGCCACCTTGGCGGGACCGCCGGCGCGGCCACCGGAGATCGATGCCGCGAAGTCGTAGAAGAAGTCCGCGCCCTTGGCCGCGTAGAGCACGACGCCGAACAGCACGAACATGAAGGCATAGGTGGCCGCCACCCGCGCCGGCAGCCCCATGATGCCGTCGGTGGTGTAGACCATGATGTCGATGAAGTGGACCCAGTCGATGTAGCCGTGCTGCAGCACGCCGCCGAGCAGATGGCCGAAAAAATTGTACGCGATGAAGATCAGCACCACGGCCGTGAGACCGGCGCCGGTCGTGCGCCGGGTGATCTCCAGCGTCAGCAGTACCGTCAGGACGCCGAAGAACAGATCCCACTCGCTGAGCGGGCTGAGCAGCGAAATCCGATCGACGATCTCCGGCGCCTGGATGAAGAAATACACGCCCGTGGCGAAGCTCGCGAGCGAAAGCGCATAGTCGATCAGGCTCGGATGCTCGGGGTGTGAGCGCGGCGTCGCACCGACGGTCAGGAACGCGATAGCAATGATGCCGGTCAGGAACACGGCGACCAGCGCCCACGGCGCCATGATCACCACGGTTGCCGCAACGATGACGTAGACCGCGAGCGCCACCGCCAGCGGCGTCACCACCCACGCAAGCCGGCCCTTCGGCCGGCGGCTGACGCCGACCGAAATCCAGAGCTGGGGATCCCAGAAGCGAACGCTTGCCATCGAGCGGGCTCACAACCAAAGATGCGGCGAGCACGAGCTCACCGCATCATTCCTTTTTCAAGGCACGCAACCGGCTGCTATTTCAGCAGCCCCTTTTCCCGATAGTACTTCTCAGCCCCCGGATGATACGGGATCTGCGCCTTTTCGGTGAAGCTCTCCACCGTCACCGCTTTGTCCAGTAGCCGATGGGCAGCTTTGTACTTGTCGAGGTTCTCGGTGACGCCCTTGGTGATGTTGTAGGCGAGCTTTTCGTCCAAATCGGCACGCACGACGACCATCATGCCGACGCAGATGGACGCCGTGTCCACGGCGAGGAATTTGTATTCACCCGCCTTGATGGAGCACGTCTTGGCGCCGAGATCCGTGGCAACCTTCTCGGCCGTCTGCTCATTGACCGGAAGCATCACCAGTTCGAGCCCGTTTTCCATCTCACGCATCCGCGGATGATTGATGGAAACGCCGAAGCTGACGACGTCGAGCCGCCGGTCGAGCATCAGCGACGTCATCTCCTGCGACGCCGCACGCACGACCTGGCCGCCCCATTTCCTGATGTCGTCCTGCGAGACGCCGTTCGCGGACAAAACCGCGAGGCTGACATCCCCGTCCAGGTTGCCTGGGCGGTTCACGGCGATCCGCATCGCCGGCTTCTTCTGCGCAATGTCCGCGACGGTCTTAATGCCGTTCTTGGCCGCCCAGTCCTTGTTGGCGACGAACTGCGTGATCTGGAAGCGCGAACTTGGCGAAAAGGGATGGAACAGGAGCCGCAGGTCCTTGACCGGCTGCTTGAACGGCGGCTTGCCCTTCACCGCGACGTCGAGCTCGATGTCCTGCATGAACGCCAGCGGTACTTTCTTCTGGTCGAGCAGCAGCGCGTTGGCGAGGCCGCCGCTCGACGTCTGATAGGTCAGCGTCGAGCCGGGATAGGCAGCGTTCAGCGCCCGGTCGAGCCCAGCGCCGGCGGTGGAAACGAGGCCGCCCGGACTGTAGCCGGCAATCGTCAAATTGTACGGCTGCGCAAATGCCGGCCCGGCCAGCATCACGGCCAGACCGGCGAGCGCGGCCAATGCGGTCCTTCTCATCATGATGCTCCATGCTCCCCGAATGCTGAGGCTCGGTCGGATCGTTTGCCGGCTGCTATTTCAGCAGCCCCTTTTCGCGGTAGTACTTCTCGGCGCCCGGATGGTACGGGGCCTGGCCTTTTTCGGTGAAGCTTTGCAGCGTCACCGCCGTCTTCAACAGCCGGTGCGCGGCCTGGTACTTGTCGAGATTCTCGACGATCCCCTTGGTGACGTTGTAGGCAGTCTTCTCGTCCATGTCGGCGCGCACCAGCACCGAAAGGCCGACGCAGATCGACGACGAGTCGGCGGCGAGGAACTTGTATTCGCCGGCCTTGATCGTGCATGGCTGGCCGCCGAGGTCGCCGGCGACCTTCTTCGCCGCTTCCTCCGTGATCGGAAGCATGACCAGTTCGAGTCCGTTGGCCATCTCGCGGATGCGCGGGTGATCGATCGAGATGCCGAAGCTGACCACGTCGAGCCGCCGGTCGAGCATCAGCGACGTCATCTCCTGCGAGGCCGCGCGCACCACCTGACCGCCCGATTTCCTGATGTCGTCGAGCGACACGCCGTACGCCGCCAGCACGGCGATGCTGACGTCGCCGTCCAGATTGCCGGGCCGGTTGACGGCGATGCGCATCGCCGGCTTCTTCGCCGCGATGTCGGCGACCGTCTTGATGCCGTTTTTCTCCGCCCAGTCCTTGTTGGCAAGGAAATGCGTCGCCTGGAATCGCGAGCTCGGCGAATACGGATGGAACAGGATGCGCAGATCCTTGATCGGCTGCTTGAACGGGGGCTTGCCCTTGAGCACCACATCGAGCTCGGTATTGGAGATGAAGCCGAGCGGCACCTTTTTCTGGTCGAGCAGCATCGCGTTGGCGAGGCCGCCGCTCCCCGTCTGATAGGTCATCGTGGAGCCCGGATAGGCGGCGTTTAGCGCCTTATCGAGCCCGGCAGCCGCAGTCGACACGAGACCGCCGGGGCTATAGCCGCCAACGGTCAGATTGTATGGCTGCGCGGATGCCGGCGCGGCCAGCGTCACCGCCGCTGCTGCCAGCATGATGGTTGCGGTCTTTCTCATCTTTGTCCTCCCTGTGCTGCGGCGCCGGTGTCGACGAAACCGGGAGCCGGAACGCGGCTTGAAAACCGGGTCCCGGCTGATCGCAGTTAACGACTGACCGCCAAGTTAGCCCCTCCGCAGCAGCCACGAGACGCGACAAAGCGACACCCTCGCATCATGCTTGCGAACCTGCCTGCATCCTGTTCCAGATTCGCCAAAAGAGACAAGTGCGATTCGGCGGTTGACAGACGCATGCGCGGAAAGCAGGGCGACACTTGCAACTGCAACTATCCGCCGGGTTGCGTTGCAGCACACGCGTGATCTAGACCGTCATGAGCCAAGCCGCCATTTGCCATGCCCGCTACACCCGCCGAGCTGTTTGCCTTCCTGGACCGCCTGGGGATTGCCCATACCACCGTCAGCCATCCGCCGCTGTTTACAGTCGAGGAATCGCGGGTGTTGCG
This sequence comes from Hyphomicrobiales bacterium, assembly GCA_009377755.1. Taxonomy (GTDB): domain Bacteria; phylum Pseudomonadota; class Alphaproteobacteria; order Rhizobiales; family Xanthobacteraceae; genus WHTM01. The sequence goes on along the minus strand of WHTM01000030.1, from coordinate 50,693 downwards.
CGGTCAAATTGCCGGCGCCCATACCAAGAATCTGTTCCTAAGGGCGAAGAATGGCACCCTGTTCCTGGTGGTGGCGCTGGAGGACGCCCGGATCGATCTCAAGCGCCTGCATCAGCGGCTCGGAGCCGCCCGTTTCTCGTTTGGGTCCGCCGATCTGCTCCGCACCGTGCTCGGCGTCGAGGCTGGTGCCGTGACACCCTTCGCCGTCATCAATGACAGGCATGGCGCGGTCTCGGTGGTGCTCGACGCCGCGATGATGCGATACGCGGTGCTGAACTATCACCCGCTCGACAATACCCGCACCACGACGATCCATCGGGACGACCTGGTCCGTTTCCTGGAGGCCTCCGGCCATCCGCCCCTCGTCATTGCGGTTTCGAACGGCGCCGGGACCGCACCGTGAACCCAGGCCTTTCGCCGATTGCAATCGGGCACGTCCTAACCATTTAATCGGGCAAGCGGATACCTGCCCCGGGACGGGGCGACGGAGGGAACGGATCAGATGCTGCAAAACAGTGGGGCTACGGCGGCAGCCGCCCCGGACGGGCTGATCAAGGACACCACGACACAATCTTTCGTCACGGACGTGATCGAGGAGTCCAAGCGCCAGCCGGTGCTGATCGATTTCTGGGCGCCCTGGTGCGGCCCATGCAAGCAGCTGACGCCGATTCTGGAGAAGGTGGTCCGCACCGCCAAGGGCAAGGTCAAGCTCGTCAAGATGAACATCGATGAGCATCCCGCCATCCCCGGCCAGATGGGTATCCAATCGATTCCCGCGGTGATCGCTTTCGCCAACGGCCAGCCGGCGGACGGCTTCATGGGCGCGTTGCCGGAAAGCCAGGTGGTGGCCTTCATCGAACGGCTGACCAAGGATCGCGTCGGCGGCGAGGAAGAAGACCTGCTGAAGGCCGCGGACGCCGCCCTGGCCCAAGGCGATCCGACCGGCGCGGCCGACCTCTATGCCCAGCTTTTGGCGCAGGACGGCACCAACGTACATGCGCTCGCCGGCCTGGCGCGTTGCTATGTGGAGACCGGCGCCATCGAACAGGCGAAGCAGACGCTCGCCATGGTGCCCGAGGCCAAGGCCAAGGAAGCCCCGGTGGCGGCGGCGCGCGCGGCGCTCGAGCTCGCCGAGCAGGCGAAGTCGCTTGGACCGATCGCCGACCTTGAGCAAAAAGTCGCCGCCGATCCGGCCGATCATCAGGCGCGCTTCGATCTGGCAGTTGCGCTCAACGGCAAGGGTCGCAGGCAGGAAGCCGCCAATCACCTGCTTGAGATCGCCAAGCGCAATCGCCAATGGAACGACGACGGCGCGCGAAAGCAGTTGGTGCAATTTTTCGAGGCATGGGGCCCGGCCGACGAGGCGACGGTGGAAGGCCGGCGCCGGCTCTCGTCGATCCTGTTCGCATGAGCGAAGGTCCGCCCCGGAAGCAACCGGGCGGACCGGGAGTGCAGCGATGCCGATGAATGCGGTCTATCGCAGCCCGGCCGACGTCGCGCATGTCATCCCGGTATTTCCCCTCCCGGGCGCTCTGCTGCTGCCGCGGGGGCAGATGCCGCTCAACATCTTCGAGCCGCGCTATCTGGCGATGATCGACGACGCCTTGCGCGACGGCCATCGGATGATCGGGATGATCCAGCCGGACCCGGCCCACCGCGGTAATCCCGACAAACCCAATCTCTATAGCGTCGGCTGCGTCGGCCGCATCACCCAGCTCGCCGAGACCGGCGACGGACGCTACCTGATCCAGCTCACGGGCATTGCCCGATTTCGCGTCGAGCGCGAACTCGACGCGCTGACTGCCTACCGGCAGTGCGAAGTGAGCTACGCCCCGTTCGCCCACGACTTCATCGCCCGCAAGGGCGAGGACGCTGTCGACCGCGATCGTCTGCTCACCGCCCTTTCGGCGTTTCTCAAAGCGAACCGGCTGGAGGCGGACTGGCAGGGCATCGAGGAAGCGCCGAACGAGGCTCTGGTCAACGCGCTGGCGATGATGTCGCCCTATGGCGTGGCCGAGAAGCAGGCGCTTCTCGAAGCGCCCGACCTCAAGACCCGTGCGGAAATCCTGGTCGCCGCCACCGAGATCGAGCTTGCCAAGAACAATGCGCCCGGCGAAACGCCGCTGCAGTGAGCATAAGTTCAGCGTCATGCCCGCGCTTGCAGCCAAGCTTGCGCAGGCTGCATAAATTTGCCTTCGTGGGCATCCACGTCTGCAACGATATCCGCTGCAAAGACGTGGATGGCCGGACAACCCTCGTGATCGCCTCAAACGATCATTCGCCCGACCATGACCACCAACAACGGGATATACCATGTCGTCGATGCCGACCGCCCGCCCCGCCAACACCGTCGACCCGAAGCTGCTTGAAATCCTCGTCTGTCCGGTCACCAAGGGCCCGCTCGAATACGACGCGGCGCGGCAGGAATTGATTTCCCGTGCGGCAAAGCTCGCCTATCCGATCCGCGACGGCATCCCGATCATGCTCGCGGACGAGGCACGACGGTTGGATTGACCGGACCTTGCATCCCGGCGTCATGTCCCCGGGCTAAATACTTGTCCCGGCCATCCACGTCTTCCTCGCCGACATGCCCCAAAAGACGTTGGATGCCCGCGCAGGCAAATTTATGCAGCCTGCGCAAGCTTGGCTGCAAGCGCGGGCATGACGCCCTAAGATGTTGCCGGGCGAACCCACGGAGGAAAAACACATGCTGAAGGTCTGGGGACGCAACACCTCATCGAACGTGCAGAAGGTCATGTGGGCGCTCGGCGAGATGGGCTTGCCGTGCGAGCGCATCGATATCGGCGGACCGTTTGGCAACAACAAGGAGCCCGCCTATCTCGCCATGAATCCTAACGGCCTGGTGCCGACCCTCGAAGAAGAGGACGGCTGGCTGTTGTGGGAGTCAAACTCGATCGTCCGCTATCTTGCCGCCAAGCATGGCAAGCTCGAACCGGCCGATCTGCGTATCCGCGCGCAGGCGCAGAAGTGGATGGACTGGCAGCTCTCCGTCGCCGGACCGGCAATCTTTCCGCTGTTCTGGGGGCTGATCCGTACGCCGCCGGAGAAGCGCGATGACGCGTCCATTGCCGCCGGCCGGGAAAAGATCGGCGAGGCGCTGAAAATCATGGATGCCCAGCTCGGCAAGACGAAATGGCTCGCCAGCGACGAATTCTCCTACGGCGACATTCCGCTCGGACCGATCGTGCACCGCTACATGACGCTGGTGCCGCCGCCCGAACGCGCCGGCATCAAGAACGTCGAGCGTTGGTACGAGGCCGTCTGCGCGCGGCCAGGGTACAAGCAGCACATTGCCGACGTACCGGTGGTGTGATCTTGGGGCTGTGCGCCGGACGCGGTGCAGCATGCAATACTGCACCGCTGAGCCGGGGCCGTTCCAGATTCCAGAGTTCGTAACGGTCCCGGTTCTGCACAGCAGCACGTCGCAAGTCGGATGTTTCCGACTTGCGACGCTCAAAGCGATTCCGGAAGTCGGGTATACCCCACTTCCGGTGTGCCGCAGTGCGCCCGGGACACGCGCGACCTACAACGCCTCCCCCCGCAACAGCTTCGGCACCTCGCCGGCAAGGCCCGCCGCCTCGCGGATGAATACCTGCTTCAACCGCGGCAGGCGATCGACGATGCCGAGGCCGAAGTCGCGCAGCGCGCGCAACACATCGGAGCGGTTGGAGAACAGGCGGTTCAGGCCGTCGGTCGCCACTGCCATCGTCATGGTGTCGAAGCGCCGCCATTGCTGATAGCGCGCGAGCGCATCGGCGCCGCCGGGGTCGAGGCCGAGCCGCATCGCATCGACGATGGTCTCGGCGAGCGCGGCGACGTCCTTGAGCCCGATGTTGAGCCCTTGGCCTGCGATCGGGTGGATCACGTGCGCGGCGTCGCCGATCAGCGCCACGCGCTCAGCCACGAACGCGCGCGCCACGGTAAGGCCAAGCGGATAGCTCTGGCGCGGACCCACGGCGGAAATGTCGCCGAGATGCAGGCCAAAGCGGCGTTCCAGCTCGGCGTTGAACGCGTCGTCGGGCAGTGCGACGATCCGCTCCGCCTCCGCGCTTGCTTCCGTCCACACGATCGACGAGCGCCGCCCGGTGAGCGGCAGAATGGCGAACGGCCCGCTCGGTAGGAAATGCTCCTCGGCACGGCCTTCGTGATCGCGCTCGTGTGCGACGGCGGTGACGATGGCAGACTGGCGGTAGGACCAGCCATGCGTCGCGATGCCCGCCCGCTCGCGGATGCGCGAACGCGCGCCGTCGGCGGCGACGAGCAGCCGTGCGGCAAGCGTCCCGCCGTCGGACAGTTGCGCCGCAACGCGGTCGTCCGACGTGACGAATTCGCTCACCGCCGCGACGCGCAGGTTGGCGCCCAGATCGCGCGCCCTCGCAAGCAGCGCCGCCACAAGCGGTCCATTTTCGACCATGTGGGCGAACGGCTCGCCCTTTTCCACATCCTCGTCGAAGGTGAGAAAAACCGGCCGCACCGCGTCTTCCAACCGGCTGTCGGTGATCACCATGTCGTTGATCGGCTGCGCCTCAGCGGCGATCGCCTCCCACACGCCGATGGTCTCGAACAGCCGCCGGCCGGCAACGACGATGGCCGACGCGCGTGCGTCGGTGACGCTCCGCTCCAGCGCCGGATCGGCAACGGTAACAGCGACGGCTGGGCCGAGCGCCTGCCGCAAGGCGATGGCCAGCGACAGGCCGGCCATGCCGCCGCCGCCGATCAGCACGTCGATGCGTTGGTCCTGTGAGGTGGATGCGGACATAGCGTCCTTTCCGCGCCTGCTATACTCCTTCATACAGGGAATAGCCCCTCCTCGTCATGGCCGCGACAAGCGCGGGCATGACGGCCGTGATGTTTTGCGAGCCCTCATGTCGTCTGCCGTCCAGACCCTTCTCGAAATCCTCGACCTCGAGCAACTCGAGGTGAACCTGTTCCGCGGGCGCTCGCCGCAGTCCGGCTGGCAGCGCGTGTTCGGCGGCCAAGTGATCGGGCAGGCGCTGGTCGCCGCCGTGCGCACCGTGGAGGCCCGCCCGCCGCATTCGCTGCATGCCTATTTCCTGCTGCCCGGCGACCCGAAGGTCCCGATCATCTACGAGGTCGACCGCATCCGCGACGGCAAAAGCTTCACCACCCGGCGGGTCAACGCGATCCAGCACGGACACCCGATTTTCTCCATGATCGCCTCGTTTCACAGCGACGAGGAAGGCTTTGCCCATCAGGCGACGATGCCGGTGGTGCCGGCGCCGGAGGAGCTGCCGAGCGAAAGCGAAATCCGCAACCGCGTGCTGCCGATGATGCCGGACCCGGTGCGCCGCTATTTCGAGCGCGAGCGGCCGATCGAGCTGCGGCCGGTGGAATTCGACCGTTACCTCGGCAAGCGAGTGCCGGAAGCACGCTTCCATATATGGATCCGAACGACCGCCAAGCTGCCGGACGATCCAGCGATCCACCAATGCGTGCTTGCCTATGCGTCCGACATGACGCTGCTCGATTCCGCGCTGCTGCCGCATGGGCGCACGGTGTTCGAGAAAGGCATCATGGCGGCGAGCCTCGACCATGCCCTGTGGCTGCACCGGCCGTTCCGCGCCGACGACTGGCTGCTCTACGCCCAGGACAGCCCGAACCTCGCGGGTGCACGCGGCTATGCGCGCGGGCTGATCTTTGCCCGTGACGGCACGCTGGTCGCCTCGGTGGCGCAGGAGGGGCTGCTGCGGCAGCGGCGCGGCGAGCCGTAATCGCGCGGGCAACCCGCCTATCGGCTGAATTCTCATCAAGCTGCTGCCGATTTGCCGTGCAGTCTGCTGGTAAAATAGGCATGGCGCCCTGGGATTGGCCGCATGGCGCTCCTGATCGGTTAATAAATCGTCGGCAGACCGGAAAAGCTTAAGTACCTGCTATGGGACTAGCACCGCCTTTGAATTAGGCTTGTCTGGCGTCGCCGGGACGCCTTGGGCCGGCCTCCATGAGGCTTCGCTGCCCTGTGGCGTTATGACCGGCGATCATCATCGGAGTGCCGGTCATGAAGCTCGTCACCGCCATCATCAAGCCGTTCAAGCTCGAAGACGTCCGCGATGCCCTTACCGGAATCGGTGTGCAGGGCATGACGGTTACCGAGGTCAAAGGATACGGGCGCCAGAAGGGCCACACTGAAATCTATCGCGGCGCCGAATACGCCGTGAATTTCCTGCCCAAGGTTCGCATCGAGGTCGCCGTCGACTCCGGCCGTGTGGAGCAGGTGATCGAGGCAATTTCGTCGTCCGCCAAGACCGGTCAGATCGGCGACGGCAAGATTTTCATCACACCTGTCGAACAGGCAATCCGCATCCGCACCGGCGAGACCGGGACGGACGCCCTTTGATTCTGTGCAACGACCGAAACGACGTACCCGTTCGGACCGCAAACGCGCCGAACACTGGCTGGGAGGGGGAATCATGAGGACACGGGATTGGAGCCTGAGCATCGCGACCGCGGCGGCGACTGTCGCGCTGGTGGCAGCCAACGGTTCGAGCGCGCTGGCCCAGGCGGCTGCCGCACCAAAGATCGACGGCGGCGATACCGCGTGGATCATCGCGGCCACCGCGCTGGTGCTGATGATGACGCTGCCGGGACTGGCGCTGTTTTATGCCGGCATGGTGCGCAAGAAGAACGTGCTGGCGACAATGGCGCAAAGCCTCGCCGCGGTGTTCCTGGTGTCGCTGCTGTGGGCAATCGTCGGTTACAGCCTCGCCTTCTACGGCGATGGGCCGGTGCTCGGCACGCTCGGGCGCTTGTTCCTCAACGGCATGGCGATCAATTCCGTGCATACGCTCGCGCCGACGATCCCGGAAAGCCTGTTCATGGCCTATCAGATGACCTTCGCGATCATCACGGTCGCGCTCATCTCCGGCGCCGTCGCCGACCGCATGCGCTTTTCGGCGTTTCTCCTGTTCGCGGGCGCATGGCTGATTCTGGTTTACGCGCCGATCGCCCACTGGGTCTGGGGTGGTGGATTCCTTGGCGCCGCCGGACTTCTGGACTTCGCAGGCGGCACCGTCGTGCACTTGAATTGCGGCGTGGCCGCCCTCGTCGCGGCCTATGTGGTGGGGCCGCGCCGCGGTTACGGCACCGAGAACATGGCGCCAGATAACCTGTCGCTGGCGGTGATCGGCACCGGGCTGCTGTGGGTCGGATGGTTTGGCTTCAATGGCGGCTCGGCGCTGGGCGCCGGCGGGCGGGCCGCCATGGCGATCGTCGCGACGCACCTCGCGGCCAGCGCCGGCGTCCTTGCCTGGATGGCCTGCGAGTGGTGGACCCGCAGCAAACCGTCGGTGCTCGGCATGATTTCCGGCGCCATCGCCGGCCTCGGCACCATCACGCCGGCCTCGGGCTTTGTCACGCCGATGCCGGCCATTCTCATCGGCCTGATCGCCGGTGTCGTCTGCTTCTGGGCGTGCACGCAGCTCAAGCAGAAGCTCGGCTACGACGATTCACTCGACGTGTTCGGCATCCACGGCGTCGGCGGCATGCTCGGAACCCTGCTGACCGGCGTCTTCGCGGTCGGTGCCCTTTCCGCCACGGCCGAGTCGCCGGCCGGCGCACAAGGGCTGCTCGAGGGCAACGGCAAGCAGGTACTAATCCAGCTCTATGGCGTCGTGGTGACGCTGGTCTGGTCGGGCGCGGTGACGTGGATCCTGCTGAAGGTTATCGACCTGATAGTGCCGCTGCGGGTGACGCAGCAGCAGGAGGTCGAGGGCCTCGACATCACCCAGCACGGCGGGTCGCTGCAGTAACACGCGTACCCCGGACGCGGTGCAGCATGCAATGCTGCGCCGCTGATCCGGCGCCATTCCATACGCTGAGCTTGTAACCGTCCCGGGTCTACAGCGCATCACTTCGTGCTGCGCTGCGCCCGGGACACGCGTTAGTGCCCTTCCGCCGGCACCTCATACCCCGACGCCTCGATCGAACCGGCGCCCATCCAGCCCCACACCAGTACCACGTCCTCGTTTGAGGTGTTATTGAAGCCGTGCCAACAACCGCGCGGCGAATAGACCACGTCGCCTTCGCCCGACGGCTCTTCGCCGAGATCGCTGTAGATGTGGCCCCGGCCCTTGAGCACGATGAAAAACTCGTCGCAGTTGCGGTGCCGGTGCCGCTCATGCCGGGCGCCCGGCTTGAGCACGGTCCAGCCGACCACGTGGTCGGCGCCGGCGGATTGCCTGTCGATCAGGAATTGCACCTGCATGTCGACCCAGCCATCGTCGCGCTTGAGGCCTTCGACCTTCGGCACATTCCCGATGTTGGCGCGATACATCGTCGGCGCTTGCTTGGATTCCGGCGCGGGCGTGCCTGCCGCAATGTTACCTGCGGTTTTCCTTAGGGCCTTCGCCAAGGCGGCTCCGATCTTTTCCGGTGTGCTTGTCACGATTGTCCTCCCAGGCGGCGATACACTTCATACGCCGTGACGAAGTCGTTGTGATCGATTCCAAGCCCCCGGCAGGCATTCATCATCTCGTTCGCCGCCGCGGCCAGCGGCACCGGGCTGCCAAGCTTGCGGCCAAGATCGAGCGCGAGCAGCATGTCCTTCTGCTGCAAGGTCACGTCGGCGAGGGGAACCGCCGGCATCTTGCCTTCCAGAATGAACGGCCCGCGATAACCGAGCACCGGCGAAGCGGCGACGCTCTTGAGGATGGCATCGACCGCCGCCTCGCGTGCGACGCCGCCCTTCTCCGCCAGCGCCACCGCCTCGCCGAACGCGATCACCTCGACCATCAACAGCAGGTTGACGGCGATCTTCATCTGGCAGGCAAGCCCGTTGCCGCCGATGCGCGTCACCTTCGGCCCGATCGCCAGCAGCACCTCGCGCACGCGCTCGTAGGCGGCCGCATCGCCGCCGACCATGATCGAGGCATTGCCCTGCGTCACCGTAACGGGACTGCCGGAGATCGGCGCGTCGAGCATCGTCGCACCGGCCTTGGCGAAGACGGAAGCGATGTCGCGGCTCGCATCCGGCGCGATCGTGCTCATGTCGATGAAGACGCCGCCTTTGCGCAGCCCGGCGAGAATGCCGTCATCCCCCAGCGCAACCGCCCTGACCGCGGCTGCATCGGTGACGATGGAGAACACGACCTCTGACGCTTCGGCGACGCCGCGCGGGCTGCCCGACCAGCCCATGCCGGCTTCGATCAGCGGCGCGGCCTTGTCGGCGGAGCGATTCCAGCCAATCACCGCGTGACCGGCATGCATGAGCCGCCGCACAATCAACTGCCCCATCGCGCCTAGGCCAACGAATCCAATATTCACGGTTCTTGCTCCGCACAGCGCGTGGTGACGGCATACAAACGTCGGCGATTTGCTTTGCTTACTCAATAAGCAAATTTCAACAGCCCTCGGCCCTGCCCATTTTTACGGCAAGCGTGGCGTCGAATTGTGCCTAGGTGGGCAGGTGCTCCCATCCGGACCCGGTGCAATCTGCAAAAGCCAATGGCGAACAAAGCGTTAAGCGCCGCCGCCTGAATTGGCACAAGGCTTGATTATCTGCTGGCGTCGCCCGCGTACCAGTCGCGTCGCGGCGTTCGCATACGCATCGCCCAGCGGCATGTTTCGGCCGGGGCTTAGGGGGATCTAACCCAATGAAAATCGTCATGGCCATCATCAAGCCATTCAAGCTCGACGAGGTTCGCGACGCTTTGACGGCAATCGGCGTCCAGGGACTAACCGTTACAGAGGTAAAAGGGTATGGGCGACAAAAGGGGCATACCGAGATCTATCGCGGCGCCGAGTACGCCGTGAGCTTCCTGCCGAAGCTCAAGATCGAGGTCGCTGTTCCCTCCACCCAGGCGGACAAGGTGATCGAAGCAATCACCACCGCCGCCAAAACCGGCCAAATCGGCGACGGAAAGATCTTCGTCTTCAATCTGGATCACGCCGTGCGAATCCGCACCGGCGAAACCGACGCTGCGGCCCTCTGAAGCCACGCGCCCGAACACGTCCACGGACAGGAGTTGACCATGACGTTGAAGTTTCCCACCCGCGCGGGGCTCACGGCGCTTGCCGTTCTCGGCCTCGGCATGATTGTCGCGGACGCGGCCCTGGCGCAGACGCCGGCTGCACCTGCGGCGCCCGCCCCGACCGTCAACAAGGGCGACACCGCCTGGATGCTGACGGCGTCCATTCTGGTGCTGATGATGACGGTGCCGGGGCTGGCACTGTTCTACGGCGGACTTGTCCGCTCCAAGAACATGCTGTCGGTCCTCACCCAGGTGCTCGGCACCGTCTGCCTAGTCATCATTATCTGGGTGATCTACGGCTACAGCCTGGCGTTTACGGGCGGCAACGCCTTCTTCGGCGGCTTCTCCAAGGTGTTCCTGTCCGGCGTCACGACGGACACCACCTCGGATACGTTCACGAAGGGCGTCGCCATTCCGGAATACGCGTTCATCGCGTTCCAGATGACCTTCGCCTGCATCACTCCGGCGCTGATCTTCGGCGGTTTTGCCGAGCGCACGAAGCTCTCGGCGGTGCTGCTGTTCGTCGCCCTGTGGGTCACATTCGTCTATTTTCCGATCGCCCACATGGTGTGGCACAGCGACGGTTATCTGTTCACGCTCGGCGCACTCGACTTCGCCGGCGGCACGGTGGTGCACATCAATGCCGGCGTCGCAGCGCTGGTCGCTGCGCTCCTGATCGGTAAGCGCACCGGTTACGGCAAGGACCTGATGGCGCCCCACTCGCTGACCATGACACTGGTCGGCGCGGCGCTGCTGTGGGTCGGCTGGTTCGGCTTCAATGCCGGATCGAATCTCGAAGCGACCGGCACCACGGCGCTCGCAGTGATCAACACGTTCGTCGCCACCGCGGCGGCGGGGCTGGCCTGGCTGTTCGTCGAATGGGCGACCAAGGGCAAGCCGTCGCTGCTCGGCCTCGCCTCAGGTGTGATCGCCGGCCTCGTGGCGGTGACGCCGGCCGCCGGCCTAGTCGGCCCGATGGGGGCGATCGTTCTCGGCGCCATCGGCGGCGCGGTGGCCTTCTACTTCTGCACCACCGTCAAGAACGCGCTCGGCTACGACGACTCGCTCGACGTGTTCGGCATCCACGCGATCGCCGGCATCGTCGGCTCGATCGGCACGGGCATCTTCGTGAGCACGGCCCTCGGCGGCGTCGGTGTCGCCGACTACTCGATGGCCGGGCAGCTCTGGAAGCAGTTCGTCGCCGTGGTCGTCGTCATCCTCTGGACCGGCATCGGCTCGCTGATCCTCTTCAAGATCGTCGACGTGATCATCGGGCTGCGCGCGACGGTCGAGCAGGAGCGCGAAGGCCTCGACCTCACCGAGCAAGGAGAGCGCGCCTACAACATGTGACCGGCTTCGGTTGGGGCGGATACCCGGCACCGCCCCCTCCGTCGGAAGGCCCCGGAGCAATCCGGGGTCTTCTTTTTTTTTGGACGATGCATTGCACAGTCCATACCCCGATGGTTAATCGGCCCTTAACCTCACCCTCCCTATGGTACGGGGAGGAGTTGCGCCGCCGGCCGCGCGGGCGGTAAACGCCGTTGCACGCATGTCCATGATCACCGCCGAACGCGAGTCCGCTCCGCCGCCTCTGCCCGATACGCGCTCGCCGTTCGCCCGGCTCAACGAGCTGCTGGCCGGCGTGCCGCCGGGGAAGGCGCCGATCGCGGTGTCGGTTGGCGAGCCGCAGCATCCGGTGCCGCCGTTCGTCGCGCCGGTGCTTGCCTCCACGGTCCACGAATTCGGCCGCTATCCGATCAACAAGGGCATCGATGCGTTCCGCGCCGCCGTCTCCGGCTGGCTCGGCCGCCGCTACGACCTGCCGCGCGCGGTCGATCCGGAAAGCGAGGTGCTGGTCCTCAACGGCACCCGCGAGGGCCTGTTCCTCGCCGCCGTCGCGGCGCGGCGCTGGGTTTCGCCGCGGCGCGGCCGCCCCGCCGTGCTGATTCCCAATCCGTTCTACGCCGCCTATGCGGCCGGCGCCGACGTGGCCGGCTGCGACACCATGTATGTCTCGGCGACCGCCGACACTGATTTCCTACCCAACCTCGATGCGCTGAGCGAAGACCTGCTGGCACGCACCGTCGCGTTCTATCTCGCCTCGCCGTCCAATCCGCAAGGCGCGATCGCCAACCGCGACTATCTCGCAAGGCTGACAGCGCTGGCGCGACGCCACGGGTTCCTGATCCTTGCCGACGAGTGTTATTGCGAAATCTACAGCCGCGAACCGCCGCCCAGCATGCTGGAAGCCGCCGGCGCTGACTTCGCGAACGTCGTCGTGTTCCACTCGCTGTCGAAGCGCTCGAACCTGCCCGGGCTGCGCGTCGGTTTCGCGGCCGGCGATCGCCGCTTCCTCGCCCGCTTCCTCGATCTGCGCAACGTCGCCGCCCCGCAGGTGCCGATCCCGGCGCAGCGCGTTGCGATCGCCGCTTACGAAGATGAAGAGCACGTCATCGAGAACCGGCGCCTCTACGCGCAGAAGTTCGACCTCGCCGACCAGATCATTGGCGGCCGCTACAATTACCAGCGGCCGGCCGGTGGCTTCTTCCTCTGGCTCGACGTCTCCGCCCACGGCGGCAGCGAGTCGGCGACGCTGAAGCTGTGGCGCGAGACCGGCGTGCGCGTCGTGCCCGGAAAATATCTCGCGCGCGACGAGTACGACGGCCGGAACCCGGGCGCCGCCTATATCCGCGTCGCCATGGTGCATGATAACGCAACCACCGCCGAGGCGCTGCACCGCCTCGTCGCGGCGTTGGGGTAGCGCGTGATGCGCGAAAGTGGGAACCGGTTTTACGAAAAGATCATGCGCCAGCAATGGAGAGCGCGATGTCGGTGATCGACCGCGCCTTCGACTTCAGCCTGATCTCCGACCACATCCGCGCCGCACTGTGGCGGCGTGCGCAGGAATGCGTGGGGCTCGGCCTGATCGCCCTTGCCTTCCTGGGCGCGATCGCTCTTGGCACCTGGTCGGTGCAGGATCCGAGTCTAAGCCACGCCACCGATGCCAAGGTCCGCAACCTGCTTGGCTTCCCCGGCGCAATCTTCGCCGATCTGATGATGCAGCTCGTCGGCGTTGCGGCGATTGCACTGCTGCTGCCCATCGCCGTGTGGGGATGGCGCATGCTGAGCCATCGGCCGCTGCGGCGCGAGCGCTGGCGCCTTCTGGCGTGGGTTGCGGCCATCGTGCTGGCGGCAGCCTTCGCCGCCTACCTGCCGCGGACGCCCGCCTGGCCGCTGCCGAGCGGCCTCGGCGGCGCCGTCGGCGACGTGGTGCTGCGGCTGCCCGCGCTGCTCGGCAGCGGTGCGTGGTCGGAGCCGATCCGGTTCGCGTTCGCGATCGCCGCCGGCCTCGCCGGCACGGCCGCGCTGCTTGTCGCCTTCGGGCTCGGCTGGCACGACCGCGAGCAACTGCGCGAGGACGCTGTCTCGCGCGAACGGCGCGAGGAGGATAAGGCCGAGCGGGCGGCGATCTCGCTGGGCTGGATCGAGCACGCCTGGTTGAGCCTGAAGGCGCGGGCCGCACGGCTGATCAGGTTTACCGAGCCCGCTATATACGTCGAGCCGCGCATCGAACCCCGCCTGGAGCCGCGGTTCGATGACGACGATGACCCGGCGGCGATCGTGCCATTCAGCGACGCCGACACGGATGAGGCCGAAGCCGATCCTCCGCGGGAAAAGCGCAAGCGCAGCATGCCCAAACCGTTGGCGCGCAAGGCCGGCGGCTATGCGCTGCCCCCGCTCAACCTGCTGGCGGTAGCGAAGGCCAGCGACCGAGCCACCATGAGCGCCGATCTGATCCAGGAGAACGCCACCGCACTGGAAGGCGTGCTCCAGGATTTCGGTGTCCGCGGCGAGGTCATCAATGCACGGCCCGGGCCGGTGGTGACGCTTTACGAGCTGGAGCCGGCGCCCGGCATCAAGTCGTCGCGGGTGATCGGCCTCGCCGACGACATCGCCCGGTCGATGAGCGCGGTGTCGGCGCGCGTCGCCGTCGTGCCGGGACGCAATGCCATCGGCATCGAGCTGCCGAATCCACATCGCGAGAAGGTGTATTTCCGCGAACTGCTCGATGACGACGACTACAAGAACACTACCGCGAAGTTGCCGCTTTGCCTCGGCAAGACGATCGGCGGTGAGTCGGTGATCGTCGATCTCGCCCGCATGCCGCATCTTCTGATCGCCGGCACCACCGGTTCCGGCAAGTCGGTCGCCATCAACACCATGATCCTGAGCCTGGTGTACCGGCTCAAGCCTGAGCAGTGCCGGCTGATCATGGTCGATCCGAAGATGCTCGAGCTCTCCGTCTACGACGGCATCCCGCACCTGCTCACGCCGGTCGTCACCGATCCGAAGAAGGCGGTGGTGGCGCTGAAGTGGGCGGTGCGCGAGATGGAGGACCGCTACAAGAAAATGTCGAAGCTCGGCGTGCGCAACATCGACGGCTACAACGCCCGCGTCGCCGAGGCCAAGACCAAGGGCGAGACGCTGACCCGGACCGTCCACACCGGCTATGACCGCGAGAGCGGCGAGGCCATCTACGAGGAGGAGCAGCTCGAACTGGAGAGCCTCCCCTACGTGGTCGTCATCGTCGACGAGATGGCCGACCTGATGATGGTCGCCGGCAAGGACATCGAAGGCGCGATCCAACGGCTGGCGCAGATGGCGCGCGCCGCCGGCATTCATGTGATCCTGGCGACGCAGCGGCCGTCGGTCGACGTCATCACCGGCACCATCAAGGCCAACTTCCCGACCCGTATCTCGTTCCAGGTCACCTCCAAGATCGACAGCCGCACCATCCTCGGCGAGATGGGGGCCGAACAGCTGCTCGGCCAGGGCGACATGCTGTACATGGCGGGCGGCGGACGCATTTCCCGCGTGCACGGGCCGTTCGTCTCCGACGAGGAGGTCGAGAAGGTGGTTCGCCACCTCAAGGCGCAGCAGATGCCGCAGTACCTGGAAGCGGTGACGGCGGGCGATGAGGAGGACGAGGACGGCGACGGCGACGCGGTGTTCGACGCCAGCGGCATGGGCCTCGCCGGCGACGCCACCGACCTCTATCAGCAGGCGGTGCAGATCGTGCTGCGCGACAAGAAGGCGTCGACCAGCTATATCCAGCGGCGACTGCAAATCGGCTACAACCGCGCCGCCTCGATCATGGAGCGGATGGAGAACGAGGGCGTGGTGGGCCAGCCGAACCATGCCGGCAAGCGGGAAATCCTGCTGGGGGGCGACAACGCCGAGAGCTATTGAGAATCAGCCCGCGCAGGGCTACCTGCAATGTCATCCGGCCGGGCCGCGAAATCGCCACAGCGCTGGCGTAGCGGTGCGGTCGGTGCGGCGATCTGGGCGCCAAGCGGAGCTGGACATGGCCGTCGGCCAAACTGCCTTCCTCGCAACCATTCTGGCGGCATTGGTGGTCGCTCTGCCGGCGGTATCGGCGCAGCCCCCAATGCGGCCGAAGCCCACCGCGCAAAGCGCGCCTAAGCCCCCCGCCAACGTCGGCAAGCCATCGGGCGTTTTCCGGCCCGGCGCCGCCACGGCCCTGGACGGGGACCGGAAGGCGCTGGTCGGCCGGCTGAGCGCTTACCTGTCGGGCATTCAGACCCTGGTTGGCGATTTCGTGCAGGTCGGTCCGGACGGCCAACGGGCGAAAGGACAATTCTACATCCAGAAGCCCGGGCGGGTGCGGTTCGACTATGCGCCGCCCAGCCCCATCGACATCATCGCCGATGGACAATCGGTCGCGATCCGCGACCGAACGCTGGCGACGCAGGACCTCTATCCGTTGTCGCAGACGCCTCTGCGCTTCCTGTTGTCGCCCCGCATCGACCTCTTGCGCGACACCAATATTGTCGGCGTCTATGCGGACGATACGTTCGCCACGGTGGTGATCGAGGAGTCGCAGCCGCTGGTCGGTACCAACCGGCTGATGCTGATGTTCGATGCCAAGGACTTGCAGCTCAAGCAGTGGATCATCACCGATCCGCAAGGCTACGATACCACCGTCGCGGTCTACAATCTCAACACCAGCCGGCGGCCCGATCCCAGCCTGTTCCGCATCAATTATCAGAAGATGCTGCAGTAACCTATCCACTTGTCGTCCCGGCCAAGCGAGCGAACGCGAGCCGGGACCCATATCCACCGACCATAGTTGCTGATTGCGAGCGCGGTGGCTATGGATTCCGGCTCTCGCTTCGCTCGGCCGGAATGACAGAAAGAGAATGCAATTAAAAATCACGACCTGGAACATCAACTCGGTGCGCCTGCGCATCGACCTGGTCGCCAAGTTCATCAAGGCGGTGCGGCCGGACGTGCTTTGTCTGCAGGAGACCAAGTGTCCCGACGATGCGTTTCCGCGCAAGCGGTTCAGACGCCTCGGCTACGAGCACATCGCCTTGAACGGCCAGAAGGGCTACCACGGCGTTGCGGTGCTGGCGCGGCTGCCGTTCGAGTCGTTCAACGTCCAGTCGTATTGCGGCAAGTCTGACTGCCGGCACATCTCGACCATGCTTGGCGAGCGCGCGGGCCTGCGCGATCCGATCACGCTACATAATTTCTACGTGCCGGCCGGCGGCGACTTGCCGGATCCTGAAATCAACCCGAAGTTCGCCCATAAGCTCGCCTTCCTCGACGAAATGCAGGTGGATAAGACACTGCGCTGCGGCCGCGATGGGCGCGCGATCCTGGTCGGCGACCTGAACGTGGCGCCGCTCGAGCACGACGTCTGGAGCCATAAGCAGATGCTCAGGATCGTTTCGCACACGCCAATCGAATGCGGGAAGCTGAATGCCGTACAGACGACCGGCAACTGGTTCGACGCGTTGCGCCACTTCGTGCCGGAACCTGCCAAGCTCTATACGTGGTGGAGCTATCGCGCACCCGATTGGGCCGCCGCCGATAAGGGCCGTAGGCTCGATCACATCTGGGTGGCGCCGGCGCTCGCCGACCGGCTCACCGGCATCAAGGTGCTGCGCGATTCGCGCGGCTGGGCGCGGCCGTCGGACCACGTGCCGGTGACGGCGACACTGGACATATAGCCCAAGCCCCGTGATCCGGCCGACGGTGCTTCAGGACTTCCCGTCGGCTTTGGCGAGTGCCGCGCGTACCCCCTGGATGTCGCGCGCCGACTGTTCCGAGCGTACCATCAGGCCGTCGCGCAACCGCCGCGCCGCATCCGGGTAGCCGTCCAGCATCTTGAGGAACAGCGTGCGGGAGATGCGGATCACGATCGCGGCTTCGAGTGCGGTGGCGGTGGCGGGGCGGATCGTTTCCGTCATCAGCGCCAGTTCGCCGAGCAGCATGCCGCGTCCGACGGTGATTTCCTGCGCGGCGCCGGTGGCGCTATCCGGCAACAAGCTGAAAGAGCCTTCCTGGACCACATAACCCGCGTCGGCTGGCTCGCCAGCGACGAACAGGACGTCGCCGGCGCTGATTTGGCGCGTCTCCGATCCGATCGCGAGCACGCGCAATGCCGCGCGTCCCAGCAGCCCCAGCAGCGGGATACGCTCCATAAACGTGATGTCGTCATCGATCGACATCGGCCTGGGTCACAAGGCTCTCAGGACGTGTTTCCCCACCACCAACTCACGTCGTCATGCCCGGCACTCGGGTCCGGCCTTCTGCCGGCCCGAGCACATGCCTTGTGCCAGGCATCCACGTCTGCTTTTGCGAACGCACTGCAAGAAAGACGTGGATAGCCGGGACAAGTCCGGCCATGACACTAAAGGATCATCGACTGCACCTGCCCGCGCTCTAAGGCACCAACCGATACCCGCCGGCCTCCGTCACGAGTATCGCCGGATTGGCGGCATCCCTCTCGACCTTCTGGCGCAGACGGTAGATGTGAGTCTCAAGCGTGTGGGTGGTGACGCCGGAATTGTACCCCCACACCTCCTGCAGCAGCGTGTCGCGCGACACCGGCCGCTGCCCGGCACGGTAGAGATAGCGCAGGATCGCCGTCTCCTTCTCGGTCAGCCGCACCTTGCTGCCTTTCGGGTTGAGAAGCAGCCGCGAGCTCGGGCGGAACGTATAGGGGCCGATATTGAAGATCGCGTCCTCGCTCGCCTCATGCTGACGCAGCTGCGCGCGGATCCGCGCCAGCAGCACGGCGAAGCGGAACGGCTTGGCGACGTAGTCGTTGGCGCCGGATTCCAGGCCGAGGATCGTGTCCGAATCGGTGTCGTGGCCGGTCAGCATGATGATCGGCGCCTTGAAGCCGTTCTTGCGCAGGATGCGGACAGTTTCGCGGCCGTCCACATCGGGCAGTCCGACATCCATGATGACGAGGTCGATCTGGCCGGCCTTGGCGGTGGCGACCGCTTTGGCGGCGCTATCGACCGCCAGCGCCTCGAATTCGTCGTGCAGGGCAAGCTGCTCGACCAGGGCGTCGCGCAACTCGGCATCGTCGTCTACGATCAGAATCTTACGTACGTTCGCCATCGATGACGGCCAACCGGGCCCCTCGCCTCATTGTGCTAGGCGAAGTAGAGCATTCGGGGCGCAAAGCGCAAGCGGCAGTTCCCGTCGGGCGGCGGTGGCCATGTGGAGAAGCGATGAAGCACGGGATCGTGACCCAAACTCACCCGATGGTGTGCGTGCGCAGCCGGCCCGGACGCCACGCCCAAGGCTGGTTGACCGCCGGTTCGGCGCGGATTGCGGTAACGCTCGGGCGCATGGGCATCCTCGCGAACAAGCGGGAAGGCGACGGCGCAACGCCGCGCGGCACCTTCCGTCCGATCCGTCTGTGGTGGCGCGCCGACCGGCTTCCGCGACCCAGGACACGGCTGCCGCTGCGGCCGATCCGGCCACATGACGCCTGGTGTGAGGATCCGGGCGACCGCCGCTACAATCGCCCGATCCGGATGCGGCCCGGGGCGGCTGGCGATCGCCTGTGGCGGGACGACCACCTGTACGACCTGATCGTTGAGATCGACCACAATGCCCGGCCACGGATCCCCGGCCGGGGCAGTGCCGTATTCCTGCACGTAGCCCGGTCCGATCGGGGGCCTACCGCCGGCTGCGTCGCTGCCGACACGAGACCGCTCCTCCGCCTGCTGGCGAAGATGAGCCCGAAGACGCGAATCATAGTTCGCTTCTAGCTGCGGTGCCCGAAAATCGCCGTCCCGACTCTGATATGTGTCGCACCGAAGGCGATCGCCGTCTCGAAATCCGCGCTCATCCCCATAGACAGAAGCTCCAGCCCATTTCGCCGGGCGATCTTGGCGGTCAGCGCAAAATGCGGAGCCGGCGCCTCCTCCAGCGGGGGGATACACATCAGTCCGCGGATCGTGAGGCCATAGGTCTCCCGGCACGCGGCCAGGAACCCGTCCGCGTCGTCCGGCAGGACGCCGGCCTTCTGCGGCTCGGCACCGGTGTTGATCTCGACGAACAGGAGCGGTGAACGCCCCTGCCGGGCGATCTCCTTGGCGAGCGCCGCGCACAGGCTCGCCCGGTCGACCGAATGGACGGCGTCGAACATCGCAACGGCGTCGCGGGCCTTGTTCGATTGCAGCGGCCCGATCAGGTGCAGTTCGAGGTCTGGATGCGCGGCGCGCAGCGCCGGCCACTTGGCCTGCGCCTCCTGCACCCGATTCTCGCCGAACACCCGCTGCCCGGCAGCGATGACCGGCCGGATCGCCTCGGCGGCAAAGGTCTTGGACACCGCGACTAGGGTCACCGAGGCCGGATCGCGATTCGCCTCGCGGCAGGTTTGCGCGATCTCGCCCCGCACGCGGCCGAGGCGCGCCGCAGCATCGGATTCAACAGTGATCGTCATGGCACCATCATAGCACGGCACCCGTTTCGCTGTTGAAGCAACCGGCCGGAACAAAACGAGCGGAGGGCCGGACTGCCTTCCGCTCGCTGTGCCGGTGCATCGCCTGATTTACTGGTAGCTGAACTCGAGCATATCCTCGATCGCGTAGCGCTTCGCATATTCCTTCGGCCAGAATCCCTTCACCGTCAGCGCGGTCAGGCTCAGCAAGAACTTCGCCTGGTAGTGCCACTTGGTGGGATACAGCGAGCGGAGCACCTGTGCCGAGAGCTTCTCCTGCCGCCCCGTCTGGCTGCACAGCCCGGGGCCCGTGTTCGGGATGACGTAGCGATAGACCGGAACGTCGAGATGCGGCGTGCGGACGCCGCCCTTCACGTTGCCGAGGTTGTCGAGCACGAGCTGGCGCGGCGGTCCGGCGTCGACTTCGACCGGATGCGCGTGCGGCGGGGTGGTGCCGAACACCGCCCACTTGACCACCCAGTTCAGACCCACGAACGTCATCGCGCCGTATGGAAATCGGCTGAGCGGTTCCGCGCAGCCGGGAAAGACCGATGCCGGCTGATCGCGCGAGTCGTTGTGGGACATGCCCGCGACCTCGTAGATGCGGAAGCGATTCGCGGGCGTGTCACTGTCGGGGCGCCGCCAGGCGTTGCTGCTGTTGAGCTCGGACTGGGTCGGCATCTGGATGGTGGGAACGTCCGTCATCTCGACCGGCGACGTTCCCAGTGTGGCCGAGACAAAGAAGCCATCGATGATCGGGCCGCCGCCGGGCCGCCGGAAGGTCGGGTGTCCGTTTGCCATGTAGTTGCGTGTCGCTCCCGAGGAATCGGAGGTGCCGCCCATGATCATGGAGATCTTTCCGACCGTTCCGCGCAACGGGCTGTGACGATCCCGGTTCTTAGTCATCCAGGCAATTTGCGCCAGGATGTCGTTGGTTTGATCGTCGGTCACCTGCAGGCTGCCGTAGCGGTCCGGATTGAACTGCTTTAATCCGGCCGTCGGCGTCGTCGGGTTCACCAGATTGATGGCGCGCGCACTGACCGTCATCCCGATGTATCCGTGCTGGAGAATCCCGTAACGCGCGAACTGAAAGATCAGGGCGTTGCCGCCGCGATGCGTGGGCTCGTAGACGACGACATTCGCTTGCTTCGCGCGATTCATCGCCACCGTCCGAACCGCTGGGCGGCGGACGAGGACGCGCACCTTGTAGGGCGTATTCGCCGGGCCGGCCGTGCCGGACGCGAAGTACTCCTCGGCGAGGTAGCCGAAGTCGTCCGGATTGGTCCCGTCCGGCCCAAACCGCATGCCGGGATGCATCTCGCCGGGACCGGTGATCGGCCCTTCGATCACGGGCTTCTTCGGAACCTCGGCTCGCGTGACCGACGCCGATCCGAGCAAAACGATTCCGGCAACGACGGCCAATGCACGATTGATCTTCGAACTCGGTGGCGGCGCGAGCCATCGACCGGTGTCGCCGCAATACAGGTGTCTGGCGGGGATTGTCATGCTTTCCTCCCGTTCGGCTTGTTTGCCGTGTGATCCCAACGGCAGCCATTCGCGACCTATCGGTGTCATCGCCCGCGAAGGCAAGCGATCCAGTAGGCGCTTGCGCCTACTGGATGCCCCGCTGCACGGGGCATGACGAGTCAGTGTTTGCGGCCGCTGATATGAGAGACATGATCTCGTTCGCAAATTCGAGCGCCGTCAATTGCATGTTTGGAATGCAAGGCACCCGGATTTGCGATCAGCCACAGCCCAACACCGGGGGAGGGATGTCGCCCACGATGGTCAGCGAGAGGGCGGTCGGACGCCGGCGGCGCGCACAGCCGGCTACGCGTAGATCGACTTCATCCGGTTACCGATCTGTGGCGAATCGGCGGCATAGCGATAGGCGCGGAAAACCTCGTTGGAGGGATCGCCATTGCGATCGGGACCCATGAACGCGCTGACGTATTCCCAGACGATCTCACCTTCGGGTGTCACTTCGAACAGGCGTCCCCATTGTCCTTCGCAGATGAGCGTGTTGCCGGTCGCCAGCCGTTGCACGCCGCTGATATGCGGACTGAAGAACGTGTATGACGGCTTCCCGCGATACTCCCACACAGTTTTGCCTGTCCGCGGGTCGAGCTCGACGGCGCGCGAGAACGGGTTGCCGGTGATGTTGGTGCCGTTGGCGAACAGCGTGATGTTGCCGTTGGCGAGCGGTTCGCAATCGTGCTGCATGCCCCAGCGGTCGTCGCGGTGCTCCCATTTCATCGCACGGGACTGGCGGTCGATCAGGCCGATCATGTTGAGCCGGCGGAAGCTGATGTAGATGTCGCCGTTGGGCAGCGGCGAGATGGCGTTGGCGTGCGCAAACTCGTCGCGGTTCTGGCTCGGGCTCAGCGCGTATTTCTCGACCCGCATGTCGCGGCAGGCGTGCCATTCCCACACCACTTCGCCGGACGGCGTGATCTCGTGGATATAGTCGCCGTACATGCATCCGTCGGCATGCTGCGTGCCGGGAATGCCGCCGGGAATGCGCTGCGCGATCTCCGGCGGCACGACCTCCCAGGCGAGGTAGATCGTGTTGCCGCTCGGCAGGCGGCGGAAGTCGTGATGCTGCCCGACATGCCGGTGTTCCCAGACGACGTTGCCGCTCCAGTCGTACTCGCGCAACAGGCCGCCAAGGCCGCCCATGTGCTTCGGCCCCTCGGGAAGCCGGCCCGACCAGAGCAGATTGCCGTTGTCGAGCAGATAGGCGTAGGTGCCGACCGTCAGCGGATGCGACCACTGGTGCACGACGTCGCCGCGCAGGCCGATCAAATAGGTCGCCTTGCCTTGCAGCGGCGAAAACAGCGTGTATCCGGGCGTCGCCCGATGCGGGTCGCAGATGTAGCGTCCGAAGTCGCGATGGCGCATTGCGCTTTCCTTCCCGGTCGTATGAGGACGGTATGCTCTCTCGACTCTTCGGCGTTAGCGGGGCTCGTCATTCGTGTGGCGTCTGCGGCGATCGGTGACGCGCGCCGCATCCTTCAGCATGCGTTCCGCCTCGTCCGACAATGCCGCAAGGGCCTTCCACAGAACGCGCCGCTCCGCCGCAGTGAGCCGCTGCTCGAGACGTTGCTGCCGCGCCGTTACGAACGGCACCGTCGCGGCGATCAGGGTCCTTCCCGCCGTCGTCAGCGTCACCACACGCAGGCGCCGGTCGCGTCCGTCGACCACCTGGATCACCAGGCCGCGCGTGGTGAGATCGGCAACCGCGCGTGTGACCTGGGCCTTGTCGAGCGATGCGTCGGCCGCGATGTCCCGAATCGACGTCGAGTCGAGGTCCGCAAGCGTGTTCAGAACGCGGTACTCCGCGAGGTTCAGCCCGAACTCCGCTTCAACTTGGAGTAGGAGGTGTTGCGACAGGGCGCGGCTGATCCTCGCGAACCAGTAGGGGAAACGCCGGTCCCGCGGCTGCTGCGGGGCGACAGGTGCGCGAGACGTTGCGGCTCTGGTCATTCTGAGCAGTTCATTGTCAAATCAACGTTGACTTTCCAATGATCGGATGTGACAGTCAACACCCAGCCGACAGTTTTCAGACGCGCTTCACCTCGGTCACGCGCGGGAAGCGATCATCGGGGAGGGCCGTCATGCGCAACGCATCCTCGCGTCTTCTGGTTATGACGCTCCTGGCGCTAGGCTTGGCGACATCCGCAAGGGCCGAAGACGCGGCGGCCTATCCGTCGAAACCCATCCGGGTGATCGTGCCGCAGAGCCCCGGTGGCGGGACCGATGTCGCGTGCCGACTGATCGCCCAGGCCGCCGAGAAGCTTCTGGGCCAGCCTGTCGTCGTCGAAAACAAGCCCGGCGCCGGCGGCCGGATCGGCGCCGCGCTGGTGTCGAAGGCGGCGCCCGACGGCTATACGATCCTGTATACGGCGAAACCCCCGCTCACGATCCAACAGCACCTGAAGCTGAAGCTCGACTTCGACCCGGGGCGCGATTTCGCTCCGGTCGCGATCATGACGTGGGCGCCGGCCTTGCTGATCGTGCGGTCGTCGTTTCCGGCCAAGACGGTGCAGGAGTTTGTGGCTTACGCCAAAAGCAATCCCGGAAAGATCACGTTCGGGATTCAAGGGATTGGTGCCGAGTTTCACATCAGCCTGGAACTGCTCAGGCAGCGCGCCGGGATCAATATCATCGCGGTTCCCTATACCGGTGGCGCGCCGGCCATTGTCGATCTGCTCGCCGGCCGGCTGGACGCCATGATCTTGGTGCCTGCCGCCACCAAGGAGCATCTGGCCGCCGGCCGCCTGGTCGCGCTGGCGACATTGGAGGACAAACGCGCGCCTGATTTCCCGAATGTACCGACCGTCGCGGAAGCCGGGCTGCCCGAGCTGACGGGGTCGCCCTGGTTCGGATTCGTGGCCCCGGCCGCCACGCCGCCGGCGATCGTCAATAAGCTGGCGGGCGTATTCTCGCAGCTTCAATCCGATGCCGCCCTGGTCAAGCGTCTCAACGACGTCGGCTACACGCTCAAGGTGACGGGACCTGCCGAATCCAAGGCGCTCATCGAGGCGGAGCGCCGCGCGTTCGGCAAGATCGCGGCCGGCGGCCGGCTCGACAAGCCGAATTGAGCCGGCGCTGCATCCGCAATCCCCCGGCGGCAGCATTTGTGCCCTCTTCCGCAAGGGGAGAGGGCACGAGAGGCAGGCATCGAGGTCGGCTTCACGCGAGGCCTACCGCCGACTGCCCGGCCCCTGATGGGAGTCGAGCCCAATCCCCGTCAGATGGCCAAACAGCACCGCAAGCTTCGCCCGATCGGCCTCCGGCAACGGCGGCTTGAGCAGCGCCGCGACGTTCGCGCGCAGATGCCCAGCGTCGCCGGTGCCGAACAGCACCACGTCGACGCCCGGCTCGTGCCGGACGAATCGGTAGGCCGCCTCGGTCAGTGTGGCGGCGCCGCCTTCGTGAATGAGGAAGCCGAGCGGATCGTCGGTCTCGCCCAGCCACTTCTCGACCAGGCCTTTCGCCGCGAGCGCGCGCATCTCGCGCGCGATGCGGGGCGGATCGGCGAAGATGCGCCGCACCGCGTACATCAACAGCGTGCCGATGCCGTTTTCGCGCGTCGCCGGAAACACGGTGCGGCGTGCGCCCTGGTGCAGCATGTGGAAGCCCACCATGAACACCTCCCAGACGGAATCGCGCAGCGCGCGCTGCAGCGTCGCCTGGTGCTGGTCGACGATCGGGTTCTCGGTGATGCCGATGTGGCGGATCTTGCCCTTCGCCTTCTCGGCGGCGAGCGCGGGCGCGATAGTATTCAGTGCGTAGTCGTACTCCTCCGGCTCGATGCCGTGCAGATTGAACACCTCGACATGGTCGGTGCCCATGAGCCGCAGCGAATTGTCGAGGCTTGCGACCACGCGCTCCGGCGACACCCATGCGCCGGCGCTGCCGATCTGCGCCTTGGTGGCGATCACCACCTGCTCACGCGGGATCGACCTAAGCGCCTTGCCGACAACGGGCTCGGTGCCGTAGCTCGGCGCGGTGTCGATGACATTGATGGCGAGCGCGACGGCCTCCTCGATCAGCCGCACCGACTCCGCCTCGCTCTTGCCGGTCTTCAGGCCGAGCCGCGAAAAGCCGCCGGTGCCGAGCCCTGCGACGCTGACGCGGAGGCCGGTGCGGCCGAGAGTGGTGTGGTGCATGACGATTCGCGTGGTGGAGGCCAAGGCGACCCGAGTGGCGGGGTCACGCAGCGTATGCGGTTCGATGCCTGCGGGCGAGCCCAAACCGTGCTAACAACGTGTCCATGCCCAATCCGCTGGACCGCATTGGCATCGATCCGGAGGTGTGCGGCGGCCGCCCGTGCATCCGGGGCACCCGCATCTGGGTTTCGCTTGTGCTGGACCTGCTTGCCGGAGGCATGGTGGAGGCCGACGTCATTACGGAGTATCCGCAATTGACGCACGACGACATCCTCGGCGCCATTGCCTACGGCGCCGAGGCCGCGCGCGAGCGGATCATCCCGGTCCCCCGTGGAGCCGGCCGAGTGAATATTCTCGGCGGTTCCCCGCACGCGACGCAGCGCGAAGCGTGCGGCGCACATGCGGGGTCCCGGTTCGTAAGAAGCAACCGGGGTCCCGGTTCTGCAGCGCACCACTTCGTGCTGCGCTGCGCCCGGGACACGCCCGGCAGCGCCTTCGCGATGCCGCGACGATTCACAAAGCGACACGAGGAGGTCGAGCATGAGCAAGAAGACCCTTCCGGCGCACGAGATCGGCAGCGGCAATATCTTCGCCGACCTCGGTCTTCCCAACGCCGAGGAGCATCAACTCAAGGCCGCGCTGGTCGTCCAGTTCGGCCGGATCATCAAGCAGCGCAAGCTCACCCAAAGCGCGGCGGCGAAGCTTGCCGAGATCAAGCAGCCGGACCTTTCCAACATCCTACGCGGCCATTTCAGAGGATATTCGGTGGCGCGGCTGATGCGGATACTGACGGCGTTCAATCAGGACGTGGAAATCGTTGTGAAGCCGCGCAAGAAGGCTGGCGAGACAGGACGTATCACGCTGGTTCCGGTGTCTGCATAAGGCCCCCACCGGCGCTCCCCGCACGCGGTGCACCGCTTCGTGCTGCACCGCAGATGCGGGGTCCCGGTCATTTAATGGCCAAAGCAACCCGGGTGCGCACCGTTTCACGCTGCGCTGCGCCCGGGACACGCCCTGCCCGTTGACCCCCGCTCTCCTTTCATGGCCTAGTCTGGCCGCATTTTCCGGCCAAAAGCGCACGATTCGATGACTTCCGACCGCTACAACGCCCGCGAGGCCGAGCCGCGCTGGCAGCAGACCTGGGACGAGCGCGGCATCTTCGCCACGCGCAACGACGATCCGCGTCCAAAATACTACGTCCTGGAAATGTTCCCCTATCCGTCGGGGCGCATCCACATAGGCCACGTGCGCAACTACGCCATGGGCGACGTCGTGGCCCGCTACAAGCGCGCCCGCGGCTTCTCGGTGCTGCACCCGATGGGCTGGGACGCCTTCGGCATGCCGGCCGAGAACGCCGCCATCGAGCGCAAGGTCCACCCCAAGGCCTGGACCTACCAGAACATCGCCGCCATGAAGGCGCAGCTCCAGTCGATGGGGCTCTCGCTCGACTGGGCGCGCGAGATCGCGACCTGCGACCCGGCCTACTACAAGCACCAGCAGCGCATGTTTCTCGACTTCCTCAAGGCGGGGCTGGTCGAGCGCAAGCAGTCGAAGGTCAACTGGGACCCGGTCGACCAGACCGTGCTCGCCAACGAGCAGGTGATCGACGGCCGCGGCTGGCGCTCCGGCGCTCCGGTCGAGCAGCGCGAGCTGACGCAGTGGTTCTTCAAGATCACCAACTACGCGGAGGACCTGCTCACCGCGCTCGACGCCCTCGACCGCTGGCCCGAGAAGGTCCGCACCATGCAGAAGAACTGGATCGGCCGCTCGGAAGGGCTGCTGGTCCGCTTCGCGCTCGATCCGGCCACCACGCCTGCGGCTGAGACCGAGCTTGACGTGTTCACCACCCGGCCCGACACGCTGTTCGGCGCGAAGTTCATGGCGATCGCTCCGGATCATCCGCTCAGCGCTGCCGCGGCGGCGAAGAATCCGGCGCTGGCGGCATTCATCGTCGAGACCAAGCGTCACGGCACCGCGCAGGAGATCATCGAGACCGCCGAGAAGCAGGGCTTCGACACCGGCATCAAGGCGGTGCACCCGTTCGATCCGGCCTGGGCGCTGCCTGTGTACGTCGCGAACTTCATCCTGATGGATTATGGCACCGGCGCGATCTTCGGCTGCCCGGCGCACGACCAGCGCGACCTCGACTTCGTCAATACCTACGGCCTCGGCAACACACCGGTGGTGTGCCCGCCCGGCACCGACCCCGCAACCTTCGTCATCACCGATACTGCCTATGACGGCGACGGCACCATGATCAACTCGCGCTTCCTCGACGGCATGAGCATCGAGGCGGCGAAGGAGGAGGTCGCGCGCAGGTTGGAACGCGAAATACGTCCGCTGCCAGCCTCACACTCCGCTCGTCCCCGCGCAAGCGGGGACCCAGAGCCGCACACACCCAGCAAGGGCCCCCTGGGTTCCCGCTTGCGCGGGAACGAACGGGTTGCGCCGGTGGCCCAGCGCCAGCTGAACTACCGCCTGCGCGACTGGGGCGTCTCGCGGCAGCGCTACTGGGGCTGCCCGATTCCGATCATCCATTGCGAGGCGTGCGGCGTGGTGCCGGTGCCGGTCGCAGATCTTCCCGTCGTGCTGCCGGACGATGTGGAATTCGACCGCCCCGGCAATCCCCTCGCACGCCATCCGACCTGGAAGCACGTCGCCTGTCCGCAATGCGGCGGTCCGGCCACACGCGAAACCGACACGATGGACACGTTCGTCGACTCGTCGTGGTACTTCGCGCGCTTCACCGATCCGTGGATCGCGACGGCGCCGACCGATCGGCGGGCAGTCGACGCCTGGCTCCCCGTCGACCAGTACATCGGCGGCATCGAGCACGCGATCCTTCACCTGCTCTACTCGCGCTTCTTCACCCGCGCCATGAAGGCGACCGGCCACGCCGGGCTCGACGAGCCGTTCGCCGGCCTGTTCACGCAAGGGATGGTGGTGCACGAGACCTACCGCGACGCGCAAGGCGAATGGGTGGTGCCGGCCGAGGTGAAGATCGAAGGCGCAGACGAGAGCCGTCGCGCTACTCTGATCGCGACTGGCGAGCCGATCGAGATCGGCCAGATCGAGAAGATGTCGAAGTCCAAGAAGAACACCATCGACCCTGACGACATCATGCAAAGCTACGGGGCCGACGTCGCACGCTGGTTCATGCTGTCGGATTCACCACCCGAGCGCGACGTCGAATGGACCGAGCGCGGCGTACAGGGCGCTTGGCGCTTCACGCAGCGGCTCTGGCGGCTGGTCAGCGAGATGGCCGAGATCGCCGCCGCAGCGCCGTCCGCCCGCCCCGCCGAGTTCGGCGCCCCGGCCCTGCAAGTGCGCAAGACTGCCCATGGCGCACTGGCGAAAGTCTCCGATGCCATCGAAAAGCTGCACTTCAACGTTTGCATCGCGCACATCTACGAGTGCGCCAAGTCGTTGAACGACGCCATCGGCGACGTGGACAAGACGGTCACGGCGGATTTCGCCTGGGCGATACGGGAGGCGGCGGATATCCTGGTGCGCCTGTTCAATCCGATGATGCCGCATCTCGCCGAGGAATGCTGGGCGGTGCTCGGCCACGACGCCCTGGTGGCGACGGAGCCGTGGCCGGTGCTCGAGCCCGAGCTGCTGATCGAGGCCACCATCACGCTGCCGGTGCAGATCAACGGCAAGAAGCGCGCCGACGTGACAGTGGCACGGGATGCCGGAAAAGAGGCCATCGAGGCTGCCGTCCTGTCGCTCGATGCGGTAAAACGGGCGCTGGACGGCAAAGCGCCGAAGAAGGTGATCGTCGTTCCGCAAAGGATCGTCAATGTGGTGGCCTGACCGACGCAAGGTGGTGCTCGGGGTGCTGCGGGTGTCGGCGGTGATGCTGGCGGCCGGCGTTACGGCGGGCTGCTTCCAGCCGCTTTATGGCGATCGTTCAGCCGACGGACGGCCAGCTCTGCGCGATGTCTTGAGCGCCGTCAGGGTCAATCCGATCGATACACCGAACGGGACGCCCGAGGCGCGGCTGGCAGTGGAATTGCGCAATCAGCTGCTGTTCGATCTCACCGGCGGCAGCGGCACATCGTCGCCGACGCACGAGCTCGTCATCCGCATGACCTCGAATCGCTCCTCGGTCATCGTCGATCTGACCAGCCAGCGCCCGGACGTGGAAAATTTTGGCGTCGACCTGAACTACGCGGTCCGGGAACTCGCGACCGGAAAAGTCGTGATCCAGTCGACGACGTTCGCCCGTGTCTCCTACGATACGCCGGGCTCGGAGCAGCGGTTTGCGCGCCTGCGCGGATTGCGCGACGCCGAGAACCGGGCTGCAAAGGTGGTTGCCGATCACATCAGGAATCGCCTCGCCTCGTACTTCATTGCCGGAACCTGAGCGCATGATCCCGAAAAGTGGGCACCGGCTTTCGGACAAGATCATGCGCAATGAAGATCGCGCCGCATGGTGGCCGTAAAAGCCGGCGACGCAGATGCCTTCGTGGCGCGTCCCGATCCCGCCCGTCCGGTCGTGCTCGTCTACGGTCCGGATGCCGGTCTGGTGCACGAGCGCGCCGAGACCTTGATCCGCAATGCCGTCGACGATCCCTCCGATCCGTTCCTGCTGGCGCGAATCGAGGCCGACGAAATCGCCGCCAATTCCATGCGGCTGGTCGAGGAGGCGCAGACCATTCCGATGTTCGGCGGACGCCGCGCCGTCTGGGTGCGCGCCGGCGGACGCTTCAACGTCGCACCGTCGGTCGAAGCCCTGCTGGCGCTGCCGGCGATCGAGTGCCGGATCGTCATCGAGGCCGGCGACCTGCGGCGCAACGCGCCGCTGCGCGCGATATGCGAGCGCGCCAGACAGGCGGCCGCGATCGCTTGCTATGCCGACGACGAGAAGGCGCTGGGCCGCCTGGTCGATCGCGAACTGCGCGAAGCGGGGCTCACGCTTGCCCACGACGCGCGCGCCACGCTGCTGCCGCTGCTTGGCGGCGATCGTCAGGCCTCGCGCAGCGAGCTGGGCAAGCTCATCCTCTACACGCGCGGCAAGGACCGGATCGAGGTCGAGGACGTGGCCGCGGTGGTCGCCAACGCGTCGGCGCTTACCGTCGATGCCGCGATCGATGCCGCGCTGGCCGGACGGTTCGCCGAGCTTGAACGCGAATTCGCCAAGCTGATGGCCGCCGGAACATCACTCGGGCAGATATTCTGGGCCGGACAACGGCAGCTCTCCGAGCTGCACAAGCTGCGGCTCGCGATGGATGATGGAGCGACCGTGGACGCGGTCGTGGAGTCAGCCCGGCCGCCTGTGTACTTCCAGAGAAAGCCGCAGATCAAAGCCGCGCTGCGCATCTGGACAGCGGTTCGTCTCGCCGACGCCATGGTGCAGTTCGGCAAGGCCGCGCTGGACGCGCGCGTGCAGGGCGACCTCGCCGAGCCGATCGCACAGCGCGCGCTGATGGCGATTGCGTCGCAGGCGCAGGTGGCGGGGAAGGCTGTGCGGCGGTGATGCTACCGTCGCCCACGGCCTCGTAGCCCGGATTGGAGCGCAGCGGAAATCCGGGACGGACTCATCCGCGGAAACACCGTTCCCTGCTTTCGCTGCGCTCAAGCCGGGCTACGATACGAACCGGAGTTTTCGCTTGGCTCTACGAGCCGTATATGTCGGCAAAGCTCAAGTCGATTCCCGGTGGATCGAGCGTGATTGTTCCTGCCGTCACGATACGCGTGAGAATCGTGTCGTCCGTCATGCGTGCATGATGCACGATCAACGCCTTGTCCGGATCGACGACGAGATAATGACGAACGCTCGGCAAACCGAAATAGCCCGTAAGTTTGATTTGCCCATCGATGTGCTTCGTCGAAGGTGACAAGACCTCGACAATGATCACCGGGTTTGGAACTTCCAACGCGGACGATGGAAGTTCCGCCCCACAATACACAAGTGCATCTGGCTCGTGCGCGGCGTCCTCGGCGACACGCACAGTCATGCCGTCAGGCAGCATGTGGCAGGGAAGGCCGCGCGTGCGAACGGCGTTGGCAAGCGCGACTTGCACAGCGAACTTGATCTTGGCGTGCACCGCCCGCTCGGGTGTCATCGCATACACGACACCATCGTAAAGCTCATAGCGGCGCGGCTGGTCTTCCGCCCAGGCGAGGAACTCGTCGACCGTCATGTGCGGCTTTGGAACGGCGGCTGTCATAGCGGCTATAGTAGCATGTAGCCCGGATTGGAGCGCAGCGGAAATCCGGGACAAACCATCCGCTGAAAGACCATTCCCGGCTTTCGCTACGCTCAAGCCGGGCTACGATGGCTGGCAGCCGCTACATCTTCGATCGCGTGGGGGGAACGAGCCCGGTTCCGAGACGCATCAGATCGGCCTGGCGTGTAACCCCGGTCTTCCAGAAGATGTGGTCGAGGTGCGTCTTTGCGGTCGACGCGGCGATGTCCAATGCCGCGGCGGTCTCGGCCAACGTGCGCCCGGCCAAGAGGCTCGCGAGCACCCGCGTTTCCGCGGGCGTCAGGCCGAAGGCCAAAGCCGTCGCCGCGGCGGCGTCCTGCTCGTCGGGCGTGGCGCTGATGAACACCGCCGCGGCGGCGGAGGGCTTGAGCCGCGTGCGCAGGTCGCTGCCGGTCAGCGGCATGACGTGAGCGAACACCGGCGGCATGGCGCCGTCGGTGAGCCGGATGGCGAGTCCGGTCTTGCCGATGCCGGTCTCGTCCTGCGCCGCAAGCGCGATGGCGGCGGAGAGTTCCGCCGCCGCGGCGGGCGCCTTCGCGGCCAGGACCCCGCCGGCCCCGTGAACAAGGCCGCGGTCGCCCAGCATGCGCTCGGCCGCGCCGTTGGCGTGCAGGATCGCGCCGCGCCCGTCCGTGAGCACAACGGCGCACCGCAGCGTATCGAGCGCCTCGGCCATCCGCGCGTGCTCGATCGTGCGCACGTCGATGACATTGCTGATCGTGACCGCGCGGCGTACATGCGGCAGCAAGAGCCCGCTCAGCGCGATCTCGCGCGCGGTGAAGATGCCCTGCCGCTCGCTCCGCCCGAAGCCAAACCCGGCGATGCGCGCCGGCGTCTGCATCAGGAGGTAGGTCATGAGGTCGACAATGCCTCCCGGTTTCACGCAGTGCTGAAAGTAGGGAGAGGACTCGATATAGGCCTGTGGGACATGGAGCGACACTACGTGTGGCGCGTCGAGCGAGGGCGAGGACGCGAAATGCTCCGCCAGCCGGGCGTTGATCTCGGGAACGTGCTTTTCCTGCTGCTCCAGCCAATACGGCTCGATCCCCACCGTCCGATTGATCAGGAAGCGGCCGTGGCGAAGATCCGTCATTTGCAGGCCCGCGGTCTGGCAGCAGAGCGCGTCCCGGATTTCGGCGAGAGTCTTCTCCCAGAGGGCGGGTTCGAGCGCGCAATCGTAGATCGACCCGATCAGGTTCGACAGGCTCTGGTTCGACAGCGCGTCGGCCATGGCGTGACCACCCGAACTCGTCCGGCGCGGGGGAACCGCGCCGGCCGCCATGGCCAGTATGGCACATTTTCGTTCCCGGATTCGCGTTCTGCTCGGGGGCTCTCCCCTAAACAGACGATGCGCAAACCTTCGAGCCGTGAAAGATCGTGCAACGACAGGCACGGGAGGTGGCGCCATGCAGATCCTGATTCGCGTCTTGATACGCGTCTTGCACCCTGGTTTTGCTCTCCTTTTCAGCAGCCTCGTCTGGGCGGCGTCGTCATCTCCTGCGGCCGCGGCGAAGGTGAGTATCAAAACCCAACCACCCTGCGCCGGACCGACCGGCGCCTGCCTGTCCTTCGCCGCGACTGACACCATCCCGATCATCCGCGGCATCAATTTCGCCGCGCCAGGCGCCGGCGCCGCTGTAGTGACGTTCCATGGCAGCCTTTACTGTGCAGGCTTCAGTTCGACCAGCGGCTCAAGTCAGATCGCACGGTTCGATTTTGTCAGTCAGATCGTCGACAAACAGAGCACCGCTCCCGATCCGACAAAAGCGGGAGGCCTGAGACATGCGGCGTCGATGCGCACCTTGCTCGACGGCACCCTATTCGATTGGTCGACCACATTCAATATCGCCTCGACGCGGTTGTTTGCCGTAAACGGCGCAGGCACGCAAAAATACTACTTCAAGATCGCGCGGCTGCTGCAGGACCCCACGATCACCTGCCACGTCTATAACGCCACGTTCACGGTGCTGTTCACACCGTAGGAGCGCCGTTGTCCGTGTCCGGCCTTGCGGGCGCTCACGTCGACCTCGCGATTACGCGATTACGGTGACAGTGCACTTAACTGCTTCGAGCGCGCGACAGGGGGCCCATCGGGGCGGCGGACTATTGAGCGCACTGTCACCGTAAATTTAAACAGACGATGCGCAAACCTTCCGTGGCATTTAGCAAAATCTAACCAGGCTGCCTCTTCGCTCAGACAAAGCGAACAACTTGGGAGAGGGGTTCATGAACACGATCGCACGCGTGCGTTTTGCCGGTGCTCTGCTGGCGTGTCTTTTCTGGCTGCCCGTCGCATCAGCGGCACAAGCAGCGCCCTTCCAGGACTATAGGAACGGCGCATGCGGCTCGGGAATCTGCAACATCAATTTCGCCCCCGTTCCGAGCGGCAGGCGCTTGGATATCTCCAATGTCTCCTGCTATCTGCGGGTGAGCCAGGATGCCGATGTCTATGCGCTGCAGCTCCTTGTCGCGCAAGGCGCAAATATTTCGTCGGCGGTGACTGTCGTTCCCCAGTTCGTCGACAGCGTCGCCGGCATCGGCGACAGGGTGTATTCTGCGGATCATCACATTTTTGCCTTTGCCAACGCCGGCCAGCGCTTCCGGATTTATGCGGAGCTGAAAGGGGGCGTTTACCGGCAACTCGCCTGCACATCAGCGGGCAAATGCTGAATGTGCCGTAGGATTTTGGCGGCCCTGACCTGACAGAGAGCCCGTCGTGGCGAGCGATGAACCACCCAATTCCCGTGCGATGCTGGCGGACATCCCCGATCTGCCGCGCGCCATGGACGAACTCGGCCTGCGGCTGGTGGTGAAACAAGTAGCCCGCATTGAAGCGCAGCGAAATGCGGGGACGGCGGTCCCGGATGTCGCTGCGCTCCATCCGGGCTACGGGGCCTACCGCTTCCCCTCCAACCGCCGCAGCACCTCATCGAGCTGGTCGAGGTCGCGGTAGTGGATGTGCAGGATGCCCCAGGTGCCGCGGTGGTCGACGCTCACCTGCAGGCCGAGCGCGTCCGAGATTCGTTTTTCCAGCGCGACCGTATCGGCATCCTTGCCGGTGCGCCGCGGCGGTTTGAGGTCCTTGGCCTGCGCCTTGCCCTCCTTGCGTGCCAGCGCCTCGACCTGACGGACATTGAGCCCGCGGTCGACGATCATCTCTGCGAGCTCTTCGGCATTCGGTTGTCCGATGAGCATGCGCGCGTGGCCCGCCGAGAGCTTGCCCGAATGAAGATACGCCTTCACCGGATCGGACAGCTTCAGCAGTCGCAGCGTGTTGGCGACGTGGCTGCGGCTCTTGCCGACGATCTTGGCGACCGCGTCTTGACCGTGGCCAAATTCATTCATCAGCGCCTGGTAGCCGGCCGCTTCTTCGAGCGGATTAAGATCGGCACGCTGCACGTTTTCGATGATGGCAAGTTCCAGCGCCTGGGCATCGCTGACATCGAGCGCGACGATCGGCACATCGTGCAGGCCGGCACGTTGCGCCGCGCGCCAGCGGCGCTCGCCGGCGATGATCTCATACGAATCGGCCTTGCCGGGGAACGGACGTACGACGATCGGCTGGATAATGCCACGCTCGCGCACCGAGCCCGCGAGTTCCTCCAACTCGGCATCGGAAAAGGTTTGACGTGGATTGCGCGGGTTCGGACGCAGAGATTCGATCGAGACTTTACGTTGCGTCCGCGCGCGCTCCAGTGGCGGCGTTTCGTCGTCGCCGATCAGCGCCGCAAGACCGCGCCCCAATCGCGAACGCGCAGCCTCGTCTGCCATCTCGATCTCCATGGAATCGATCGCCACGTTATTCCTCGCTGATTGTTGATCATGCCCGCATCGGAATCGAAGGCTCACCTGAAGGCGTCAAGCACTGAGTCAGAATCATTCCCGTCATTGCGAGGAGGCGCAGCCGACGAAGCAATCCAGGGGCGGCTTGCTTGTACGACTAGTGTCCCGAATTCGAAGGACACTAGCAACATATTGATTCTAGTGTCGCTTTGATCCGGAACTTCGCTCCGGAGCAAGTGAGCACTCAAGCGAACTTCCGAATCGCGACACTAGATTGCTTCGTCCCGCTCCGCCCTTCGCTCCGTTCTGGGCTCGCGGTCCTCGCAATGACGATCGTATGTCGGCGGTTTTGGCACTAGCCCGCCCGCAGCTCCTTCTCGCGCTGGATGATTTCGGTCGCGAGCCGCAGGTAGGCTTCGCTGCCGACGCACTTGAGGTCGTAGACGAGCACCGGCTTGCCGTAGGACGGTGCTTCGGAGACGCGCACGTTGCGCGGGATCATGGTGTCGTAGACCTTGGCTCCCATGAACTCGCGCACGTCGGCGACGACTTGCCCGGACAGCTTGTTGCGCGAGTCGTACATGGTGAGTACGATGCCGTGGATGGTCAGGTTGGGATTGAGCGTCGATTTGACCTGCTCCACCGTTCGCAACAGTTGCGACAGGCCTTCCAGCGCGAAGAACTCGCATTGCAGCGGCACCAGGATGGCATGCGCCGCCGCCATCGCGTTCACCGTCAGGAGATTCAGCGACGGCGGGCAATCGACCAGCACGTAGCTGTAGTCCATCCGATCCGGCTTGCCGATGTTGAGCGGGGTGATCGCGCTGCGCAGCCGGAAGGCGCGGTCGCGTGCCTGACCGATCTCGAGCTCCAGGCCCGACAGATCCAGCGTCGAGGGCGCAATGTGCAGCCGCGGCACCGCCGTCTCCAGGATCGCGCCGCGCAGACCTGCGGTCCCGATCAATACGTCATAGGTGGAGCAGCGGCGGCTGCGACGGTCGATGCCGAGCCCGGTCGAGGCATTGCCCTGCGGGTCGAGATCTACGATCAGCACCTGCTCACCGATTGCGGCCAGCGCGGTGCCGAGATTGATGGCGGTCGTGGTCTTGCCCACGCCGCCCTTCTGGTTGGCGATCGCCAGCACCCGCGGCGGCTTCGGCTCGGCAACCTTCGGGATCAACGGCGCGATTTGCGCCGAATCCTCGGACGGTGATGGAGTCGACGTCTCCGTCATAACCACTTTATCCGGATGTTGATCGGCTAATGTCCCGAATCCGAAGTTCGCCCCGGCGCGGCCGGGCACAGTCCCAGATTACGCACAACGAGAATACTACTCAGCGGTGAGGTTACGCTCGGCTCTATGACGAACTGGATGCTCCAACATTTGGAGGCCGCGGTCAATTCAGCCGCTACATCTTGACCCTTGGGAAATAAGCCGGTGCCGTGAGTTTTCAACAATGGAGCGGCTAGCGGCAGAAGGCGATCGAGCGGTGCCAGCGCGCGGGCGGTGACGACGTCGGCGGGTTCGTTGAAATGACTGGTGAAATGCTCAATCCGTTCGCAATGCACCGCCGCGGGAAGCTCGATCAATCGGACGGCTTCGCGCAAAAAGGCGCACTTCTTGGCGTTGCTTTCGACCAGATGCACGATCGCTCCCGGCCGCTCCGCCACCGCGCAGGCAATCACTAGGCCCGGAAAACCTCCGCCGGACCCGAGATCGACCCAGATTTTGGCGTCCGGAGCCAGCCGAATCAGCTGGAGCGAGTCCGCCACATGCCGGGTCCAGAGGTAGGGCAGGGTAGACTGGGCCACAAGATTTTTCTTTGGCTGCCACTCCAGCAGCAGGGCGACAAGCCGGTCCAGGCGGTCCGCTGTTTCACGTGAAACAGGGGTCAGTTTGAGCGCCTGGGCCCGGTCTGTTATGAGGTCGGGTACGCCGGAGTGTGCTGACGGCGGCGGCGGACTTGGGACACGCCCCTCACCCATGGGACCGCGACGCCCGGGTCGGCCGGCGTAAATGCACGGCCAGCAGCGTCAGGGCAGCCGGCGTGATGCCGTCGATTCGCCCGGCCTGGCCGATGGTGCGCGGCCGGATGGCGGCAAGCTTCTGGCGCACTTCGTTGGAGAGGCCTCGGATGTCGGCGTAGTCCAGTTCGGTGGGAAGCTCCAGATTCTCGTCCCGGCGGAACGCCGCCACATCGGCCGATTGCCGATCGAGATATACGGCATACTTGGCGTCGATTTCGAGCTGTTCGGCGGCATCCGGGGCCAAACCGCCGATTTCCGGCCAGATGCATGCAATATCACGAAAGCTGATGGTCGGATACGACAGCAGCTCGAAGGCGGAGCGCCGCTGGCCGTCCTTGTTGAGGCTGAGACCATGCCGCGCGGCTTCGTTGGGCGTGACCGACAAGGATTTCGCCAAAGCACGCGCCGCGGCCAGAGCGGCCATTTTTTTGTGATGCCGGCGCTCCCGTTCCGATCCGACGCAGCCGAGCACGATGCCTTTGTCAGTCAGCCGCTGATCGGCGTTATCGGCACGGAGCGTTAGCCGGTATTCGGCGCGTGACGTGAACATCCGATAGGGCTCGGTGACGCCGCGGGTGACCAGGTCGTCAATCATCACTCCGAGATAGGCGTCGGCCCGGTCAAACACGATGCCGGCGCCACCCCCGGCGCGGGCGGCGGCATTGAGGCCGGCGACGAGGCCCTGCGCCGCAGCCTCCTCGTAGCCGGTGGTGCCGTTGATCTGCCCGGCGAGGAACAGACCCCTCACCCGCTTGGTCTCAAGCGTAGCGGAGAGTTCGCGCGGGTCGACGTGATCGTATTCGATCGCATAGCCCGGTCGCACCATCCGAGTCTTTTCCAGCCCGGGAATGGTCGCGATCAGCGCGAGCTGCACGTCCTCGGGCAGCGATGTCGAGATTCCGTTCGGATAGACGGTTGGATCGTCGAGTCCCTCGGGTTCAAGGAAGATCTGGTGTCCGTCCCGCTCACCGAAGCGGACGATCTTGTCCTCGATCGACGGGCAATAGCGGGGGCCTCGGCTGGCGATCTGGCCGGAATACATCGGCGAACGGTGGACATTCGCCCGGATGACCGCATGCGTTGCCTCGACCGTGCGGGTGATGCCGCAGTCCACTTGGCGGTTATCGATCCGGTCGGTGAGCACCGAGAATGGCACCGGCGGATCGTCACCCGGCTGCATCTTCAGGGCCGCCCAGTCGATGGTGGTGCCGTCGAGCCGCGGCGGGGTGCCGGTCTTCAGCCGCGCCAAGGCAAAACCGAACCGTTCCAGCGTGGTGGAAAGCCCAATCGCCGGCGCCTCCCCGACCCGGCCGGCCGGCGTCTGTCGTTCGCCGATGTGGATCAAGCCGCGCAGGAAGGTGCCGGTGGTCAGCACCACCGCACCGCCGGAAAATTCCCGGCCGTCCGTCAACCGCAAGCCGGATACCTGGCCGCCGGCCAGGATGATGTCGTCGGCTTCCCCTTCGATCACGGTCAGACGTGGCGTTTCGCGAATCGCCGCCCGCATGGCGTCTGCATAGAGCCGGCGATCGGCCTGGGCACGCGGTCCCCGGACCGCAGGCCCCTTGCGCCTGTTCAGGACGCGGAATTGGATGCCGCCGCGGTCGGCGGCACGCCCCATCAAGCCGTCCAGGGCATCGACCTCACGGACCAGGTGTCCCTTTCCGAGTCCGCCGATCGCCGGATTGCACGACATGGCGCCGACCGTCGCGAACCGGTGAGTCACCAGGGCGGTTTCGGCCCCCATCCTGGCGGATGCGGCAGCAGCCTCGCAGCCGGCATGGCCGCCGCCGACAACAATGACGTCGAATCTCCGGTCCATGGCGTGTTTCCCGAATAGTCCTGCTTTTACCTGAGGCGGTCAGGCCGGTCAAAAAATGGAAATTCGCGCGGCTCGCGCGATGTTTCACGTGAAACAGCCGGCGGAACACCCGCGCGTCCGCTCCGGACGACCATATTGTCCGGGTTCAATCAGCACGACATTGTTTCGAATGCACCGATTGACCGGGCCGTTCGCCCTTAGGTCGTCCTTCATTTTCCGATGCAGAAGTCGCGGAAAATCACATCGAGAATGTCCTCCACGTCGACCCGTCCTGTGAGGCGCCCGAGCGCCCGAGTCGCGAGCCGCAATTCCTCGGCCACCAGGTCATCGTCGGTCTGCTGCAAGGCACGACCGAGCGCCTCTGAGGTCTCGGCGAGCGCCATCCGATGCCGGGCCCGGGTAATCAGCGCCGGCTCAGCATCAATGTGTCCTGACGCTGCATCGGCCAGCGCTTTAATAAGTGAATCAACTCCTCGCCCTTCACTGGCCGAAATGTCAAAACAATGAACAAAATATTGCTTCTTTCTCGCCTTTTCTAATTCATTTCTTCGGCCGGGCGCCCTTTCCTCGCCCGAGTCGTCAAGAAGATCGGTCTTGTTGCGAACAAGCCAAACGGATCCGTCGGCTTCTGGACCCGAGACGGGACATCCCGAAGCGGCATCAACCACCCACAGAACCAGATCAGCCTCGGCTGCCCTGGCGCGCGCCCGATTCACTCCTTCCATCTCGACCGGATCGCCGGTGTCGCGCACCCCGGCGGTATCGAGCAGCGTCACCGGATAGCCGTCGAGATCCAGGTGAACCTCGATCACGTCCCGGGTCGTCCCCGCGTAGGGCGAGACGATCGCGGCCTCGCGTCTGGCCAGGCGATTGAGCAGCGTCGACTTGCCGGCATTCGGCGGGCCGGCGATGGCCACCACCATGCCGTCGCGCAGCCGCTCGCCGCGACGGCCATCGGCCAGCACCACCAGAATTTCCTCAAGCAGCCTCCGCGTCGCGGCCCGTGCTTCCT
Organism: Hyphomicrobiales bacterium; assembly: GCA_009377755.1. Classification (GTDB taxonomy): domain Bacteria; phylum Pseudomonadota; class Alphaproteobacteria; order Rhizobiales; family Xanthobacteraceae; genus WHTM01. Next base: position 10,379 of record WHTM01000030.1, on the reverse strand, counting down.
CCATCAGCGTAGCGGGGACATCGCCTTCGTCGGAAAAATCGATGCCCGCCTCGACCAGCGCGAGGGCCTTGATGAGCCGCCGGCGCCAACCCTCCGCACGGTCACCCAACAGGCCCTTGAGTTGCCGGTAGGCTTGGCGCCGCTGTGCCTCCGTTTCCGCACCGATCAGGTCGGCAAGGCCCTCCACGGCGGTCAGGTCCAGCCGCCCATTGGCGAAAGCGCGGCGCGTGAACTCGCCGGCTTCCGCCGGCCGCAAGCCTTCGACCCTCCCGAGCGCCGCCAGCACCGCGGCGATCACCGCGCGTCCACCGTGCAATTGCAGTTCGGCCACGTCCTCGCCGGTCTCGCTCGCCGGCCCCGGGAACCACAGCGCCAGCGCCTCGTCGATCATCTCGCCGGACCACGGATCGCGCACCCGTGCGAGCGCGGCGCGGCGCGGCGCGGGGATGCGACCGATCAACGCCTGTAGCGCATCGCCCGCACGTGGCCCCGATATCCGCACCACCGCGATCGCCGCCGGCGGCCGGCCGGAGGAGAGGGCGAAGATAGTGTCTGGACGCGGATCGGTCATTATCGCGCACGGAAGCGCCGCGATGGGTTAGGCGTCAAGGCTGGGAAAGCCAATAGTGCTCCACCTCCGAAAAGGCGCGGAGGGCATCGGCGCGCACCGAAGCGCCGCAGTAGTGGACAGTCAAGAGACAACATGGCGCCCACGTGAACCCGCCGCACAATTGATGCACTAACACCAGGTCAATGCACGACATCGCGTCATATCCCTTATTGTGCTTCCCTTATTGTGCGTTGTGCGATCCTTGCGCCGGAGCGTGTCATGGCACAATTCTGCCGTCCTCCTGGCGTGACCGGCTCGGGCTACGACATCGATGGGAAGCTCGCTCCCGACTCCATCTGGAGAACGCCTTCCGGCGACCGGCCTACAAGGCTGAGGTATTCTTCGCCGCCACGGAGCGCTGCAAGTGACGCCGGATACAGCAATGACGTTGTTCGCGTTGGTGGGACCCGTTGTCGGCGGGGCAGTGGCCTTCTCTCGCAGCAAGGGCCGGCCCTGGTGGTGGTTTCTGATTGCGTACGTCCTCGGTGTCGTTTCCGGTGGTGTGATAACACTTGTCGCAGCGTATGCGTTCATCGTTTATTTTCCGGAGAGCATCGGGGTCCTCGGTGTGCTCTACTACGGTGGGATATGCTCGCTTGTGTTTCCGGCTATCGGCGTGGTGGTAGGCGCACTCATCGCGTACAAGCGCACCTGATCACGCCACGTTCCGATCCCTCGGGAGTAGCCGATGAACCGCTTTCCGTTAGCCTTCGGCGTCATCGCCGTAATTGTCGCCAACGGACCAATCGCTGCGGTGGCCGAGGACGCGGTAACGCCGTCCGTCCTGTCATTCAAGACCAAGGTGGGAAAGATCGACGTCGCGATTGCGGTCGAGATCGATGACGCGCTCAAGGCGCATCCCAGTCTCGGCAAGACACTTCTGGCCGAAGGTAAGCGCTACGTCGCCAAGTGGCGCACGAAGGTCGAGGAGGATTGGCGGAGGAGCCCCAAGCTCTTCGCCGACGGGATTGACTGGAGCGTCGAGCGAACCTTCAAGCAGCGCTCTGTCGTCGGCCGCTACGTCAGCGTTCTGGACACCGAGAGGTTCTATACGGGCGGCGCGCACGGCAGCTTCAGCGTCGAGACGACCCTGTGGGATCGCGAGACCAGGAAACGCATCAGCACCCGGCCGTTCTTCAAGGCGAATATCGACGACGGCCGCCTCAGAACAGTACTCGCAGAACGCGTCCGTGCCGCCGTCGCGCGCGCAAAGGAGGCGCGCGGCGCGCCAGTCGCTGACGATCCGAACGAGGATCGCTGGCTGTCGCAAGTCGAGCCGACGCTGCGCAAGCGAGAGCCTGTGACGCTTGCGCCCTCGACGTTGCCGGGTCGAAGCTCGGGTCTGACCTTTCACTTCGCTCCTTACCAGGTCGGCTCCTATGCCGAGGGTCCCTACACCGTATTCGTGCCGTGGACCGACCTCATCCGCTACATCTCGGGAAAAGGCGGCGACTTGTTCGGTGGCGAGCGGCCGACAGATGACGCCCCACAGCCGTTTGAGGAGACGGCCGGCGATGCCTCGGAGCAATCCCCGTTTGCCGACATCAATCCGGACGAGCTCATTGCTCAGACGCCGGGCTTTACCCGGGTGCCTGAGAGCGAGTTGCTGACCTACATGAAGGGAAAATTGGTTTGGCAGAACCAAGACTCGGGAGGCGTTGCCTGGGGCGCTTTTGCCGTCAAGGTTGATGGCGAATGGCTATACGTCATACCGCTGGTATCGGGCGGATCTGCTGGCGTGTTCACGGCTCTTCTCTACCGCTGGTCGGACGTTGGCGCTCAGTTCGTGCAGGTTGTGAAGACAAAGGGATATGCGGAGTTCTTCCCCGATGACGGCATGTTGATTGCCGATGACAGAGAGGGCTCTATCAACGAGAGACGGGAAATCCGGTATGGTTTCGATGCAAGCCGGAGCCAGCTCGTGATCAAATCGCAACGCAGCTACCGGACCGAGGTGCAACATGGTCCCTGAGCTCTCGATCAGCGTTATGCCGCCGTGCTGATGGCCGTCCGAGCGCCACCAGCACGGCGGCGATCACCGCGCGTCCACCGTGCAATTGCAGTTCGGCCACGTCCTCGCCGGTCTCGCTCGCCGGCCCCGGGAACCACAGCGCCAGCGCCTCGTCGATAATCTCGCCGGAGTCCGGATCGCGCACCCGCGCCAGCGTTGCGCGGCGCGGCTCCCGCGCGTGGCCCCGATATCCGCACCACCGCGATCGCCGCCGGCGGCCGGCCGGAGGAGAGAGCGAAGATGGTGTCGCGGGCAGGGGGCATGACTTGTTGAAGCCAATCCATACGTCCGGGTAAAGCCGCTTACCGATTGCACCGACGGGCAGCAATCGATGTCGTATTGCGCCTTTGCCATTGATGTAATACATTACGTGCCATGAGAACCCTGACAGTGCGGCTCCCGGATGCGCTCGTAGCACAGATCGACGCCGAATCGCGCGAGCGCAAGCTGTCGAAGTCCGATGTGGTGCGCGAACGCTTGAGCCGCGCCGGTCCATCGGATCGTCAGCGTCCCGCAACGTATGCGGCCATCGCCGATATCGTCGGCTCCGTCGACGGCTTGCCGCCCGATCTCGGCGCGCGCAAAAAGCATTATCTCAAGGCAATGGGTTATGGCCGCAAGCGTCATCGTTGACGCAAGCTTTCTGGTGACGCTGATCAGTCGCCGCGAATCCAACCATCGCTGGGCAACAGAGCACGGGCAACGTTTCCCACCGCCTTGGAAGACCTGCGAGGCAGCCCTTTCGGAGACGTTTTATCTCCTTGGACCGCACGGCGCATCCGGCTTGGCAACATTGCTGCATCGCGGAGCCGTCGTGCCCGCGTTTCATCTCGCCGACAACACCCATGCCGTCCTTGGACTCATGCACAAATATGCCGACGTGCCGATGACCTTTGCCGACGCCTGTCTGGTGCGCATGACCGAAGTGCTCCCCGATCCGCTGCTGCTGACCACCGACGCCGACTTCAGAATCTATCGCCGGCATAGCCGGCAGACGGTACCGTGCGTGCTGCCGGGGTGAGCAGCGTCGGCTAGTGTGGTGGTTCAGAAGTTCGCTCTATTCTTGCCGCTAGTTCGGGAAGCGAACTTCTGAACCAAACCACACTAGAATCATAGAGTTGCTAGTGTCCTTTCGAATCCGAAGTTCGCTAAGAAGGTGCTGCAAGGTATTGCGAACTTCGGATTCGGGACACTAGCGCCTTAACGACTTCAAAGGCCTTCGGTAAACTCTCAAATCGTCGCAGCGCGCTGTGGCATGGGGGTGCTCCGTTGTTGGGCTTGGTCAGCCACCGGGAGTACCCCTGCTCAGTTCCTGACACAGAGACTGTTACGTCACCGGCGTCGGACATTGTTGACTCGCCTCATGCCCCCTCGCAAGCTGCCGGCGCACGAACCCGCGGGACAGTGGGCGGCAAAGAGCGAAACGCCAGGGAGAAAGTCATGACCGCCAATCGAACACGATTGCTGTCTCGATCAGCGCTGATGGTCACCGCGATTCTGATCTCATTGCCAGTGGCAGCGGCGAATGATTTCTATGCCGGCAAAACAATCGACATCAACGTTGGCGGTAGCCCCGGCGGCGGACACGATGCTTATGCGCGAACTATCGCGCGGCACCTGCCGCGATTTATTCCCGGCGCCCCGAACGTCATCGTGAAAAACATGCCTGGTGCTGGCAGCATGCGCGCGGCGGCCTATATCTTCACCCACGCGCCCAAGGACGGCACAGCGATTGCCGCGGTCTATCCCGGTTCGATCGTCACTCCGCTGCTCAACCCCAAGAGCAAGGCGCAATACGAGCCGACCAAGCTCAACTTCATCGGCAGCGCGGAGAACGGCGCACGCATATGCGCGACCTATCAGAAATCAAAGGTCAGGACCTTCGCCGACGTCCTGGCGCAGGACAGCATCTTTGCGGGAAGCGCGCCCGGCGCCGCCGCCTACGAATACGGCCAGATGCTCAGGAACACCACCGGCGCGAAGATTCGCGTGGTCTCTGGCTACAAGGCGACGCGGGACATGATACTCGACATGGAGCGCGGCGAGGTCGATGGCATGTGCGGCTGGGACTGGTCCACCGCCAAGACACAAAGGCCGGGCTGGTTGCGCGACAAAACCGTCAATATCCTGGTGCAGTTCGCACTGGAGCCAGACCCGGAACTGACCAAGCTCGGTATTCCCCAGATCTGGGACTTCATCAAGGATGAGGACGACCGAAAAGCGGTCAAGGTCGTGGTCAGCCAGCAAGTATTCTCCCGGCCGTATATTGCGCCTCCCGAAACGCCGGCGGAGCAGCTAAAGCTCCTGCGTGCGGGTTATGACGCGGTGATGAAGGACAAGGAGTTCCTTGCCGACGCCCAGAAATCGCGCCTCGACATCAGTCCTTCCACCGGTGCCAAGTTGCAGCAGTTGGTCCACCAGATTTATGCCACGCCAAAAGCAACGGTGGAGCGGGCGAAAAGGATCATCGCGCCGTAGGCTTTGCCTTTCATCATGTTGACCTATCGCACCTTCGGGAACACCGATCTCCGCGTGCCTGCGATTGGCCTCGGCTGCTACGGCATGTCCGGCGTTTACGGCGCGGCTGACGATGCGGAGTCCATCGCGACTGTCAGGCTTGCGCTTGATCTCGGGATCAATCTTCTCGACACGTCCGCAAGCTATGGTCAGGGACACAACCATCGCCTCATCGGTACCGCGATCCAAGGCCGGCGCCACGACGTCGTCATCCATTCCAAGAACGGCAGGTCGAACAAACCGGAATGCCGTTCCCGGATTTTCGCTGACACTCATCCGGGCTACAGGCGCGTCACGGACGTGAGTACGGCGAGCAACGAATGACTCGGCCGGCGCCCTCAATGAGTTTCAGGGCCGCCGTCAGCTTGCACATACCAATCCTGGTCGCGAATCGCCCACTCCAGCCGGTAACCGTTTTTCAGCAAGAGGTCGCGGATCTTCGCGCGCCGGCCCTCCAGATCGTTATGCTCGATCGTGATCGCGCCGAACCTGTACTCGTCGAATGGGAAGTTCCGCAATGCTTCGTACTCAGCGCCCTCGATGTCCACGTTCAGGTAGTGAATGTATGCCGGAGCCTGCGCGCGACGAAGGATGTCGGCTAAGGTCGTCGTGGTGACGTCGACCACATTTTGCTTTTTCTCGTCGGATACCCACCAGCCGGCATATTTGAGGATGCCGCCGCTATAGCTGTCGGGATTCTGAAATTGCACCGTACGGCCTCCCATGCTGTCGACGGCTTCTGCAAATATCTGACAGCTCCGACCCTGCATGTTCCGCGGAAACGGGTCGATGCAAATGCCGGCCCAACCATTCCGTTCCAATGCCCAGGTATTGGAAATCTCAACTCCGTCGGCAGAGCCCAAATCGACGAAGAAACCGTCGGTAACGCCCGGATGCACCGAATACAGCACCCACAGATCCTGCCCAACAACGCCCTTGAACTGGTTCAGGCCGAGCGCATACCGAATCGCGTAGCTTCGCCGCTCTTGGGCATCTTTAATGCCGACGAACTCATGAAAGGTTTCCGCTTTCCCCTCGCGGTATCCGAAGTACACGCCAGAGTACACGCCAGCGCCCAATGCGCTCACCAACAGCAAACCCATGACGAGGAGTCTCTTTGTCATGCTTGTCTTCCGCAATGACGATCGAACAGGTGGCACGGTCGATCCGCGCCGGATCAATCCTGCCGCACGCAGGTCGAGAAGCGCAAGCCTTGGCCGAGATCTCAATGGTACTGCAAGCGGCGAATCCGCATCAATCCCGTTCGGCCCCTGGGATACGGCGCAAATGGCATTATGTTCCGCTCACCTGAGCCAGTGCCGCCGATTTGAAGTTCCTGCACCACTTGCGGCAATCTCATTCAGGAACTTCAAATCGAAAAGCGGCACTAGAATCATAGACTTGCTAGTGTCCTTTCGAATCCGAAGTTCGCTCAGAGGGTGCTGCAAGATCAAGCGAACTTCGGATTCGGGACACTAGTACCCAGTTTCATTGAAGCCTGATTCGGATTTCCCTGGGATTTCGTATCAGCCAACTGTGATTCCGGGTACTAGCCGCCGCTGCGCGGGTCCTAAACGGAGGGCGACAATGCCACCCACAACCGCTTCCGCCCCTGAAAACCGCCTCGCCGGCGAGACCTCGCCGTATCTGCTGCAGCACAAGCACAATCCGGTTGCGTGGTGGCCGTGGGGCACCGAGGCGCTCGGCGAGGCGCAGCGCACCGGCAAGCCGATCCTGCTCTCGGTCGGCTACGCCGCTTGCCACTGGTGCCACGTGATGGCGCACGAGAGTTTCGAGGACGAGGGCACCGCCACGCTGATGAACGAGCTGTTCGTCAACATCAAGGTCGACCGCGAGGAGAGGCCCGATATCGACCAGATCTACATGTCGGCGCTGCATCATCTCGGCGAGCAGGGCGGCTGGCCGCTGACGATGTTCCTGACGCCGAAGGGCGAGCCGGTCTGGGGCGGCACCTATTTTCCCAACACCGCGCGCTATGGGCGGCCGCCGTTCATCGACGTGCTGCGCGAAGTCGCGCGCCTGTTCCGCGAGGAGCCGGACAAGATCGATCAGAACCGCAACGCGCTGATGCAGCGCCTCGCCAACCGTGCGCGGCCGGCAGACAAGGTCGTCATCGGCCGCGCCGAACTCGACAGCGCCGCGCGCCAGGCCGGCAACATGATCGACGGCACGCATGGCGGCATTCGCGGCGCGCCGAAATTCCCGCAGGCAGCGCTGCTGGAAATGCTCTGGCGCGCCGGCGTGCGCACCGGCGACACCCAATTCCTCCAACTCGTCGAGCTGACGCTCGAGCGCATCTGCGAAGGCGGCATCTACGATCATCTCGGCGGCGGCTTTTCGCGCTACTCGGTCGACGAACGCTGGCTGGTGCCGCACTTCGAGAAGATGCTCTACGACAATGCGCAGCTACTCGAGCTGCTGGCGCTCGCCTGGCAGCGAACCGGCAATGCGCTGTTCAAGCAGCGCGCGGAAGAGACCGTCGGCTGGCTCGCTCGCGAGATGACGACCGGGGAGGGCGCCTTCTGCGCCTCGCTTGACGCGGACTCGGAAGGCGAGGAGGGCAAGTTCTACGTCTGGTCGCAGAGCGAGATCGTCGCGGTGCTCGGCCGTGACGACGCCGCGTATTTCGCCAAGCACTACGACGTGACGCCGCAAGGAAATTTCGAGGGCCACACCATCCTCAACCGCCTCGCGCGAGTACCGCGCCGCGAGGACGACGAGTCGCGGCTTGCGGCATTGCGCGAAAAGCTGCTTGCGGCGCGTGCGGCCCGCGTGCGCCCGGGTCTCGACGACAAGGTGCTGGCCGACTGGAACGGGCTCATGATCGCCGCGCTCGCGAACGCGGCAGTGACCTTCGGCCCGCCGGCGTGGATCGAGATGGCGGCGCGCGCGTTCCGCTTCATCGCCGCCGAGATGACGCGCAACGGCCGGCTCGGTCACTCCTGGCGCGAGGGACGCCTGCTGTTGCCGGGACTCGCTTCCGACTATGCGGCGATGATCAAGGCCGCGCTGGCGCTGTATGAGGCGACGGGCGAGCGCGGCATTCTCGACCAGGGGCTCGCCTGGCAGCATGAATTCGACCATCGCTATCGCAATCCCGCCAACGGCGGCTATTTCATCACCGCCGACGATGCCGAAGGCCTGGTGGTGCGTCCCGATTCCACGACCGATGACGCAACACCGAATCCCAATGCGATCGAAGCCCAGAACCTCGTCCGTCTTGCGCTGCTGGCCGGCGACGAGCGGTGGCGCACGGCCGCGGACCGGATGATCGACGGCATCCTGCCGCACGCTGCGCAAAGCCTGTTCGGCCACATCGCGCTGCTCAACGCCATCGACCTGCGCGTGCGCGTCGCCGAGATCGTCGTCACCGGGCGCGAGACGGAAGCCTTCGCCGCTGCGGCGCTGAAGCTGCCGTTCATCGATCGGGTGGTGCTGCGGGCGCCGACCGCCGACGCGCTGCCGCCATCGCATCCGGCGCAGGCGAAGATCGCCGACAGCACCCACGCCACCGCAGCCTTCGTTTGCGTCGGCGAGACCTGCTCGCTGCCGATGACCAACGCGGCGGCGATCGCCGAGGTGGTCGCCGGGATGCGGCACTGACGCCGCTCGCCGCGTTTGACCGGCTGCCTCCGATCCGGCAACCTTGGCGGTCTCGACGCCAGCATTGCGCCAGCTGAATATACCTCACCGCATTCTCGACCTATCCCGAGTGGAGGCACCTCGATGCGAAACCTTCCGGCCATCGTCTTGATCGTGGCCGTCCTGACCGGCACGGCAGCACTCGCCGTGCCGGTTCAGGTCGAGCTCAACACCGTTGAGACCGACGACAACCGCTGCCGAGTCACCTTCGTCGTCGAGAACAAGGGCAAGGATGCGGTCGAGAGTCTGAAGCTCGATCTTGCGGTGTTCAACCCGCAGCGCATCGTGCAGCGCCGCCTGGCGGTCGAACTGGGCCCGGTCCGTGGCGGCAAGACCATCGTCAAGACCTTCGCGCTTGACGGCGGTTGCGGCGAGATCGGATCGATCCTGGTCAACGACGTCACCTGCGCGCCCGGCACGCCGGACGCCTGCCTCGACGGGCTCACGCTGTCGTCTCGGATGCAGGACGTGCGGCTGTACAAATGACAGCGTTGAAGCCAGCTTGAATGCCAGTGCGGACACTGGTAATCTGTGCCGTACCCTGCGCAAAATCACTGTCCAAGTCCCCGAGGACGATCTCGAAAGGGCCCAGGCCTACACCGGCGAGGGCGTCACCGAGACTGTCCGTGCGGCGCTGAAAAAGCTCGCCGCGATTCAAGCTCAGCACGAATTTCGGAAGCTCCGCGGAACCTTTAATTTCACGGTCGATATCGACGCGCTTCGTGAAGACCGAAAATGATTGCCGTCGATTCGTCGACACTGATCGCCTACCTGCAAGGCGACCGAGGTCACGACGTCGATGCGTTCGACACCAGCCTGATAGCTGGCGACATTGCCGTTCCACCTGTCGTGTTGACGGAAGTCCTTTGTCAGCCCAAGCTGCCGGAAAGCCACAGGACCCTGGTGCTAAGGCTGCCCCGGCTCGAACTCCTGCCCGACTACTGGGTGCGAGCGGTCGCAACCCGATCGACTGTGCTCGCGCGTGGATTGCGCGCCCGCCTAGCCGATACCCTTATCGCCCAATCGTGCCTCGATTACGATATTTCACTCATTGCCCGTGATGGCGACTTCCGGCATCTCGCCAAGCACTGCGGATTGAAGCTGGCGTAATCATCCGCCTTGACGCCCCCCAATGCTTGCCTCGATGGTCGGCCGAATACTCTCGGCGTCATGGCCGGGTTTGTCCCGGCCATCCCGCTTAGGCAGGCTCGATGGATGCGACAATACTACGTCTATATTCTTGCGAGCCGTCCCGGGGTACGCTGTACGTCGGCGTGACGAACCGGAGCTGGGCTTTAGCAACTTGGACGACGTAGCCGCGTGGCATCAGCAGCGTGGGATCATGATCCGCATCGCGCATCATCGGGCGATGCCACGGCCCAAATCAACGAAAGCGCGCCCGGGAGGTCATCATGCAGGTTGCTATCATCGCCCTAATCGCAGCGCTGGTCGTGCCCACTGTTGCGTTTGGTCAGCAGGGTGGTGATGACTCGTCTGTCATGATCGGCCCGTGGCGGATCGAAGTCGTCATGAAAGGGAACAAGTTTGACAGATGCTCGATGAGCCGTAAGGCGAACG
>WHTM01000029.1 GCA_009377755.1 Hyphomicrobiales bacterium | reverse complement strand
TCGGCTCGCAATGACGGCCGGGGCTCGTCATTGCGAGGCGCGTAGCGCCGAAGCAATCCAGACCTTGTGCGGCGGGATATGATTCGAATTTCGAAAACGCTGAACTAGTGCATATTCCGTTCATTCCCGCGCAAGCGGGAATCCAGGGGCCGCACGGTTGACGTCTCGTTTTGCTGTCCTGGGGCCCCGCTTTCGCGGGGACGAACGGGATTGACCGAAATCTGGACTAGAACAGGGGAGCCGATCGCAGGAATGCCGTTCTATCCGTCATATCGGCCGTCTCCGACATGGAACGTGCCGCCTCGATTCAACCATCGCCGCATGAAGCCGAGCATGCCTTGCGGCATGAAGATCACGATGGCGATGAAGATGATCCCGACCGGAATAAGGTAATGTTCGGTGAAGAAGCGCGAGAAGGCCTCGCGCAGCAGCAGGAAGGCTCCCGCGCCGAGGATCGGGCCCACCAGCGTGCCGATGCCGCCCATGACGTTGAAGATCACCGTCTCGCCCGACACCAGGAAGTAGACGAAATCCGGCGCCGCGAAGCGGTTCTGGATGGCGTAGAGCACGCCGGCAAGACCGGCGAATAATCCCGATAGCATCACCGCGGCGATCTTGTAACGCTCGACCGGATAGCCGATCGCCCGCGTGCGGCCTTCGTTCTCGCGGATCGACTGCAGCACCATACCGAACGGCGACTGGGTGATTCGCCGCAGGATCAGATAGGACGCCGTCACCACGGCCAGCACGAACCAGTGCAGCGTCTCGGTCGTGAACGGCACCGAGAACAGCCCGGGAATCGCCAGCGCCGGCCGCCGGAACGTGAGCCCGTTCTCGCCCCCTGTCACCTCGGTCCAGGTGAAGATGATGACGTAGAAGATCTGCGAGAAGATCAGCGTCGTGATCGCGAAATAGATGTCGCGCAGCCGCGTGGAAAAATACGCGACGAACACCGACACGGCGGCGGCGGCGATCAGCCCGAAGATCAGCGCGAGGATGAGACTGGGTGGCGAGACCATCAGCAGGGCCGCCGCGGCACCGTACATGCCGAGACCGAAGAACGCCGAATGGCCGAACGACACCATGCCGGTGTAGCCGATCAGGATATCGGACGACATCGCCAGGAGACCCCAGATCAGGATCTCGGTGAGGAAGCGCTTCCAGAATTCCGGCAAGACGAACGGTGCCAGGATCAGCAGCGCCAGAACGACGCAGAATCCCGACCAGTAGATGATCGTGTCGCGCTTGCTCATTTCGGTGTCGGGACAAACAGGCCGGTCGGCCGGAACAACAGGGTCAGGATCAGTACGATGAAGGAAGCAATCACCGCCTGCGACGGGTTCACCCAGATCGACGCATAGGCCTCGAGCAGGCTGATGAAGATCGCCGCGAGAACCGAGCCGCCGAGGTTGCCCATGCCGCCGACCACGACGACGATGAAAGCCTTGAGCACCCAATCCAGCCCCATCATATGGTTGACACCGACCAGGGGCCCGAACAGCACGCCGCTGGCCGCCGCCATGCCGGCGCCGATCGCGAAGACGGCGGTGTGCACCAGCGGCACCGGAATGCCCATGGCCTGCGCCATCACGCGGTCCTGCGTGGTCGCGCGAATCCAGATGCCGTACTTGCCGTACTTCAAGAACAACCAGAACCCGCCGATGATCGCACCCGAGAGCGCCGCGATCAGCAGCCGATAGTACGGGTATTCGAGATAAAACAGATTGAAGCGCCCGGTGAATGGCTCCTGAATCTTGCGCGCCACCGGACCGAACTGCCACAGCGCGTAGTTCTGCAGCACCAGCGATATGCCGAACGTCGCGAGAATCGTGGTCAAGGGATCGCGGCCGAGCAGCGGACGTAGCGTTACGATCTGCATGGCCGCGCCGAGGAGCGCGACGACGAGCACGGCGATGACGAGCGCAAGCCAGAAGCTCCCCGACGTCGCCAGGACGACGACGCCCATATAGGCGCCGAGCATGAACAGCTCGCCGTGGGCGAAGTTCACCACATCCATGATGCCGAAGATCAGCGTCAGACCCGAGGCCACCAGCGCCAGGATCATGCCGGTGACGACGCCGTTGACCGTCTGGATGATGATAAGGTCCCAGGGGATCCCCATGCATCACACTCCAAGGTACTGGCGGATGACCGGATCGTCGACCTTGAGGTCCGAGGCCGCGGCGTGGTGGCGCACCGCGCCCTTCTCCATGATGTAGACGCGCTGGCTTGCCGCGAGGGTGAGCGGTACGTTCTGTTCCACCAAGAGAATCGCAACGCCCTCGCCGTGCAGCGCCTCGACGATCTGCCGGATCTGCGAGACCATGCGCGGCATCAGTCCTTCCGTCGGCTCATCGAGCAGGATGATCTTGGGCTCCAGCATCATTGCCCGGGCGATGGCGAGCATCTGCTGCTCGCCCCCAGACAGCGTGCCGCCGGCCTGGCTACGCCGCTCGGCCAGCACCGGGAAGTAGGCGAAGACCTTGTCGAGCAGCTCCTGCTTGCGTGCCTCGGTGACCCCCGCGCGGTCGAGGCCGGTGCGCAGGTTCTCGCTGACCGTGAGCAGTCGGAAGATACGCCGGTCCTCCGGCACGTAGCCGATGCCGAGCCGCGCCAGCTTGTGCGCCGGCAAGTCGGTGACCTGCTGTCCCGCCAGCAGCACCTGCCCCTGGCTCGGATGCACGAGGCCCATGATGGTCTTGAGCGTCGTGCTCTTGCCGACTCCGTTGCGCCCGAGCAGCCCGACCACCTCGCCGGCGCCGACATGCAGCGTCACGCCGTGCAAGATGTGGCTCTTGCCGTAGAAGGTGTGGATCCCCTCGACCTGGATGAGGGGCGCGATCGGCGTCCCGGTGCTGCTCATGTCTTGAGATAGACCTCCAGCACCTTCGGATTCTGCTGGATCTCCGCCGGCGTTCCCTCGGCCAGGACCTCGCCGTAGTGCAGCACCGTGATCCGGTGCGCCAGCTCCATCACCACCTGCATGTCGTGCTCGACGATCAGGATCGTCAGGTTCCTGGCGATTCGCCGCACCAGTTGCATGGTGTCGTGCGTCTCCGCCGAGCTCATGCCCGCAGTCGGCTCGTCCAGGCACAGAAGCTGCGGTTCGGTAGCGAGCGCGATGCCGATCTCCAGGTTGCGCTGCTCGCCGTGCGAGAGATTGGCGGCGAGCTCGTCCGCCTTGTCGCGCAAGCTGACCAGCCCCAGAACCGCATCAGCCTTGGCGATGATGTCGCGGTAGGCGCTGTAGTGCGTCAGCATGCTCCAGCCATGGCGCCGTGATTGCGCGGCGATGCGGACGTTTTCCAACGTCGTGGCGTTGGGCAGGATGTTGGTGATCTGGTACGAGCGCGCGATGCCCTTTTGCGAGATGCGGTCGGAGGACAGCCCGGTGATGTCCTCGCCATTGAACAGGATGCGACCCGATGTCGGGCGCAGCACGCCGGTCAGGCAATTGAAGAACGTGCTCTTGCCGGCACCGTTCGGCCCGATGATCGCCCGGATCTCGTCACGCCGGACTTCGAAATTGACCCCGCTCAGCGCGGCCAGACCACCAAAGCGAATGGACAGGTCCTCGGTGCGGAGCACAGGCACCGTTTTCCCTCCCCGGCCGTTTGCAGCCGGGGAGGATCTGTTGAGGGACGTCTCGGTCGACACTTACGCGAACTTGCAGGCTGGCGGGAAGACCGTCTTCTCCCTGTCGACCACCTGAACGATCTTGGGCTTGCCGCCTTTGATCTCGAAGATGAACTGGCGCAGGAAGGCCTGGTGGTCCTCCTTGCGCAGCAGCTTGTCGCCTTGCGGGAAGTCGTCGCCCTCCTTCATCTCCAGTCCTTCGAGCGCCGCAATCAGCTTGTCGGTATCCTCGCGGCCGCGGAACTTGGACTTCTCCATGCCAAGCTTCAAGGCGTTGAACGCCTCGTAGTTGGACTGCACGTACCGGTCCGGATCTGGCCCGCTGGAATCGATCTGCTTGAGCCGGGCCTTGGCGTCGTCGAAGAACTTCTTGTGCGCGGGCGTATTGAGCGGCGGTTCGAAGACCGGGATATAGCGGTTGATGCCGATGAAGCCTTCGATCTTGCTGCCGAGCGCCGGAATGTTGGTCGATTCCGCGATCGCGCCGTCGCCGGCCCACTTGTACTTCTTGGTAAGACCGAGATCGAAGGCCTGGTTGCCGATCGTGACCCCGTCCTTGCCGAAGAAGATGCCGAACAGCCCGTCGAAGTTTCCGGAGATCTTCGACAGGAACGGGGTCATGTCGGCGGTGCCGAGCGGGATGCCGGTGGTGCCGGCGATCTCGCCTCCGACTTTCTTGATCTGATCGGCGTAGGCGTCCTTGGTCGATTGGCCCCACGAATAGTCCGCGTAGGCGATGTGCCACCGTTTGCCCATCTTCACGAGTTGCGGTGCGAACGCCACCGCCTGCGACGGCGCGTAGTCGAACGGCCGGAAGGTGTAGCGGTTGCACTTGGTGGTGGTGATCGTGGTGTCAAGGCACACGCCGATGATGTTGACGATCTTGTATTCCTCGTACACCGGCATGCAGGCGAGACAGATGTTGGAGAGGAAGCCGCCGACGTGGGCGTCGACCTTGTCCTCGACGAGCAGCTTCTCGGTCTTGCGGCGGCCGACGTCGGGCTTGGACTCGTCGTCCGCGATGACGAGCTCAACGGGCCGGCCGTTGACGCCGCCTGACTTGTTGATGCGGTCGACGGCCATCTGTACGCCGACCAGGGCGGTCTTGCCGCCGGCCGCGCCAGCGCCCGAGAGCGGCTGCGTCGTGCCGATCTTATAGGCCTTGGCCTGCCCGAACGCCGCCTGCCAGGGCGCGGGCACCAGCATGGTGGCGCCGAGCGCCCCCGCCGTCGCCGCACCGTACCCGATCAGTGTGCGGCGGGTAACTTTCCCTCGATACCATAGGTCGTCGAACGCCTCACGGTCAGCCATGCGAAATCCTCCCTGATAAGACCCGCTGCCTTTTTTCTCGCGGGTTTTTGGATTGTCGTCAGCAAACGCGATTTCGGTTGAAGTTTCAACCGGCTTTCGCGGGCCGGCTGATGCTAGGATAGGCACGCCGGCGTCGGGCCGCACCCGAGCCTGCGGCTAGCGGAAACCCGGCCTTGGCGGGCTCGCGGGGAGCAATGGCGATGTCAGCGGCAACGATTGATCGGAATCGCGGCGCGCTCCCGCAGACCGGGCGCGACGCCCGCCTCGCCATCCGGCACGGCCGATATTCCGGTCCGACATCCGGTCTCGCCCCGGGCAATGTCCAAGGCAACCTTGCCATCCTACCGGCGGCGCTGGCGGCGGATTTTCTGCGGTTCTGTCAGCTCAACCCGAAGCCTTGCCCGATCATCGGAGTGTCGCAGCCGGGCGACTGGCGGCTGCCGATGCTGGCCGACGATCTCGACATCCGCACCGATGTGCCACGCTATCGCGTGTTCCGCGACGGCGCAGTGATCGGCGAGCCGACCGACATCCACGCGCATTGGCGCGACGATCTCGTCAGCTTCGTGCTCGGATGCTCGTTCTCGTTCGAGGAGGCGCTGATCCAGGAGGGCATCGAGCTGCGCCACATGACCCAAGGCACCACAGTGCCGATGTACCGCACCTCGATCGAGACCATCGCTGCCGGCCCGTTCCGCGGCCCGCTGGTGGTGTCGATGCGGCCGATGAAGCCGTCCGACGCCATCCGCGCGATCCAGATCACCACGCGCTTTCCGGCCGTGCACGGCGCGCCGGTGCATGTCGGCAAGCCGGAGCTGATCGGCATCGCCGACATCGCCAAGCCCGACTTCGGCGAGCAGGCCAACCCGCGCGACGACGAATTGCCGGTGTTCTGGGCCTGCGGCGTCACGCCGCAAGCGGTGATTGCGGCGGTGAAGCCGGAGTTCTGCATCACGCATTATCCGGGCTGCATGCTCGTGACCGACCGCCGCAACACGGAATTTGCGATTTTGTAGAACCGCTCCGCTGTCATCCCGGCCAAGCTCGCGCAGCGAGCGCGAACCCGGACCCACGTACCCCTGCGTCAGCGATCGACAACGAGCACAGGGATACACGCTCTTCGCGGCCTTCGGCCGCTTCGGCCGGGATGACAGCAACTGGCGCCGCGACCTACTCCTTCGGATCGACGTCCAACCGCACCACCCACCCCTCCAGATCGGACCGCGGCGCCGGATAGCGCGCCATCACCTGCGGATCGTGACCAGGCACGATGTGCCGCGGCGAGGTCGCGAGCTTGCGCAGCGTGTTGTAACCTTCCAGCACCTCGGCGAGGTTGTAGGTGGTCGGGAAGATGCGCCCCTCCTGCATGTGCGCGTAGAGATGCGTGGCGTCAGAGGCGAGCACCACGTAGCCACGGTGCGTCTTGACGCGGACGCTCTGCAATCCCTTCGCATGCCCGCCGATGTGATGCACGGTGATGCCCGGCGCGATCTCAGCCGTTCCATCATGGAACACAACGCGCCCGGCGAACACCTTGCGCACCATCGAGACGATGTAATCCTCCTCGTAGGAGTTGCGCAGCTGCGCGTGGCACATGCAGCGCCCGGTCGCGTATTCCATCTCGCGGTCCTGCAGATGGTAGCGCGCGTGCGGGAACAGGTCGTAGTTGCCGCAATGGTCGAAATGCATGTGGCTGACGATCACGTCCTCGATCGTCTCCGGCGCGATGCCGAGGGCAGCAAGCCCTTCCGGCACCGGCGTCACGATCTGCCGGCCACGCCGGTCGCCGACCGGCTTGTCGAAGCCGGTGTCGACGATGAAGGTGCCGGCTGCGCCGACGATCGCCCAGACGAAATAGTCAAGCGGCTGCAGAACGTCGTGCGGGTCGCCGCCGATGAAATTGTCGGCGGCGCGCCGCGGATGGTGGCCGTAGCGGATCGCATAGACTTCGTGGATGTCGTCGCTCATGCCGCGCCTTCTTTCGGCGCGCGCACCTCGGCGCCGGCGCGCCGCTCGATCGGCTGCACCACGGTGGTGAAGTCCGCGTCTGGCCCGATCTCCTCGCAGGAGCGCCGCACCGAGTTGACGACGGCCTGCGCCACCTGCGCCGGCACGCCGAGCGCCTCGGCTTCGGACAGGAACAGCGACACGTCTTTCAGCATCAGCCCGTTGGTGAAGCCAAGGTCGAAGGTGCGCGGCACGATCAGCTTGGGAAACTTGAATTCCGTCGCCGTGTTGCGCCCGGAGCCGGCATTGATCACGTCGAGCATGACGCGCGGATCGATCCCGGCTTTGACGCCCGTCACCATCGCTTCCGAGGTCGCCGCCATCGCGACCGCGGAGAGGATATTGTTGCAGAGCTTCATGGTCTGCCCCGCGCCGGGCTGTTCGCCGACGAAGAAGAACTTGCCGATCACCGATAGAACGGGCTCCAGCGCCATCGCTTCGTCGCGCGGGCCGGACACCATGACGGCGAGCGTGCCCTTCTCGGCGCCGGCGATGCCGCCCGAGACCGGGCTGTCGATCTGGGTGATCTCGCGCTCCTTCAGCGTGTCGAAGATGCGCTTCGCCACGACGGCGCCGGTGGTCGACAGATCGACGAAGCGGCGCATTCGGTTGCCTTCGATCAGCCCGCCCTTGCCCACAGCCACGGCGTGGACGACGTCCGGCGTCGGCAGGCTCACCAGCACGGTCTCGACCCGATCGGCGACATCGCGCACCGAGCCAGCGGCCTGCGCGCCAAGCGCGACCAGCCCATCGACGGCTTCTTTCCGCGTGTCGTAGACGGTCACCGCATGGCCCGCCTCGACGAGCCGGCGCGCCATGGGAAACCCCATCTTGCCCAATCCGATGAAGCCGATGTCCATTGTCGTTATCCTCCCGTGGCAACAGCCGATCATCAATCTTGCCGAACGCCGATCCTTTTGCAAAACCAACGTTGCCGCCGGGGACCGTCATACGAACGCGAGCCTTGACACTTTTCGCCGCAAGGCGGCATTGTAACCAGTCAGTTACTTAGCAGGGAGTTCGACGTTGGCGACGCATCGGCTCGGCATCATCATGAACGGCGTCACCGGGCGCATGGGGCTGAACCAGCACCTCATTCGCTCCATCGTTGCGATCCGCGACCAGGGCGGCGCGGCGCTGCCGAACGGCGACCGCGTCATGCCGGATCCGATCCTCGTCGGGCGCAACGCCGAGCGGGTGGCGGCGCTGGCGCGCGAGCACGGCATCGCGCGATCGACCACCGACCTCACCACGGCGCTCGCCAATCCCGACGATACGCTGTTCTTCGACGCGGCCACGACTCAGATGCGCGCCGATCTGCTCACGCAGGCGATCGAGACCGGCAAGAACATCTATTGCGAAAAGCCGGTGTCTGACACGCTCGCTAAGGCGGTTGCGCTCGCCAAGCTTGCCAAGGCGCACGGCATCAAGCACGGCGTGGTGCAGGACAAGCTGTTCCTGCCGGGCCTGCGCAAGCTTCGGATGCTGCGCGACTCCGGCTTCTTCGGCCGCATGTTCGCGGTGCGCGGCGAGTTCGGCTACTGGGTGTTCGAGGGCGACTGGGGCCAGCCGGCGCAACGCCCGAGCTGGAACTACAAGAAGGCCGAGGGCGGCGGCATCATCCTCGACATGCTGTGCCACTGGCGCTACGTGCTCGACCACTGCTTTGCGCCGGTCAAGGCGGTGTCCTGCCTCGGCGCAACGCATATTCCGACCCGCGTCGACGAGAGTGGGAAGACCTACACGAACGATGTCGACGATGCGGCCTACGCCACGTTCCAGCTCGAAGGCGGCATTGTGGCTCACATGAATTCCTCCTGGGCGGTGCGCGTGCGCCGCGACGACCTGGTGACGTTCCAGGCTGACGGCACGCACGGTTCGGCGGTGGCGGGCCTCACCCGCTGCTTCACCCAGCACCGGGTCAACACTCCGCGGCCGGTGTGGAACCCGGACGTCCCGCAGACCATGAACTTCTACGAGCAGTGGGAAGAGGTGCCGGACAACATCAGCTACGAGAACGGCTTCAAGATCCAGTGGGAGGACTTCATCCGCCACATCTATGCTGGCACGCCGTGGAAACATGATCTGGTCGAAGGCGCCAAGGGCGTGCAGCTCGCCGAGCTGGGCCTGAAGAGCTGGGCCGAGCGGCGATGGCTCGACGTGCCGCCGTTGGATATCTGATAACGGCACCGAACAATGACCCGTCATCCTGAGGTGCGAGCGAAGCGAGCCTCGAAGGATGCACGGCCCGGGCCGTCGCCCTTCGAGGGCCGCTACGCGGCCACCTCAGGGTGACGGTGACAGGTTCTCGGTTGCCGCTGCCATACAGGAGCATTTTCGTGGCCACCATCTCGCTTCCCACTGCCGACCGTAAGCTCGAGCCCTACACGACCGGCGAGCCGATCGTGCTGCCGAAGAAGGGCTCGGTGCCGGCCTTCAACCGCATCGCCTATGCGGCAACGCATGTGGTCGCCGACCCGCTCGCCGACGTCGATCCCTGGCTCGACGCCGCGGTCGACTGGGACTGCACCATCGCGTTCCGCCACTACCTCTGGGACCTCGGCCTCGGTGTCGCTGAGGCGATGGACACCGCGCAGCGCGGCATGGGTCTCGACTGGGCAGGCGCGCGCGAATTGATCCGCCGGGCGTTGGAGGCCGCCAAGTCGCGCCCGGGCGCGTTGATCGGTTGCGGCGTCGGCACCGATCACCTGCCGCCAGACAATGCGACGATCGACGAGGTGATCCGCGCCTACGAGGAGCAGATCGACGCGATCGAGGCGATGGACGGCCGGCTCATCGTCATGGCAAGCCGCGCGCTCGCGCGCGCCGCCAAGGGACCCGACGACTACGCCAAGGTCTACGGCCGCATCCTGTCCCAGGCGAAAGAGCCGGTGATCCTGCACTGGCTCGGCGAGATGTTCGATCCGGCTCTGGCAGGCTACTGGGGCGCCACCGACCACGCCGCGGCGATGGAGTCCTGCCTCGGCATCATCCGCGAGCATGCGGCGAAAATCGACGGCGTGAAAATCTCGCTACTGTCCAAGGACAAAGAGATCGCCATGCGGCGTCGCCTGCCGGCGGGCGTGCGCATGTATACCGGCGACGACTTCAACTACGCGGAACTGATCGCCGGCGACGAGGACGGCTATTCCGACGCCCTGCTCGGCATCTTCGACGCCATTGCACCGGCGGCGTCGGCCGGACTGGCGCGATTGGCGGCCGGAGACATCCAGGGCTTCCATGGAGTTCTTGAGCCGACTGTGCCTCTCTCGCGCCACATCTTCAAACATCCGACGCGTTTCTATAAGACCGGCGTCGTGTTCCTCGCCTGGCTCAACGGACTTCAGGACCACTTCATCATGATCGGCGGGCAGGAGAGCGCGCGCGCGCTGTCGCACCTCGCCGAGCTGTTCCGCCTCGCAGACAAGGCGCGCGTGCTGCACGATCCTGAGCTTGCGGCGTCCCGCATGCGCAAGCTGCTCGCCACCCACGGCCTGGCTTAGAGAAATGACCGCAGTAAGCCGTGTCCCGGGCGCAGCGCAGCGTGAAACGGTGCGCTGCAGAACCGGGACCGTTACAAACTCAGCAGTTGGAACGGTCCCGGGTCCGCACCGCAACACTTCGTGTTGCAGTGCGCCCGGGACACGAACGTTCTGGTGATCCCATGTCCCTTGACGGGCTCTCGATCAACCTCGCCACCATTCGCGCGCAGTGGAACGTGCGCGAAGCGGTCGAGGCCTGCCGACGCCATGGTATCGGTGCGGTCGATCCGTGGCGCGACCAGGTCGCCGCGATCGGGCTAGACACCTGTGTACGGGCGATCAAGGACAACGGCATGCGCGTCACCGGGTATTGCCGCGGCGGCATGTTCCCCGCTGCCGATGCCGCCGGGCGGCAGGCGGCGATCGACGACAACTATCGCGCCATCGACGAGGCGGTGGCGCTCGGCGCCGAGTGTCTGGTGATCGTCGCCGGCGGATTGCCGTCCGGCTCACGCGACATCGCCGCGGCCCGGCAGATGGTGGCGGAGGGCTTGGCCGCCATACTCCCCTACGCGCGCTCGGCCAACATGCCGCTCGCGATCGAGCCGCTGCACCCGATGACGGCGGCCGACCGCTGCGTCGTCAACACGCTCGCCCAGGCGCTCGACCTCTGCGACCAGCTCGGCGACGGCGTCGGCGTCACCATCGACACCTATCACGTCTGGTGGGATCCCGACCTCGCCAACCAGATCGCGCGCGCCGGCGAGGACGGGCGCATCCTCGCGCACCACATCTGCGACTGGCTGGTGCCGACCCGCGACCTCGTCACCGACCGCGGCATGATGGGCGACGGCGTGATCGACCTCTCCGGCTTCCGCCGCATGATCGAGGCTGCCGGCTTTTTCGGCCCGCAGGAGGTGGAGATTTTCTCCGCCGAGAATTGGTGGAAGCGGCCCGGCGACGAGGTCTTACGCACCTGCATCGCGCGGTATGAGGCCTGCTGCCGGTAGGGGTTGTCGCGCCCGCCAATGGCGTCTTTGCCTGCATCGTGGTACCATCTGCCTGCCACGCGGTACCATGCCGCAGCCGCGGTGTTTCCGAACCCGCCGACAAGTTGATATCGTCGACAATGGCTTGAACGCGGTCGAGGGCGCGTCAGTCTCACAAAACACTAGAAAAAACGGGAGGATACGACATGAATGTGATCCGTAACGTGGGCCTTGCTGTGACTCTAGGCTTCGGCCTGGCAGCGACCGGAGCCGCGGCTCAGACTGTCGGGTTCGGCTCGACGCCCGGCGGCGGCTGGACCAATTCGGCGGCCAATGCCATCGCCAAGGTCGTGGTGGAAAACACCAAAATCCAGATGCGCGTGCAACCGCAGGGCAGCCAGCCGCTCAACAACGTCAATGCCGATGTGCTTCAGTTCGGCATCGCCAATACCTACGACTCGTCGTTCTTCCGAACCGGCACGGGGTTCTACGAAGGCAACGGCGAAAAGAAGAACCTGCGCGTTGCCGCTGTGCTCGCGCCGCTCTACGGCGCCCTTTATGTCCGCAAGGATTCGGACATGAAGACGATCAAGGACATCAAGGGTAAGAAGGTGTCGAGCGAGTTTTCCGCGCAGAAGTCGGTACGCCAGAGCATGACCGGCCTGCTGGCGAACGGCGGGCTCACCTGGAAGGACGTCGTTGGCATCCCTGCGCCGACCGTGCCGCGTTCGGCCCAGGACTTCATCGCCGGCAAAACGGACATTTTGTATTTCGCACTCGGCTCCGCCCTGGTGATCCAGGCCGCGGCCAAGGTCGGCGGACTACGCGTGCTTCAGCTTGACAACTCGCCGGAAGCGCTGAAGCGGCTCACCGAGCACCTGCCCGGCTCGGCGGTCGAAATGGTACAGCCCGGCAAGGGCCGCGAAGGGCTCGATGTGCCGACCAATGTGTTGCGCAACTTCATGCTGGTCAACACCAACAGCAAGGTGTCGGACGACATCGTCTACAACGTGCTGAAAGCGCTTCACGACCACAAGCAGCAGCTGGTGTCGACCTTCCCGGGGCTTCGCGGCTTCGAGCCCGTCAAGATGTACATGCCGGTGCCGGGCATGGAGTACCACCCGGGCGCGATCAAGTTCTTCAAGGACACCAATCAGTGGAAAGGGGCGAGCTGACCGCGTTCCGATGCTATTGACTCAACGTTCGCCCCCCCACCTGCGTCACCCCCGGGCTTGACCCGGGGGTCCATCGACTCCGCAACAAACTCTTTTGCGAAGGAGATGGATTGCCGGGTCAAGCCCGGCAATGACCGACGGGTGAGCGCACCAGGGCGGATTGCGCGGGGGAAGATGGGAGGCGGGGCATGCGCGTCTTGGCAGGGTTCATGGCGATACTGCTGCCGCTGGGGACGATCGCCTACTCGGCCGATCTGTTCCGCATGGTCGGTCTGTTATTCTATCCCGAGCAGTTCTTCGGCGCGATGTTCGGGCTCGCCATGGCGCTCTGCTATCTGCACATGCCCGCCGGCCCCGGGCGGGCGCGACAGGGGCCGTGCCCCTGGTACGACATGGTGGCCGCGGCGTTGTCGCTTGCCGGCGGAATTCACATCGCCTTGCGCTACCCGGTACTCACCGAGCACGTCGCCGAGGTCCCGCTCGAGGGCCTCGTCACGGCTGCGATCTTCTGTGTGCTGATCATCGAAGGCGTGCGCCGCTCGGCCGGCGCGCCGATTGCCATTGTCGCGGGGGCGTTCGTGGTCCTGGCGCTGGTCGCTGACCTGCTGCCGGGCACGCTCACTGGACGGCCGGTCGAGATCGGCCGGCTCGCCTATTACCTGATCTGGGACTCGACCGCGGTGCTCGGGCTGCCGATGATGATCATCACCTCGATCGTTGTCTGCTTCGTCCTGTTCGGCCAGGCGCTGT
The DNA here is from genome assembly GCA_009377755.1 of Hyphomicrobiales bacterium. Lineage (GTDB taxonomy): Bacteria > Pseudomonadota > Alphaproteobacteria > Rhizobiales > Xanthobacteraceae > WHTM01. The sequence continues at coordinate 49,757 of WHTM01000029.1, read as the reverse complement.
TCCAGTCGGGAGGCTCGGGCTTCTTCACCGACATCTCCATGGTGTTGATGGGACGTTTCCGCGGCGGGCCGGCGAAGATCGCGATCGTCGCCTCGTCGCTGTTCGGCACCATCTCGGGCAGCGTGGTCGCGAACGTGGTGTCGACCGGCGTGGTGACCATTCCGCTGATGAAGGACGCGGGCTATCGCCCGCACGTCGCCGGCGCGATCGAGGCGGTCGCCTCGACCGGCGGACAGCTGATGCCCCCGGTGATGGGGGTCGCGGCGTTCATCATGGCCGAGTTCCTGGAAATCTCCTACGCTGAGGTGGCGATCGCAGCGGCGATCCCGGCGGTGCTTTACTACGCGGCGCTGTTCATCCAGGCGGATCTGGAAGCGGTGAAGTTCAACATCTCGCGCGTGCCGGAGCACCTCATCCCGTCCGGGATCAAGGTGCTGAAGGAGGGCTGGCATTTCCCGCTGCCCTTCGTTGTGCTGATCTCCGCGATCTTCTGGTGGAACTATCCGCTCGATACGTCCGCACTCGTCGCCACCGCCATGGTCGTGATCTCGGCGATGACGCTCGGCTACAAGGGCCGCCGCATCAGGACGCCCGACCTGATCAACATCCTGCGGACGACCGGCTTCAACGTGATCGACATTTTCATGATCGGCGCCGCCGCCGGCATGGTGATCGGCGTGCTCAATATATCCGGACTCGGCTTCGGGCTCACCCTGTCGCTGGTGCAGCTTGCCGGCGGCAGCCTGATCATCCTTCTGCTGCTCGCAGCGATCGTCTCGATCATTCTCGGCATGGGCATGCCGACCGTCGGCGTCTATATTCTGCTCGCCACGCTGGTAGCGCCGGCGTTGATCGAGATGAAGATCGACCCGATCGCGGCGCACATGTTCATCATGTATTTCGGTATGATGTCGATGATCACGCCGCCGGTCTGCGTCGGCGCCTTCGCCGCGGCGACGATCGCCGAGGCCCCGCCTATGCGCACCGGCTACGCCGCCATGCGCTTCGGCTGGACCGCGTTCGTGATCCCGTTCATGTTCGTGTTCTCCGGGACGCTGTTGTTCAAGGGCGATGCGCTGCATGTCGGAATCGACTTTGTCGCGGCGGTTGCCGGCGTATGGGCCGTGTCGGCGGCCATGATGGGTCAGGCCTTCCGCCCGATGGCGGTCGTTAACCGCGTGCTCTTCGCGGCCGCTGGCGTGTGCCTGATCGTTCCGTTCCAGGCCTTCACCGGCGGGCGAATGCTGAACATTGTCGGTGCTGCGCTGCTCGGCGCCCTCCTGATCAGCGAGGTGATGCTGCGGCGCCGCCTGCGCGAGCCGCGGGTGGCGGAAACCTTGTAGCATACGTGGCGATCAGACCGGAACGAACAGGTCGTCCACCTTTATGGGCGCGGGGATGATCGCCTGCTCGGCGAGATACATCGCCAGGGCCTCGAGCGTGGGGCGGTTCGCCTCGACGCCGTACGGCCACGGATCGCCTTCGAACACATCGTCGATCTGATCGACCGATGTCATCAGCCACGGCAGCATGTAGCGCAGCGCGCCCGAGAACCGCATGTGCTCCAGCGCAAGCGCCTTCGCATCGCAGAACGCCCGGTACAAGCTCTCCGCGATGAACGGGTGCGCTTCGTACACGTCGCGCCGGATCGCCACCAGATGCATGATCGGGAAAATCCTGGTTTTTCGGTAATACGCGGCCTCGGCCTGATCGTAGTCGGGGAACAGGCGTGCGATATCGGAATTTGTGCGCAGCGACTTCGGCAGCGTAGCGCCGATGATGGCGTCGATCTCGCCGCGCTCCAGAAGCTCGCTCAACGAATGGTTCGAGGTATTGATCTCGATGGACACCGGCTTGAGCAGCGGCAGAACGGTCGGGGACCCATGCGCGCCTGGTGCATCCATTGCGCCCTGCACCCAATGGATCGTCGAAAGATCGACGCCGTATTCGTGCTGCAGCAGCCCGCGGATGAACACCGCCGCCGTCATCGTATAGAGCTGGACGCCGATCCTTCGCCCTTGCATGTCCTTCGGATGACGAATCCCGGACCGGCGATTGATCGTGATGAACCCGTGGCGAAACAACCGCGACGGGAACACCGGCAACGCCACGAACGGGCATTGGCCCCGGCTCATACGCGAGATGAACTCGGAGCTCGACATCTCCGAGAGATCGAACGCGAGGTCTCGCACCATACGGTCGAACGTCTCGCGCGGATCGTTGATCATGACGAACTCGAGATCGATGCCCTCCGGCTGCACCTCCCTGGTGTAGAGCGGCAGCATTCGATCATAGAGTGCGCAGGCGAAGCGAAGCTTGACGTCCGGCATGCGATCAGCCCCCTTGTCCCGCGCGCGGCAATGGTCCAAACGCCGGCGGCGGGATGCGGCGCTTCGAGGTGGCTTCATAGGCCGAAGCGATCGTCAGGAGCACATCCTCCTTGCCCGGCTCCGCACGGAACACCAGCGAGAACGGCAGTCCGGGCTCCGGAATGGTCGTGGGCGTATGCGACGCCTTCGATACATAGCGCGTCCGGCCGGCATTGAGCGTGAACACCGGATCGTAGACGGTCGTCACATAGCCCGCCGGGATCAGCACTTCGGTCAGCCCCGCGTTCGGTCCGCTCAGTGACTCGGGCCGCAGGTTGCTCGCGATGTCGTACTGGTACGCGCCGCCGATCAATCCGGGCGGCCATGGCGTATGCAAACGCACCAGCGCGTCCAGCTTGTTCTCCAGGATCACCATCATGTCGGCCCGGCGCAGCAGTTCGCGCAGCATGATGCGCTCGTTGACGCCCTGGCGCCCGCCGAGCGGATTGCGCGGGTCGGCGACCTCTTCCCAGTTCTTGAAGGCCGCGCGCTGGTCGTCGCCCCAGAACTTGGAGCGCGCGTTCAGCGCCGGCCAGTCGGTCAGCGTTTCGGCAAAGCCCATGGCCTGCCAGTCGGCGGCGCGCCGCATCAGGTACTGCGAGATATGGAAGCGGAACGCCATCGCCAATTCCTGCTGCTGGATGGTGGCGAGGTCGAGATTTTTCGGCGACGCAATCCGTCCCTCCGCCAACGCGACGCAATAGTCGATCGGCGCCATGGTGCCTGAGCCGAACACTATTCCCGGCATGAACTCGGTCGGCGCGATCGCCGCCGCGAAATCCTTGAACACCGGCTGACCGTCGCGCCCGAGCCGAAACAAGAGATCGGGCATGAACACCGGCACAAGCTGCGCCAGCGCGCGGCGGAAATCCGTCGTCATGGTCTCGATGGCGGGATCGGGCTGCCACAGCGGATCGGTGGATTCCACCAGCGTCACGCCGAGATGTCCACCGAGTACCGTTTTGATTTCCTTCGCTGCCGCGGTGACGATCGGTTCTTCGGTCTTCGAGTCGGGTGGATAGACCATCGATTCGCGGATGACCCCGAGCCGCAGGCCGTTGAGCGCGCCCGCCGCCGCGTTCGCCGTCGCGTGGCTCGCGTAAGCGCTGCTCAGCACCGAAGACCGTGGCACGGTCGTGAAGATGTCGCGCGGGTCGTAGTAGCCCTCCACCTGGTCCTTCAGCGCGTCGAGAATCCTAGCGCAGTCACGAATCGTGCGCGCATGAATGCCGCTGCGGTCGCAGTAGATGTCGGCGCCGATGGCGCCGCCGGCGAAGCCGAGCATCGCCTTGTGCGGCAGGATCAGCGCCACCGCGTTGTGATTGGATGGCCCGCGGCACGACGCCCGCGTTTCCTCGCCGAGGCTCGCCATTACCATGTTGGTCGAGACCGACAGGGCCGATCCCGAGCTCGAACCGAGCGAGGCCGAGCGCGTGGTGTCATAGGGGTTCGACGGATTGCCGCCCCAGGTGCTGCGCTGATAGCCGAGCGTCGACGGCAGCACCTTGCCGGACTTGTGGCGGCCGCCGGGATCGCCGGCGCGTCCGTTGTATTCAGTGTTGACCGCCTTCGCGAAGATAATCGCGCCCTTGTTGCGGAGCTGCTCGACCAGCACGTGGTCGCGCGCGGGAAAATCGATGTCGTACGCCGCGTCGCCGCCGCCCGTCGAGCGCATGTCCTTGATGTCGAACGAATCCTTGAACGAGAAGACGACACCGTACATCGGCATCTTTTCCAGATCGGGATTGCGCCCGTAAGCGGCATCCAACTCGGCCGCGCGCTCGATCGCGTCGGGAAGCTGGCGGAAGAATTCGCACACGGGCGGCGCGGCGGGAGGCAGCGGACCCAGCGAGGGATGACGGTCGAACTCGCCCCGGCACGTCACCGAGCGCTCGCCGCGGATATTGAGGGTGGCGAGCGCGTTCACTTGGCCCGCTTCGGCAATGCCGACGATCATGCCGAACTGCTGCTGCGCGTCGGGATCGGAGGCGGTTGGCTCCATGCGACCGTACTCGAGCGGCGGTCCTTTGTACTTGTCGAGGTCGGGCAGCAGTTCGGAGGCTTTAACCGTCTGTGTCGGGAAGCGCAGCGGCGCTCCCGCGCGCACCGTGCCGGTCGCCTCGGCGACCGGTGCGCCGTCTTCGGTGACGAGCATGCTGGCGACGCCGTTGTAGGCGCGCACCCGGTCGATGTAGTGCTGAACGACCTCGACCAGGGTGACCTGCCCGGCCTTGATCGCCGCGTGAAGCTCGTCGATCGTCGCCTCTTCGAGACGGAACGGAGCGCTTTTGTTCTCGCCCTGCTGTGTCACCGCTGTCATCTGGTCCCCACCGCCAATGGACGCCGATGACGATCGTGCGCTATCGGACGATCCCGGCGCAAGGTCTGCCGATGCATGGCGCAATGCGGCGTAGGATGGGTTGAGCGCAAGCGAAACCCATCGTCACCATCGACAGCGCGGACTATAATGTCAGGATAACATGCGCCGTGATGGGTTTCGCTTGCGCTCAACCCATCCTACAAACGACAGACCTAACCTGGATGCAAGCTGCCGATCGTGTTCACCAACAACGACGTCGTCGCCGATACCTCCACTGGCAAGGCGACCAAGGGCGAGCGCGGGCCTAAGCTGAACCCGCGCTTTAACGACTTCCCCTCCGAGATCGCGCCGCGCGAAGGCGACTGGGTGCTGGCGAAGACCAAGGCGTCAGGCTTCTTCCAGACGCCGCTTGCCGCATATCTGGTGCGGGAGCGCGTCTCTGGTGCGGGAGCGCGTCGATACGGTCGTGGTCTGCGGTGTGTCAACCTCGGGCTGCGTGCGAGCGACCGCGGTGGACGCTTTTTCGCACGGCTTCACCACGTTCGTCATCGACGACTGCTGCTTCGACCGATCATGGTTCGCGCATTGCGCCAACCTGTTCGACATGCAAGCGAAGTATGCTCGGTGGTGTCGCTACGCGAGCTCGAGGCGCTGATGGGGCCGGCGCGCGTCTCAAGCGTGGCGTAGCTTGACACGTCCTCACGGCTTTACGGCGGCTCCGAGCGCTTCTTCACCACCGCTTACCTCGTCGCTCCTTATCGATGGAAGCAATTTTTTCACGCGGCCTGCATGGAAGCCGATCGTTAGCGCTGCAGGAATAAGCAGCAGGTAGCACAGCGCGCCGACGAGGTACGTCGTACTGATTCCGAGCGCAATGCTGAGGGTCACCGCGAGCGACGCTGCGAGCACACCGGCGGCACCATTGATCCCCCAGAACCACGGCGTCGGTTTGCGGTCCACGGCAGAGATGAGCCGCATGCCGGTCGGGAAGCCAAAGCCCATGAGCAGGCCGGCCGGCGTGATGATCAGCACGCAGAGCGCAGCCCGGGTGATCAGGGTCGCCCCGCCGAACGCAAGCAAGACGGACGGTAACCAGAAGGGTAAAGCGAGCAGAAAGCCTCCGACGAGCAGCGCCCAGCCGACAAGCTTTCCTCCGCTATCTAGCGGGAGGCGGTCTGAAATCAGGCTACCTATGCCGGTGGCGAGGATGATTGAGAACAGCACGATGCTGAGCGAATAGATGGGGTGACCCAGAAACACGCTCATGCGTTGCAAAAGGCCGACCTCAACCATCATGAAACCGACGCCGATGAGGAAGAAATAGGCGGTCCCGCCCCACGCCAGCCGTCTGCCGACATCTCGCATTGCCGGACGCAGCGGGATGACTATCGTTGCCAGCACCAGAAGCGCCGATACGAGGAACAGGATTACGAGCGTCGCTGTCGCAAACAGGTTACCGCTCAGCACGCCGATGTCGTCGATCTCAGCCGCAAGGCTGATGGTCAGCAGCGGATTGCGGAGAGGTAGTTGATTGAAGAAGAACGGCCTGTCGTCCTGTGGCGGAGTGAGGTCGAGTTTCTGACTCGCGGTGTAGTGCGTAAGCTCCGGTTTGCTTTCAGCCGTAACGATCTTCCGCAGGATATCCACCTGCGGTTCTTGCCTTGGGCTGATCAACACCGTGTAGCCCAAGTCACTGGCGACTGTCTCCAGCTTCTCGACTCGGCTTGGCGACAGCGGTTGGGCCGACAGAATGAGGTTGGCCACGCGTCCCGACGCGGCGAGGAAGATGTGCTGCCTGGGCTCTTTTGCACCGATATCGAACGTGGCCGCCATGGCGAGGCTGACCATGCGGCCGGTCTCCTCGATCCTCTTCGGCGAATACCAGCGGCTTACCGTGAACACGCCATTTGGTGCGAGCCTCTCCAGGAAGATGCGCCATGCCTCAACGGTATAAAGGCCGTTCTCGCTGAGCGAGTAGGCGCCTGCGCCCGTGGCGGCCCACGTGTCCACCAGGGACATCTGAATGATGTCGAATTGTTCCTTGCTACGGGCGAACCAGCTTCGGGCTTCGTCGATCTTGATCTCGATCCCACCCATCTCGCCGATGCCCGAAAAGTCGGCGAAGCCGGGCTCCTGTGTCAGCAGGCGCCCGAGAATGGGATTGATCTCGACGCCGGTAATGTCCGGTACACCGAAGAGGCGTGCACTGAGGAGATCTCGGCCACCGCCTACGCCGATCACGGCAGCCCGTTTCTGCTCAGGCAGGAAATAGGCGAGGTTGGTCACGTCGTATTTCAGGAATTGCAGGTCCCCGACGAGGTCATTGACGCGATAGGCGGTGGTGCCGGCATCGCCGTCTATGACCATCTCCCGCTGCTCGACCGGCCAGTCCTGCGGGTCGACCTTCGGCGAGGAACCCCACATGTGCGGGCCGCGGTTGTCGGTATTGAACACCGCCACGCGTGAAAAGGAATTCCAATGCTCGAACATGCGCTTGTCGAGCGGCTCAACTTTGCCCTTTATGAATACGGGTTGAAGCCCCCATGGCCCTGCCAGATCGTCGGCCACCGCAACGGCGGCCAACGCCAGGACGATTGCCAGTGGCCGTCTGAGTACCGCGGCGAACGGCGGCTTCGCCGCCGGCGCCGCGCCGATGCGCGAGTGGGAGAAGAGCACGGCGGCGAGCGCAGCGATGGCGCCGACCCACAACACCGCCGTCGGTCCACGGACCGTGTCGAGGAGCGTGAGCACGCCAAGACAACCGACTGCCGCGCCGGCAAGGTCCACGCCGTAGACCCGCCCGATCGGATAAGGGCTGCGGGTGAGTGCCAAAGAGACGACGACACCGGCAAAGAAGAACGGCACGGACAGGCAGACTGCGAGTTCGGCCCAGATCAAAAAGGCCAGAATGCTCACCTCGGCGACCGGCGAAAGTGTCAACTGAACGGCGAACGACAGGACCGATGTCACGCCGAAGGCGGAGGTAAAGTACACGAGGTCGTGCGACAAGGTGGCTTCCGTGAAGCGGTCGCGTCGCAAGTAGACCCACACGGCACCCGCCGTGAGTCCGAACATCGCAATGCTGATGACAAAAAATGCCAGATGATACCAGGCAACAACGGAGAGGATGCGTGTCTGAACAAGCTGCAGCATAAGAGTTGCTGCGGTAACAAGGAACAACCCTGCAAAGAAAGCAAGTCTTCTAGCCATCTGTAGCCTCTCCGAGCAGATTTGTTCGCTGACGAACGCAGAGGCGGACGCCTCCTGTCGCCTCCCGGCGGGTGGGAAGCCGGCGGACCAAGCCAATGACGCACACCCTGCGTCCGCAGTTCCCGAGGCATTCATAGACCCCGACATGAGCGAGAATTGGACGAATATCGGGCGACGCACATGATCTCGGCTCGCCGTGGGCGGTGGGCGGGCGAGTTCCACGCAGGCGGCGATCCGGTTGAGGCTCGTGACAGCAAACTGTCCGCGGGGTTTGCGGTAATATGGTCATGCTCGTTTCGCTACGTGGTCGAGCGCGGCGCGGCGTAGCGTCCGGCCGGCGTGACCCTCTGCTTTCCGGCGAGTCATCCCGGGCGGCACGAAGGGGCCGATCCGGGACCCATGTATCCTGCATCGGTGATTTGACACTTAGGCAGGGATACTTGGGTCCCGCTCTCCCCCGGCTCACGGCTGGGCCGGCCGGGATGACAGCCGATCGTTCGAGGCTCACACCAACCTTGACGTCAACGGCAGACCGAGGAAGTGCTTGCCGATTACCTCAAACACCGAGTAGTGCGCCTGCACCTGCTGCAGCACGGTGTGCAGATCGCGGAAGCGGCGCTCGAATGGGTTGCTCTCGAAAATCGCCGTGGCGCCCGCCGAATGATAGGCGATATCCATCACAAGCTTCGCCATCTGCGTCGCATGCGACTCCGCCATGCGGAGCGCAACGCGCTTGTCCAGGCTGACGGCACCGGTCTCGACCGCCTCCTCCCAGATCTCCTCCACGGCATTCAGCAAGAACACGCGCGCCGAGGCGAGCTGAGTCTGCGCGACGCCGACCTGCGACTGGATCACGTGGTTGTCGCGCAGCACGCTCGATCCGCCTGTCGGGGCGGGAACCTTGGTCTTGGCCAGCTCCACGAAGGCATCGAGCGCGCCGCGCGCGATGCCGAGCGCGACGCCGGCGAAGGTCGCGCCGAACATCTGATGCACGGTGAAAAGATACAGCGGTCCATGCTCGCGCCGCTCCGCCGGGTTGCGGCCGAACACGGTCATCGAGCGCTCTTCCGGCACGAACAGATTGGTCACCGTGTAAGTGTCGCTGCCCGTGCCCTTCAGGCCCATCACGTACCAGTTGTCGATGATCTCGGCGCTGGCGCGCGGGAAGATGAAGGTGCGCTCGGCAGGCTTGCCCGCCGCATCGCGCAACGGCGTCTCGCCGTCCGCCTCGTAGACCGAGGTGTGCGCCGCCATCCAGGTGGCATGGCGGCTGCCGCTCGCGAATGGCCAGCGGCCGGTGATGCGGAAGCCGCCTTTGGCGGCGATCGCCTTGGCGGTGCGCCCCTGCGGGCCCCAATTGAGCACCGCGCGCTGATCCTTGCCGAACATCTCCCACGCCGCCGCGTGATCGAGACTGGCGGTGATCGTCGAGCACACCGACGATTGCCCCACACACCACGCGGTGCTGGCGTCGGCCTTGGCGATCTCCTCGATCGCCTGAATGTAGAGCGGCAGCGCCAGCTCCTGTCCGCCGAGTGACCGCGGAAACAGCATGCGGTACAGCCCCGCTTTGTGCAGCGCGTCGACGAGGTCCTCCGGCAGTTCGCGGTTCGCCTCGATGCGCGGCACGGCTGCCGCGATCACCGGGGCAAGCGCCTTCGCCTGTGCGAGGCAGTCGATCGGCCTGCGCTCGTGCGCCATTGCAGCGACATTGACACCAGAATCCATAGGGTTGCCTGCAGTCACATCGAGAACGAAACCGGCTTCCGGCGAACCGCGCGAGGCGGCCCACGGAGCACCGCGGACATCATAACCGTTCAGGATCGAAGCGCCACCGGGCCTGGGCAGCCGATTTCCGGTTGCGGATCATGCGCTGATTTGCCCGATGTCCGGCACGATCCGCGGCGCCGGTCCTGGATTTGCGAACGTGGACTGCTGGGGTACTGTCCGCAAGACTGACGCGCATCGAGCCCGGCGGAAAGATCGGGGGCGTTGCATCATGAACGCCATTGCAAGGGAGGATGGGATGATTGCGAGATTGAGACTCGGCGCCGTGGCCGCCGCGGTCGCTCTGGTGGGCCTCATCGCGCCGGCACAGGCGGCCTACCCGGAAAGGCACATCACCTTCGTCATCCCGTTCTCGCCGGGCGGCGGGTTTGACACCTATGTCCGGCTGGTCGCGCCGTTCCTCGAAAAGCACCTGCCGAACAAGATCAACGTCATCATCAAGAACGTGCCGGGCGCCGGCGGCCGCAAGGGCCTCACCGAGGTCTATCGCGCCAAGCCCGACGGCTACACCATCGTCATCGTCAATGTGCCCGGCGCCATGGTCCCGCCGCTGGTCGGCCAGAAGGTCGACTACGATCTCGAGAAGATCACCTGGCTCGCGCGGCTCAGCATCGATTCCTATCTGCTCACCGTCGCCGGCAAGTCGCCGATCAAGAGCTACGCCGAGTTCAAGACGTTTGCCGCTTCGAATCCCGTAAAGGTTCCGTCGACCGGTTCCGGCTCTACCGCGAATGTCATGAGCAAGGTCTTTTTCGGCGTGCTCGGCATCAAGGGGCAGTTGGTGTCCGGCTACAAGGGCACGAAGGAAATGACCTTGTCGGTGATCCGCGGCGATACGCCCGCGGGCATCCTGCCATCGGAGTCGACGCGTAAGTACATCGAATCCGGCGACATCCGCGCGCTGCTGACCACCGAGGATCCGAGCGACTATCCCGCGGTACCGAGCGCCAAGAGCCTCGGGCTCGCCGACCTCGACGGACTGTTCATCCACCGGCTGATCGCTGCGCCGCCCGGCCTGCCCTCGCCGATCCGCAAGGTCCTGTCCGATGCCTTCGCCAAGGCCATGAACGACCCCGCGCTCAAGGCGGCGGCCGAGAAGGTGCAGCGGCCGTTCTCGCCGCTCGACGGCGCGCAGGCCGAGGACGCGGTGAAGAAGCAGCTCGCCCTTTACCTGCGCTTCAAGGATCAGCTCAAGGACTAGCTTGGCCGGCGTAGCGGTGTTGCGGAGCGGGTGTAGCTCGCAATGAGCGAAAGCGATATGCGGGGCGTAGCAGATCGCGCGGAGCCCCCGGATTTCGCTTCGCTTATCCGGGCTACAAGATGGTGGAGCGGTGTTCGACGGCCTCATTCAAGGACTGGCCCTGATTCTTACGGTGCAGAGCATCGTGATGCTGGTGCTCGGCGTCATGGTCGGGCTGAGCTTTGGTGCCATCCCGGGGCTCGGCGGCACCACCGCGATCGCGCTGTTCATCCCGCTGACCTACGGGATGAACCCGCAGGACGCGATGGCGCTGGCCGGCGGCATCATGGGCGCTGTATCGTTTGGCGGCTCGGTCACCGCGATCCTGCTCAACACCCCGGGCACGGCGCCGAGCGCGGCCACCTGCTTCGACGGCTATCCGCTGGCGCAGCAGGGCAAGGCCGGCATGGCGATCGGTGCGGCCGGCATGGCCTCCTCGGTCGGCGGGATTTTCGGCGTCCTCATCCTGGTGGCCGTGGTGCCGGTCGCCAAGAGCCTCGTGCTCGCCTTCGGACCGGCGGAATTCTTCATGCTGGCGCTGGTCGGGCTGTCTTCGATTGCGGCCTCCACCGGCGGCATGTTTCTGCGCGGGCTAATCTCGGCCGCGGCGGGACTGATGCTCGCGTTCGTCGGCTATGACGCCGTGAGCGGCGGCGAGCGCTTCACCCTCGGCTTCGACTATCTGTGGGACGGCATACCGCTGGTGCCGACGCTGATCGGGCTGTTCGCCATTGCCGAGATGATCAAGCTGTCGATCGAGGGCGGAACGGTCGTGCGCACCAAGGAGTTCGGCACCCGCATCGTCGGGGTCGGCGAAGGCGTCATGGCCGTGTTGCGCGACTGGCCGACGGTGCTGCGCTGCTCCGCGCTAGGCACTTTCATCGGCGCGGTGCCGGGAGTCGGCGGCACTGTGGCGTCGTTCCTTTCCTACTCCATGACCATGCAGATCTCGAAGCATCCGGAGCGCTTCGGCCAAGGCGAGATCCAGGGCGTGATCGGCCCGGAAGCCGCCAATAACGCCAAGGACGGCGGCGCGCTGATCCCGACGCTCGCGTTCGGCATTCCGGGCAGCGCGGAGATGGCGGTATTTCTCGGACTCTTGGTGCTGCACGGGCTCGATCCCGGCCCGATGCTGTTGATCGAGCACGAGGGCGTGATGTTCAGCCTGATCGTGGCGCTGACCATCTCCTGCATCGTCGCGACCATAGTCGGGCTCGCGATCACCCGCTGGCTCTCGCTGATCACGCTGGTGAACGTTCACATCCTGGTGCCGGCCGTGGTCTCGGTCTCGCTGGTCGGCGCCTACGCGCTCAACAGCAAGATCGAGGACGTGGTGATGGCGGCGGTGGCCGGCATCCTCGGCTATCAGATGATCAAATTCCAGTTCCCGCGCGTCACCCTGGTGATTGCGCTGGTGCTAGGCGACCTCGCTGAACGCTCCTTCCATCAGACCATGCAGATTGCCGACAACGACTGGAGCATTTTCGTAAGACGGCCGATCTCGCTCATCCTGCTGCTGCTGGTGTTCGTCGCGATGGGCGTCCCGCTGCTGCGTCATGCGTGGGCGCGGCGCAAGGCCGTTCCGGTGCAGGGAAGAGAGGCATGACGACACTGTCCCCGACCCGACAAGACCTGCTCGTCGCGATCGCCATGTTCGCCTTCTACCTAGGCATGCTGGTGTGGTCGGAATACATCCCCAACGCCCGCGGCCGCGAGTTTCCGGTGCTGGTCAGCGGCGTTGCAGTCGTGCTCTGCCTGCTCGATGTGACCTCGCGCACCAACACCGCGATCGGCCGCGCGATCGCACTCGCCCTGTCCGGTGCGGTGGATCATTCCGCGCGCGCCTCCGGTCAAGCGGCCGCGCGCGAAGCCATAGCGATCGGCTGGATCGCGGCGGCTACGGCGCTGATCGTCCTCGCCGGTTTTCTCGTCGCGATTCCGGTCTACGTGTTCAGCTATATGCTGCTGTACGCTGGCCGGACCGTCCGCGACGGCGCGATCACCGCACTGGCGACCACCGCTGGCATCTGGGTCGGGTTCGAGTTGCTGCTCAGCTATGAATTGTATCGCGGCGCACTCGCGCCCAATTGACGGACACATCCGCGCCCCGCGACGTGACGCCGCGGCACGGCCGTCAAAGCCGGCCGGTCCTTCCATCGCCCGGCGCGACGATCGTTGATATTCCAACTATATTCCAATCGGGTGGCCTGATGTGACGCAATTACGCTATTGACGCTATTGCTCTTTTTGAGCCCAACTGCAAAAATAAATTAGATGGGCATGGTCCCATTCCGGCAAAAGTCTCAAAGCAATACATGCACCAGGAGGGAGAAATCAAATGAAGCGATTCATTGTCGCTGCGCTCGCGGCCGCCGGGCTTGCCGGCTTGGCGCTGGCGCCGTCGTCCGTGGCCGCGCAGGAAGTCACCTTGCGGCTGCACACGTTCCTGCCGCCGGTCGCCAACCCGGTGAAGCACTTCATGGTGCCGTGGGCCGAGAAGGTCAACAAGGAATCGAACGGGCGCATCAAGGTGCAGATCTATCCGGTGATGCAGCTCGGCGGAAAGCCCGAGCAGCTGCTGCAGCAGGTACGCGACGGCGTGGTCGATATCGTATGGACCCTGCCCGGCTTCACGCCCGGCGTGATGCCCAAGCTGGAAATCTTCGAGCTGCCGTTCCTACATCGCAACACCAAGGCGACCGTGCTGGCGCTGCAGGACTATGTCGAGAAGCACATGAAGAAGGACTTCGAGCCGTATCACGTTCTTCTCGTGCACGCGCATGCCGGCTCGCTGTTCATGACCAAGGACCCGATCAACAAGGTCGAGGACTTCCAGGGAATGAAGCTGCGGTCGTATTCCCGCACCAATGCCTGGATCCTCGAGGCTTTGGGTGCCGCACCGTTGCAGGTGGCGCTGCCTGAACTGGTCCCGATGCTCAACAAGGGCACCGTGAGCGGCTCGATCCTGCCCTACGAGATCGCGCCCGCAGTCAAGATGCAGGACCTCACCAACTACTTCACCACGCTGGCGCCGCCGCAGCCACGCCTGAGCACCGCAATCTTCACGCTGCTGATGAACAAGGCAAAGTACGACAGCCTGCCTGCCGATCTGAAGAAGGTGATCGACAACAATTCCGGCCGCAACATCGCGCCGATGGCGATCGAGGTGTGGGATCGGGTCGAGTTGGATGGCGAGAAGGTGATGCACAGCAAGTCGAAGAACAAATTTTCCAGCCTCGGCGCCGAGGAGACCGCCAAGTTCAAGAAGAAGGTGCAGCCGGTGTTCGACCGCTTCATCAAGCTGCTTGACGATTCCGGTGCCGACGGCAAGCAGATCCTTGCCGACGTCGAGGCATTGGAGGCGAAGTACGACAAGTGAGCGAGGCCCGCTCGCGGGCATCGCTATCTGGAAATGCGGACGGACCCGGCCGATCCAGTCGGCCGGGTCCGCTATCGTATACAATCAAAGCGGTCAGCGGGAGGGTGACATGAAAAAGGTCGTTTTTGCCGCGCTTGCAGCGGCCAGCATCTCGGCATCGGCGCTGGTCCCGGACGTTGCGCGATCGCAAGACGTCACGTTGCGTGTGCACACGTTCATGCCGCCGGTGGCCAATCCCTACAAGCATTTCCTCGTTCCATGGGCCGACAAGATCGGCAAGGACTCCAAAGGACGCATCAACGTCCAGCTTTATCCCGCGATGCAGCTCGGCGGCAAAGCCCCGCAGTTGCTCCAGCAGGTGCGCGACGGCGTGGTCGACATCGTCTGGACGCTGCCCGGCTTCACGCCCGGCGTGATGGTCAAGGATGAAGTCTTCGAGCTGCCGTTCATCCACCGCGACACGCGCTCAAGCGTGATGGCGCTGCAGGACTTCGCCGACATTCACCTGAAGAAGGAGCTTGAGCCGTACCATCCTCTGCTCCTGCACGTGCACGCGGGCTCCTTGTTCATGACGAAGGGCGCAATCCACAGGATCGAGGACTTCAAGGGCATGAAAATCCGATCTCCGTCCCGCACGGGCACCTGGGTTATCGAAGCCTTAGGGGGGTCGGGGCTGCAACTGCCGCTGCCCGAGCTTGCGCCCATGCTGACCAAGGGAACCGTTGACGGCGCGATCCTGACCTACGAAATCGCGCCGGCGGTCAAGATGCAGGAGTTAACCGACTACTTCACGACCCTTTCGGGCTCGCAGCCGCGGATGGCCACGACCGTCTTCGCATTCCTGATGAACAAGGCCAAATACAACAGCCTACCGCCCGACCTGAAGAAGGTGATCGACGCCAATTCCGGCCGCAACCTCGCTCCCTTCGCGATCAAGGTCTGGGACATGATCGACGCGGACGGCCTGAAGGTGATGCACACCAAGTCCAAGAACAAGTTCGTCGCGCTCAACGCCGCGGAAACGGCAAGGTTCAAGAAGACGGTTGCGCCGGTTGCCGAGCGGTTCAAGGAGGAGGTGAACAAGATGGGGGGTGACGGCGCCAAGGTGATCGCCGATGCCGAGGCGTTGGTCGCGAAATATGCCAAATGAGCGGGAGCCTTTCGCTCACCCCCGGTATAGGCACCAAGAGTAGTCGATGACTGAACAGGCTCACCGCGGCGCCCGGCCAAACGATCCATTCGGCCGGGCGCTTTACCAAGTGTGCGTCGGCCTGGCGATCTTCGGCGGGGCGTTGTGCTGCGTCATGGCGGTGCTGGTGACGGTCAGCGTGATCGGACGCTACCTGTTTTCCGCCCCGGTTCCCGGCGACTATGATCTCGTCGGCATCATCGCCGGATGCGCGGTGTTTTCCTTCCTTCCTTATTGTCAGCTCACACGCGGCAATGTCGTCGTCGATTTCTTTACCACCAGCATGCGCCCTCGCGGCAAATCGGCGCTCGATGCGTTTGGATCGCTGCTCTATCTCATGGTCGCCGCCATTTTCACCTGGCGCATGTACTATGGCATGCTCGAACTTCGTGCCAATAACGAGGTGATTGCGGCGTTCAATTTCTATCGCTGGTCGACCATCCCATTCAACATCGTCTGCATGATCGTCCTGGTCGTCGTCATCGCCTACACCCTGACGCGCGACATTGACGATGTGAAGACGGGCCGCGCGTCTGCCAGATCCGCCGTCTCGGGAGAATGACGCCATGAGCGACCTGGCGATCGGGGCGATCGGGTTTTTCGTGCTGCTGACGTTGATCGCGTTGCGCGTCCCGATTGCGGTATCGATGCTTGCGGTCGGCCTGACCGGCTACGTCTCGATTGCCGGCACCACCGCTCTCATGAGCTTTCTCAAAACCGAGATGTATTGGCGGTTCAGCTCGTTCGATCTTTCGGTCATCCCGCTGTTCCTGATGATGGGCCATTTCGCCGCCCGCGCTGGCATCACCCGTTCCCTGTTCCGCGCCGCCGCCGCCTGGATCGGACATTTCCGCGGCGGCCTCGCCATGGCCTCGATCGGTGGATGCGCGGCATTCGGAACGATCAGCGGCTCCTCGCTTGCTACCGCCGCAATGATGGGTCAGGTCGCGCTGCCGGAGCTGCGCCGCTACAAATATTCCGGAGGGTTTGCGACCGCTACGCTGGCTGCCGGCGGTACGCTCGGCATCCTCATTCCACCGTCGATCGTGCTGATCATTTTCGCGATCATGGTGGAGGCCAATATTGTCTCGCTGTTCCAGGCTGGATTTCTGCCGGGCCTGATGGCGGCGGGCGGCTACCTGCTCACCATCTATATCGTCGCCCGCATCAATCCCGAGGCCGGTCCAGCGGCGCCGCGCGCGACGAGGGCGGAGCGGTGGAGCGCATTGTCGGAAATCTGGACCGTCGGCGTGATCTTTTTCGTGGTGATGGGCGGGATCTATTCCGGCATTTTCACACCGACCGAAGGCGCCGCCGTCGGTGCCGCGTCGACGTTCCTTGTCGCCGTTACCTATGGCGGCATGCGCATTCGCGGCTTCATCGACGCGCTGATCGAGACCGCGGCCACCTCGGCGATGATCTATCTCATCCTGCTGGGTGCCGGCGTCTTCAATGCGTTTCTCGGCTTTTCGCGGCTGCCGATGGTGACCGCCGATTTCTTCCAGAATTCCGGCCTGTCGCCCTATGTCGTCCTGCTCGGGATGATCTGCCTCTACCTGGTGTTCGGCTGCGTTATGGACTCGCTCGCCATGATCCTGATCACCATTCCGATCTTCTGGCCGATCATCGCCGCGCTCGAATTCGGTTTCACCGATCCCGACGAACTCAAGCTGTGGTTCGGCATCATCACGCTGAGCGTGGTCGAGATCGGACTGATCACGCCGCCGGTCGGCCTCAACGTGTTCGTGATCAATTCGCTCGCCAAGGACGTGCCGATGCTCGAGACGTTCCGCGGCGTCATCCCGTTCCTGATGTCGGATGCCGTGCGCGTCACCTTGATCGTGCTGATCCCGACGCTTAGCCTGTTCCTGCCGCGCCTGCTCGGCTGACGCCCGCGCCGTTACCGGCGGCCGTAGCCGCCGCCGCCCGGCGTGTTCATGGTCACGACGTCGCCCGGCTGCATCAGGAGCTTCGCCGAAGACGACACCACCTGGCCATTGACCATGAAGCGGCCCGGCTCTCCGGCCTCGCCGCCGTCCAACCCTTCGGCGCCATGGTTGGTGCGGCTGGTCATCGTGTTCATCAGCCATGGCTTGCCGGAGATCATACGGAACGCGATGGTCTGCCCGTCACCCCCTGAGCTCTTGCCGGCGCCGCCCGAGCCGCGGCGCAGTTCGCGCGTGAGGAATTCGATCGGCATGGTCGCTTCGATCATCTCCACCGGAATGGCGGCGACGCCGGTCGGGTAGCTGGTGGTCGACGGCCCGGGCTTGGTGCGGCGCGCACCCATGCCGCCGGAGAAGCCGATCATCGACGAGGTATGCGCCTGCCCGCGCGTGCCTTCCCCCTGGATTTGTAGCGACCACACCGCGCCGGCGCTTTCCGCCAGCACCCGGTCGGGGACGACATTGTAGAGTGCCTTGAGCACCGGCATCGGCACGTACATGCCGACCACGTGACGCGCATTCACCGGCGAGGGGTATTCGGCATTGACGATACAGTTCTTCGGCGCGAACACCTTGATCGGCGCCAGGCTGCCGTGATTGTTCGGGAGATCGGGATTAAGGCACGAGCGCACTGCGAACGTGCTGTACGCGTGGGTGTAGTTGAGCACCACGTTGACCCCGCGCGGGCTCTTCGGCGACGAGCCCGTGAAATCGATCAGGATTTCACCCTTGCGGTTGTCGATCGTCACCGCCGTATGCAGCGTCACCACCTCGCCACCGGGCACGTCGAACTTCGACTCCCCGTGCCAGGTGCCGGCAGGAAGCCTACGGATCGCCTCGCGAGTCGAGGCCTCGGATCGGGTGATGATCTCTTCCGACAATTCATCGAGGTCATGCAGCCCATGGCGCTCACACAGCAGCACGAGCCGCTCGCCGCAGGTCTTGCCGCTCGCCACCTGGGCCGCAAGGTCGCCGAAAACCTGCTCCGGCGTACGCACGTTGTGCTGAATCATGGCCTTCAGCGTCGGGTTCATTCTGCCGCGCTCGTAGAACTTGAGCGGCGGAATCCACAGACCTTCCTCATGCACGTCGCGAGCGCCCGCGCCGACGCCGTAGCCGCCGATGTCAGTGTGGTGGATGTTGGATCCCACATAGGCGACAATCCGGTCCTGATAGAACACCGGGTTGAAGATGGTGATGTCGAAGAAATGCCCGGCCGACATCCACGGGTCGTTGGTGATGATCATGTCGCCCGGTTCGAGTTCCGAGGGCGGAAACGCCTTCACCAAGGAGGCGCCGGAATTGGCCAGCGAATTGATGTGACCCGGCGTGCCGGTGCGCGCCTGCGCCATCATGCAGCCCTTGCGGTCGAAGATCGCGCACGCGAGGTCGCCGGTCTCTCGCACTACCGGCGAGAATGCCGTACGTTGCAGCGCCTTGGCCTGATCGCTGACGATGCTGATCAGGTTGCTCCAGAGGATTTCGAGTTCGATGCCATCCATAGCGGTCTCCGATGTCAGCTTGCCGGCACGACGCTGGGGGTCGCGTGCGCGGCCGTGCTGTCTTGCGCCGATGTGTGCTGGGCGATGATGCATCCAGTCCGGTCGACCCGCGCCGTCCAGCCGGGCAGGATCACCGTGGTGGTCTCGCGCTCCTCGATGATGGCCGGTCCGGGAACGTCCTGGTCGGCTGCGAGCGCGTTGCGCTCATACACCGCGTAGCGGATGTCCTGTGTCCTGCCGCTGCCGAGGTGCACGCTGCGGGTGGTACGCGCCGCTCCCCGGCGGGACGCAATTTGCGGCGCAGCGCCGCGCAGGATGCTCGGTCCCGCGCAGGTGACGCGCCAGTTCACCACCTCGACCTCGTTGTCCTTCAGCCGCAGTCCGTACTGGGCTTCGTAGACGCGCTCGAAGTTTTCGCGGATGGGCGCGAGATCGCGGCCCGCCCGCGGGTCGCCGTCGAATGTCACCGTCACTTCATGGGCCTGCCCGTAGTAGCGCAGGTCGCCGCCGAAGCTGAAGCGGATCTCGCCGCCGGGAACGCCGGCTTCCAGCAGCGCCTTTCGGCCGGCGGTGGTCATGTCCTCGAAGGTGCTGTCCGCCACGCTCCAGTCGATCGCTTCCAGCTTGCCGAGCGCACCGCGCACCAGATCGTAGCGCACCGGCGTCACCAGCATGCCGAACGCCGACAGCACGCTAGCGTTCGGCGGAACAATGACCGTTGTGCTACCGAGCAGTCCCGCCACGTAACAGGCGTGCAGCGGCCCAGCCCCGCCGAACGCCAGCAGCGGAATGCCGCGGTAGTCGACCCCGCGGTCGACCGCATGCGCTCGCGCGGCGGACGCCATCGTCTCGCCGACGATCCGATAGATGCCGGCGGCGGCATCCGCTGGCGCGACGCCGAGCTCGCCGGCCAGCGTCGTCAGGCGCGCACGCATGGCACCGACATCGAGCTTCATCTCGCCGCCGAGGAAATGGTCGGCGTCGAGCAACCCGAGCGCGAGGTCCGCATCGGTCACGCAAATGTCTTGCCCACCGTGGCCGTAGCACACCGGACCGGGCATCGAGCCGGCGGACTGCGGGCCGACCTTCAACAGATTCAGCGCATCGCAAGTGGCAATCGAGCCGCCGCCCGCACCGATCTCGATCATGTCGACCGACGGGATCGTCACCGGATAGCCGCTACCGGCCTTGAACCGGTACTTGCGGTCCACCTCGAAGAACCCGGACACGAAGGGCGCACCGTTCTCGATCAGGCAGGCTTTCGCGGTGGTGCCGCCCATGTCGAAGGCAAGCAGACGATCAAGCCCCAGCGTATCCGCGTAATAGCTCGCCGCCAGCGCGCCCGCGGCCGGCCCCGACTCGATCATCCGCACCGGGAATCTGCCGGCGACACTGACGCCGATCACGCCGCCGTTCGACAGCATCACCATCGGCGCATTGACGAAGCCGCGTTCGCGCAGCATCGCCGCCATGCGGGTGAGATACGGTCCGGCGATCGGCGCCGTATAGGCATTGATCACGGTGGTCGAGGTGCGCGGATATTCGCGGATCTGCGGCGACACGTCGGAGGAAAGCGAGACGTAGAGCTCGGGGGCCGATTCGCGCAGCGCCGCGGCAGCAACCCGTTCGTTCTGCGGGTTGCGATAGGCATTGAGGAAGCATACCGCTACCGAGATCACGCCCCTTTCGCGCAAGGTCTGCGCCAGCGCCCTCACCTCCGTGGGATCGACCTCTTTGGTGACGGTGCCGTCGGCACGGGTGCGCTCGGCGACGCCGAAGGTCAGTTCGTGCGGCACCAGCGGCGGCGGGAACTCGATCTGCGGGTCGTACATGTCATAGCGGTACTCATCCCGGATGTAGAGCACATCGCGAAAGCCATTGGTCGTCAGCAGCGCGGTCTTGGGGCCCTTGCGCTCGATCAGCGCGTTGGTCACTACCGTGGTGGCGTGCACTACAACGTCGTCGACCTGGGCTGGGCCGATCTTCGCCTTGCGCAGCACCTGCTCGACGCCCCGGAAAAGCGCCTCCAGCAGGTCGTGGTGGGTGGTGAGCACCTTGTCGACCCAGATTTTCCCATCGGCGCGCCGCAGGACGACATCAGTGAAAGTGCCGCCAATATCCACGGCGAGCGCAAAATTCTTCTCCGCGCGGGCGGGCTTGGCCGCAGCCATTCCGTTCTCCTTTTGCAATCGACCCTGGGCTCTTAGATGACCGCCGCCTCGCGCAGCTTCCGCAGATCGTCCTGACCCAAACCGAGGTACTCGGCAAGCACCTCATCCGTGTGCTGCCCAAGCGTCGGCGCGGGCCGGCGGATCTCCGCCGGTGTCCCCGTAAGGTCGAATGGAATGCCAAGCGAGCGATATGTGCCGACCGACGGATGCGGGATGTCGACCACCATATTCATGGCCTTGGTCTGCGGCGCCGCGAGCGCATCGATGGCGTTGTTGATCAGACCGCAGGGAACGCCGGCTGCCAGCAGCAGCTCGATCCAATCCGCCGCCTTGCGGTACCTAAGCGCAGCCGTGATCAACGCGTCCATTTCGGCGCGATTGACCACGCGATCGCGGTTGCGGGCAAAGCGCGCGTCCGTGACCCATTCCAGATGACCGACAACGCCTGCGAACAGGCCAAACTGCGCATCATTGCCAACCGCCAGCGCGATATCGCCGTCGGCGCAGCGATAGGTTGAGTATGGCACGATGCTGGGATGGCCGTTGCCGTAGCGGCCCGCCGGTTTTCCGGAAATCAGCACGTTCGACGCGACATTGGCGAGCATCGACAGCCCGGTGGTGTAGAGCGAGACGCCGATATGCTGACCTGGCACGCCGGCGTTACGGGCGTTGAGTGCAGCCAGAATGCAGATGGTCGCATACATGCCGGTGCAGACATCGACGATGGCAACCCCGAGCTTCATCGGATCGCCGTTTGGCTCACCGGTGATGCTCATCAACCCGCTTTCCGCCTGCAGCAGAAAATCGTAGCCGGGCAGCTTGGCCTTGAGGCCGCGTGAGCCGTAGCCTGAGATGGTGCAATGCACGACCTGCGGCGCCTCCTTCTCCATGAAAGCGCGTCCGCAGCCCCACTTGTCGAGCGCGCCCGCCTTGAAGTTCTCGATAACGACGTCGGCGCGACGGATGAGATCGCGCAGGATCTCCTGCCCGCGCTCGGACTTGAGGTTGAGGGTGACGCTGCGCTTGTTGCGATTGACGCCGAGGAAGTAAGCCGACTCGGTGCCGGCGAACGGCGGCCCCCAGCCGCGTGTATCGTCGCCCGAGCCGGGGTTCTCGATCTTCACCACGTCGGCGCCCATGTCGCCGAGCAGCATGGTGCAGAACGGCCCCGCGAGGATGCGGGTCAGGTCCAGCACCTTGATGCCGGCAACGGCGCCTTTGGTGGCCTGGGAGGCGCTCATGGGCGGCCCGGCGCCCGATTCTGGTCCGCCGCGAGACCGGCGAGATACTCCTCGACGATCTGCTTGTTACGCATGCGGAACTTGCGGAAATCGGGCTTTCGCTTTTCCAGGAAAGCATCCATGCCCTCGAGCGATTCCTCGCTGCCCCAGATCTGCGCCAGCAGTTCCATGCCGTGCTGCCAGGAGGCGTAGAGCTCATCGGACTCATGATTCAGCGATTTCTTGGTGGCCCGCAGCGTCTGCGGCGAATAGGACTTGATCCGTTCGCACCATTCCTCGGTGGCCTTGCGCAGCTCTGCCTTCGGGACGACCCTGTTGATCAGGCCGACGTCGACCGCCTCCTGTCCCTTGAAGGTGCGGCACAGGAAGATCATCTCGCGCGCCAGCCGCTCGCCAACCATGCGCGGCAGGTACTGGGTCGCGCCGACCGTCGGACACGCACCGACGCGCGCGCCGGTCTGGCCGAATACGGCATCTTCGGAGGCGATCACGAGGTCGCACCACAGCGCCAGCTCGTTGCCGCCGCCCATGCACCAGCCGTTGACCATGGCGATCACAGGGATTGGCAGACCGCGGATGGTCATCGCCAGGCCGAGCATGCGATCGTTCCAATGCAGACCGTTGATGCGGTTGAGTCGCCGCATGGCGTAGAAATCGCCGCCTGCGGAGAACGCCTGATCGCCGGCACCGGTGACGACCGCGCAGGCGATCGAGGGATCGCTGCGGGTGGAACTGAACGCATGAATCATCTCGTCCAGAGTCTGTTCGCGAAAGGCGTTGCGTACCTCCGGGCGGTTGATTGTTATCCAGGCGACGTCGTCCTTCACCTCGAACAGGATCTCCTTGTACGCCGTCTTGGTGGCGGCAGCCGTGGTCATCCGTCCTTCTCCCTCATGCTTTCGCGTCGTTGCGTCTCTGGCCAGTGGGTGAGCGGTCTTGCGCTCCTTCGCGCTGCTCGATCTCGAACAGGGCGCCGAGCGTATCCTTCGGATGCAGGAAGAACAGCGGCCGCCCGTGGTGACCAGGCTGTGGTACACCGCCGATAATCTGCAATCCTGCTCCCAAACTTGCATCGGCGGCAACCTGCGCATCGACGACCGAGAAGGCGACGTGATGCAGGCCGCCCTTGGGATTGCGGTCGAGAAACCTGGCGATCGCCGAGTTAGGCGCCGTCGGTGTCAGCAGCTCGATCTTGACAGGGCCGACCACGACATAGGCAAGCCGCAGCGCCTGCCCGGGCACGTCGATCGGTTCGCCGACAGGGCATCCGAACTTGTCCGCGAAGAATACGCAGGCGGCTTCCAGATCGGGCACGACGATGCCGATATGCGAAACGCCGTCGATGTCGATCATCCGTCCGTTCCTAAGCTGCCACCGCATACGGCTCGATCGCGGCGAAGTCGATCTCGATGCCGAGACCCGGCCCCGTCGGCACGGCGATCTCGCCGTTCTGGATACCGTACGGCGTCTTCAACATGGTCTCGAAGAACGGATTGGCGCCGACGTGATATTCGATCATGTTCGGGTATGGCACGTTTGAGGTGAACGGCGAGATCGGCAGGCTGGCGACGTAGTGCAGCGTTGCAGCCCAGTTGACCGCGCCGCCAAACCCGTTCGGCACGATGCGCAGGTTGTTCATGGCGGCGAGTTGCGCGATCGCTTTGGCCTGGCCGAGGCCGCCGCAGGTCATGATGGCCGGCTGAAGGATGTCCGCACCGTGGGTATCGACGAGGCGCTTAAAGTCGTAAACGGTGTAGCACGCCTCGCCCGCCGCGATCCGGATCGGCGACTTCGCCCGCAGCTCCGCATAGCCGCGTACGTCCGTTGGCGGCAACGGCTCCTCGTAGAAATGGATGTCGTAGGGTTCCATCCGCCGGATGCTCTCGTAGGCGATGTCCGGCGTGTAGTTTCCGTTGACGTCGACCATGAGGATGGCGTCGTCGCCGAGCGCCTGACGCGCGATCCGGACGCGGTCGCGATCCGAGGCCGGGTTCTTGCCGATCTTGATCTTGACGATGCGGAACCCTCTCGCCTTCACGCGCTCGAGCTGCGCCTCGAGGCGGCCGTCTGTATCGCGCGCCGTGAACTCGCCGGTGGTCGCATAGCAGGCGAGTTTCGCATTGGCGCGCCCGCCGATCAGGTCATGCACCGGCACGCCGAGCGTCTTGCCGATCGCGTCATGCAGCGCGACGCTGATGCCTCCGAGGCACGACGTCAATTGGCCCTGCACGCCAAAGTGGTAGAGCCTGTTGTAGACCTGGGCGGCGATGATTTCGAAATCGAACACGCTCTGGCCGATGAAGAATGGCGCCGCGATCGCAAGGTATTCGCGCAGAGGTCGCAGCGGCCCGCTGGATTCGCCATGCCCGACGATCCCCTGGTCGGTCGTTACGGCGATGATCGAGCAGACGCGGCGTGTATTCATGGTCCGCGCCATGCCGTAGGCTTGTTCGGGCGCAAAGACACACTCATACGATTTGATCTCGATCCGTTCGACTTTCGGCATTTCGCTCCCGCCCGCTCCGGTTGAACTGCGGATATGCGGCGCCTGCATCCCGCGATGTCCTGAGTGATTATTGCAATTCGGCGGAGAGCAATCCACCATCCGACACCATCCGGCGCCTTGGCCAGCCGGCGGGGCCCCGCCGCTGCAATAGACCAGACATGAAGATCACCCGCCTGCGCACTGCCCTGGTCCAGATTCCGTTCGATCCGCCGATCGGCCTCGGCGGGCCGGCCGTCCTGAGGGCGTCCGGGCTGGTGCTGGTATTCGTCGAGAGTGATCAGGGCGTGATCGGCGAGGGCCTGGTCTTCACTTTCAACGGTCACCGCCTGGGCGTGCTCGACCAGATGGTGAGGAGCTTCGAGCCGCTGCTCGTCGGAATCGACCCGCGTCACAGCGGCGCATTCGTGACGCACGCCTGGAATGATCTGCGCACCCATGGCAGCGGCGGCATCGCGGCCCAATGCCTCGCCGGGGTCGAGTGTGCGCTGTGGGACCTGCGCGGCAAGCTGCTCGGGGTCAATATCTCAAGCATGCTCGGTGCCTGCCGGACTCTGATCCCGGCGTATCAGAGCAGCGAGCTGTGGGCCTCGCTGTCGCTTGACGCATTACAACGCTCTGCCGCCGACCAGATGAGCGCCGGTTACCGGGCGATGAAGATGCGGCTGATCGGCAACATCCCGAAGGACATCGCGCGGGTGCGCGCGGTGCGTGAGGCAATCGGCCCCGACGTCCCGCTGATGGCCGACGCCAACCAGAAGCTGACGGTGCCGCAGGCGCTGCGGCTCGGCCGCATGCTGGAGGAATTCAACCTGACCTGGTTCGAGGAGCCGGTGGCCGCGCACAACCACGCTGGCGAAGCCGAAGTCGCCGCAGCACTCGATACTCCGATTGCCAGCGGTGAATCCGTCTACACGAGCCGGGGCGCCATGGAGATGCTGCAGCAGCATGCCTGCGACGTGCTGATGCCCGACCTGTTGCGCATGGGCGGGCCGTCGGAATTCATGAAGGCGGCAGCCTTTGCCGAAGCATTCAATATTCCGGTGTCCAATCACACCTATCCGGAGATGAGCATCGGACTCCTGGCGGCAATCCCGAATGTTAATTTCCTCGAATGTATGCCATGGGTCTCGGCCGTCTATCAGCAGAAAATCGAGATCGACGGCCACGGCCGTGCACTCGTGCCGGATCGGCCGGGCTGGGGCTTCGATTTCGATCCGGCGGTGATCAAGCGATATTCGGTCGCTTGATCACGACGAACGCACATCACGTCGTACAGGCGGGAAAGCCAAGGGGAAAGGAACGGCGACAGTAATGCACGCGCAGGACCAGGGTTCAAAGCAACAGACCACCACGCGATTCCGCATCGATACGCACCATCATCTGTTTCCGCCCAAATGGCTTGCCGAACACACCGACGATATCATCGCCGTGGCACCGGGGATTCCGCCGACGGCCGCCCTGGAATGGACGCCGCAGAAATCGATCGACGGCATGGACAGGGTCGGCATTGAGACCGCCATCCTGTCGATCGCCACGCCCGGGACCTGGTTCGGCAACGTCACCGAGGCGCGCGGCCTCACCCGCCACTGCAACGAGTACGGCGCCCGGTTGATCGCCGATTACCCGAGGCGCTTCGGCATGTTCGCCTCCCTCGCCTTGCCGGATGTCGAGGGCAGCCTGCGCGAAATCGAACATGCCTACGACGTGCTCAAGCTCGACGGCGCCGGCTTGATGACGAGCTACGATGGCAAATGGCCGGGCGATCCGTCCTTCGTCCCGGTGTTCGACGAGTTGAACCGGCGCAAGGCGGTGGTGTACTTCCATCCCACCTGTCCACCCTTCGCCCGCAATCTCATTCCCGAGGTCCCACCCGCCATTACCGAGTTCGTGTTCGACACGACTCGGGCGATCAACAGCCTGCTTTACAGCGGAACTCTGTCGCGCTGCCCAAATATCCGGTTCATCTTCTCGCACGGCGGCGGCACTGTGCCATTCCTTGCCGACCGCATCGCGTCGCTGGCGCGCCGGCCCAACGCCGCCGACCTGCGGGCTCGCATTCCACAGGGCGTCGAATACGAATTGCGCAAGCTCTACTACGACGTCGTCAGCGTCACCGGAAATCTGCACGGCATGCGGGCGCTGATCGGCCTTGCCGATCCGTCACATCTGTTGTTCGGCACCGACTTTCCCTATTATCGCGTCAACCAGGTCGACGATGGCTCGGCCATGAGCCAGATTCCGGAGCTGGAGGCCCGGGCGATCAATCGCGACAACGCGCTGGCATTGTTCCCGCGGCTGGCGAAACGCTGACCGGCGGCGACATGGCTGCCGATCGCGCCGGCACCGAAGACGCAGATCATGAATGCCAAACGTCGAGCGCTAACCCTTGCCGGGCCAGATGCCCTTTTCCGTATAGTACTTGACCGCACCCGGATGGAACGGGATCTGAGGATCGCGTGCGAGCTTGGCCTTGTCGTAGCGCTCGTAAGCCTTCACGATGCTGGCAAGCTTGTCCTGCGCTTCGTAGAGCATCTTGGCGATCTTGTACCCGTCGTCGTCGGAGACGTGGCTCCCAGCAACGACGACATAGTCTTCGAACAACAACGTCGTCGGCCCAAGCACCCCCGCTCTCCCCGGGCCCGGTTGAACGACTGAAATGTAGGCGGTGGGCATGTATTGCCGGAGCCTCTTTTCGGCCTCGGGTCCCGCCGCGATGCTGAGCCAGCGAATGCCGCCCAGCTTGGCGTCGACTTCGGCGACCTTGCCGGCGCCAACCGCAAAGGTCGAGGCCTCGGTCCGCCCCTGCGCAAAGTCGTCCGCAGCGCGCACGACGTGCGCGACCGGCACGCCGTCGAAATCCGACGGCTTCAGCCCGTCCGCGGCGAGCGTCGCGAGGAAGCTCCGCTGCTGCGCCGAATTCGTCGTGAACCCGATCGGAACTCTCTTGCCCTTGAGCTCCACCATGCTCTTGTAGGGCGCATCCTTCTTCACGAACCAACCAATGTTGAATGGGAAGACCACGCCGAGCGCTCGCATGCTGCGGCTGGGATTTCCCTTGAAGTCACCTTCCCCTTTGTAGGCGAACAACGCATCGGTTCCGCCCGCGACGGCCACGTCGATTTCCTTCCTGCCGAGCAGCGGCAGGAATTGCTGCCCGCCCCCGTAGGGAACGACACGTGCGCGCAGTTTGGCATAGTCGGTTGCGACCTTGCCGAGCGCGTTGCCGACCGTGTTGCTGAGCGAGCCGACCTGGGCGGTGCCGATGTTGAGTGTTTGCGCGTGCGCCGTCGAGGCAGCCAGCGAAGCCATGGCAAACGCCGCGAAACGCAGAACGTTCATCATTCCCCTCCCTGCATCTTCAAACTTGACGGCAATAGAACACCCGTGCCGCACGGGTGTCCATGATGGTAGATCACGGTTGGTCATGCTTCGGTTGCAGTAGTCCCAACTCGTCTAGCAATGCGCGCATTTGGGCGCCTTCCTGCACAAGGTAGGCATGTAGGGACGGCCCATCGAGATGCATGGGCGACCAGCAGTGCCGCGCCAGCGCCGCCTGCCATCGGTGGTCCCGGACAACGCCGGCGAGCAGGCGCTCCCAGAACGTAATCTGCGGCGCATCGATGCCGCTCGGTCCGGTGATGCCGCGCCAGGCGCCGATGACGCAGTCGACCGACTGTTCGGTCCATGTCGGCACCGCGGCGAACGGCGCTGGAAGGCGCAGCGGTGCGGAAATCGCCAGCAGGCGCACCCTTCCCGCCTCCAGCTCCTTGACCACGCTCGCTGCCGTGACGGCGCTTAGCTCCGCATGGCCCTCAACCACGTCCACCACCGCATCCAGCGCCGTATCGAAAACGCGGATACGCGGTGCGTTGATGTCGCCACCCGCATGCCGCGTCAGCTTGGCGAAAGCGATGTGGTTGGGATTGCCCAACGCGGTCGACAGCGCGACCGTGACATTGCCGGGATCGGCCGCCAGCCGATGGAGCAGGTCCGCGCCGGTTCGCAACGCCGAGTCCGCACGCACAGCGAAGGCGATGTACTCGGTCACCAGCGTTGCTATCGGCACATAGCGGCTGTGATCGAACACGGCCAATCCGACCAAATGGTCGGTTGTCAGGTTGGGCGAGCTGATTGACACGAGATGTGCATCGCCCACGTACCGATCGACCTCGGCCCAGACGCGGCGCGCCCCGTCGCCCGGAATGTTGACGACATTCACCGGGACATCGAGCAGCCGCGCTTCCGTGATGACGCCGGCCAATGCATGCGCCACCCGGTCGAGCCCGCCGCCGGGCGGCGTGCCGGCCGCGATCGTGATCGGGCGCTCTGGCGCCCAAGTATGGCGGATGTGGCGTTCGCTGGTCATTGGGCCCAGCCGCCATAATACAGCGTGACCGTGTGTTTCGCCTCGGCAAAAAACAGCCAGCGTTCGATCAGCAGGCCGGGTATCAGTGTCAATGCAGCGATCACCGATGCCAACCCAGCAGTCCACCCGGCCGAGAGGATCGCGATCTCTGTCGCGGCAAGCGGGATTCCGAAGGCGAGGACATGCACGAACATCCGCAGCTTCAGCGCATGCTTGCGCGCGATCCGATAGCCCATTTCTTTCAGCAGATAATTCTTTTCCGAATGCGGCCATTCAATCGAGCGGACCTCGCCACCGCCAAGGCCGGTGGCGCTGTTCAGCGTCGTCGGGGCGGAGAGCGTCGCGTCGTGGTGCCACGTCATGTTCTTCCAGAACCAGCCGAGCGCGATCAGGACGAACGCGATCCAGGCAACCGCGCGGCTTTCCGTCCGCGACGCCTGCAAGATCGCATTGAGCAGCACAGCACCGCTCATCAGCGCGTAAAT
Source organism: Hyphomicrobiales bacterium (assembly GCA_009377755.1). Classification (GTDB taxonomy): domain Bacteria; phylum Pseudomonadota; class Alphaproteobacteria; order Rhizobiales; family Xanthobacteraceae; genus WHTM01. The sequence goes on along the minus strand of WHTM01000029.1, from coordinate 20,045 downwards.
GACGTAGCCGGGCATGGTATATGGCGTGTTCCATTGCGCGACCGGCTTGAGCGATGCGTAAATCATTCCAGTAGTGACGACGGTAGCGGCGGCGCAGGCAGCCGCAACAATGCCTGCCGCGGCGACGGCACCATCGGTGCGTTCCAGCAAAATCCATCCGGCCGCGAACAAACAGGCCGGCACGTAGGTGACCACGCTGGCAACGCCTTCGCGCGACAACCACGAAGAACGCCATTGCGAGAATGCCCGCCAGGCGCGCTCCGGCCGGCCGAGATGCAGCATCGACGACAGCAATCCAACAGTGATCAAGGCAAGAGCGAGACCCGCACCGCCGAGCGCGAACGAGCGGCTAGCGGGCAGCACGCCGCTCGCCGCCAACAGCCCCAGCCACACAAGGAGCCCGTAGCCGGCGCCGGTCGCCGTTGTGAAGGCAATCACGGAAAGCGCAGGATGCACGGCTATCGCGTCAGCATTCGATCGACCCAGCCGAGGAAGCCACCTTCCGCGGTCACGGGATCGAGGGCAGATACGTGATCCGGCGCAGCGCCGGCGGACCGATGGCGCGGCGGCAGATATTTGTTGGTCGGCCGGTAGCCCATTTCCGGCATGAGGTCGACGCCGCCGCGTTCGTCGACCAGACGCGACACGGGCGAGTCAGGATCGCCGAGATCGCCGAAATGGCGCGCCCCCGTCGGGCAGGCGGCAACGCAGGCCGGCACACGGTCTTCGACCGCGAGATTTTCGTTGTAGATGCGATCGATGCACAGGGTGCACTTCTTCATCACCCCGACCGCAACATCGAATTCGCGCGCGCCATAGGGACAGGCCCAGCTGCACAGCTTGCAGCCGATGCACAAATCCTCGTTGACGAGGACGATCCCGTCCGACGCCCGCTTGTAGGAAGCGCCCGTCGGGCACACGGTTACGCACGCCGGCGCATCGCAGTGCAGGCATGAACGCGGAAAGTGCACCGTGCGGCTGCCGTTCTCGGTCGACTGCTCGTAGGTGTGGACCCGGTTGAACCAGACCCCATCGGCCTCGCTGCCGTAGGGGTCGAGATCGGTCAGGGGCGCCATGTGGCCGCCGGTGTTCCATTCCTTGCAGCTTGTCACGCAGGCCTGACACCCGACGCAGGTATCGAGGTCGATGACCAGTCCGAGCGTTTTGTCGGTCGTTGCCGGAAGGCTCGTCATCGGCCCGCCTCCCGCGCTCGGCGAAACTGCGCGCCATAAGCCAGTTGCTTCGGAGCTTGGGGCAGCCCTGCGGGCGGCATCAGCATCGCAAACTGCGGCTCGGCGAACCCCGCCTCCTCGGGCCGGCACTTCTCAAGGCGCACGCGCAAGTCGAACCAGGCGGCCTGACCGGTGATCGGGTCCGAGTTCGAGTAGCGGCGACCATCCGCGTCCGGCGGCAACAGCTCGCTGATGGCGTGGTTGAGCAGGAAACCGCGCTCAGCCTCCGGGGCCTCCGGCCCCAGCATCCAGGCGCCGCGCCGCTTGCCGATCGCGTTCCAGGTCCAGACCGTATCGGGATTGACGCCATCGACGAGACGGATCTGACCCTTTACGCGCGCATGATGGCTTTCGATCCAGACCCAGTCGTCGTCGGCAAGCCCGACGCGCGCCGCGGTTGCACGATGGACAAACAGCCGGTTCTGACTCGTGATCTGCCGCAGCCAGGCGTTCTGTGATCCCCACGAATGATACATGTGCATCGGCCGCTGCGTCAGCGCGTGCAGCGCGAAGACGCCGGTGTCGACGGCCTGCTCCTCGAACGGCGGGTACCAGATCGGCAAAGGATCGAAGTAGCGCGCGAGACGATCGTGCTCGCCCGGCGGCGGGACAATCGCGCCATGCCCCTGCGCCGCGAGCCGGAACCGCTGCAGCGGCTCGCAGTAGAGCTGAAACACAATTGGCTCGGGCGCCACGAGAAATCCCATGGCGGCTGCGAACTCGAGATAGCTGCGGTTCGCCATCTTGTAATATTTCTGATCGTCGGCGAGCTCATGGCGCCAATAGCCGCCGTTGGCGATGTAGCGATCGAGCTGCTGCGGGTTGGGAGCGCCCCTGCCGATGTCTTCGCCGTCTGCCCCGCGCCAACCTGCAAGCGGCCCTACCCCAGGCAGCCGCTCGTGCCGCACGATGTAGTCGGCATAGTCGCGATATTTCGGCTGCCCCTGTTCATCGATCATGCCCGGCAGCTTGAGGCGCGCGCCGAGATCAAGCAGCACCGTTTGGAACGGCCGCACGTCACGATCCGGTTGTACCACCGGATAGCGGATCGCATCGGCCGGGCCGTCGGCATGGCTGATCGGCCGGTCAAGCAGGCTGATGCAGTCGTACCGTTCGAGGTACGTCGTGTCGGGAAGCACCAGATCGGCGTAGGCGACGGTCTCGGAATAGTAAGCGTCCGAACAGATGACGAAGGGGATCTTGTAGCGGCCCGTCTCGTCCTTGTCGGTGAGCATGACGATCGTGCCCGCGGTGTTCATCGCCGAGTTCCACGCCATGTTCGTCATGTACATGAGCAAGGTGTCGATCTTGTACGGGTCTCCGCGCCAGGCATTGGCGATGACGTTGTGCATGGCGCCGTGCGCGGCGAGCGGCGCCTCCCAGGAATAGGCCTTGTCGATGCGTACGGGGTTGCCGGCGGCGTCGATCAGCAGGTCCTGCGGATCGCTGACGTAGCCGAGCGGCATGCCGGACAGCGGTGTGTTCGGCTGCCCGCCATCCTTGCCTGACGGCTTCGGCCCGGGCGGCGCCGGCCGCGGGTACGGCGGCTTGAATCGGAAGCCGCCGGGAACGTCGACGGTTCCGAGCAACACCTGCAACAGATGAATGGCGCGGCAAGTCTGGAAGCCATTGGTATGCGCCGAGATGCCGCGCATCGCGTGCATCGCGACCGGCCGCCCACGCGTCGTCTCGTGCCGGCGGCCCGCCCAATCGGTCCAAGGCACGGGCAGTTCGATTGCCTGCTCGAAGGCGGCGTGCGCAAGTTCGGCGGCGATCCGCTTGATCATCGCCGCGGGAACGCCGCTTCGCTCCGCAACCGCCTCGGGAGCGTATTGCGGATCGAGATAGCGCTCCGCAATCAGCGCAAATATCGGGACGCAGGCGCGGCCATCGACCGTGTAGCTGCCGCTCAAGGCCGGATGAATCCCCGACGCCAGCGCATCGACGGTCCGCGAGCAACTCCGGTCCCGGGCAAGCAGGCGTCCATCGGCGTCGCGCAGGCACAGTCCGTCATCCGCCGCCCCCGGGTCGCGGATCACCAGCACATGCGCATTGGTGTAGCGGACCAGATAATCGAGATCGACACGACGGGCCTTGAGAAGTTCGTGAATAATCGCCAGGACCAGCAACCCGTCGGTCCCCGGTCGAATGCCGATCCATTCGTCGGCGATGGCGCTGTAGCCGGTGCGGCAGGGATTGACCGAGACGACCTTGACGCCGCGCGCCTTGAGCTTGCCGAGACCGATCTTGATCGGGTTCGAGTCATGATCCTCCGCCACGCCGAACAGCATGAAGTAGCGGGTATGCTCCCAGTCCGGCTCACCGAACTCCCAGAACGATCCGCCGATGGTGTACATGCCGGCGGCCGCCATGTTGACCGAGCAGAATCCGCCGTGCGCCGCGTAGTTCGGCGTGCCGAATTGCTGCGCCCACCAGCCGGTCAGCGACTGCGACTGATCGCGCCCGGTGAAGAAGGCTAGGCGCTTCGGATCGGTGGCGCGGATGCGGGCCAGCCGCTCGGCCGCGATGGCAAGCGCCTCGTCCCATTCGATCTCGCGGAAGTCTCCGGTGCCCCGCTCGCCGACGCGCAGGAGCGGCTTGCGCAGCCGCGCCGGGCTCAGGTGCTGCATGATGCCGGCGGCGCCCTTGCCGCAGATGACACCACGGTTCACTGGGTGCTGTCGGTTGCCCTGGATGTAGCGAACCTGACCATTCTTGAGATGGACGTCGATCCCGCAGCGGCAGGCACACATATAACAAGTGGTTTGATGGACTTCGTCGGACACGTGCGGCGAGGTATCGACGCCATCGCGCTCAGGCGGAGCGCTGCTGTCGACAAGCGGCCCCTGCGTGGCTGAGGAATTTGCGCCGGTACGCCCGGTCATGCCGCAGTTCAATCCTGACGGCCCTTGGACAGGCTCTTCGGCCCAGGCCCGCGCATATAGTGCTTCTCCGGCCGATATCGGTCGGATGGCCGGGAGGTTCGCCAGCGCCGCAACAGGCGGCGAACCGCCTGCGGCAACCGGGCGAGAAATCCGTCTCGATCGGGGAATGACAACCAGGCTGGCATCGTGACGCCTTGATCTCCTGGAACAATATCCTCTCAGGCAATCATCAAACCAACGATTTGTTCTTGTCATTCTGATAGGGTCAGTCGATTAATCCCCCATGACGCTTGACCAACTGCGCATCTTCATCGCGGTTGCCGAACGCGGGCACGTGACGCGCGCCGCCGAGGTCCTCGGCATCAGCCAATCGGCCGCATCGGCCGCCATCGCCACGTTGGAATCCCGCTATCGCACCAAGCTGTTCGACCGTGTCGGGCGCGGCATCGAACTGACCGAGACCGGGCGGCTTTTCCTGCGCGAGGCACGCGCCGTGCTCGACCGCGCCTCGATGGCCCGGTCAGTGCTCGAGGACCTCGCCGGCCTCACAACCGGCGTGGTCGCCATCGCCGCGAGCCAGACGATCGCGACCTATTGGCTGCCGCGGCGGCTCTCGGCGTTCCATACCGCCAATCCCGGCGTGCGCCTCAACGTGGTGATCCGCAACACCCGCGAAGTCGAGAGCGCGGTCGTCGAGGGCGAGGTCAATATCGGATTGGTCGAGGGGCCAACGCAGCACCCGGCGCTGATACGGCAGCAGGTCGACCAGGACAATCTCGTGCTGGTGGTCGCGTCGGATCAGCCGCCGTTGCCGATCAATGCACTGGGTCGGCTCGATCTGCGCGCCATCACCTGGGTGATCCGCGAAGTGGGCTCGGGCACACGCCGCGGGCTCGAGGATCTGGCTTTCCGCGAAGGTCTGTCGCTCGACAACCTCAACATTTTCCTGATTCTGCCCAGCAACGAGGCGGTGCGCCAGGCTATCGAAGCCGGTGCCGGCGCCACTATCATTTCCCGCCACGTGGTCGCGTCCGCCATCGCCGCGGGCACGCTCACTGCCATTCCGATTGAATTGCCCCCGCGCGAATACGCTCTCCTACGCCACCGCGACCGCCACGCGAGCCTCGCGCAGCAGGCGCTGGTCGCGCATCTGACCGGAGGGGAAGACGGGAATACTCCGCGGCAGAATGCCGTTTGACGTGATGCTAAGCTCAAGCCGGTGCGCTGCTAACCGGCTCAGTTTGTCGAGTGGTGACAGGCAAAGGCGCTTAGGGGAAATAGATATGGAGAAGGTAAATGTTGAGCGCGTTACAGGGGGAGATAAGCGAAGACGGTGCAGTTGTCATGTTGCAGTGTAAGATCGGTGCGGGGGCTTTCATTGAATTGGAGTCTTGGCCCAGGAACTTGAAGCTGCCAACGGACACATTGCTGCGCTATTGGCGTTAGCGTCAGATGGTTCACCGAATTCGAAAGGACACTGGTCAAATTCGATTCCCGAACCTGCCCTGTGAATGACTGCACAATAATTCATCAGTAAGAAAGTTGGGGAGTCGCGGTCGGAGTTGCGGTCCGCCTTTGCCTCACCGTTGCGCAGATGCCTAATGCAATGGCCGCATTTCGCGGCACGGACCGATTTACATCATTGAAATTCGCAATCGCGACATGGGTTAAGCAGGACCGGCCCGAGCTGCCCTTGCTGGCACATTCTTTGCTGCACCGCGTGCACAACTGCTGCTCAGAATGTGTCTGGCGGGCTTGGTCCGCGAGGTAACGCCCAACGGCGGGCACACGGTCGGCATCGCTGCCGATATTCGGAAAGGCGATTTGGCGCGTGGCCAAGCGCCTGACGTCTCGCCGTTGGAAGTTCGAATGGAACTGCGACCGCTTCGAGATTTCGCCGACCCTGCCGTCACGCTTGACGGCACGGTAGCCCTTGCGCCGCATGCACCATTCGATGATGCGTCTTTCGCCAGCCGCTCCGCACCCGTGATCGTCATCGGCGGCGGACCATCGGGGTTGCGGGCAGCGCAGGAGGTGGCGCGCCGGCAAATCCCCGTGGTCCTCTTCAACGCCGAACGGTGGCGGCCTTACAACCGCGTCAAACTGACGCCGTTCCTCGCCGGTGAGGTACAGATCAGCCGAGTCTACCAGGCGAGCATCTTTCCCGCCGGCGCCCCAGTCGCGCAATACAACAGCCAGACCATCGTCAGCATCGATCGAGCAGAAAAAACGGTCGAGAACCAGTTCGGACGGCGGTGGCGCTATTCCAAGCTCATTCTCTGCCTCGGCTCGCATCCATACATTCCACCAATTCCGGGGCGCGAACTCAGCGGGGTGTTCCGCTTCCGCAGCTTTGACGATGTCGAGCAGCTCGTCGCCCGCACCATGCGGTCCCGGCGCACCGTCGTGATCGGCGGAGGCCTGCTGGGACTGGAAGCGGCGCGCGGCATGGCGCTGCGCAAAGTCGACACGGTCGTCGTCGAGCATGAGGCCCACCTCATGGCGCGGCAACTCGACTCCGCTGGCGGGCTGCTGCTGGCCGCGGAAATTCAGCGCCTCGGGCTGGCAGTCCATATCGGCTGTGCAGTGAAGTCGATTGACGGCGAAGCCCGCGTCACCGGTATCTTGCTGTCGAACGGCGAGCGCGTCACCTGCGATACCGTCATTATCTGCACAGGTATTCGATCCAACATCGAGTTGGCGCGCAACGCCGGCATCGCCGTCAGCCGCGGCATCCCCGTCAACAACGCCCTGCAGACCTCGGATCCTGACATCTATGCCGTCGGCGAGTGCGCCGAACACGACGGCCATGTCTACGGCCTGGTCGCGCCCGGGCTGGAGCAGGCTGGTACCGCTGCCGCGCATATCGCCGGCGAACCGGCGAGCTACCGCGGCTCGATGCCGACGACCAAGCTGAAGGTGGTCGGCATCGACGTTTTCAGCATGGGCGACGTGGAGCAGATCGACCAGCGCACCGATCTACGCACGGTGCGTTGGAGCGACGCGTGCCAAGGCTCTTATCGCCGCCTGATTATCCGCCGCTTCCGGCTTGTCGGCGCGCTTGGCGTCGGCGCCTGGCCCGAGGTCAACCGCGTTCAACAGGCGGTCCGCGACGGCGTCGTGGTTTGGCCCTGGCAGTCGTGGCGGTTCACGCGAACCGGACGGCTCTATTCGGAAGGAAGGCCGCAAGCGGTCACGGCATGGCCGGCCGCTGCGACGGTTTGTAACTGCACCGGGGTCACCCGTGGCCGGCTCGGTGACGCTCTGGCCGGCGGCGCCGGTTCGATCGATGCGCTGATGCGCGAGACCAGCGCGTCGACCGTCTGCGGCTCGTGCCGGCCGCTGCTGGAGGAACTGCTCGGCGGCGAGGCGATGCATGCGTCGGTGTTCGGCGCCCGAGCAATCGTTCTCGGCTCGATCGTCGCGGGATTCATCACATTGCTCGCGGCATTTCTACCGGCGTGGCCTTTCTCGGCCAGCGTCGAGGCCGGCATCGGCCTCGACCGGCTGTGGACCGACGGCGCGATCAAGCAGGTGACCGGGTTCACACTGGTCGGGCTCGCTGCGCTGGTCGCTTTCCTGTCGGTGCGCAAGCGCATTCGCCAGCGGTGGCTCGGCGACTATCGCTTCTGGCGCATCGTTCACACCAGCCTCGGCGCCGCCGCGCTCGCGGTGCTGTTCCTGCACACGGGATTTAATCTCGGCCACAATCTGAATCGCTGGCTGATGCTGACGTTCCTAGCGGTCGCGGCGCTCGGCAGCCTGACCGGCGTCATCACCGCACGCGAGCACGCGGTGCTTGCCGCCAGCAAGACCTCGCATCGCGACGTCTTCACCTGGCTGCACATTCTGGCGTTCTGGCCACTGCCGCTGTTGCTCATGCTGCACGTCGTCACGGTCTACGCCTACTGAGACGAAAGGATGTCGCGAACGGTCATGCTCTGGTTGGTGTGGATCTCGCTCACTGTTCCGGCGGCATTGTTCGTGCTCGCCGCCATCGTTTACGGCGGCAACCGTTCGTTTCTGCTGATCGGGAAGACCAGCAACGGCCACCATCAGATTGAGCTCGCCTGCGACGCCTGCCACATCAGCGTGTTCGGCGGTCCCGAAGTCTTGCAAGACGCTTGCGTCAGATGCCACGGCGCCGAGCTCAAGGCCGCCAACGACTCGCACCCGCTGTCGAAGTTCACCGATCCGCGCAATGCCGACCGCACTGCAATTCTCGACGCGCGCCATTGCGTCACCTGTCACCAGGAACATCGTCCAGCCATCACCCGCGCCATGGGCGTGACCTTACCGGACGACTATTGCTTCCACTGTCATGCGGATATCGGCGAGGACCGGCCGAGCCACGAGGGCCTGAAGTTCACCACCTGCGCATCCGCCGGCTGCCACAACTTTCATGACAATCGTGCGCTCTACGGTGACTTCCTGCTTAAGCATGCGGACGAGCCGGATCAGCGTGAGACGCCGCGGGTGGTGCTGGTCGAATTCCTGAAGTCCCGCAAGGACACGATCAAGGTTCCGCGCACCCTAGTTGCGACCGATGCCGATGCGCCGGCCGTGCATCGAGGCGACATTGACGTCGTGACGGCATGGGCCGGCGACGCGCACGCGCGCACCGGAATCAATTGCTCCGGATGCCATACCGCCAAGGCCGAACCCGCACGTTGGATCGCAGCGCCCGGTCTTGAAACTTGCAAGACCTGTCACGCCGACGAGGCGCGCACCTTCGTCGAGGGCAAGCACGGGATGCGGCTGCGCGACGGCCTGATGGCGAGCCACGATGGCCCTCTCGGGCTGTTCCGCGCGGCCAAGCTTGCACCCATGACGCCAGGCGAAGCCCGCCTGCCGATGAAGATGGATCAGACCCGCACTTCTCTCGGCTGCAACACCTGCCATTCTGCCCACCATTACGACCTCGCGACCGCCAAAGTCGAGCGCTGCGCGGGCTGCCACGACGACACGCACACCAAGGCGTATTTCGCCTCGCCGCACTACGAGTTGTTTAAGAAGGAGGTTGCCGGTCTGGCGCCGAAAGGCAGCGGCGTCTCCTGTGCCACGTGCCATATGCCGCCGAGCGAAACGCGCCGGCCTGACGGCTCGAAGTCGGTCTTCGCCACACACAACCAGAACGACAATCTGCGGCCGAACGAAAAGATGGTGCGGAGCGTCTGCGGCAATTGCCACGGGCTGCAGTTTACGCTCGATGCGCTCGCCGACCGCGCGCTGATCGCCAGCAACTTCACAGGACTCTCAGGCGTCCATATCGAGAGCATCGATTGGGCGCAGCGCCGGGCGAGGGAACGGGGCGAGCATCGCCAATGAGCGTGCCTCCGACATCGAGCACCAGCATGAAAGGGACCACGAGATGAAGCGACAGACCGTCAGAGTCGCCGCTGCCGCGCTGCTGGCCAGCGGCGTGACCGCGGCGACCGCCGTCCATGCCCAATGGTTCGGTAGCAAGGAATCCAAGGGCATTCCGCTGCAACAGGTTGCCGACATGTTGCATGCGGTCATGGAGTCCGACCGAACGGTCTACACCCAGCGCGTCGTCAACCGGCTGCAGAACGAGGAGAAGGTGATACAGGCGGACGAACACTTCATGGACAAGAAGGCGCTGCCATTGCCCGCGCAGATGTTTCGGTTCGGTGCCGAGAAAGTCGCTGAGAAGACCAAGTCCTTCTCCTATTCGCTGTTGTCGCTGTGGCCGGTCAATAAGCAGAACGCGCCGCGCACGGCGGTCGAGAAGGACGGCCTCAAGTTCGTCGCCGACAACAAGGGCAAAAACTACTACGGCGAAGAGACGCTGGGCGGCAAGAAGTACTACACCGCGGTCTACGCCGACGTTGCCGTGTCACCGGCGTGCGTCAGTTGCCACAACGCCCACGCGGAAACGCCGCGCACGGACTTCAAGCTCGACGACGTCATGGGCGGCGTCGTCATTCGCCTGCCCATGAACTAACTGCGCCCATGCCGGCAGTGCCTGCACAAGACATGTTTCGCCGTCCGCAGTGATGGCGCCAGGGAGAAACGTCCGGGAACCACCAACCCAATGGAGACGACGAGATGACACCGGACAAGGTAAAGCTGGTGCAAGACAGCTTCAAGAAAGTCGTGCCTATCGCTGGCACAGCGGCCGATCTGTTTTACGACCGGCTGTTCACGATCGCGCCGGAGGTGCGCAGCCTGTTCCCCGAAGACCTCACCGAGCAGAAGAAGAAGCTGATCCAAATGCTGGCCACCGCGGTCACCAATCTGCATCAGGTGGAGACAATCCTTCCCGCTGTGCAAGACCTCGGCCGGCGGCCCGTGGCCTATGGTGTCACGGACAAGCACTTCGAGCCAGTCGGCGAGGCTCTGCTGTGGACTCTGGAGAAAGGCCTGGGTGATGAGTTTACTCCGCCGGTCAAGGAGGCGTGGACCGAAACCTACCTGACCGTGGCCGGGGTGATGAAGCAGGCAGCCGCGGAAATTGCCCCGGCTGCGCCGGTCAAGAAGGGGGTCATGTCGCGCCTGTTCGGCTGAGGCGAAGCCAATGGCGATGCGGCAAACCGGCTGGCCCCGCGCGAGATTGGAATGGCTCTTGCATAGCAGAACGCGGAATCAGCTCCGAACCAATCCGCTCGGCGTGCCGACCCCAAGGCGGAGGATGATCCGCAGGACAGGACAGCGTGACAAAAGGCCGGCCAGGATCGGATCCTCGGGTGCGATGCGCGAATGCACCGAACAATCTCACGGATCAAAACCTCAAGATCGTCATTATCGATGAGAGCGCGGTTCGTGCGGCAATCCTCGAAGAGGGCTTGCGTGAAGCGGGATTTACGCAGGTCGTGCGCATCGCCGAGATGACGAACCTGCTCGCGCGCGTCTACGCGATCGATCCGGACGTCATTCTGATCGATCTCGAAAATCCCAGCCGCGACGTGCTCGAACAGATGTTCCAGGTCAGCCGCGTCGTGAAGCGGCCTGTCGCCATGTTCGTCGACCAGAGCGACACCGCCTCGATCCAGGCTTCGGTCGATGCCGGCGTGTCCGCCTATATCGTCGATGGGCTGAAGAAGGAGCGCATCAAACCCATCCTTGACACTTGCATTTCCCGCTTCAACGCATTTGCGCGCCTGCAAGGCGAGGTTGATCGCGCAAGAAATGCACTGGAGGAACGCAAAGTGATCGACCGTGCCAAGGGGGTGCTGATGAAGGCCAAGAATCTGACCGAAGAAGAGTCTTACGCACGGATGCGGCGGGCCGCCATGAACGAGAACAAGAAGATCGTCGAGATTGCCCAGTCCATTCTCACCGCCGCGGAGATGCTGAAATGAGCGGCAACGATCGCATGAGGATCGGCTATATCCCGCTGGTCGACGCGGCTGCGCTTGTTGTCGCCGTCGACAAGGGCTTCACCGCCGATGAGGGCCTCGACGTCGACCTGGTGCGCGAGGTGTCGTGGTCGAACGTCCGCGACAAGCTCAATATCGGCCTGTTCGACGCCGCACACCTCCTCTCTCCTGTGGCGGTGGCATCCAGCCTGGGCATTGGCCACGTACGCGTTCCGCTTGTCGCACCGTTCAATCTTGGCTTCAACGGCAACGCCATCACGGTGACACCCGACCTCATGGAAGCGCTGTGCGGAGCAACGGACGGCGACCTTGCCGATCCGATGGTGTCGGCACGCGCACTCGCCGGTGTCGTGGCGGCCCGGAAAGCGCGCGGCCTGGAACCGCTGACCTTCGGCATGACGTTTCCGTTCTCCAATCACAACTATCAGCTTCGCTTCTGGATGGCAGCAGGTGGCGTCGACCCCGACGAGGATGTGCGTCTGGTTGTGCTGCCACCGCCTTACATGGTCGAAAGCCTCGCCAACCGCCACGTCGACGGGTTCTGCGTCGGCGCCCCTTGGAACTCGGTCGCTGTCGATCTCGGCGTCGGCCGCATCCTGCATTTCGGCTGCGACATCCTCGCGCGCACCTCGGAGAAAGTGCTGGCCACGCGCGGAACATGGTCACAAGAGAATCCCGACCGCCTGCAACGGCTGCTGCGAGCGCTGCGCCGCGCCGCGGATTTCATCGAAAATCCCGCCAACCGCGGCGAGGTCGCAGCTTTGCTCGCGATGGCGAACCGGATCGCCGTGCCGCAGGAGATTGTTCGCGGTACCTTGGAAGGCAATCTCAAGATTGCCGCCGACGGCACCCGGCGCGCCGCTGCGCACTATTTCGAGATCGGCAACGAGCGCGGCGCGCGTCCGGCACCACTGCAAGCAGCTTGGATCTATGCGCAAATGGTGCGGTGGGGACAGGCGCCACTGTCGCCCGAGCTGCTGATGGCGGCACGCTCGGTTTATCGCCCCGATCTCTACGATGCCGCCATCGGCGACTCCGCCTGCCGGCTCGGCGAAGCGTCCGGCGACGGAATCGGCGCGTTCGCCGGACCGTCATTCAATCCGGTCGACATCAGCCACTACCTGTCCGCCTGGATGCAGGTCCCGCGCAGCCGGCCGCGTTTGGTCACCGACTGACTTTTTGCGCTGCACAAATTCGTGGCAGGGTGCGCCCAGCGTGGGCAGAACGTGCTTCGCCGAATCCCTTCCGCCCCGCCGTATTTGAGTACAACAATTTGATTTTGCTTCATTTTCTGAAACACCGCCGCGTTGGCACGGCACTTGAAAGATAGTACGGCGAGGAGCCGGCCCGATCGGGCGGCGCCACGGTCCAAGGACGGGCCATCAAGCAAAGCCGCTGACCTGAGGAGAAGCGCGTTGAGCGCCTCGGGCAGCGGCATTTTTATTGCGTCGAGGAAACGCGAGGGACGGCACGTCGTCATCACCAGGGACCAACGAGCACGCCATGACCACCACACACCCGACCAAACCGCTGGCCCGCGGCCGCGTTAGCCGCCGCGCGCTGCTCAGGGCCACCGCCAGCACTGTCGCCCTCGCCGGGATGACCCCGGCGCAGCAATTGTTCGCCCCCAGCGTCGCGCACGCGGCGCTGAAGATCGAAAAGGAAGACCTCAAGTTCGGCTTCATCAAGCTCACCGACATGGCGCCGATCGCCATCGCCAAGGAGCTTGGTTACTTCGAGGACGAAGGCCTGTTCGTCACCACCGAGCCGCAGGCCAACTGGAAGGTCCTGCTCGACCGCGTCATCACCGGCGAACTCGACGGCGCGCACATGCTCGCCGGCCAGCCGCTCGGCGCCACCATCGGCTTCGGTACCAAGGCGCATGTCATCACGCCGTTCTCGATGGACCTTAATGGCAACGCCATCACCGTGTCGAACGCGGTGTGGGCGGATATGAAGAAGCACGTCCCGAACGGTCCCGACGGCAAGCCGGTACATCCGATCAAGGCCGATGCACTCAAGCACGTGGTCGAGAAGTATCGCGCCGAGGGCAAGCCGTTCAATCTCGGCATGGTGTTCCCGCTCTCCACGCACAATTACGAACTTCGTTACTGGCTCGCGGCCGGAGGTATTCATCCCGGCTTCTACTCTCCGACCGACATCTCCGGCCAGATCATGGGCGACGTGCTGATCTCGGTGACGCCACCACCGCAGATGCCCGCGACCATGGAGGCCGGCACCATTCTCGGCTACTGCGTCGGCGAACCGTGGAACCAGGCGGCGGTGTTCAAGGGCATTGGCGTGCCGGTCATCACCGACTACGAGCTCTGGAAGAACAATCCGGAGAAGGTGTTCGGCATCACGGCCGAGTTCCAGAAGAAATATCCGAACACGACGCTCGCCCTCACCAAGGCGCTGATCCGCGCGGGCATGTGGCTCGACGCCGAGAACAATGCGAACCGGCCCGAGGCGGTGAAGATCCTGTCTCGGCCCGAATACGTCGGCGCCGACTACAACGTCATCGCCAACTCGATGACGGGCACGTTCGAATACGAGAAGGGCGATAAGCGACCGGTGCCGGACTTCAATGTGTTCTTCCGCTATTACGCAACCTATCCCTACTACTCCGACGCTGTCTGGTACCTCGCCCAGATGCGCCGCTGGGGTCAGATCACCGACGCCAAGCCGGACAGCTGGTACGCGGACATCGCCAAGCAGGTCTACCGGCCGGACATTTACCTCGCGGCGGCCAAGCTCCTCGTTGCCGAAGGCAAGGCTAGGAAGGAGGACTTTCCCTGGGAGACCGACGGCTATCGCGCGTCAACCACCGAAAACATCGACGGCATCGGCTACGACGGCCGCAAGCCCAACGCCTACATCGACGGCCTGAAGATCGGACTCAAGGGCACTGAGAGGGTGCAGGGCATCAAGGTTGTCTCGAACTGATCGCACAAAGCCATGCCCGTGACGCAGCGGATTCCAGCCCGTTCCGTGCCGGCACTTAAGTCACGAAGGATGCCAAAGAATGACTGCCGCGACTGACTTCAGTCCGCCCGATGCCGCAGCAGCGCGCGCGGCACACCGCGAGCGCTGGCACACGCGTATTAACCGCGCAGCCGGCACGCTCGATCTTATCGGCTTCGGCTGGCTCGTTCCAATTCTGCGCTTGGCCGCAGGCGACGACACTCGCCAGCAAGGCCGCGAGCTGTGGCGCCAGCTCGGCGTCCCGCTGCTCGCCATCCTGTTGTTCCTCGGCATTTGGGCGTGGCTGGCGCCCAAGGTGCAAACGAGCCTGGGAGCGCTACCGGGACCCGTGCAGGTCTGGCACCAGGCGCAAAACCTCTGGGTTGACCATCTCGCCGAACGCGGGAAGGAGCGCGCGTTCCATGAGCGTCAGGAAAAGCGCAACGCAACCCTGCTCGCGAGGGACCCGAATGCCGAGGTTCGCAGCCGGCCATACACCGGCAAGCCGACGTTCCTGGATCAGATCGTCACCAGTCTGCAGACCGTGTTCACCGGATTCCTGCTGGCAACGATCGTCGCGGTACCACTCGGCGTGCTCTGCGGCCTGTTCGTCACTTTCAATGCCGCAGTCAATCCTCTGGTCCAGATATTCAAGCCGGTGTCGCCCCTCGCCTGGCTGCCGTTGGTCACCATGGTGGTCAGCGCGCTCTACGTATCGGCCGACCCGCTGTTTCCGAAGTCATTCCTGATTTCCGCCATCACAGTGACGCTCTGCTCGCTCTGGCCGACATTGATCAACAGTGCCGTCGGCGTCGCCTCGATTGACAAGGACCTGATCAACGTCGGTCGCGTCCTGCGCCTGTCGTGGCCGAAGAAGATATTCAAGCTCGTGCTCCCCTCCTCGCTGCCGCTGATCTTCACCGGGCTGCGACTCTCGCTCGGCGTTGGTTGGATGGTTCTGATCGCGGCCGAGATGCTGGCGCAGAATCCAGGCCTCGGAAAATTCGTCTGGGACGAGTTCCAGAACGGCTCGTCGGCGTCGCTCGCCAAAATCATGGTCGCGGTGCTGACCATCGGCATCATCGGCTTCCTGCTCGACCGCATCATGCTGGCGCTGCAGGCCTCGTTCACCCACGCCGCCAGCCGCTGAAGAGGACGTGATGCCGGTATTGGAACTCAAATCCGTCAGCAAGTCCTACGGCACGGCCGAGGCGCGAACCGACGTGCTCAAGGACGTGTCACTGACAGTCAAGGAAGGCGAGTTCGTCGCCATCGTTGGTTTCTCCGGCTCCGGAAAAACGACGCTGATCAACCTGATGGCTGGGTTGACCATACCCGACTCCGGCGACGTCGTGTTCCGCGGCAAGCCGGTGACCGAGCCCGGCCGTGAGCGCGGTGTCGTGTTCCAGAGCTACTCACTGCTGCCGTGGCTCTCGGTCTCCGACAACGTCGCGCTGGCCGTCGACGCCGTCTTCGCCGGCGAAGAAAGGCGCAAGCGTTCCGGTCGCGTCGACCGCTATGTCGAAATGGTCGGGCTCCGGCACGCCGCCGACCGCAAACCGGCCGAACTGTCCGGCGGCATGCGCCAGCGCGTCGCGGTCGCTCGTGCGCTCGCAATGGACCCCGATGTGCTGCTGCTCGATGAACCCCTCTCCGCACTCGATGCGCTGACCCGCGCCAAGCTGCAGACAGAGATCGAGTCGATCTGGTCGCAGGAGAAGAAGACTGTCGTCCTGATCACCAACGACGTCGACGAGGCGATCCTGCTGGCCGACCGCATCGTTCCGCTCAATCCCGGCCCTGGCGCAACGTTCGGCCCGGAATTCGTGGTTCCGTTCGCCCGCCCTCGTAAGCGTTCGGAGATGAACGGCAATCCTGCCTACAAGCGGCTGCGCGCGGCGGTTACCCAGCATCTGATGGACGTCGGCATCAAGCGTGTGGCAACGGCCCGTGAAAGCCGCACCGACCTGCCGAATGTGGTTCCAATCGCCTTCGACTCCGGGCCGCCGCGCGCCTTCCGCGAGGCAGCATCGAGCCCGATCGATGAGCGGTACGTCGAGTTCTACGAGGTGGCCAAAATCTATCCGACCCCGAAGGGACCGCTCACGGTCGTCGAACGCTTCAATCTGCTGATGCGCAAGGGCGAGTTCGTCTCGCTGATCGGCCATTCCGGCTGCGGAAAATCGACTGTGCTGTCGATGATCGCTGGTCTCAACGAGGTTTCCGGCGGCGGCATCGTGCTCGACGGCAAGGAGGTGACGACCGCCGGACCCGATCGCGCGGTCGTATTCCAGGCGCCATCGCTGTTTCCGTGGCTGACGGCACGCGAGAACGTGGCGCTCGGCGTCGATCGGGTGTTTCCGCACGCCAGCAAGGCGGAACGCAGGGACATCGTCGCCTACTACCTCTCGCGCGTCGGCCTTGCCGACGCCATGGACAAGCTCGCGTCGGCACTGTCGAACGGCATGAAGCAGCGCGTCGGCATCGCCCGCGCCTTCGCACTGTCGCCGAAACTGCTGTTGCTCGACGAGCCGTTCGGCATGCTCGACTCGCTAACCCGCTGGCAGTTGCAGGAGGTGCTGATGGAGGTGTGGTCGCGCACTCAGGTGACCGCGATCTGCGTCACCCATGACGTCGACGAGGCGATCCTGCTCGCCGACCGCGTGGTGATGATGACCAACGGACCCAACGCCCGCATCGGGCGCGTGCTCGACGTCGATATTCCACGGCCGCGCACGCGCCGCGCCTTGCTTGATCACTCACGCTACTACGAATATCGGCAGGAGCTCTTGTCGTTCCTCGATGAATTCGAGCATGGCGCGCACGGGCGCCCTGCAGCCCGGCCGGCTGCGTGAGGCCACGCCATGAGCGAGCCCCTCGTCATCATCGGTAACGGCATGGCAGCGGCGCGTCTGGTGGAGGAGCTGTCCTGCCGCGCGCTCGGGCGATATGCCGTCGCAGTGGTCGGGGAGGAGCCGACGCTCGCCTACAACCGTGTGCTCTTGTCATCGGTGCTGGCGCGCGAGGTCGCATCGAGCGAGATCGAGCTGAAGCCGGCGCGCTGGTGGCGTGAACACGGCGTTACCGTTCTCTGCGGACATGCCGCGACGGTAATCGATCCGCAGATCCGACGTGTGCGGCTGGCGAGCGGCGCCACCCTGCCCTACGCTAAGCTTGTGCTCGCCACCGGCTCGCGGCCGATCCAACTCACCGTGCCCGGGGCGACTTTGCCGGGCGTGCTCACCTTCCGCGATCTCGGCGACGTTGCGCGCATTGGGAGCGCAGCCGCACAGGGCCTCAAGGCGGTGGTGATCGGCGGCGGGCTGCTCGGGCTTGAGGCCGCCTACGGGCTCGCCAAGGCCGGCGCCACGGTCGATGTAGTGCACCTGATGGACCGGCTTATGGAGCGTCAGCTCGATCCCCGGGCCGCCGCAATGCTCAGGCGGGCACTGGAAGCAAAGGGCATCGCCGTCCACCTCAACGCCGAAACCGCAGGCATGCGCGGCGCAAAGCGGGTCGAAGCGGTCGCGCTGAAGGATGGACGGGAGCTTGCTGCGGATCTCGTCATCATGGCGGTCGGCATCCGTCCGAGCGCCGATCTCGCCCACACCGCAGGCGTCGCGGTCAACCGCGGCATCGTGGTTGACGACGCGTTGCAGACAAACATCGCCGGCATCCATGCGATCGGCGAGTGCGCCGAGCACCGCGGTATCTGCTACGGCCTGGTGGAGCCCGCCTACGAGCAGGCCCGGATTCTGGCGCGGCGGTTCGTCGGAAATACGGATGCGGCTTATTGCGGCAGCGTGCTCGCCACCAACCTCAAGGTCTCGGGCATCAACGTGTTTTCGGCCGGCGATTTCCTCGGACGGCCTGGAACCGAGCAGATCGTGCTTTGCGATCCCGGCCTCGACAGCTACCGCAAGCTGGTCGTCGCCGATGGATATCTGGTCGGCGCCGTGCTCTACGGAGATACCTCGGACGGGCTCTGGTACCTCGACCTGATCCGCTCCGGCACATCGATCGAGCCGTTCCGCAGCGACCTTGTCTTCGGTCAAGCGCTGGTCGAACGGATGGCGGCGTAAGGCGGCCATGTCCAGCGACTTCACCCCCGAGCAGAAGCGCTATCTCGAAGGCTTCGTGTCCGGCCTGAACGCGGCCCGGTCCGCACGCAATCAGGCTTCCAATACGGCTTCGGGTCGATCCGAACCGAGCGGCCCCGATGCCGAACACATCGCGGCGCAGAACAAGGTCCTCGCTGCGGGCGGCAAGCTGTCGGATCAGGAGAAGTTCAAGCGCGAACAGCATCCTTTCGACGCTTACGGACGGCTGACGCAGCAGGCGGGGAACAACGAGGCGCCGAAACCGGCCGACAACTTCCGCTGGCGCTATTTCGGCCTGTTCTACGTCGCGCCGGCACAGACGTCGTATATGTGCCGCCTGCGTATTCCCAACGGCATCCTTAAGCACTGGCAATTTTCCGCGCTTGCCGACCTCGCCGAACGTTACGGCGGCGGTTACTCGCACGTGACGACACGCGCCAATCTGCAGATCCGCGAAGTCGAGCCGAAGAATGCTGCCGCCATGGTCGAGGCCATACAGGATGTCGGCCTGTGCTCACGCGGCTCCGGCGCCGACAACATTCGCAACGTTACCGGCACGCCGACTGCCGGCATCGATCCGCAGGAGTTGATCGACACCCGCCCCTATGCGCGTGCGTGGCATTTCCATATCCTCAACAACCGCTCGCTATACGGGCTTCCGCGCAAGTTCAACGTCGGCTTCGACGGCGGCGGCGTCATCCCGGTGCTGGAGGACACCAACGACATCGGATTCCAGGCGGTCGCGGTGAAAGACGGCTTTGGCGTCGAGCCGGGAATATGGTTCCGCCTCATGCTCGGCGGCATCACCGGCCACCGGGACTTCGCCCGCGACACCGGCGTGATAGTGCGCCCACGCGATGCGACCCCGGTCGCCGACGCCGTAGTGCGGCTGTTCATCGAGCACGGCGACCGCACGAACCGCAACAAGGCGCGGCTGAAATACGTGCTCGACACGTGGGGCTTCGAGAAGTTCCTCGCGGCCATTGAGGAGAAGCTCAACCGCAAGCTCGACCGCGTGCCGCCGGACGCGATCGCGCCGCGCCCGGCGTTCGACCGCGGCGCCCACATCGGCGTCCACGCCCAGAAGCAGACTGGGTTGAACTGGATCGGCGTTGTCCTGCCGGTCGGCAAGCTCACCGCCGCGCAGATGCGGGGGCTTGCCGTGATTGCCACCGATCTCGGCGACGGCGACATCCGTCTCACCGTCTGGCAGAATCTGCTCATCTCCGGCGTGCCGGACGCCACCGTGGCGCTGGCCGAGGCTGCAATCGCAGTGATCGGCCTCACAACAAAAGCGACGTCGATTCGCGCCGGGCTGGTCGCTTGCACCGGCAACGTCGGCTGCCGCTTTTCTGCATCGGACACCAAGCGACATGCCGAGAATATTGTACGGTGGTGCGAGCAGCACGTTGAACTCGACGGCCCGGTCAACATCCATCTCACCGGCTGCCACCACTCCTGCGCACAGCATTACATCGGCGACATCGGGCTGCTCGCCTGCAAGGTTGAGATCGGCGCCGACGG
>WHTM01000072.1 GCA_009377755.1 Hyphomicrobiales bacterium | reverse complement strand
CGATCTGATTTCGCCGCTGCCACGGGACGAATGCGTGCGCCGTCTTGGCAAGGAAACGGAGTCGGAATGGAAGTTCTTCCACCGCGCTCCTGTCAACGGATATGTGAAGGAGACATCGCTGCTCCTGCGCAAAAACATCTGGTACCGCAACAGTTTCCAGCTTTGCCTGTTGGCGCAGATTTATGAAGAGAACGGCCGGACGCGGTTGCGGTGCCGGTTCGGGTGGGCCCCTTTCACGACCGCATTTATGATCGTTTTTTGGGGCGGCTCGCTGCTGGCTGCGATCGCCACATTCGTCGCCTGGCTCGTGGGCCATGAGCCGATTCCGGACAGCCCGGTGCCGCTCTTCGGTGTTCTGCTGTTCTGCTTCGGATTCAGTTTCGTTCCGATGGTCATCGGCCGCTCGCTGGCCTCCGATGAGCCGAAATTTCTGATGGCCTTCCTGCGCCGCACCATCGATGCGCGTGAGGCGTGATGGCGCATCGCCGGCAAGTACCGCATCGATGCGAAGCGCCTGACCCCGCGCGGCCTCGGCCCGCTCGCACCCGTGGCGAGCAACCCCACCGATGATGGCCGCGCCAAGAACCGCCGCGTGGAGTTAGTGGAACAATAACGGCAGGGCGTCACGGCTACACGCCGATATTGTCGATCAGCCGCGTCCGGCCGATCCGCGCTGCGACCAGCAGCCGGATCGGTCCGCCCTCGCGGGACTGGATCGGCGCCAACGTTTCCGCATGACGCGCCTCGAGATAGTCGAGCGCAAAGCCCACCCGCTCGATCTCGACCCTGCCTGTGCTGAGCGCCGCCTCGATCGCGGCGCCGCCGGCGATGGCATCCGCACTTTTCCGCAGGACGCGATAGAGCGTCGGTGCCGCGGCGCGTTCGTCCGTGGACAAATATGCGTTGCGCGACGACATCGCGAGCCCGGTAGGCTCGCGCCGGGTGGGCGCGCCGACGATCCGCACGGTCAGATCAAGGTCCTTGGCGAGCTGGGTCACCACGCGGAGCTGCTGGTAGTCCTTTTCGCCGAAGATCGCTAGATCCGGCTGGCATTGGATCAGGAGCTTGCCGACCACGGTCGCCACTCCGCCGAAGAAGTGTGGGCGGAACCTGTCCTCGAGACCGGCGGCGGCGGGTCCCTCGAGGACGATGCGGGTGGCGAAGCCGGAGGGGTACATGGCCTCGGCGGTCGGCGCCCAGACGAGATCGACGCCTACCTCTTGGAGCATGGCGAGATCGCGCCCGAAATTGCGCGGGTAGGTGGCAAAATCCTCGTTCGGCGCGAACTGGGTCGGGTTAACGAAAATCGAGACCACCACCCAGTCGGCCCTGCGCCGGGCTAGGCGCACAAGCGACAAGTGCCCGCCGTGCAGCGCGCCCATGGTGGGAACGAGCGCCAAGCGCTTTTCAGCGGCACGAATAGGCGCCAATGTCCGGCGTAAGGCTGGAACCGTACGGTTAATGCGAGGTGTGGAGGCCATTCGGGCAATCTCGGAATGCCGCGAGGTTAATCTTAAGTTAAGGCTTGCATTGACCGCGACCCCGACAAATTGACACAAAATCCCCAAGTCAGGGACCGTGCAAGTCAGAGACCGTGAATGTCGACCGAACCGAGTATCGAACACCCCTGTTCCGCCCACGTCGTCGTGCTCGGAAACGAGAAGGGCGGTTCGGGCAAGTCGACCATTGCCATGCACGTGGCCGTGGCCCTGATGAAGTCCGGCCAGCGCGTCGCCACGATCGACCTGGATTGCCGCCAGCAGAGCTTGACGCATTACATCGAGCATCGGCGCTCCTGGGCCAAGCGCCAGCGGATCAATCTGGAAATCCCCACGCATCATTGCGTCGCGCGCGCCAACGGCCCAACCGTGGAAGGCAACGAGGCGGCCGAGTTCGAGGATTTTGCCAATGCCATCACGGCGGTGGAGAAGGCCCACGAATTCGTCGTCATCGATACGCCGGGAACCGACGACTATCTGATGCGCCTCGGTCATTCCATGGCCGACACGCTGATCACGCCGCTCAACGACAGCTTCGTCGACTTCGACGTGCTCGCCGCCGTCGACCCCGCCACATTCGCGGTGACCAACGAGAGCCAGTACGCCGAAATGGTTTGTGAGGCGCGGCGCCAGCGGCAGCTGGTCGATGGCGGGTTGTCCGACTGGGTGGTGGTGTGCAATCGCCTGTCGATGCTCGGGTCGCGCAACAAGCGTCTTGTCGACGACGGGCTGATCGAACTGGGGCGCAGGCTCGGCTTTCGTTTGGCCGACGGCATCGGCGAACGTGTGATCTACCGCGAGTTCTTCCCGCGCGGTCTGACCGCCCTCGACGACCTCGACGAGGTAACGCTCGGCACCCGTCCCAGCATGTCGCACGTCTCGGCGCGCGAAGAAGTGATACAGCTGTTCGCGGCATTGCGGCTGCCGCTGAACGAGCGCGGACGCCAGCACGCGGCGGCGCGCGCCGAGTGGCAGGCCAGCATGAGCAAGCCGCTCGAAATGTATGATCTCCTGGCCGAGGCCTGAGGCGGGTATTCGGTTCATCGAATAGTGGGCTGACCGTCCCGACGTCCGGGCACCTTCGGGTGCTCGGATGTCGGGGGTTGGACCCAGGCCATTGCCTGGACGGCGCGACATCGCCAAATTAGGGGCTGACCCGACTTCCCAAGGCCGCCTGAATGTCGACCGACCGCCCCGATCGGACGCCTGCACCGGATCCCGGCACCCGCGCGCCGGCGGAGGCATCGTCGCGGGCGGAAATCGACGCTTTCTTGGCGCAGATCAAAGCGCTCGGTCCGGCGGCGGCCGGCGGCGCCCGCGGGCGGCTGATCTTTGCGCTCGATGCCACCATGAGCCGGCAGCCGACATGGGATACTGCATGCCGCCTGCAGGCCGAGATGTTCCGGGAAGCCGCCGCGGTCGGCGGGCTCGACATCCAGCTCCTCTACTACCGCGGCTTTGGCGAGTGCCGTGCGTCCAAATGGATATCGCAAACCGAGCGGCTCGCCGACCTGATGGCGCGGATCGATTGCCGCGGCGGACAGACGCAGATCGGCAAGGTGCTCGCCCATGCGCGCCGTGAGAGCGAGGCGAACAAGGTGCAGGTGCTGGTCTTCGTCGGCGACGCGATGGAGGAGCCGCTCGACCATCTTTGTGCCGCTGCCGGCGAGCTTGGCTTGTGCGGCGTTGCCGCATTCATGTTCCAGGAAGGCGGCGATCCGGTCGCCGAGCAGGCATTTCGCGAAATCGCCCGCCTGACCCGCGGCGCCTATTGCCGTTTCGATCCGGGAGCGGCGCACCAGCTCGGCGAGTTGCTGCGCGCGGCGGCTGCCTATGCCGCCGGTGGCGTACGGGCGCTTGCCGACCTGACGGCGCGCTCCGGCGCCGGCTCGCGGAAACTGCTGCAGCAGCTCACCTGACCCGTTCATGCCGACGCTCCTCATTGGCCTCTTGATTGTCATCCTGCTGTTGTGGGCGTTGAAGTCCTTTTCCAAGGCCGATCCGAAACAGCTTGCCACGGTGGTGAAGACGATCGGCGGGGTGCTCGCGCTGGGGCTTGCGGCGTTCCTCGCTTTCCGTGGGCAGCTATTTGTCGCGATCCCGCTCGGCGCGGCCGGCCTGAGCCTGCTCGGCTGGATGCCTTGGAGCATTCCCGGCTTCGGCGACCGCATCCGCAAGAGCCCGGGCCAGGAGTCGCGTGTCCGCTCAAGCTATATCGAAATGGTGCTCGACCACGATTCCGGAGCGATGCGTGGCAACGTTCTGGCCGGCCGCTACCAAGGCACGGCGCTCGATGCGCTCGACGTGCCGGCGCTGCTCGGTCTGCTCGCCGAGATCGACCCGGAAAGCCGATCGTTACTGATGGCGTATCTCGACCGCCGGGAGCCCCGCTGGCGTGACGACGTGCAGGGTGATTTTGCAGCGGGGCACGGTGCTGCGCGGCGATCCGGCAAAATGACGGATGAGGAGGCTTATCAGATCCTTGGCGTTAAGGCGGGCGCGTCCGCGGAGGAGATCGGTCGCGCGCACCGGTCGCTGATGAAGAAGCTCCATCCCGACCAGGGGGGATCGACGTACCTCGCCGCCCGCGTCAATGAGGCCAAGGAAGTCCTGTTGCGCCGCCATCGCTGATGCACTCCGTAATGATCACCATCAGCTCCTGGTTCGACGCGGCGCCCGCTGTGGCGGGTTCTAATTCTTGAGTGCGAGGCAGGCGATGTCGCTGCGCTTGAGGGTGCGGCAGGCGGTCTCGGCCTGGTGTTTGTCGAGGCCGGCGAAACGCGCGCGATAAAGCGTCTTCTCGCCTTTTGTCACACTCTCGGTGAAGGGATCGGCGTGCCCCAGCACTTTCTTGGCGCGGCTCTGCACTGAGTTCAGGCGCATCCGCGCTTCCTTTTCCTCATCGAAGGCGCCGACCTGGATCATCCAGCCGTTGCGCACCGGCTTTTCGGAAGCGGCTTTGGCCGGAGCAGCCTCTTCGGCGGCGTGAGGTGCGGATTTCGACGCATCCGACAGCCGCACGGCAGCGAAAGCCAGCTTGGCCGCCTTCGCCGTCCTAGACGCCGGCCTGATCGACAGGGTCTTGACCAGCAGCGGCTTGATCGGATCGGTTGAGCCCGGCTTCGGATCGGCGATCGGGGCATAGGCGGTGGCCGCAGGGATGGTTTGGACCATTGCAATAGCGTCGGCCGCGGCGACCTGGTCTAGCACCAACGGATTCGATACCGGCATCGGGACCGGCTCGTCGACCGCCGCAACGCGGCGGTCCTCGGTTGCATCGGGCGCCTCGGCGATCGCTGGCGCGGTACGACGGGTCGACGCCGTCATGACGTGATCGGACAGGAGATCGCGCATCCGCGCATCGCGTTGGCCGGACGAGCGGCCGCCGAGCACCACCGCGACCACATGCCGGCCGCCGTGATGCATGGACGTTGTCAAATTGAAGCCGGAGGCACGGGTATAGCCGGTCTTGATGCCGTCGACCCCTTTCACCCGACCGAGCAGGCGATTGTGGTTGCGCATCGAACGGCCCTTGTACTCGAACGCTTTGGTCGCGAAGTAGCGATAGTAGCGTGGGAACCGCTCCTGGACGGCCCGGCCCAGCAAGGCCTGATCCCGGGCGGTCGTGATCTGGTCGGAGTCGGGCAGTCCCGACGCGTTGGTGTAGGTCGTGCGCTGCATGCCGAGCACGCGGGCCTTGCGGGTCATCATCCGGCCAAAGCCGGATTCGGTCCCGCCGATCGCTTCGGCAATGACGACGGCCGCGTCGTTGGCGGATTTGGTGACCAGCGCCAAGATTGCGTCTTCGACCTCGATGGTTTGTCCAGGCCGGAGCCCGAGCTTGGTCGGCGCCTGCGCGGCCGCATGAGCCGACACCGGCAGCCGCGTGTTCAGATTGAGCCGGCCGCTCTCAAGCCGTTCGAACAGCAGGTAGAGCGTCATGATCTTGGTCAACGAGGCCGGATGCCGGCGGCTGTCGGCGTTGGTCGCCTGCAGCACCGCGCCGGAATTCGCATCGATCACGATCGATGCATAGGGCGGATTGTAGACATAACGCTTTCGCTTCGAGCGTGCTTCGGCGGGATCGGCGCCAATCGCCAGAATGCCCGTGGCGACGGCGAGGCCAAACGCAACCCAACGAAGCCCGCGCGAGGCTTCGGTACCCACTCCGACTGACATCGTCCTCGTCCCGTTACGCAGGACGCTCCGCGCGGAGCGCCGGCATCCCCGTTGGCCCTCCGTCGCACCGGTGTCCTGGGCGGGTCAGCGGGCGCCGAAGGTTTTATTACGAACGCCCTGGGAAGCACCTGACGTCCCGGGACGGTGCCTGTCGTCGAGACGGGCACAGTCAATCACGCTACCGAGGTGCGGTTGCTAAAGGATTAAGCGAATTTGAGGTGAATGGTGCATCGCAAAAAAAGATTGCATTTTTTGTGCAGTGCACTATATTGCGGCCATCGGCGGTGAATGAGGCCCCTTAGCCGGGGCGAAAAGGGAAAGGACGAGCCATGGTCAAGAGCTTGGAAGATATGCAGAAATTCGGCAAGGACAACGTAGAGGCGACGCTGAAGTCTTTCGACGCCTATGCCAAGAACGTGCAGTCGATCGCGCAGGAAGTCGCCGACTACTCGAAGAAATCGGTCGATGACGGCACCAAGACGGTGGAGAAGCTGTTCGGTGCCAAGTCGTTCGACAATGCCATCGAGATCCAGAACGCTTACCTCAAGAGCGCTTACGAAGGCTTCGTGTCGCAGGCGACGAAGCTCGGCTCGCTTTACGCCGATCTTGCCCGCGAGACCTACAAGCCGTTCGAGAGCCAGGTCATCAAGGTAACCGGCGCGAAGTAATAGGACTGCCATTGACGCGAGAAAGCCGGGCGCGCGTTGCGGGCGGGCTGTTTTTGCTGTCTTCGGGCGCCTTTCGCTTCTTCGCCCTACTTCGCGATCCGCAGCGCCTTGCTGGCGCAGTTCTTCATCACGCTCTCAATTCAGCGTTCCACCGTTTGCTAATAGAAATTGAAGTGGATTGAATTGATTCTGATGCGTCTGTCATTTCTCTCCAGAAGACAACAAGCTGCCTCAAGTACCCGCGGATTCTCTCTCAACCCGGTAGTCTTTAGCTCACCATTGCGCTGCTGTTGCTTCGCTATCTGGCAATGCGCAGCTTCGTCAGATCGGTTCCGATCTTGTTGAACACAGTGCCAAGCCCACTTGCCGTGGTCACCATCCAGAACAACTTTTCGCTGGTGAACTTGTCCGTGCTGGCACAGTCCTTCAGCAGCGTCGACATGGGACCGCCCTCGGTATTCACGTGAACCGTGTAGATCGTGATCTTGGCGTCCTTGATATTGGCGCAGGTGCCGATGCCGCCGGCGGTCGAGTCGTACATCCGTCTGTCGACCGAAGTACTGGTGTCTGATCCGTTGCCGTACCAGCGATCGAGCGTGTTCAAGCCGTCCGACATCAGCACGATGACTTCGGTGTAGTCGTAACTGGGATCCTTGGCGGGCGCCGTAAGCGGTCCGCCGCCGATAAGGGACTGCCAACCCCAGACCAAGCCGATCGGCTGATTGGTGGCGCCTTCCGGATACAGATTGTCCACCATGCTCTTCATGGCCGACCAGTTGTAGTTCAAGCCCATGACGGCGGGAGAGCAGGACCTGTACTGCTCTGCCGGAAAAAGCGTCGTAGCGTCGCTAGTGGTCGGTGCCGTCACCTTCTGATCGTTTCCCGGGTTCGTGCCCGGTGCGGTCGAGGTGCCGCGGTCGATGACGCAGCCGTTCCAAGTGCTGCGCGCGTTCTTGATCCAGGTGTGGTTGTAATACGTCTGCTTGCAGGTCTTGCTGCTGCCGCTGCCAGTACAGCTGCAATTCGAAAGCGTGCCGCAGCTGGCGCTCGATCCGGTTGCGATCGTCTTCGTCTCTTGCACGCTGTTGTAGCAGCCGTTGTAGTAGACCGCGCGTTTGCTCGAGACTTTGGAACCGTCATCGACGCTCGGGCAAATATAGCCGGCATCGGTGCCGCTCGATGGAATGGTCGAGGTGGTCGAGCTGCCGCTCGCCGTCGCCGGGCGGTCCATGCAAACGAAGCCGTGGCTCGAGAGGAATAGCAATTTGGCGAAGGGGCAGTTGGAACCCGGCCCGATCTGCTCCCAGTTGCTCGGCTTGTTGTTCTTGATATAGGGCGGCTCATCCTCCCAGTCGCTCCAATCGATCCAGTTCGAATTGTGGCTGGAGGAGTCGAGATTGACGTTCTTGCTGAACGGGATGATCGACACGTAGACGTCGCCGTTGTTGCTCGCGGCGGATTGCAACTGGGTCAGCAGGTCCTTGGTCGCGGTCTTCAGCGCGTTCATCTTGCCGGCGCTGGCCATTGATCCCGTCGTATCGAGCACGAGCGCGACACGGAGCCTGGTGCTGCCCCATGCCGTCTTCGAGAACGAACCGATCGGAATACTGTTAACGCCCATGATTCCCATCAACAGCGTGTCTACCGAGCCGGTCCCGGTCACGGTCACCGATGAGCCGCCCTCGGTTGAGTACACCGCGCTGATCTGGATGACTTCCGGCCGGTTGAACGCCGCTGCGAAATAGGCCGCGGCCTTCTCGTTCAGCGCGCTGGCGGTAAGCGAGGTGGCGTCTTTCGACATGGCGAGCGCGGTGGCATCGAGCGCAGCCTGCATCGCGGTCCTGACCGAGCTCGCGCGGCTGTAGTCGATCGCAGCGCCGGTCAGGCCGACGATCGGAATCAGCGCGATCGTGAAGATGATCGCAACGTTTCCTTCCTCGGCGTTCCATAGTCTGCGTGCGTGCTGCCGCAGGCGGTGGACAAGAGATGCGACGCGCATGGGTGAAACCCACCTTGTTGACAATTCAGCGCGCCAGCATTGGCGAAGGAAAATTAAAGTGGATTGAATTGAATGTAATAAACTCAGGTGCTTTTCCCGTATCGACCCGAATACTTAAACAAATGCGTTCCGGAATATTGGATGCCAGACAGTCTGCGAGCGCCTTGGTTAACCATGGCCGCGTTGCGGCACAGCACCTGGGGCCGCAATCAACCGATGGATCATCGGCGGTCACGGCCGCTCACGGCGATCACTTGGCCAAGCGCAGATTTGCGAGGTTCTCCGCGAGGACGATTGGCCGGTCGTACACGAATGATCCGACACCTTGGCATCGCCCGGGTTTGTGCGCGGCGTTTTGCAGCGTCGTCAACAGGTTGTGCTCATGCTCGACAATACCGGCTCAATATCGAGCAGCGACAAGATGGACGACCTGAAGACGGCCGCGCGCGAGACTAAGCTTCTTGATACCCCCAGACCGGTTCGGCCGTTTTGGAAATGTTGCTCTCGGTTTGGCCGAAGACCGTGGTGAAGCTGGTCGGAACTTCTGCGGTGCCCTTGACGTTCAAGACGTAGCTTCCCGGGAGCGGATTTTGCAGCGTCGAGGCGACAGGCACGTTCTTGGCTTCATTGCCGGTGAAGATGGCACTGACGTAGCTTGTCGCCCTGGTTTTGGCATCTGCGAGCGGCAAGGTCTGTGCCTCTTTCGACAGCATCAGCGCCGTCGAATCGAGCGCCGCCTGCATGGCGCTGCGCGCCACATTGGCGCGGCTGTAGTCTACGGCCGCCGAGACAGCACCCATGATCGGGATCATCGCCATTGCGGTCAGCGTGGCGACGTTTCCCCAATTGTCTTGAAAAGGACGGCGGCGCCATCGTCGCGGTCAATTTTTGAAAGTTTCTCCGGTACAATGTTCAGTTTGCCGGTGAAATTGCCGTTATTTGTCCGCAATTCGGTTGCGATTTTCAGTTCAGCAGCCACATTCACCGGGGCGGGGAGTATCCCCGCTCACAGGACTGAGAGCAGACTGGAACCGCTGCCGCCCGCTCTTTATGATTGGCCCGAGCCGCCGCTGGCGGGTACGTCTTCTCGCTGCGCAATGTCCTGGAATTTCTCGCATTCGAGCCATGAAAGCGATCCCCGACGACAGACGCCACGGCATGGCAGGGAACGAGGTGCGCTTGGCCGACGACGACCGAAAACGGCGCGATCCCGGCGCGCCTGGGACTGCGGTCATCAGCAAAGCCAAACCGCAGACCAAACGGCCGAGCCTATACCGCGTGCTGATCCTCAATGACGACTATACGCCGATGGAGTTTGTCGTTCACGTCCTGGAGAGCTTCTTTAACAAGGACCGGGAAACGGCGACTCGGATCATGTTGCATGTCCATCACCATGGAATTGGCGAATGCGGTATCTATACTTATGAGGTGGCCGAGACCAAAGTGACGCAGGTCATGGACTTTGCCCGCAAACATCAGCATCCTTTACAATGCGTGATGGAAAAGAAGTAAACACAGAGCCTGAAACCCAGAGAGCCTGAAACCCAGAGAGCCTGAATGCCCAGTTTTTCTCGCAGCCTCGAGCAGTCGCTTCACCGGGCCCTGGCGCTCGCCAACGAGCGGCACCATGAATATGCGACGCTCGAGCACCTTCTGCTGGCTCTGATCGACGATCAGGACGCGGCGGCGGTCATGCGCGCCTGCAACGTCGATCTCGACAAGCTGCGCCGCAGCCTGGTCGCCTATCTGGAATCCGAACTGGAAAACCTGGTGAGTGACGGCAACGATGATTCCAAGCCGACGGCAGGGTTCCAGCGGGTGATCCAGCGGGCGGTGATCCATGTTCAGTCCTCCGGGCGGGAGGAGGTGACTGGCGCCAACGTTCTGGTGGCGATCTTCGCCGAGCGCGAAAGCCACGCCGCCTACTTCCTGCAAGAGCAGGACATGACCCGCTACGACGCGGTCAACTACATCAGCCACGGCATCGCCAAACGGCCGGGGCTCTCCGAGTCGCGCCCCGTGCGGGGCGTCGAGGAGGAGACCGAGACCAAGACCGGCGATGAGCCGAAAAAGAAGGGCGACGCGCTCGATGCCTATTGTGTCAACCTGAACAAGAAGGCGCGGGACGGCAAGATCGACCCGTTGATCGGCCGCGACGCCGAGATCAGCCGCACCATTCAGGTTCTGTGCCGGAGGCAGAAGAACAACCCGCTGTTCGTCGGCGATGCGGGCGTCGGCAAGACCGCGATTGCCGAAGGGCTGGCTCGCCGCATCGTCCACGGCGAGGTGCCGGACGTGTTGCGCAATGCCACGGTGTTCGCCCTCGACATGGGCACGCTGTTGGCCGGAACCCGCTACCGCGGCGATTTCGAGGAGCGCCTCAAGCAGGTGATCAAGGAGATCGAGGCTTATCCGGGCGCGATCATGTTCATCGACGAAATTCACACGGTGATCGGGGCGGGCGCGACCTCCGGCGGCGCCATGGACGCGTCGAACCTGCTCAAGCCGGCGCTCGCCTCGGGGACGGTTCGCTGCATCGGCTCGACGACCTACAAGGAATACCGTCAGTATTTCGAGAAGGACCGTGCACTGGTGCGCCGGTTCCAGAAAATCGACGTCAACGAGCCGTCGGTGCCGGATGCGATCAGCATCCTCAAGGGGCTCAAGCCGTATTTCGAGAGCTATCACAAGCTCAAGTACACCAACGATGCGATCAAGGCCGCGGTCGAGCTGTCGGCGCGCTACATCAACGACCGCAAGCTGCCGGACAAGGCGATCGACGTGATCGACGAGTCGGGCGCGGCGCAGATGTTGCTGCCGGAGAGCCGACGCAAGAAGACGATCGGCGTCAAGGAAATCGAGACCACGATCGCTACCATGGCGCGGATTCCGCCGAAGACGGTGTCGAAGGACGACGCAGAGGTACTGGCGCATCTGGAAGAGACGCTCAAACGCGTGGTCTACGGCCAGGACAAGGCGATCGAGTCGCTCTCGGCCTCGATCAAGCTGGCACGCGCGGGCCTGCGCGAGCCGGAAAAGCCGATCGGCTGCTACCTGTTCTCCGGGCCGACCGGCGTCGGCAAGACCGAGGTGGCCAAGCAGCTCGCGGCCGGTCTGGGAGTCGAGATCATCCGTTTCGACATGTCGGAATACATGGAGCGGCATACGGTCTCGCGGCTGATCGGTGCACCGCCCGGCTATGTCGGCTTCGACCAGGGCGGTCTGCTCACCGACGGCGTCGACCAGCATCCGCACTGCGTGCTTCTGCTCGACGAGATCGAGAAGGCGCACCCGGACCTGTTCAACGTGCTGCTGCAGATCATGGATCACGGCAAGCTTACCGATCACAACGGCAAGCAGGTCGACTTCCGCAACGTCATTTTGATCATGACGACCAACGCGGGCGCCGCCGACCTTGCCAAGTCGGCCTACGGCTTCACCCGCACCAAGCGTGAAGGCGACGACCTGGAAGCGATCAACCGCATGTTCGCGCCGGAATTCCGCAACCGGCTCGATGCCACCATCACCTTCGCGCATCTCTCGCGGGAGGTGATCGCCAAGGTGGTCGAGAAGTTCGTGCTGCAGCTCGAGGCGCAGCTCGGCGACCGTAACGTCACGATCGAACTGTCCGATGACGCGTCGGCCTGGCTGATCGAGCACGGCTACGACGAGCAGATGGGCGCCCGGCCGATGGCGCGGCTGATCCAGGAATACATCAAGAAGCCGCTGGCCGACGAGGTGCTGTTCGGCAAGCTCAAGGGCGGTGGCCACGTGCGCGTGATTGCGGTCAAGGACGATGACGGCAAGGACAAGCTCGGCTTCGAATACCTCGACGGCCCGGTGACGCCGAAGCCGGAAAAGCTTCCCGAGCCGCGGCGCGTGCGTGCCAAACGGCGCGCACCGGCGCGACGCTTCAAGTCCTCCGGGCCGAAGGGCGGCGGTACCGAGCCGCCGCGTCGCGGCTCGGTGCCGAAGGTGCCGCTGGTGAAGGTCTGAGACGGTAGGCGTAGTGTGGTGGTTCATAAGTTCTCTATTCCCGCCGCGAGGTCCGTACGAGAACTTCTGAGCCGAACCACACTAGACTCATAGCGTCGCTAGTGTCCTTCGAATCCGAAGTTCGCTAACAGGTGCCGCGAAATCAGGCGAACTTCGGATTCGGGACACTATAGTGTGGCGGACGACGATCCCTACCTCTGGCTCGAAGACCTCGACGGCGAGCAGGCCCGCGCGTGGGGCGGCGCGCGCAGCGCGGAGACGATCGCGGCGCTGTGCGATGACCAATTCGAGCGGGACCGGGCCGAAGTCCTGAAAATCCTCGATGCGCCCGACCGCATCCGCTGGATCGCCCGTCGCGGGCGCCACGTCTACAATTTCTGGCGCGACGCGCAGAATCCGAAAGGCCTCTGGCGGCGGACGACGCTCTCGCGCTATCGCTCGGGCGCTCCCGCCTGGGAGACCGTGCTCGACCTCGACGCGCTCGCCAAAGCCGAGGGCGAGGATTGGGTGTGGCAAGGCTGCGCCTCGTTGCCACCCGAGCACCGCCGCTGCACCATTCAACTTTCGCGCGGGGGAGCCGACGCGGCCGTCATCCGCGAGTTCGATCTGATCGACAACCGCTTTGTCGACGGCGGCTTCGTGCTGCCCGAAGCCAAGGGCTTCGTCAGCTGGATCGATGCCGACACGCTGCTGGTGTCTTCCGCGCTCGGCGGCGAGCGCTTCCAGACCACGTCGGGGTATGCGCGCACGGTGCGCCTCTGGCGGCGCGACACGCCGTTCGAAGAAGCGCAGGTCGTGTTCGAAGGCGAGCGCGCCGACATGATGGTGGCGGGCGGGCGCAGCCACCATCCGACGCGGCCGCGCACGTTGTATGCGCAGAAGCCGGAGTTTTTCCTCCAGCGCATGTTTTGCGAGGACGCGTCCGGTGCCCGGCAGCAAATCGACGTACCGTCCGATGCGCGGTGCGCCGCGTACGCCGAATGGCTGGTCGTTCAGTTGCGCTCGGAATGGACAATCGGCGGCCGCAACCATCCGGCCGGTGCGCTGCTCGTCATCGATTTCGACGCCTTCATGGCGGGCGACCGTGACTTCACCGTGCTGTTTGCGCCCTCGGTTCGGCGCTCGCTGGACTATTTCCACGAAGCGGGTGGCGTTATCGCCCTCAAGGTGCTGGACAATGTGCGTGCCTATCTGTTCCTGGCGCGCTGCGAAAACGGACGCTGGCGCTTGGAGCCGCTGTCAGACTTTCCCGCCATGGGCGCGCTCGACATTGCTCCCCTCGCCACCGACGACAGCGATTGTTTCCCGGACGCAGAGGTCGCCGGCGACGCTTTCGTGGTCTCCTCCAACAATGCCGTGACGCCTGCCACGTTGTCGCTCGCCCGGATCGACGAGCCCGCTGCCGTGATCGACCGGGAGCCGGCGCGCTTCGACGCCACGGGGCTCGTCATCACCCAGCACGAGGCGATCTCGGTCGACGGCGAGCGCATCCCGTATTTTCAGGTCAGCCGCGCCGAGGTCCCGCTCGACGGTTCCAATGCGGTTCTGCTCGGTGGCTATGGTGGCTTTGAAATCTCCCTGCTGCCTCACTACGCGCCCGTCGCCGGAAAACTCTGGCTCGGGCGCGGCGGCATCCACGTGATTGCCAACATCCGTGGCGGCGGCGAGTTCGGTCCCAACTGGCACAAGGCCGGCATTCGCGCCGGCAAGAAACTCGCCCACGATGACTTCGCCGCCGTAGCCCGGGACCTGATCGCGCGCGATGTGACCCGCCGCGAGCGGCTCGCATGTGCGGGCGGCAGCAACGGCGGCCTCCTGGTTGGCAACATGCTCACGCGCTATCCGGAGCTGTTTGGCGCCATCGAATGCGCCGTGCCGCTGCTGGACATGCAGCGCTACACGGCGCTGCCGCCGGGCGCGAGCTGGATCGCCGAATACGGCGACCCCGACAAGCCCGAGGATTGGGCATTCCTGCGAGAGATATCGGCTTACCAGAACGTCGAGCGCGGGCGCGACTACCCGCCGATCCTGATCACGTCGTCGGCCCGTGACGATCGCGCGCATCCCGGCCACGCCCGCAAGATGGCGGCGAAGCTTGCGGAATACGGTCATCGCGTCATGTTCTACGAGCCCGCGCAGGGCGGCCACGCCGGCGCCAGCGACAACGCGCAGCTTGCGTTGCTCACCGCGCTGCGCTTCGCCTTTCTGCGCAAGACCATCGCGCCGGAGATGACGCGCCCGACCGGAATCGCGAAGTGACCAGCACATCATGTTCGCGCTGGTCCGCGTGAAGCCGCGCGGCTCGGTGCCGAAGGTACCGCTGGTGAAGGTGTAGTTCTTCAAAGATCGTGCCTCGAAG
>WHTM01000071.1 GCA_009377755.1 Hyphomicrobiales bacterium | reverse complement strand
CCAGCGGTCAGCGACCGCGCCAACAGGCCGGATACATGACCGCTCCCAACCCGTGCAGCCGAACCGTCAAAAAACTCCTTGCCGACAGGGGGCCGTCCATACATGACAGCGTCGAGGTGTTACAATCCCTCCGCAGCCTTGGCCGCCTCCCACAGCGCATCCATTTCGTCAAGCGTGGCGTCTTGCGGCTTGCGCCCCTGCTGCGCCAATGCGGCTTCGATGTCGGCGAAGCGGCGCTCGAACTTGGCGTTGGTGGCGCGCAGCACGCCCTCCGGATCGGCGCCGAAGTGGCGCGCGAGGTTGACCACCGTGAACAGAAGATCGCCGACCTCCGCACCGGCGCCGGCGTTGCGATCCGCGTTGAGTTCGGCTTCGATCTCGTCGGCCTCCTCGCGGATCTTCGCAAGCACGGCGCGCGGATCGTTCCAGTCGAATCCGACCTTGCCGGCCTTCTGCTGCAGTTTCAACGCGCGCGTCAGGGCAGGGAGGTTCACCGGAACGCCGGCGAGCATGCTGTGGCTGGAACCGCCGCTGTCATTCGGGCGATCGCCGCGTTCGGCCTTTTCCTCGGCCTTGATCGTGTCCCAAAGCGCCTTTACGCCCTCCGGTGTCAGGCTTCTGATATCCCCGAACACATGCGGGTGCCGGCGGATGAGCTTGGTGGTAATCGCTTCGACCACGTCGGCGAAGTCGAACGCCCCTTGCTCCTGCGCCATTTGGGCATGGAAGACCACTTGTAACAGCAGGTCGCCGAGTTCCTCGCGCAGGTCGGCGAGGCTGCCGCGCGCAATGGCGTCGGCAACCTCGTAGGCCTCTTCCAGGGTGTAGGGTGCGATCGAGACGAAATCCTGCTCGAGGTCCCACGGACAGCCGGTTTTCGGCGTCCGCAGTGCGGCCATGATCTCGATCAGCCGGGCAATGTCGCGGGAGGGCTTCATGCGCTGCGGCCCGTCCACCAGGATCGGCTAGGCTGCGGTCGACGCCAGCTCCGCAGCGGCGGCCGCCAGCGGGGAGGCGGCGTCTGGCTCGAGGTGGCGCACCCGCGGCGCCACCTCCTCCATGAACAGTTGCGCCGACCGGGCCCACTGCTCGCGGGTCGTATAGTCGCGCCCGGCGTGGAACAGGAGCGTGCCGAAGCCGCCGGTCTGCTCGTAGTACGTCTCGATCATCCCGGTCACGGTGTCGGGGCTGCCGATGAACAGGTTGCCGGTGTCGCACAGATAATCGAACGTGATATCCTCCAGCGTGCCGCCTGCCGGAATGCGTTCGGTCTGGTGGTGCGGCGTGTTGACGATCTCCCACTTGATCACCCGATTGTAGTTGTCGCGCATGACGTCGCGCGCGGCCTGGTCGGTCTCGGCGACATAGATCACGCGGCAGGCGCGGATATTTTTCCGGCATGCCGTGCGGCCGGCCTGCTTGGCAGCCTCCACCATGGCTTCGGCGAAGCCGCGCATCCGCGTCGGCGAGATGAAGTCGTTGGTCAGCATGATGAAGCCGTTGCGGCCGGCGAGCTCGGCTGTCGAGGTGGTCAGGTTGACGGCGACCGCGATGGGAGGGTGGGGCTTCTGCACCGGCTCGGCCTGGAGGATCATCTGATGGCCCTTCCAGAACGGCCCGTCGTAGTCGACCGGCTCCGGGGCGCCGTGCCACAGCTTCAGCATCAACTCGATGGATGCGTGCATCATGTCGCGGGTCTTCTCGAAATCGAGGCCGCGCCACTCCATGTTCTTCGGATAGAAGCCGAAGCCGACGCCCAGCATGTACCGCCCGCCGGTAAGCTGGTCGGTCGCATTGGCTTCCAGCGCGACCTGAAGCGGGTGGTAATAGGCGACAGGGCGCACCGCCGAGCCGAACCTGATCTGCTTCGTCTGCCCGGCGGCCTTGCAAATGATCAGCTCGGCGGGCGCCTGGTGTTCGCTGAGCCAAGCCTCATGGAAGCCGAGCCTATCGGCCGTGACGATCTCGAAAATGTCTTCGTCCCAGGCGTCGCCGAGCGTGCGTTCGGGGCGCCGGTTGTTGCAGAACAGGCCAAATTCCATGCGCGCAGTTCCTTGTCACTTTCGACCCATCCCCAAGGGGGCCGCCGCCTTCGATAAGCCAAACGCCAACGGAGAGACAGAGCCAAAATGTGCGCTGCATCGATGCAAGGCATGCAACGGCTGGCCCAGCCTTGATTCGCATAAGAGATATTATGGAATATTTATCTTAGAGGCCCAGCAATCCGATATCGGAGCAATTTGAAGTAATCGTTTGTTTTGATGATATTTTCAGCGCCCCTTATGTTCAGACCAAGCGATCACGCTCAATTGCGTCCCGCCGCCGTTCGCTTTCGGCCGAGCAGTGGCGACAGTGTTGCCACCACTACCTTCGCATAGTCGGCCTTGTTCATGTCGCCCGGTGTCTTGCCCGTCAGGCGCGCGAGCAACGCAAACTCCGTGCAAGCACCGATCAGCAGCGATGCCAGCACGTCCGGGCTTGCGCCTTGACGCACGCGTCCGCGCCCGTGGCCCTGCCGGATGAACTCGGCGAGCTTCTCGTGCGCCCGATGCGGCCCCTGGTCAGTGTCGGAGAAACGTTGCCGGCATAGCCGCAACAAGTCCGGGTCCGACGAAATTCCGGCCATGATCGGCTGTGCCTGGGCGTAGAAGTCAATCATCCCTATCAGGGCGGCTGAAAGGCGCTCGGCAGGCGCGCGCTCGGATGACGGATCGTCGAGCTTGCCGAACACTTCGCGGATACTCGGGAGGCGCTCCAGCACCAGGGCAATCAGCAAGTCCGGCTTGTCGGCGAAATGCTTGTACAGGCTGCCCTCGGCGACCCCGGCCTCGTCGGCAATCCGTTTTGTCGTGGCGCCGGCAATGCCACGCCGGGCAACCAGCTTGAGCGCGGCATCGAGAATGCGGTCACGGGTGGTCTTTGCGGGCTTGCCGCTGCGGTGGCGCATAGCGGTCCGTTCCTTCTTCGACCGCGTTGACAAGTGAGCGCTCACTCACTATTGGCATGTGAGCGCTCACTCAGTTGAGCATGTTCGGCAGGTTTCGGAAAGCAGATTCGCAATCATGCCTCACCAGCGAGTTCCGCCGCATCCGAGGCCCGCCCAACCCCGGGACCCCGACCATGACCGCACTGTTAGCCCCCCGCATCCCCATGCTGCTGCTCAAGCTTGCCGCTCTGGCCCTTGTCGCGGCGCTCGCCCTGCAGCCCATTCTGGTTGGACAGCATTTTGGCGGACAGCCCTACGCGCTCCAGCTCCATAGCGCCGTGGGCGAAGGTGCGGCCTGGCTCGCCCTTGGCCAAGGCCTCCTGGCAGGTCTTTGCTGGTATCGCGGGGCCTTGCGACCATCGGCGGCGCTGGTCTTCTTGCTGATTTTTGTGCTGGTCGGACTTCAGTTGCATGTCGGCTACGTCCGTACACTCAGCCTGCATATTCCCCTGGGAACCGGGCTGCTCGCTGGGTCGCTGGTCACGACGCTGTGGCTCTGGCGCTGGCCAGCGTTGTGCGCGCAGCCAGCGCAAGAGTAGCGTCCACCCGTTGGTGGCGGAGTTTGCAACGCCCGATCCCATCATGCCGGGCTCAGGCGCAGAATCTTGCCATCGCTTTCATCCGTCAGGACGTACACGGCGCCGTCAGGTCCCTGGCGGACATCGCGCACGCGGGCGCCGAGCCCGATGCGCTCCTCGCCGGTGACCTTCGGCCCGTCGAGGGTTAGCCTCACGATGCCGCGCGATGTCAGCCCGCCGACCAGCAAGTTGCCGCGCCAGGTCCGGAAGGCATCGCCGGTGTAGAATGCCATCCCCGACGCCGCGATCACCGGCGTCCATTGACGGATGGCGTCGACGAGGTCGGGCCGGGTGTTCGGCTTCGCAATCGGCTGGCCGCTGTAGTGATTGCCCCAACTCACGAGCGGCCATCCGTAGTTCTTGCCTGCCTCGGGGATGTTGATCTCGTCGCCGCCGCGCGGCCCATGCTCGTTCTCCCATAGCACGCCGGTCTGCGGATGCAGCGCAGCGCCTTGCGCGTTCCTGTGGCCATAGGACCAGATTTCGGCCTTGGCATCCTTTCGGTTGACGAAGGGATTGTCGCGCGGCGCCGAGCCGTCCGGATTGATACGAATTATTTTGCCGATATGGCTCGATAGATCCTGCGCCGGGTCAAACTTGCCGCGGTCGCCGGTGGTGATGAACAGCTTGCCGTCGCGCGCAAACACCAGCCGGCCGCCGAAATGCTGGCCACCCGTGACCTTCGGCTGCTGACTGAAAATGACCTTGACCTCGACGAGACCGTCCTCGCTCAACCGTCCGCGGGCCACGGCCGTCGAGGCTCCGCCCTGGCCCGGCTCGGCATAGGACAGATAGACGAGGCGGTTCGATGCGAAATTCGGGTCGAGCGCAACGTCCAGCAAGCCGCCCTGCCCACTGGCAAAGACCCGCGGCACGCCTTTGAGGGGCTGCGAGACCGACCCGTCGGGTGTCACGATGCGCAGCCGCCCCGGACGCTCCGTCACCAGCATGTGCCGGTCCGGTAGGAAGGCGAGACCCCAGGGATGAGTGAGATCGCTGGTGAGGGTCTCGACCTTGATGCGGCCGGTTTGTGTACTGATGACGCGCTCTTGCGCGGCCGCCGCCTGAGCAAACAGAGCCAGGGCCGCAGCCCCGGCAACAACGATCTTGATCTGCCGCATGTCGGGTCCTTTCAGCATCTGGCGCAGCATGTCCGCAGCGATTCAATACCGGCCCAAGTGGCCTGTTCCGCGGGAACCGGCGTACCCGCCTGGTTGCCGTCAGCGTCAGGGCTGCAGCGACAGACGTAGCGTTGCCAGCAGCAGACGCAATTCAAGTTCTCGAAACTCAATAAAGACGCGCTTCATCCAGGACTCTATCTCAAATCGGTAAGAGGTTGTGATCATGCGCAATTTACCTGCCCGAAAATCTGAAAACGAGAATGCTGGAGGAATCACGATGCGATGCAGGCCGGCCGCTAGGAGCGGAATGTGCAACGGCAGCGAGGCGCCGCTGCGGGCCGGGTATTGGTCCCGTTGCAGCGTCCGGCCTAGAACTTCGTTATGCACCGGCACCAGCTTCAGGCCGGGCATCCAGCGTTGCACGGCGGCGTAGGCTCGGGGGGCAGCCGGGCCAGGGCTGGCGACGAACAGGACAACCACCTGCACCCGCCGCCGATGCGCCTCCTCCACCAGACCAACCTGCGCCATCACGGTGAAAAACCGCTCGAAGGCGTTATGGCCGAGATCGACGACCTTCGGCGTGCCGTCATCGCGGGTCAGTCGGTCGAACAGGGCCATCTGGCCGCGCGTGTCCGCAATGGTGGCCATCGTGGTGCAGCCCGGCAGATAGTCGACCAGGGACGGCTGATCGCTGTTGACGTCGAAGCTCTCGACGGTGCGGCCGTCGGCAATGAGGAATTCCGTGAGCAGGCGCGCGATCAGCGTCTTGCCAACGCGTTCCAGCGGCGAGCAGACGACGAAAACGGGCGTTCTGACGGCCATGACCTAATTGGGGTCTCTGCCCCAGCGGCAGCAGCGCACAGCGTCAGCCAGTTTTGAGCTCTAAGCCGCCCTGGCCTGGACGCCGACGATGTCGTTAAGCTTGATCCGATCGAACTCGCCCCAGACCTGCGCGAGCCAATGACGCACGTAGCCGCGCAGCACGAAGGAGTACTGCGCCTGTTCACCCTTTGCGGTCCGGTTCGAGACGAAGGTGAAATACGGAACCGAGGCAAGCTCGACCTGCTCGCAAGCCATCTCGTCGAGCTTCGGAATGGTGACCTCGACCGCACTCCTGATCTTGCGGAAGTAGCCTTGGTAGGTTTTCTGATCCCACTCGAAGAAGCTGGTGTTATTGATGAAGTTCTTCACCAGGAAATAGTGGCTCTCGGCCGCGTAGCCGGCGGTCTCGGTGATTTCGTCGAGCGAGGTGATCGACGGCCCGAGAATATGGAGCATCGCGAATGTGATCTGCGCCTTCCGGGTCGCCTCGATGAAGCCGATGTCGCGCAACGAACGCAACGTGTGCGATAGCAGACCCGCGCGGATGTCGATCACCGTGACGCGGTTGTCGGAACCACCGAGGGAATCGAATATCTTCATTTGGTCTGAAACCGAGGTCATGTCGACGACCTCGGTCACGTCGGGAAAGAAGCGGTGTAGCGTGCCGCGCGGCGATTCGGTGTCGAAGGCCCGCGCCGCCACATTGTGCGCCTGGAAATAGTCGAGCAGCGCGCGGGTAACCGTGGTCTTGCCCACTCCTCCCTTGTCAGCGCCTACCAAAATCACTGTCGGCTTGGACATCGGTTGGCCTCGTGTATCGCCGCCCGCACAGCACGAACGCGACATTCGAGGGCGGATTCAACGTGAGTCGCTGCCGCCGTTCAATCGGCAACTATCGGCCGCGGCGATTTTCTTCCAGTCAGGGGTGATATGGCAGCGTGACCGTCAGGCCGTCATACGCCGGTTCTACATTGGGCGGTACCATTGCGCGCAGCACGTCATAGTCGAGGTCCGAATGCATGTGCGTCAGGATTCCGCGCTTGGGTTGCAGGCGCTCAATCCATGCCAGCGCATCCGCCACCGAGAAATGGCTGTAGTGCTGTCGGTAGAACAGAGCATCGACGATCCAGACATCGAGGCCCTGGAGGTAGGGAAGGCTTTCCGGCGGAACCTCCTTGACGTCGGGCGAATAGGCGAGGGTTCCGAACCGAAGCCCGAGGGAGGGAACGCCGCCGTGATCTTGCAGGAACGGCATTGCGGTCACCGGTCCGCCCTCCCCGCTGATGGTCACCGGCTGCGCCGGCACCAGCCGGTGCTCGTTGAGGATCGGAGGATAGCTGCTGCCCGGCGGCGTCTTGAAGCAGTAGCCGAAGCGCGCGTGCATGACCGGAGCCGCGAACTCGTCGAAATAGACATCGATGCGGCGCTTGTGGCGAATGACCAGAGACCGCAAGTCGTCGATACCGTGGACGTGGTCGGCGTGTTCGTGGGTGAACAGCACGGCATCGAGATGATGCACGTCGGCGTCCAACAACTGCTCACGTAGATCGGGCGAAGTGTCGACCAGCACGCGGGTGCGCCCGCCGTCCGGCGCTTGCCGCTCGATCAGCAGTGAACAGCGGCGGCGCCGGTTCTTGGGATTGTTGGGGTTGCAGGCACCCCAGCCGAAGCCAGGCCGCGGAACGCCGCCGGAGAATCCGCAGCCGAGAATGGTGAAGGTCAGCGTCATGCCGCCGCTGCTTCTCCACGCGGCGTCTTGGCGAACAGGCGGAAGAAGTTGTCGGTGGTCTGCCGCGCGATGGTTTCGAGCGATACGCCGCGGACGTCCGCCAGCACCTTGGCGGTCTCGACGACATAAGCCGGCTCGTTGCGCTTGCCGCGGAATTTGCCGGGCGCGAGAAAGGGCGCGTCGGTCTCGACCAGGATGCGGTCTGCCGGCAGTTCTGCGGCGATGGCGCGCAGCGCGTCAGAATTTTTGAAAGTGAGAATGCCGGTGAACGAGATCGACAACCCCAGCGCCGTGGCACGCATCGCCAGATCGCGCCCGCCGGTGAAGCAATGCAGCACCGCCGTAAAGGCGCCCTTGGCGCTCTCCTCCTCCAGGATGCGCGCCATGTCGTCGTCTGCGTCGCGGCAGTGGATCACCAGCGGCAACCCGGTGCTGCGCGCCGCCGCGATATGGGCGCGGAAGCCCAGTTCCTGGGCATCTCGCGGACTGTTGTCGTAGAAGTAGTCAAGCCCCGCCTCCCCGATCGCAACCACCTTGGGATGCGCGGTGGCCGCAATCAGCGCGTCGGCGCCGATGTCGAGCTCCTCATGCGCATGATGCGGATGCGTGCCGACCGAGCAGAACACGCTCGGATATCGCTCGGCGATCGCCAACAGCCCGGCGTGCCGGCGCACCCGCGTCGAGATGCTGACGATATGCGTCACGCCCGCCGCCTGCGCGCGCCCGACCACGCCGTCGAGGTCGCCGGCGAAGTCTGGGAAATCCAAGTGGCAGTGGCTGTCGATCAGCATGGTCTCGCTTTCAAGACGCAGCCGCCGCGTCCGGCTCGACGTGGCGGGGGAACACAGGCACCGGGGGCGGCAGCGTCGCCCCAGCCGCAATCCGGTGCGCTCCGCCAAGCGTGCTGAAATCGCGCTCGCTGGGGGGGGTGCCAAGCAGGTCCAGCAGTTTGGCCCCCGACTCCGGCATGAAGGGCTGCGCCAGGATCGCCACCTGCCGAATCACCTCGGCGGTGACGTAGAGCACCGTGCCTTGCCGCTGCGGATCGGTCTT
Organism: Hyphomicrobiales bacterium; assembly: GCA_009377755.1. Lineage (GTDB taxonomy): Bacteria > Pseudomonadota > Alphaproteobacteria > Rhizobiales > Xanthobacteraceae > WHTM01. The sequence continues at coordinate 6,831 of WHTM01000071.1, read as the reverse complement.
GGCGAGCGCCCATGGCGCTTCGCCTGCGAAGTAGCGGTTGGCCTCCGAGACCACGGCCCAGACCTGGTTGAGGATCTGGTGCAACTGCTGCGTCTTCATCAGCTCCCGTGACGACCCAACCAACGCGTCGGCAGCCGCCAGGATGGCGTTGTCGTTGGCCGTGAACGCACCCGGCAGCGGCAACGTTCCCTTGAATTGCCGCGCGACCATCGTCAGCGACCGCTGCGCGAGATTGCCGAGGTCGTTGGCGAGGTCGGCATTGATGCGGGTTGCAATCGCTTCCTGGCTGTAGTTTCCGTCCTGGCCGAACGGCACCTCGCGCAGGAAAAAATAGCGGATCTGATCGACGCCGAAGGCGTCGGCGAGGTCGAACGGGTCGATGACGTTGCCGACCGACTTCGACATCTTCTCGCCGCGGTTGAACAGGAATCCGTGGCTGAAGATGCGGCGCGGGACGTCGATGCCGGCCGACATCAGGAAAGCCGGCCAATACACCGCGTGGAAGCGTACGATGTCCTTGCCGATCACATGCAGATCGGCCGGCCAGTAACGGCGGAACTTTTCGCTAGCGGTGTCAGGATAGTCGATCGCGGTGATGTAGTTCGTCAGCGCGTCGACCCAGACATACATCACGTGCTTGGGCGCGCCCGGCACCGGGACGCCCCAGTCGAACGTGGTGCGCGAGATCGACAGGTCCTGCAGGCCGCCACGCACAAAACTTGCGACCTCGTTGAGCCGCTCCTTCGGCAGCACGAAATCGGGCACCCGCTGGTACAGGTCCAACAGCTTCTGTTGATAGGCGGACAGGCGGAAGAAGTAGCTCTCCTCTTCCACCCATTCGACCGGCGTACCAGTCTTGGTCGAGACCCGCACCTTGTTCTCGTTCACGGCGGTCTCGTCCTCGGCATAGTACGCCTCGTCGCGCACCGAGTACCAGCCGGAATACTTGCCGAGGTAGATGTCGCCGTTCGCCTGCATCCGCTCCCAGATGGCGGCCGAGGCGCGGTAGTGCCGCGGCTCGGTGGTGCGGATGAAGTCGTCGTTGGAGCAGTTCATGCGCGCGACCATGGCCCGGAAACGCGGCACGTTGCGCTCGACCAGGTCGCGCGCAGTGAGACCCTCCCGCGCCGCCGTCTGCTGGATCTTCTGCCCGTGCTCGTCGGTGCCGGTCAGAAAGTAGACATCGTAGCCGTCGAGCCGCATGAAGCGGGCGATCGCGTCGGTCGCAATGGCTTCGTAGGCGTGGCCGATGTGCGGCACGCCGTTGGGATAAGAGATTGCCGTCGTGATGTAGAACGGGGTCTTCGCGGGCATTGGGCACATACTTGATGCGTTTCCCGGGCGCAGCGCGGCATGTAGTGACGCGCTGCAAGACCCGGGATCGTCACGGTCTGGAACGGTCCCGGCTCTGCGGTGCATCACCATCAGGCCGCCTCTGGCGGCCGTCTTGACGCCGACGCATTCGCGTCGGCTATGGTGCTGCACCGCGTCCGGGACACGAAGGCGGAGTGGTATCAACCGCGCGCCGTGTCGGCAAGCAGTCCGAAAACGCTGAACAGCAACGGCTTTTTGTCGAGATTGTAGGTATCGGCATCGCGGGCGGCGCGGTTGAACGTATCCCAGGCATCGGCCACCCGCGCCAGCCGCCCCGGATCGGGGCGGCCGCGCCTGAGCCGTTCGGACAGCCATGCGTTTACGAGGTCGACGAAGGCCTCGAACGTGCGCTGATCGGCGCGGGTGAGGGCCTCGCCGAGAGAATGTAGCGCGCGCGGATCAGGCTGCGGCAAGCTGTCGAGCAAGGCGGCCACGTTGCGCCGCAGCGCCATGGCGTCGGGATCGAGCAGGGCCAGCGCCCGGGCGACGCTGCCCTCCGCGGCCATGGCCGCCGCGGCGATGTCGGCCTCGTCGGGCTGCCGTCCGGACACCGCAGCCGCGGCACATGCCACGTCCGCGGTCGCCAACGGCCGGAGATCCAGTCGCCGGCAGCGCGAGCGGATGGTCGGCAACAGTCGCCCCGGCGCACTGCTGACCAGCAGGAACAGCGCCCGCGGCGGCGGCTCCTCCAGCATCTTGAGGAGGGCGTTGGCGGAGGGGGCATTCAATTCGTCGGCGCTATCAACAATGCACACGCGCCAGCCGCCCTCCCCGGCGGTGGAACCGAAGAATGAGACCGTGCGGCGCACGTCCTCGACCCGGATCACCGTGTAGAGCTTGCCGGTGTCCTCGTTGATGACCCGCTCCAGCACCAGCAGATCCCCCTGCCCCTGCGCCGCAATGCGGCGGGCCACCAGGTGCTCGGAATCGACGGCCAGCGAAGCAGCACGCTCTACCTGCGGCGCGGACGGATTCGGATTCGCCAGGACGAACCGCGCCATCCGGTACGCGAGTGTCGCCTTGCCGATCCCAGGCGGGCCGCCGATCAGCCAGGCATGGGCCATCCGGCCGCTGCGATAAGCGTCGAGCAGGGCCGCCTCGGCGGCGTGATGCCCGAACAGTTCGGTGGCCTGCCGCGGGCGCGGAAACTCGCTGTCGTCGGTTGCCATTATGACGCCGCCTCGCGGAAGGTCCCGCGGTATTTCTGCGGCGTGAGCCGCGACTGAACCTCGTTCCAGATGCCATCGGCCACCTGTTCACGCGGCAGTGTCGTATCGATCAGCACGCAGCGGCCGCGGTCCTTCGCCGCAAGCGCGCGAAAGGCCTCACGCAGCTTGGTGTGATACTGGATCGCCTCGGCCTCGAACCGGTCGGCGGCTCCCGTGCCGCGACGACTGGCCGCCCGTTGCAGGCCGAGTTCCGGCGGCACGTCGAGGACGATGGTCAGATCCGGCTTGTCATCCCCGACCACGATGCGCTCGATCGCCTTGATCAGATTGAGGTCCACGCCGCCGAGAATCCCCTGATAGACGACGGTGGAGTCGGTAAAGCGATCGCAGATGACCCAGGCTCCCCGCGCCAGTGCCGGGCGGATGGTCTGATTGAGGTGGTCGTCGCGGGCCGCGGCGAACAGGATCGCCTCGGCGGCGGGCCCGAACGGCTTGGCCGCCCCCGAGAGGATGACGTGACGGATGATCTCGGCGCCGGTGGATCCCCCCGGCTCGCGGGTGAGTACGACCTCGATGCCGAGCGCCTCCAGCCGGCGGGCAAGCAGGCTGGCGTGGCTCGATTTGCCGGTACCCTCGCCGCCTTCGAAAGTGATGAAACGTCCGCGCATCGCCCGCATCATAGCAGCCACGGACGCGCTGCGGACACGCGAAAGTGGCCGCAGCCTCACAGGCAGCGACCAAAGTCCGGAAAAACCGATTCAGCCGCATCGCGCTGGCGAATGCCGGCGCGCCGGCAGGGCTGAGGCTGGCCACTACAGCCGGTCGGCGCCGGCACGGAACACCGTGATCACCAGTTCGGTCGCGGCATCGAAGGCGCGCTGCGACAGGTTTCCGGCCTCGACATCCGCCCCAGCCTGCAGCGGCGCTTCGAGCGTGACCGCATCGTTGCGCCAGACCTTGAGCCGGCCGATCGGTTGGCCCGCGCGCACCGGTGCCGGGACTGGTCCGGTATAGACGACACGGGCGATGATCTTATCGTTGGTATTGCGCGGCAGCATGATCCGCACCGCCTTGGCGGGCACCAGCGGCACCCTGCCCATGGCCCCGCCGTAGACCTTGGCTTCGGCGATTGTCTGCCCCTCCGCGAACAGCATGCGCGATTGGAAGCTGCGGAAGCCCCATTCCAGCAGCTTGCGCCCTTCGGCGGCTCGCTCGTTCGCCGACTTGAGGCCGGTGATGACGACGATGAGCCGCAGGCCGCTGTGCACCGCCGAGCCGACCAGGCCGTAGCCCGCATCCTTGAGGTAGCCGGTCTTGAGCCCGTCAGCGCCGATGCTCATCGGGATCAGCGGATTGCGATTGTACTGACGGATCTTGTTCCAGGTGAACTCGCGCTCGCCGTACATCTTGTATAACACGGGATAGGTCTGGATGACATGCTGCGCGAGTTTTGCAAGTTCGCGCACGGTGACCCGCTGGTCGGGGTCCGGCAGGCCGGTCGCATTCATGAACCGAGACTTGGTCAGTCCAAGCTCATTCGCCCGCTTGGTCATGCGCTCGGCAAAGGTCCGCTCGTTGCCAGCGATCCCCTCTGCCAGCGCGATGCTGGCGTCGTTGCCGGACTGGATGATGACGCTGCGCAGCAAATCCTCGACCCGCACCTTGCTGTGAACCGCCGCGAACATCGACGAGGTCCGCGACGGCGCGCCGCCGCGGCGCCATGCGTCCTCGCTGATGGTGAACTCGTCGTCGAGCTTGAGGCGGCCCTGCTTGATCTCGTTGAAAACGTACTCCGCCGTCATCAGCTTCGCGAGGCTGGCCGGACGAACCGGCTCATCGGCGTTGCGTTCGAACAGCACGCTGCCGCTGTCGGCCTCGATCAGGATGGCTTGCGGCGCGCTGGTGCGGGAGCCCTCGTCCTTCTTGTCGGCGGAACGCGACTGTGCCGAGGCCACGGCGGTGGCCGCAATCAGCATCGCCGCCGCGGCAGCGGTCGATCGCAACCACGGCATGTTGAACGAGACTGGCATCAGCTGCATCCTTTCAGCTGTATCCCACCGCCGGCCCAGATTTTCGCGTGTTGCCGGCGCGGCGTCAAAGCGTCCGCCGGACTCAATATAGGCCGCGTCCGCTGATGAACGAGGCGCCGCCCTGCGGCGCATAGGCGGAGGTCGGCTCTGGTCCGCGCACCACGCCCGACGACGGTACACCCGACGGACCCGTCACCCACGTCATTGCCGGCGCCGAGCCCATGGTTCTTGCGACGCGTGCCGCCGGCGCCAACTCGCCTGGCTGCCCGCGGGCCGTATCGCGCGATGCGACCTCAGTTTCGGTTGTCGCATCGTCATCGCCCATCGCGAACGGCCGCGCCTGCGGCACCGGCGTCGGGCCACGCGAGCGGCGCACCGGCTCATCGGCCCGCGGCACAAACGGCTTGGCCGATGCGAGCATGACCCGCGACGGTGCCGGCGCCGGGCCGTTCTCGCGCAGAGTGGCGACCAGCTTCCGGTCGTCCGAGCCAGAGAGGGATGCTGTGCCGACGTACTCGACCCGCACCCGCGCGATGCCGTGATCGCGGAAGCCGAGCAGCTTGGCGGTCCGCGCCGAAACGTCGATGACGCGATTTCCGTGGTACGGGCCTCGGTCGTTGACGCGGGCGACGATCGAGCGGCTGTTGCGTAGATTGGTGACGCGCACATAGCTCGGGATCGGCAGCGTCGGATGGGCGGCAGAAATCGAATGCATGTCGAAGACTTCGCCGTTCGCAGTCAGACGGCCATGGAAATCCTCGCCGTACCACGAGGCGAGGCCTTCGGCGCGATAGTGGCGGCTTTCCTGCGGCACATAGGTGCGGCCGGCGACCACATACGGCTTGCCAACCCGATAGACACCGCCGCCCTTCGGAACCGGCTGACCGGGCTCGACCACCCGCGGACTGGCGGCGACCCCGTATTTGGGGTCGATCCTGCCGGAGACCTTGCCGGAGCATTGGGCGAGAACGAGACAGCCGGCCGCGACGCAAGCGACCCTCGCGATCGGCACAAATGCGTTGATGTCCCCTTTGCGCCCCATCATCCGCGGTATCCTCGTACCCCAATCCCGTCCAGACATTCGCCGACGGCCGAGTCATTGACCATACCGCGGGCGGAAGCCGGCGGAAATGGGGCGCGGACGCGCGACGTTAACGATGTGCTCCTGAGATAGTTAACGCCCCTTTACCGTGCACCGCGCGGATCCGTCACGCGGTCCGGCGTGCGCAGGGGTCAGTGGATAGCGAGGATAAGCCGAACCGGGTCGAAACTTCTCATGAAGGCTTCACATTGCAACGTCAATGCGGGAAGCAACCAGAGGAGAGCACAATGGCTCGGACGTCTGCGCGGTTGCCAAAGCGGTTTCCGGTCGGATCGACCTACGTCGTCGAGGCACGCGGATCGGTGAAGGGCATGACCCTGATGCACCGCTACGTTCAGCTTCCGGACGGGCGCCGGGTGGAACTCGCCGCGCGGCTGGTGTCGATATGCGCGGCATCCGGCGCGACGGCCGTCAAATCGAGGAGAAGCCCTGCCAATCGCTCGCGCCCTCTGACGCGGACCCAGACAGCCGATCGCATCAGTTAAGCCGTTGGCGCGCGTCTACAAGCTGGCGTCGCGGGACTCACAAAGATTGGGCCTTCCACCCTCCCCGGCCCTCTGCTACCGCGTCGGCGATCAGCACGGAAGGGTGGCCGAGTGGTTTAAGGCACCGGTCTTGAAAACCGGCAGAGGGGCAACTCTCTCGTGGGTTCGAATCCCACCCCTTCCGCCAGTATGTACTTTAAGTAATTGAAAACATACAACTTTCTGATGTTGGTTTAGCTTTCATCCGTCCATACCCACGTCCGCATTTCCGGCCAATTGCGCCCGATTGTCGCGTCCAACAACGAAAACCCGGACGGGCTTGCGACACGGCGGCTTTCCGAGCTTTACTGGGCACCAAGGCGGCCCCAGTTATCGGGCCCTCCCCCAGCCTGGCCCCTTTTGGGCCCGCCAAGGCCCCGGAGATCAACCGGGGCCTTCGTCTTAAGCCCCGCCGAGTTGCCCGGCGGGTCTTGCCGCGATGTTAAGCACCGCTTGCTTACGGTAAGCGCGGCGATGGGGTAGGCTGGCAACTTCCGCAAAACTTTGCGGAAGTTGCCGATCAAGCGACGGGAGGAACCCATGGCCAGCATGACGCTGCGCAATCTCGACGATCTCTCCAACGACCCGATGCGCGACGAGCCGCAGCCGGCGCCGGTCGGCGCCGCCGTGAC
>WHTM01000004.1 GCA_009377755.1 Hyphomicrobiales bacterium | reverse complement strand
AGTGGGATGGTTGTGCACCAGCACGATGGCGGTGGCAGACAGTTCCAGCGCGCGCTTCACCACCTCGCGCGGATAGACCGGCGTGTGATCGACGGTGCCGGTCTGCTGCACTTCGTCGGCGATCAGCTGGTTGCGCTTGTCGAGGAACAGCACGCGCAGCTGCTCCTTCTCGGCGAATGCCATCACGGTGCGGCAGTAATCGAGTACGGCCGACCACGACGACAGCACTGGCCGCCGCTTCACCTCGCCCCTGGCGAGCCGGTTGGCCGCCGCGTGCACGATCTTGAGGTCCGTGATGACCGACTCGCCGACCCCCTTGATCTCGGCGAGCCGGGTGGCCGGGGCGGAAATCACTTCGGCGAATGATCCGAAGGTGGCGATCAGCGTCTTTGCCAGCGGCTTGACGTCGCGGCGCGGTAGGGCCCGGAACAGCACGGCTTCGAGCAGTTCGTAATCGGTGAGGGCCTCGGCGCCGGCTTCGCGAAAGCGGGTCCGCAATCGTTCGCGGTGACCGTAGTAGTGCGGCGCTTCCGCAAGTCCGCTCGCGGAGCTCTTTTTTTCGTCCATTCGTCTAACCGTGCGGCCACGCCCCAGTCAGCCCGGCGGGATCAGCGGCGGGCGCATAAGGATGACGGGAATGGCAGCTTTTGCAACCACGAGTTAGCGGCTGGTGCCGGCGGCCGCTGTATGGCTATCCTGATAGGGCGGGTGGTGCAGACCCCGCGGCGACAGCGTGAATATTTCGACGCCGTCGGCGGTCACGCCGACTGTGTGCTCGAACTGCGCCGACAGCGAACGGTCGCGGCTGACCGCGGTCCAGCCATCGGACAGTACCTTCACATGCGGGCGGCCGAGGTTGATCATCGGCTCGACGGTAAAGAACATGCCCGGCTTGAGCACGATGCCTTCGCCCGGGCGGCCGACATGCACGATGTTCGGCTCGTCGTGGAACAGCCGGCCGAGGCCATGGCCGCAGAAATCGCGCACCACGCTCATGTGCTGCCCCTCGACGAACGATTGGATGGCCGCGCCGATGTCCCCGGTGGTCCGCCCCGGCTTGATCACGGCGATGCCGCGCATCATAGCCTCGTGGGTGACCTCGATCAGCCGCTCGGCGCGGCGCGGCACCTCGCCGACCGGGTACATCCGGCTGGAATCGCCGTGCCAGCCGTCGAGGATCAGGGTGACGTCGACATTGACGATGTCGCCGTCCCTGAGCGGCTTCTCGCCCGGAATGCCGTGACAGACCACGTGGTTGATCGAAGTGCAGGTCGAGCGGCGGTAGCCCCGATACATCAGCGTGGCCGGAACGGCGCCGTGATCGCAGCCGAACTCGAACACCAGCCGGTCGAGCCGCTCGGTGGGGACGCCGGGCCGGATTTCGGCGGTCAGCATGTCGAGGCATTCGGCGACCAACTGGCCCGCCTTGCGCATGCCCTCGAAGGCGACCGCGCCATGAATCTTGATCTGGCCGGTCTTGCGCAGCGGCGCCACCGCCGCATCGACGTAGTTCATACGATTATCCCGCGGCGTGACCCAGCAGACTTGGTTGGAAATGTAAGCAAGAATGGCACCATCGCAAGCTCAGAGCACGATCCTCGAAACGTGGCCAATCGGTTTTCGGATAAGATCATGCTCAAACAAAGAATTTAGACCACGATCGGCACCGGCTCTGTCACGGTCAGCGCCGCGCTCGTGATGCTACAACGGTAGGCGATGGCCTCGACGCCGTGCGCCCGGGCGCGATCGAATGCCACCCCGTAGGCGGGATCGATGTCGCGGGCGAGCGCAAAGCGCTTTGCCGAGCAGATCTGGATCAGGAACAGCATCACCGCCCGGCCGCCGGCCGCGACCACGTCGGCCAGCTCGTCGAGATGGCGGGCGCCGCGGGCCGTCACGCTGTCCGGGAATTCGGCAAGTCCCGGCGCACGCATCAGGTGCACGTTCTTGACCTCCACGTAGCAGGGCGGGCGGCCGGGCGCTTCGAGCAGGAAATCGACCCGCGACCTGCGGCCGTACTTCACCTCGCGGCGCGCCGACGCGTAGCCGGCGAGCTCGGCAATCGTGCCGGCGGCCAGCGCCTCGGCGATCAGTGCGTTCGGGCGGGCGGTGTTGACCCCGACCAGCTCAAGGCTGGCGCCGAAGTCGACCTCGACCAGCTCCCAGCTATGCGCCAGCTTGCGCGCCGGGTTGTCCGACTTCGAGAGCCAGATGCGCGCGCCGGGCATGGCAAGGCCGAGCATCGCGCCCGGATTGGCGATGTGGGCGGTGATGGTCTCGCCGCTCGGCAGCATCACGTCGGCGAGGAAACGCTTGTAGCGGCGCACCAGCGTGGCGGGGATGAGGGGAGTGGGGAATTGCATGCGGCACTACATATCAGCATGTGATCCCGGCCGCAGCGCCGAAGGGCGCGGAGAACGGGGACCCACATGTCCCTGTGCTGCAATTCGCAAGATGCAACCGCCACATCGAAGCAACTGATGCAGGGATACATGGGCCCTGGCTCTCGTTCGCTTCGCTCACTCGGCCGGGACGACAGCCTTGCAAGCTTCAGCCCGGTGCCGACACCGAGTTTGCATTCAACGCCCTCAAGCTCATCCGCTGCCGCCCATCGGCATCAAAGTTCTCCGGCGCGAGCCAGCGCTCGAACGCCGCCTTGCGCGCCGGCCACTCGGAATCAAGCATCGAGAAAAAGGCTGTGTCGCGGTTGCGGCCCTTGGCGATCATCTGCTGCCGCAGGATTCCCTCGAACACAAATCCATAGCGCAATGCGGCGCGCCGCGAGGCGGCGTTGAGCGCATTACATTTCCACTCGTAGCGGCGGTAGCCGAGCGTCTCGAACGCGTGGCGTGCCAGCAGGTATTGTGCTTCGGTGCCGAGCGGTGTGCGCTGAAGGGCAGGAGAGTACACGATGTGGCCGACCTCGATCGACCGCATCGCCGGGCGGATTTCCATCAGCGTCGCGATGCCGGCGGCGTGGCCTGCGCTATCGACGATCGCAAAGGAGTACGGGTCCTCGAGCGGGACGCGGCTCGCGACCCATTGCGAGAACGCCGCCGCGTCGGCGAACGGCCCGTAGCTCGACATGTAAGTCCAGATTGTATCGTGGCCGGCGCAGGCGGCCCAGAGACCGGCCGCATGCGCCATCGCCAGCTTCTCGACGCGTCCGTAGCGCCCTTGCAGCACGACAGGCGCAGGCCGCCGCGCGGGCGTCGTATCGACGTGGGCGCCGACGGGCTGTCCGGTCTGCGGCTCCGGCTCCGAGGCGGACATTACTTTGACGTCCTCTGCGCCAGGTCCTCGCGAAAAAAGGTGCTGAGCTCCGCATGCGGCGCCGCATCCGCCAATCCGCCAAAGCGGCCATCGGCAAGTTGTCTTGCCGCGCGGATGAATCCGCCCCAGGCGGAGCGCGCCATCGCACCGCCGATGCTGATGCGGCGTACGCCCATCGCCGCATAGTCGGCGACCGTCAGTTCGCTGGCATAACCCACCAGCAGGTTGACCGGCTTCGGCGCCGCCGCTTTCACCACGGCTTCGATCTGCTCAGCGGTGCGGATACCGGGTGAATAGAGACAATCGGCGCCCGCCTCCGCATAGGCCTTGAGCCGGCGGATGGTCTCGTCGAGGTCGGGGCGGCCGACGAGGAAACATTCGGCGCGTCCGATCAGCAGCGTATCGCCGCCGGCAGCGTCGATTGCTGTGCGCGCCGCTCGCATACGGGCGACCGCGTCCTCGACGGAAAAGAGCGGATTCGCCTTGTCGCCGGTGGAATCTTCGATCGACAGCCCGGCGACGCCGGTTGCAACGCACAGCCGCACGCTCTCGCCCACGCCCGCGGCGTCGGCTGCGAAGCCGGTTTCGAAGTCCGCATTGATCGGTACGTCGGTGGCGTCGACCAGCTCGCGGAAGTGCGCGAGCATCGTCTCGCGGGCCACCGCGCCGTCGGGCCGGCCCTGCGCAAAGGCGAAGCCGGCGCTGCTCGAGGCCAGCGCTTTGAAGCCGAGGTGCTGCAGGTAGCGCGCGCTGCCGATGTCCCAGGGGTTGGGCAAGACGAAGCAGCCGCTGGCGTGCAGCTCACGGAAGGTGCGGCGTTTTTCTGCGACGGTCGGCATGGCGGATTGACTCCGGTGAATGGCGTCTTGCGCGTGCGGTCATCTATAGGTGCGGCAGGAACGTTGCGATCTGCGGAAAGACAACCAAGGCAATGATCACCAGAATCAGGATCAGCCAATATGGAACCGAGCCCCTGAAGATCTCGCTGAGCTGCACCTCGCGGTCCGGCGCCGCCGCCTTGACGGTGAACACGAGCAGCCCAAACGGTGGCGTCAGCAGCCCGGTCTCGACCGCCAGGATGCCGATGATGGCGAATGCCAGCGGGTCGATCCCGAGCTGCGCCGCGATCGGATGGAAGATCGGAACCGTCAGCAGGATGATCGAGATCGAATCGATCAGGCAGCCGAGCATGATCCAGATCACCAGCATCATGGCGAGGATGCCGTAGGCTCCGGTGCCGGTGGCGAGGAGGAAGTTCTTGGCCGTTTCGGTGAAGCCGGTCATCGACAGCACGCGCGAATAGAGCTGCGCGCAGAACAGCAGCAGCAGCAGCGGTCCGGTCGTGCGTCCGACGTTGAGGATGACCTCCCAGACCTCGCGCGGCGTGATGCCCTTGGCCACCGCGAGCAGCAAGGCGGCGACCGCGCCGACGCCGGCCCCTTCGGTCGGGGTAAAGAAGCCGAACCAGATGCCGCAGAGCACGCCGGCGATCAGGACCAGGACGAGGCCGGTGCTGAGCAGCAGCGGCCCCAGCGGCTCGTCCTCACCGGTCACCGCAGCGCTCAGCGGCGCCGGCGCCACGACCTTGCCGCCGCCTTCGCCGACGATCGCTGGATTAAGCAGCGCCGCGGCCACCACGTAGATGATGAAGCATGCGGTCAGCAGCAGGCCCGGCAGCACGCCCGCCAGGAACAGCTTGCCGAGCGAGAGTTCGGTCAGTACCGCCCAGACGATCATCAGCACCGACGGCGGGATCAGCATGCCGAGGCAGGCGCTGCCGGCGATGCAGCCGAGCGAGAATTTCCGCTCGTACCCGAAGCGCTGCATTTCCGGATAGGCGATGCGCGAGAACGCCGCGGCGGCGGCGATGCTGACGCCGGTGACGAAGGCGAACAGCGCATTCGAAATGATCGTCGCGACGGCCAGGCGTGCCGGCAGCCAGCGGCTCAGCCGGTTGCCGAGGGTGTAGAGATCCCGCGCTGCGCCGCACTTGGCGACGAAGTCGCCCATCAGGATGAACAGCGGAATGACCGCGAAGACGTAGTCGCGCAGCGCCTCGTAGGCGGTGTTGGCGACGAAGGTGCGAACGACCTCGATGTCGCCCAGCATCAGATAGACGCCGAGCACCGCCGTCACGCCGAGCGCTACGGCGATGTGCACGCCGCCGAAGACGAGCGCCAGCACGACCACGACGATCACGATCATGTCGGTGCTTTGAAGCATCGTCTTGCGATCCTGCGACGGCGGCTGCGCCGTCCGTGTTCAGTCCGTTCCGGTTTCGCCGCGCGCCATCGCGCGGATGGATGTGATGGTTCGGCCGAGATAGATCAACGCCACGAGCAGTGCGCCGAACATGACCACCAGCCGGGCCGGCCAGACCGGCACCCGCAGCGCGCCTTCGCCTTCGAACTCGCCGCTCGACCAGGCGTGCTGCAGCGGCTCGATGCTGCCCCAGACGATGAGCCCGAAGAACGCGGTGCCCAGCACACCGCTCGCAAGGGCCGAGACGATGTTCAGCCGCGACCCGACAATGCTGGCGAGGACATCGGTCCGCAGCATCGCACCGCTCTGGACCGCATAGCCGGCGAGGAGGAAGCAGATGATCACGATCGACATCGAAACGATTTCGGGCGTGCCTTTGACCGGGCTGTTGAACACGTCGCGCCCGATCACGTCGGCGACGACGAGGAAGCTCAGGCCGAAGGTGAGCAGCGCGGCCGCGGCGAGCAGCACGTGCACCAGACGATCGGTGATGTGATGGAACACTGTGTCTCTCCACGATTCCCTCTCCCCGCAAGCGGGGAGAGGGAAGAGCCGTCACTTCATCTTGTAGCGCACCGGCCACTTGTGGCCGTTGGCCTCGGCCGCCTGCAACGCGATGTCCAGCACCTGCGAGCCCGGCAGGCCCTTGCCGTCAAGATCCTTGGCCATCTGCGCCGGCCAGGCGGCGAGCGACTGCGCCCAGTCCTGCCGCACCTTGTCCGGCAGCGTGCGAACGATCGCGCCCTTGGCCTTCAGCTCGGCGACCTGCTTCGGATAGCTCTCCTTGTTCACGGTGCCGGTAAGCGCCTCGTACTCCTTGGCGACTTCGAGGATGATGTCCTGCACCTCCTTCGGCAGCTTGCTCCAGCGCGCCGAATTGATCGTCAGGCCATGCCAGGTGATCGCGCCGAAGCCGATCTCGGTGTAGTACTTGCCTTTTTCATAGAGCTTGAAGTTGACGTAGCCGGACGGGAACATGATCCAACCATTGTAGACGCCGGTCTGCAGACCTTGATAAGCTTCCACCAGCGAGCCTTGCACCGGCACCGCGCCGGCGAATTCCAGCCATTTCAGATTGAGCCCGGCGCCGGCGAGCTTCACGCCCTTGAGGTCGGAGACGTTGTTCCACTCCATGGTGGTGCCGAGGTTGTAGCCATTGTCGGCGATCAGCGCGATCAGCTTCTGCCGGAACTTGTCCTCGAACACTTTCGACATGTACGGGACCTTGTCATAGACGGCGCGCGCGACCTTTAGGCTCGTCACCGGGTCCATGGTGCCGAACGGCAGCATCACTTGGAACGCATGCAGCGGCAGGTTCGACGGCTCGAAGCAGAAGCAGAAACCGCCGATGTCGATGATGCCCGCCTGTACGCCTTCCAGCGTGTCGGCGACCTTGACCATGGCGCCGCCGTAGCCGTGCACGAACTCGACCTTGTGCTTGGTCCTGGCGGCGACCCGCTTGGTCACCTCCGGCCCGAAGAAGTTCTGCATCAGGTTGGCGTAGGTATTGACCGGCGGGTGGCCGGAGGCGATCCGCAGTCGGATCGTTTCCTGCGCCGCCGCCGATGTCGTTGTGCCTGTCACCGCGGCAACGGTGGCAGCCAGCAACACAGTGCGGATTCTCATGATGTCCCTCCCGGCCCGCTGATGCGGGATTTGTTGATCGATGCCGGAGTTTCCTTCCCGGTTGGCCCGTCTGTCAACACCCGCGCGGACAGTTGACGCCGGAACGAGCCGGTCGCTAATAGCCCAACGATAACCACGAGGAAACGTCATGCTTCGCACCATCGCGGCCTTCGATCGCATCGGCGAGGAGAATGCCTTCGCAGTACTCGCCCGCGCCACTCATCTCGCCGCCCAAGGCCGCGACATCATCAATCTCGGCATTGGCCAGCCGGACTTCCGCACGCCCGAGCACATCGTCGAGGCGGCGGTAAAGGCGCTGCGCGACGGCCACCACGGCTATACGCCGGCGGTCGGCATCCTGCCGCTGCGCGAGGCGGTGGCCGCAGACCTGGACAAGCGCTTCGCTGTGACTGTGTCGCCGGACGAGGTGATGATCATGCCGGGCGGCAAACCGACCATGTTCATGTCGATCCTGATGCTCGGCGAGCCCGGCGCCGACATCCTCTATCCCGACCCCGGCTTCCCGATCTACCGCTCGATGATCGAGTACACCGGCGCACGCCCCGTGCCGGTGCCGATCCGCGAGGAGAACGGCTTCGCCTTCTCGGCGGAAGAGACACTGTCGCTGATCACGCGTGAGACGCGCCTGTTGATCCTCAACTCGCCCGCCAACCCGACCGGCGGCGTCACGCCCAAGGCGGAAGTCGACAAACTGGTCGCCGGGCTCGCGCGCTGGCCCGACGTGGCGGTGATGTCGGACGAGATCTACGATCAGATGGTGTACGATGGCGAGACGCATGTGTGCCTGTTGTCCTATCCGGAAATCCGCGACCGGCTGATCCTGCTCAACGGCTGGTCCAAGACCTATGCGATGACCGGCTGGCGGCTCGGCTATGCGATCTGGCCCGGCAAGCTCCACGACTACGCGCGTAAGCTCGCCGTGAACCTATATTCCTGCGTCAATGCTTCGGCGCAATATGCCGGCATCGCCGCGCTCACCGGCCCGCAGGACGCCGTCGACGCGATGGTCGCCGAGTTCGACCGGCGGCGGAAGGTCGTGGTGGCGGGTCTCAACAAGCTGCCGGGCGTGTCGTGCGCGACGCCCAAGGGCGCGTTCTACGCGTTCCCCAACGTCAGCCGGACCGGCTGGCCGGCGAAGCCGCTGGCGTCGTCGCTGCTCGACGACGCCGGCGTCGCGATCATCGGCGGTCCGGATTTCGGCGTACTGGCGGAAGGCTATGTGCGGCTCAGCTACGCGAATTCGACGGAGAATATTTTGAAGGCGCTCGACCGGATGGGTGAATTCCTGAGCACCCGGAAGGCGATTTGACGACGCGTCTACGACAGGCGCTTCCGCAAGTACGACGTTACAATTTGAATCGGACGGTGCCGCTTGAATCGGACGGTGCCGCGGGTTAAGCCCCTCCCCGCAAGGGGGAGGGGCTTAACCCGCGGCGCGGCCCGACAACACAACACCGACAGTGCGTGCGGATCATGCCGCCCTCGCGCGGCTTGATTGCCCTCAACACCTAAGCCTGCCGGACTATCGCGGGCGCGCCTCGCCCGCCGCAGCCCGCGGTTCACTGCCGCCACAAGGCTTTGCTCGCGAGCCTGGCGCCTTCCACCAGCGCTTCGAGCTTCGCCCAGGCGATCTGCGGATGCACCCGCCAGCGGAAGCCGCAGTCGGTCGCGGCGATGACCCGCTCGCGCCCGAGCACGTCGGTGTATTTCTGGATGAGCTGCGACACATATTCCGGATGCTCGACCACGTTGGTGGCATGGCAGATGACGCCCGGCATGGCGATCTTGTGATCCGGAATCTTGAACTCCTTCCAGGTCATCCATTCGTGACCGTGCCGCACGTTGGACGCTTCGACCTGGTAGCCCTGCGCGTTGATCTTTAGCATCGCCTCCATGAGATCCGAAAGCGGCGCGTCGTCGGTGTGCGGCGCATTCTGCGACGACCAGCACAGGTGATATCGCACCTTCTCCTCGGGGATACCGCGCAGCGCATGATTGAGTGCCCGCACCGCCAGGTCCATCCAGGCCTTGAATGCCTCCATTCCCTCATCCGGAACCTGAATGCGATAGCGGCCCGGGAGCGAGACATCGTCGATCTGGATCAGGAAGCCAGCATCGACCAGCGCCGAATATTCCTCGTGCAGAACGTCGGCAATGGCGAAGTAGTAGTCCTCGTCCGACTTGTAGTATTCGTTGATGTGGCGCGTGGCGAACATCGCCGGCGCGACGACCGGCATGAACGTCTCCTCCACGGTCACGCCCGCGAGCGCCGCCTTGAAGTTGTCGATGTCGCGCTGCACCTGCGCCTTCTTGTACTTCAGCGGGCCGACGCAGGCGTAGATCGCCGGCGGCTCGACGGCCGATCCCACCGGCAGGTACATCTGGATGACGTTGGGCGGCGAGGTGACGCCCGTTGGCGGCTCGGTATCCGCGTAGAATTCGGCAAAGCGCTGCCGCAACGCGACCGACGACATCACCGACTTCATCGCCGGATGCAGGAACTTGTTGACGCCCCTGGTCTGGTCGCTCTGCTTGGGCACCGGGCGCTGCTCGATCCCCTCCATCCGGTACTTGGCATAACTGAAGAAGTCGACCTTGCTGAGTTCGCCGTCGTCGATGATGTCAATACCGATGTCGGCCTGCTTCTTGACGACCTTGGCAACCCCGCTGCGCAGCCGCTGCTCGAACGCGGCCTCGTCGTGGGGCTCGCCCGCGAGTTTCTTGCGGAACAGTTCCTCCAGGTCCTTCGGACGGTGCAAAGACCCGGTGTGGGTGGTGAGGATTCGCTCAGTGCTGGTTTTCATGGCCTCTGTCCTTGGATTGCCCTTGCCGCTGCCGTTTGTCCCCCGCGCAAAGACCCTAGGAGCAATTTTAACAGTGAAATCGAGGCCGGGCCACGGGCGCGCTTCCTTCTCCCCTTGAGGGAGAAGGTGGCTCGCGCGGAGGGAATCCGAGCGCGAGCCGGATGAGGGGTCTTCTTCGCAAGAACCTCTTCTGCGATAACGCAAGTAATTCTTGCGAAGAGACCCCTCACCCGGCTTCGCACCTATCGGCGCTCAGCCACCATCTCCCTCAAGGGGAGAGGGTTACGCCGAGCAAGCGGCGAGGGTGGCGAGTCATTGGAGGGACGACGATGCACGACCACGGCCTGTCCGAAGAACAACGCCTGATGCGGCAGTCGTGCCGTGGCTTTGTCGACGACGTCGTTATCCCGTTCATCCGCCAACACTGGCAACGCGAATGGGTGATGACTCCGGAGGACCGGCTGCCGCCGGAAATCCTCGAAGGTGCCGACCGGATCGGCATCCGCACGCTCGGCGTGCCGGAGGAATATGGCGGACTCGAGCTCGACCCCGCCGCCGAGGTGCAGACCTTCGCGCTGATCTCGCAGGAGATCGCGCGCGGCGATTCCGGGCTTGCCGACAAGCTAGTGCAGAACTGGAAGGTCTCGGTGCTGCTGCGCAACCTCGCGCCGAAGCACCTGCAGGAAAAATGGTTCAAGCGCCTGGTCGAAGACCCGCAGTTCCTGCTCGCGCACTGCCTCACCGAGCCGCGCGGTGCGTCCGACCGCTGGCTGCCCTACAACGTGCCGGAAGCTGCGATGCAGACGCGCGCGGTGCGCGACGGCGATTCATGGGTGATCAACGGCCGCAAGCAGTTCATCTCCAACGGCTACGACGCTGGGCTCTACGTGGTCTACGCCAACACCAATACCAAGGTTGGCATGCTGCAAGGCACGTCGAGCTTCCTGGTGCCGCGCGACACGCCGGGGCTGACGGTTGCCCGCTGCAACGAGACCATGGGCTGCCGCTTCATGAATAACGGCGAGCTGGTGTTCGAGGACATGCGCGTGCCGGCCGACCACCTGCTGGTCGAGAACGACGCGCTCGGCAAGGCCGGCGTCTACTTCCGTCCCGGCAAGATCATCCAGGCGTCGAAGAATCTCGGTGTCGGCATGCGCGCCTACGAGGTCGCCTCCGACTATGTGCAGAATTATGTGCAGGGCGGCCGCATCCTGATCAAGCATCAGGCGGTGGCGTTGCGGCTCGCCGACATGGCGACGCGGCTGGAGGCGGTGCGAGCGCTGCTTGCACGCGCCTCGGAGGCGGTGGACGCAAACACGCCGGACGCCGACGTGCTGTGTAACATGGTCAAGGTGTTCGCCTCGGAGGAGATCGTGAAGGTCGCGCAGCATTGCCTGGAACTGCACGGCGGCAACGGCGTGATGCTCGATTTCGGCGTGGAGAAGATCTTCCGCGATGCGGCGATCTTCCTGCACATGGATGCGACCGCCGACATCTCCAAGTTCAAGATCGTCAAGGCGCTGTTCCCCGACACCGCCGGTAAATATGCGGGGCCGGAGTAGGGGCGGGCCTTGTGCCCGCCCTTAGCGCGGGCGACCACGAGGGTCGCCCCTACTTCATCGCCAGCCGGAACCCGACGCCGACAATGACGAGGCCGGCGAGCTGAATCAGCGTCGGAACATCGCCCAGAGTCAGGAAGCCGAGCAGCAGCGTCAGGGCCGGTACCAGCGCCGGGAACAATGCGGCACGGCTGGCGCCGAGCAGGATAACCGTCCGGGTAAACAGATAGATCGACAAGGACCCGGCGAACACACCCTGCGCGGCGATCTGCAGCAGGTTCTCGGCCCAACCGGCAGCGATGATGCGTCCGAAACCGAATACCGCCCAGTGCACGGGTACGTAGGCGAGCGACAAGACACTGACGATGGCGACCGCCCGCATCGGCGGAATGCGCCACGACCGCAGCATCAGACCGAACACCGCGAAGCTCAGGCCTGCGCTCGCGAAAGTGAGGTCGCCGAGAATACCGTGGGAGCCGATGGTGGCGAGCGCTTCCCAGCCGAGCAGCATCAGCCCGGCGACGATTGCGAGCGCGCCGCTGACACGCCAGGCCGGCGTCGGCTCGCGCAGCACCAGGGCCGACAGAACGATGCCGCCGAGCGCCGCGCAGGAGGGCTGGATCACCCCGCCATGGCCGAGCGGAACCAGCATGAATCCCGAGTAGCTGAGGATCGCGAAGGGCACCCCGCCGAAGATCATCAGCCCGATGCCGCGCGGCCAACCGATACCGCCGAGATCGCGCAGGCCGCCTCGCAGCGCCAGCACGGGCAGCAGCGCCGCGCCGACCCAGACATTGCGGTGCAGGGCGATGTCGGCCGGCCCCAGCCCGCTGGCGATACCGTGCTTGGCGGCGACCAGGCCCAATGCCCAGAACAGTGCCGTTGCGATGCCGCAGGCGAGCCCGAGCAACAGCGTCCGCAGTGGGGCCTTTGCGACCGGGTCGGGCATGAGGCGTCAGCGGTGGCGGCGAATTCGGCGGTTCGCATGCTGCGCAGTATCGCGGTGAAAGGAAACCCCCGCCTCTGTTAGGTGAGTTAGGCGCCGGGCATGATCACGAGCGTTGCGCCTTGCTTCGTCAGGACCTGCTCCTCGGAATGCGCCCGGGCGATGATCGACAGCGCCGAATCCGCCGAATGCGCCTGGTCCACCGCCTGGCCGCCTTCGAACGCGTCGAGAACCGCTCATTTGGGCAAGTTTCCGGTTGCGGAATCGGGCCAACGTTCCGCTATAACAGGACGAGCCGTCATCGATGCAATCGCTAGACACCGTCAGCCTCGTCATTCTGCTAGGCGCCATGCTGCTGCTGGTCGGCATTTTGTCGAGCCTGATCGCGATGCGTTTCGGCGCACCGTTGCTGCTGGTCTTCCTTCTGCTCGGCATGCTGGCGGGCGAGGCCGGTCCGGGCGGCATCGTGTTCAATGATGTACAAACGGCCTATTTGGTCGGCTCGATTTCGCTCGCGCTGATTCTGTTCGACGGCGGCTTCCGCACCCGTCTTCAGACCTTTCGAACCGTGCTCGGTCCCTCGGTCCTTCTGGCAACGGTCGGAGTGGTGGTCACGACGGCTCTTGTGGCCCCGGTCGCTCGTTTCGTGCTCGACCTCGGCTGGACCGAGGCCCTGCTGGTCGGAGCGGTGGTCGGCTCGACGGATGCGGCAGCCGTCTTCTTCCTCTTGCATGCACACGGGCTGCGACTGCGGCCCCGTGTCGGCGCGACCCTGGAAATCGAATCCGCCACCAATGATCCGGCGGCGATCTTTCTTACGGTGTTGCTGGTTGAAATCCTGCTGCTCGGCAATCAATCCTGGGACGTCATCGCGGTGACCATCGCAAGGCAGGCGATCCTCGGGGGGCTGATCGGCTACGTCGCCGGCAAGGCCATCGTGCTGTTTCTAAATCGCATCGGCCTTCAGCAGGGGCTGCATGCGCCGTTCGTCGCTGTTGGCGCTCTGGTTGTTTTCGGCCTGGCCGCGTCGCTGCAGGCGTCCGGCTTCCTCGCGGTCTATCTGGCCGGCCTCATCGTCGGCAACCGACCGACCCGAGCTCATAATTCGATCGGCGTGTTTCTCGACGCAACGACTTGGCTTGCCCAGATCGTGATGTTCGTCCTGCTTGGCCTGCTGGTGTGGCCGGAGCGGCTTGTCAGCAGTATCGGCCCAGCTCTCATCGTCGCACTTGCGCTTACGCTGATCGCGCGCCCTGTCGCTGTCTTCCTGTGTCTCGCGCCGTATCGTTTCTCACTCAGGGAAAGGATATTCGTTTCGTGGGTCGGCTTGCGCGGCGCGGTCGGCATCTTCCTGGCCTCGATACCGCTCCTGGTCGGGCTCCCGGCTGCCTATCTGTATTTCGATGTCGCTTTCGTCGTCGTTCTATTCTCTTTGCTGGTGCAGGGCTGGAGCATCGCTGTCGCCGCGCGCAAGCTCGACATCGCGTTCCCCCGCGCCGATCCGCTGCCGCAGCGCGTCGAGCTCGATCTGCCCGGACAGATGGCGCAGGAGCTGGTTGGCTATAGCGTCGCCGCCAACAGCCCGTATCTGCGCCGCGGGCTGCTGCCGTCGTGGGCGAAGCCGTCGCTGGTGGTGCGCGACGAGCGTGTCTTCACCCCGGAGGAGGCCGAATCCGTACGCCAAGGCGATTACATCTATCTGCTGGCGCCGCCGGAAAAGGCCCAGGCGCTCGACCGCTTCTTCGTCGACATGCCGCCGCCGGCGCGGCCCGATCCGCGGCTGCTCGGGGATTTTTTCGTTTCAGGCGACGTGACGCTCGGCGCACTTGCGGAAATCTACGGCCTGCAGGTTGCCCCCGAGCATACGGAGAAGCCGCTCGCCGACTATTTTGCCGAGGAACGCCGCCGGCCCATCAAGCAGGACGACACTCTGCTGCTCGGGCCGATCGGACTGCTGGCGCATCGGGTCGAGGGCGGTCGCGTCACGACGGTCGGTTTGCGGCTCGCCGAGCCCGATGACGATGTCGGGGCCCAGTCCCTGATAGCGCGGCTCAAGCGGATGGCGCGGCGGGCGCTCGCGGCACTCCGTGGCTGATCCGGATCAGAGCGGCCGTCGCAGCAGCGGCGCGAAGCCTTCGCCGATGTCGACATGAACGGTTTCGACGCCAAACACGGCGGCGACACGGGCCGGATTGAGGGCCTCGGCCGGCGCTGTGTCGGCGACGATACGGCCGCGATCCATGATCACCACCCGATCACAATAGCGCGCAGCCAGCGTCAGATCGTGCAGGATCGCCAGCACGCCGCCGCCGCTGTGCGCCGCCTGCCGCAAAAGCTCCATCACCACCAACTGATGCCGCGGATCGAGGGAGGCAGTCGGCTCGTCGGCGAGCAGCACCGGCGCCTCGGTCGCCAGCGCCCGCGCCAGCGCGACGCGCGCCCGTTCGCCGCCGGACAACGAGGTTACCGGCCGCGCCGCAAACGCGGCGGTCGTGGTCGCCACCAGCGCCCGCTCGACGGCCGCGCGGTCCGCTTCCGTGGTGCCCGTGAAAGGATCGGCGTGCGGATGCCGTCCGAGCATCACCACGTCGCCTACGGCCATCGGCCAGTGGAAGACGTGGCCCTGCGGCAGATAAGCGATGCGGCGGGAGCGCTCGCGCGGCGTCATCCCGCCGAGCGATTGTCCGCCGACCAGGAGCTGGCCGCTGGCCGGTGCGAGCAGGCCGGTCAGCGCCCGCATGAGCGTGGTCTTGCCGGCACCGTTTGGGCCGACCAGGGCGACGATCTCGCCGGGGCGCAGCGTCAGGCTCGCCCCGTGCACGACGCCCACGCCGCCGAGCGCGACCGAAACCGATTCGGCCGCAAGCAACGCTGGCGACTCGCCGCTCATGACGGCGCTCCTTCCAGCGTGCGCCGCTCGCTGAAGATCATGGCCAGGAAGAACGGAACGCCAATCAGGGCGGTGACGACGCCGAGCTTGATCTCGATGGCGCCGGGCACGAGCCGCACCGCGATGTCGGCGGCGGTGAGCAGCGCCGCGCCGGCGAGCGCAGCCGGCAGCATTACCCGCGCGGGATCGAAGCTGACCGCTCGGCGCACCAGATGCGGCGCCACCAGGCCGATGAAGCCGATGGCGCCGGAGACCGCGACCGCCGCGCCGACACCGAGCGCAACACCGATCACCACGGCGATGCGGGTGCGGTCCACGGCAACGCCGAGCGAGGCGGCGGCATCCTCACCCAGCGTCAGCGCCCGGAAAGAGCCGGCCTGCGACGCCAGCACGACCCAACTCACGAGAAAGAACGGCACGGCCAGGACCACGTGATCGATGCTACGGTCCTGAAGCGACCCGAGCAGCCAGAAGGCGATTTCCAGCGCGATGAAGGGATTGGGGGCGAGGTTCAGGACGAGGGCGGTCGCTGCGCCGGCAAAGCTCGCCAACGCCAGCCCGGCCAGCAGCGTGACCGTCAGGCTTGCCCGCCGCCCGGCGATGGCGACGAGCCCGCCGATCGAGATCAAGGCCCCGGCCACGCCGGCGAAGGGCACCGCGAGCGACGTGGCGCCGGCAAGCCCGAAGGCGATCACCAGCGCGGCGCCGGCGGCGGCCGCCTGCGGTGCGCCGAACAGCGCCGGTTCAGCCAGCGGATTGCGTACGAGACCTTGCAGCGCTGCACCGGCGAGCCCGTAGGTGGCGCCGATCAGCATCGCGAGCAGCGTGCGCGGCAGCCGAATCTCGCGGACGATCACGCCGGCGACACTCTCGTCGCCCGCGAGTGCCGCCAGGACCGCTTGTGGCGACAGCGGCGCCGAACCGGCCATCAGCGACGCGAGCGCCAACACCAACACCACGGCCAGCAGCACGCCGTCGAGGCGAAGATCGCGACGCGTCGCCGGTGTCGTCATGCCCTGTCCCACGTCGTCTTCCTACAGGCTCCACCCTTGCGCTCCAATGGGATTGCTGGCGCCTGTCAAACGTGGTGAGTTGTCCCGCGAACGAAGGCGGGGACCCATAACCATGGTCAGTGGCTATGGATTCCGGCCCCCGCGGCTTGCAGCCGCTCGACCGGATGACGACGTGGTGAGGCCTCCAACACAAGCCATTGCGGTAATCGCGGCGATCCTGTCGGCAGCCACGACGGCCATTGCCGCCTCGCCGCCCCAGCGCATCGTTTCCTTCAACCTCTGCGCCGATCAGCTCGCGGTGGCGCTAGCCGATCCGGCGCAGATCGCCGGCCTGTCGCCGTACGCCAAAATTCCGTCGCTTTCGATCGTGGCCGAGCAGGCGGGCCCGTTCCCGACACTGGGTTGGCAGGCGGAAGGCACCGTGGCGCTTTCGCCCGATCTGGTGCTGGTCGGACCTAACGACCGCAGTGCCACCCAGCGGATGCTGCGCAGGTTCGGCCTGCCGGTGGAAGAGGTTGCGCTGGTGACCGACCTCGCCGCCGCCCGCAAGCAGATCCTCGGGATGGCGCAGCGGCTCGGTCATCCGGAGCGCGGCGCGGCACTGGTTGCGCGACTCGATGCCGCCGTGCGGCGCCTTCAGGGGGTCGGCCCGCCGTCCGACCGTACCGCACTGATCGTCGAGCGGGGCGGCTACGCGGCAGGCCCGGCGAGTCTTGCGGCGGCGCTCCTGGACGCCGCGGGACTTCGTCCGCCGGCGGGCGTGCCGGCCGGTTATGGCGGCTATGTGTCGCTTGAGCGGGTGTTGCTGCTGCGCCCCGATCTCATGGTGCTCAAGGACCCGCCGGAGCGTGCCGACGACCAGGGCGCGCTGTTTCTGACCCATCCGGCGCTGCGCGGGCTTTACCCGCCTGAGCGGCGGATCGCGCTGCCGAGCCGTTATACGATGTGCGGAGGGCCGGCGCTGATCGCCGCGCTGGACTATCTCACGGGCGTCATGTCGCGTCTTGCGACCACGCGTTGACGATCGCTCTAATTGCATCGAGGCCGTCAGTTAGTGCAGCCGGGCCGGGCTGTAGGATCAGCGGCGCCTTGATCTCGCGGAGCCAGCCGTCGCGCACGGCCGGGATAGCCGCGAATCCTGGCCGGGCGATGACCTTGGCAGGCACGAATTTCTTACCGCACCAGCAGCCGATGATGATGTCCGGCTGCGCGGCGATCACCGTCTCGGCGGAGACGATGCGGTTCTTGGCGGACTTTTGGGTCGCAAGGTCGGCGAACACGTCGATGCCGCCCGCGGCTGCAATCATCTCCGAGACCCAGCCGATGCCGGAGATCATCGGCTCGTCCCATTCCTCGAAGTAGACGCGCGGCTTGAGCTTCCGCGCTGCTGCGCAGGCGCTCGCAGCCTCAACCCGCTGCGCCAGTGTCGTGACGAGTGCATCCGCTTTTGCCACGGCGCCCACCAATGCGCCGACGGTGCGGATCATCGCCAGGATGCCGGCCACGTCACGCTGGTTGAAGGCATGCACGGCGACGCCGGCGCGGATGAGCTCCGCGGCGATGTCGGCTTGCAGGTCGGAAAAGGTGAGGACAAGATCGGGCTCGAGCGCGAGGATCTTCGGGACGTCGGCGCTGATGAAGGCCGACACTCGCGGCTTCTCGCGCCGCACCTGCGGCGGACGCACTGCATAGCCGGACACGCCGATAATGCGGTCCTGCTCGCCGAGGAGATACAGCGTTTCCACGGTCTCTTCGGTGAGGCAGACGATACGTTGCGGCGGGTGCATTGAAGAACCCTACCGCACTTGTGTCCCGGGCGCAGCGCAGCACAAAGTAATGCGCTGCAGAACCGGGACCGCCTCAGTCTAGAACGGTCCCGGATCAGCGGTGCACCGTTTCACGCGGCACCGCGTCCGTGACACGGCCCAGCAATTCAACGCCGCCGACCGCCGCCACCTTGCCGTCGTCGATGTGGACGACCGTTCCGGCGATCCGGCGTACTTCGTCGGCCTGATGGCTGACATAGACCATCGGCACGCCACTCTCGTCACGCAGGCGTTCGAGGTAGGGCAAAATTTCCGCCTTGCGTGCGGCATCCAGCGACGCGAGCGGCTCGTCGAGCAGCAACAATCGTGGCCGCGTCAACAATGCCCGGCCGATGGCGACGCGCTGGCGCTCGCCGCCCGACAGCCTTCCGGTCCGCCGATCGAGCAGGTGGGCAATGTCGAGCAGCGCAACCACGCGGTCCTGTTCGCCGGCATCGAAGGTGAGTCCGTTCATCCACCGGCCATAGTCGAGGTTGCGGGCGACCGACAGATGCGGAAACAGCCGTCCCTCCTGGAAGATGTAGCCGATGTGCCGCCGGTACGCGGGAATGTCGACCCGTTCCGTGGAGTCGAACAGGACCGTGTCGTCGAGAACGACGCGACCGCGATCCGGGCGCACCAGGCCGGCGATCATGTTGACGATGGTGGTCTTGCCGGCCCCCGACGGGCCGAACAGCGCCGTGACGCGGCCAGTGCTCGCAAACTCCGCCGTAAGGCGGAAGTCTCCGAGCTGCTTCTCGACCTCGGCCCGCAGCATCGTCAGGCTCCGTGCACGCGGGCGCCGGCGCGGCGGGCGAACCATTCCGAGACCATCAGGGCGCCGAGCGAGATGATGATGGCGACAAAGACCAGCCGCAACGCGGCCGCGTCGCCGCCCGGCACCTGGGTCAAGGTGTAGATCGCGGCCGAAATGGTCTGCGTCTCGCCGGGGATGTTGGAGACGAAGGTGATGGTGGCGCCGAACTCGCCGAGCGCGCGCGCGAAGCCCAGCACCATCCCGGCGATGATGCCGGGCAGCGCCAGCGGCAACGTCACGGTGGCGAAAATCCAGAAGCCGTTGGCGCCGAGCGTCGACGCGGCATCCTCCAGCCGTGTGTCGATCGCCTCGACCGACAGCCGGATCGCCCGCACCATCAGCGGAAATCCCATGATGCCGCAAGACAGCGCCGCGCCGGTCCAGCGGAAGGCAAAGACGATGCCGAAATTGTCGGCGAGGAACGCGCCGACCGGTGCGTTCCGGCCGAACATGACCAGCAGCAGATAGCCTGTGACGACCGGCGGCAGTACCAGCGGCAGGTGCACCAGCGCGTCGATCAGCGCCTTGCCCCAGAACGCCTTGCGCGCCAGCACGTAGGCGATGGCGATGCCGAATGGCAGAGCGACCACCGTTGCCCAGGTGGCGATCCACAGCGACAGGCGGACGGCGGTCCATTCCTCCGGGGTGAGGTCAAGCATGATCCTCACCGATGACAGCCGAGAGGCCAATGCCCCTCATGACGTCGGCCGCGCCAGGAAGCTGAACCCATGCCGCTCGAAGACCGCCTTTGCGTCCCGCGTCCGCAAGAAATCCAAGTATCGCGTCGCCCCGGGCTTCGCAGTCGCGGCCGTCGCCGCCACCGGATACACGATCGCCGGATGCGAGCCGTCGGGGAAGGCGCCGATCACCTTGACGTTTGGCTCTGCGTTGGCGTCGGTCGCATAGACCACGCCGACCGGCGCTTCCCCGCGGCCCACAAAGGCAAGCGCGGCGCGCACGTTCTCCGCCATGGCGAGCTTCTTCTCCGCCGCAGTCCAGGCGCCGAGCGACTCCAGTGCAGCCTTGGCGTAGCGGCCGGCTGGAACCGATTCGACATTGGCGATCGCGATGCGCCCGCTGCCGGCGAGCGCGGCGATGTCGAAGCCCTTGGCGATCGTCACGTCTCCCAGCTTCGAGTCTTGTGGGGCGATCAGAACCAGCTTGTTACCGAGCAGATTGACCCGCGTGTCGACCTTGATCAGCTTGCGCGCCGCGGCATAGTCCATCCAGCGCAGGTCGGCGGATAGAAACACGTCGGCGGGGGCACCAGCTTCGATCTGCCTCACCAGCGCCGAGGTTGCCGCATAGCTGGTCACCACCTTGATGCCGGTCTGGCGGGTGAACGACGCATTGGCGTCGTCAAGGGCGCTCTTTAGCGATGCTGCGGCGAACACGGTGATCGTTCTGTCCTGGGCCGACGCGATCGTAAGACCGTGGGATAGGATTGCGAGAGCGACAGCGCCCGCAAGGGCGACGTAACGTCGTATGAGCATGACAGTTCTCCCCGGCCGAGGTCGCAAGACCGTAGCCGTCATCATCGATGGAGTTCGCTGGAGCGACCGAACTCGGGAACCGTCGTTCCGAGATGCAGGCGGCGCGCGCGCAGCGCACCGCAGGCCGTGACGACACCATAGCAACGGGGCGACCGAATGCAAGCCGTGTTGTCAGGTGGCTGCTGCGCGGCCACACTGGACACCTTGAGATCGGGACAGGACCGGCGACATGGCCGAGGCGACGCCGCTTGATGGCGACTACGATTACATCATCGTCGGTGCCGGCTCTGCCGGCTGCCTGTTGGCCAACCGGCTATCCGCCGACCCGGCCAAACACGTGCTGCTGCTCGAAGCTGGCGGGCGCGACAACTGGATTTGGTTCCACATTCCGGTTGGTTACCTGTTCGCGATCGGCAATCCGCGCTCCGACTGGATGCTCAAGACCGAGCCGGAAGCGGGCCTCGGCGGCCGCAGCCTCAACTATCCGCGCGGCAAGGCGATCGGCGGCTCGTCCGCCATCAACGCCATGATCTACATGCGCGGGCAGGCCGCGGACTATGATCACTGGCGTCAGCTCGGGCTGCCCGGCTGGTCGTGGAACGACGTGCTGCCGTACTTTCGCAAGCACGAGGATCATTTTCTCGGCGAAAGCGAGCATCACGCCGTCGGTGGCGAATGGCGCATTGAGCATCCGCGCGTGCGCTGGGACATCATCGATCGCGTGCGCGAGGCCGCGGCGCAGGCCGGCGTTCCTCCGGTCGACGATTTCAACTGCGGCGACAACGAGGGCTCCTGCTACTTCCACGTCAACCAGCGGCGCGGCCGCCGCTGGTCGAGCGCCCGCGGGTTCCTCAAGCCGGCGCTCGGCCGGCCGAATCTGCGGTTGGAAACGGGATGTCTGGTGGAGCGGCTGATCTTCAATGGCCGCGCGGCGGTGGGCGTTCGTTTCCGCCAGAACGGTACGGCGCGCACGGCCGCTTGCCGCGGCGAGATCATCCTTGCCGCCGGTGCCATCGGCTCGCCGCACATTCTGATGCTGTCGGGCGTCGGACCGGCCACCGACCTGCAGGCATTGGGTGTTCCGTTCGTGCTCGACCGGCCGGGCGTCGGCACCAATCTCCAGGACCATCTGCAACTGCGGATGATCTACAAGGTCAACGGCGTGAAAACGCTGAATGAGACCTATCGATCGCTATTCGGGCGCGCCGCCATGGGACTCAACTATGCGCTGTTCCGGCGCGGGCCGCTGACGATGGCACCGTCGCAGCTCGGCATTTTCACCCGCTCCGATCCGCATCGCGATCGCGCGAACATCCAGTTTCACATCCAGCCGCTGTCGCTCGACAAATTCGGCGACCCGCTGCATCCATTTCCCGCATTCACGGCGAGCGTCTGCAACCTGCAACCGACCAGCCGCGGCGCCGTGCGGCTGCGCTCGGGTGAACCCGCCGACAAGCCGGTGATCAAGCCGAATTACCTTTCGACCGAGGAGGATCGGGCGGTGGCGGCGGACTCGATCCGTGTCACCCGCAGGATCGTGGCGCAGCCGGCGTTGCAGCCGTACCGACCACAAGAGTATCTGCCGGGCACTTCGATCGCGGACGACGATCAAGCGGCGCTGGTGAAGGCGGCCGGCGATATCGGCACGACCATCTTCCATCCGGTGACCATCTTCCATCCGGTCGGCACCGCGAAGATGGGGCGCGACGACGATCCTACGGCCGTCGTCGACTATTGCCTGCGGGTGATCGGCCTCGAGCGCCTTCGGGTAATCGACGCGTCGGTGATGCCGACCATCACCTCGGGCAACACCGCCGCGCCGACCATGATGATCGCCGAAAAGGGCGCCGCCATGATCCTGGAGGACGCGCGGTAGCTTCGCTACGGCGCCGTCAGCACGGCGCGGCAAGCGGCCGGAAGATCGGCGAGCCGCAGCGGCGGCCTCGGCTTTTTCGGCGTCGTCGGTGGCTTGCGCGCGGCATCGCTGAACCACCACGCCAGACTCTTGTCGCAGCCGTCGCCGTTTGGTGGCGGCGGCTGCGGCTTGCAGGGGTCGCCCTTCGGGCAGTGAATGCGGATGTGCATGTGGTAGTTGTGCCCGTAGTAGGGGCGGACCTTCGACAGCCACGCGCGGTTACCCTGTGCCTCCCGGCACAGCGCCTTCTTGATCGCCGGATTGACCAGCACGCGCTCGACCTCGGGAGCCAATGCCGCAGCCCGGATGATGGCGAGATGCTGCGGTGTCCACACTGCGGGATCGATATCGTTCCAGTCGGCGGCGACCACGTTGGTCGCGGACATCTCCTCGCGCTCCTGCCGCGACAGCACGCGAGCCGGCATCGGGGTGAGCCAGACGTCGGCGTCGAGGCCGACCTGATGGCTGGCATGCCCGCTGAGCATCGGCCCGCCGCGTGGTTGCGCCAGATCGCCGACCAGAAGGCCGGGCCAGCCCAGTTTCGGGCCCTGCTTGGCCAGACGCTCGAGCATCCGGATCAGCTCCGGGTGGCCCCAGTTACGGTTGCGCGACAGCCGCATCGCCTGCCAGTACGGGCCGTCGATCGGCAGCGCCACGGCGCCGGCGATGCAGCCCCGCGTGTAGAAGCCGATCGAGCGGGCCGCCATGTCGACCGGTCTGGCTTTCGCCCCGAACAGCGCCTTTGCCGGCGCATCCGGCCCGTTCTGGGCCGGTTTCCCGGGTTTGCTGGGACTGTCCTGCGCGGCCGCGGCGGTGGCTAGGAAGGCCAGAACGGTTGCCAGGACGACCGGTCGCACCGTGATGACGGCCATGACCCGGATTCTCTCTCTGATTCGCCATCCCACCATAGCCGGGCTCGGTGCGGCGGAGAACCGCGTCAACAAATGAGTCTCTATAGGGTCTTTACAAATTTACAAATTCTACGAATTTTCTGTAATGCATGGTAAACCTTATCCCTTCGACAAGATCAAGATCGATCACTCTTTCGTGCACGATCTCGGTGCGAAGGCGGATTCGCAGGCGATCGTGCGGGCGATCGCCAGTCTCGGCGAAAGGCAGGACTGTCACGCTGGTCTATAATGCGATGCATGCTGCGGCGGCGGCGGCGCAACGGATCAGCGAGGAAGCGATGGCCGAATACCTGGAAAAGACCGAATTCCAAAGCTCGCGGGCATTCTCGCCCGCGGTGATCACCCAGGGCGGAAAAACAGTGTGGCTCGCGGGGCAGACCGCGACGCGCGACGAAGCCGGCAACGACATTTCCGAAAATTTCGAGGCGCAGACGCGCACCGTCTTTTCGCTGATCGACAAGACGCTGCGCCGCAGCGGTGGGACGCTCGTCAACCTGGTGACGATGACGGTGTTCATCAACGATCCGCGCCATGGCGACCGCTTCGTCGAGTTGCGCAAGGGGTTTTTCCCCGACGGAAACTTTCCGGCAAGCGCGCTGATCACGGTGTCGCACTTCGCGCGGCCGGGAATGCTGGTCGAGATCCAGGGGGTGGCGGTAATCGGCGGTTAACGCGTCACCACTGCGCTGCTTCCTGCTTCGTCGGCAGGCGTCCATCAAGCGTGAAACTGGTCGAACAAGCCGGGCAGGTGCTCACGCAAGCCGGCGAGGAGGTCTTGGCGCGCAAGTCCGGACTGCGCCCGTCCAAGCTCCTCAGGCGCGATCGGCTCGTTCGTGCCGATGCCGACCCAGCTTTGCGTGGCGCGGCCCTTGCCCGTCTGCGCCGGGCAAGGATATCGGCGCGGGCTGCCGTGTTGCGAAGGCTCTTGCCAAGCCTAGATGGAGGGCACATCCTCCTTGTCGTGGTCGTGTAACTGACCTGTGTTTTCTTTCTGTTTCCTTTGCGTTACACGTTCATCCGCCGCTGCGCCGCAAGTTTGTGAGGAGGGAACCATGAGTATCTTTGGCAGCATCGTTTCTGCGATTTTCGGCACCGCGAAGGCCGGCTCGGGGGTTACGGATACCATGTCCGCGGCCGCCGCTTCGATCACCAGCGGAAGCGCATCGGCCGCACCTGCCGCACCAACCGCGAAGGCCGCCGGCTCGGGGGTTACGGATACGATGTCCGCGGTCGCCGCATCGGTCACCAGCGGAAGCGCACCTGCCGCACCTAAGCCGATGACTCGGGAAGAGGTGGAGGCGATGATCCAGAAAATCGCCGCCAGCACCGGCCGTGAGACCTATAAGTGGAAGCAGTCGATCGTCGATCTGATGAAGCTGCTCAACATCGACTCGAGCCTCAATGCCCGCAAAGAACTTGCCCAGGAACTCGGATACACCGGAGCGCTCAACGGCTCGGCCGAGATGAACATCTGGCTGCACAAGCAGGTGATGACCAAGCTGATGGAAGGCGGCGGCGTGGTTCCTGCGAGTCTGAAATAACGATCGGACTCCAACGCCGGCGCGATCCCCATTCGGGCCAGACCGCGACTTGCGACGAGCCGGCAACGATACTCCCGGGAACTTCGAGGCGCAGGCGCGCCCGATTTTTGGCTCGGTGGTCGAGTCTCGTCGCCGGCGGGAAATCCATTGACAGGGGGACGAGGCCGCGCCGACTATGAATGGCGATTGTGCAAAATGCGAGAATGGTGCGTGAAGCACCGCAATGGGGAGGTGAGCTGGCACCGTGGCGTCGGATATTCTCAGTATTGCCGGCGTCACCAAGACATTCGGGTCTGGCGCCACGGAGGTACGGGCACTCGACAAGGTCTCGCTGTCGGTGGCCAGCGGTGAGTTCGTCTCGCTCATCGGACCGAGCGGCTGCGGTAAGTCGACGCTATTCAACATCATTGGCGGGCTGATCCCGTCGTTCGATGGAAAGGTGCTGATCGACGGCCGCCCCGTCGACGGTGCGCATCGCGATGTCGGCGTGGTGTTCCAGGAGGAATCGACCTTTCCCTGGCGAACTACGCTGGACAACGTGGTGTTCCCGCTCGAGGCCCACGGCATGCCGAAAGCCGAGCGCGAGGAACGGGCGCGCCATTTCATTCGCCTGGTCGGGCTCGAAGGTTTCGAGAGACACTATCCGGCACAACTCTCGGGCGGCATGCGTCAGCGTACGGCGGTCGCGCGCACGCTTGCTTACGAGCCGCGGATCATGCTGCTCGACGAGCCGTTCGGAGCGCTTGACGAGCAGACACGCCTCTTGCTTGGCGACAAGCTTCTGGAGATTTGGAGCACGCTCAAGCAGACCATGCTGCTGATTACCCACAACATCACCGAGGCGGTGCAGCTCAGCGACAGGGTCGTGGTGATGACCTTCCGCCCGGGCCGCATCAAACAGGAGATCAGGATCGATCTGCCGCGGCCGCGCTCATCGGAGCTGATCGCCGCCGCCGAGTTCGGCCGCTACGTTGGCGAGATCTGGAACCTGCTGCGTGATGAGGCCACCCGCGGGATGCGCGAGTCGGAGCGCCGCCTCGCTGTGAATTGACGTGCAGACGGCGAAAGCGCCGTAACCATCAGGAGGGAACGCCATGACAAAAACCTGGACAATGGCCATTGCCGGCGCCGTCTGCGGTGTGCTCGGCTTTGCCGCCACCGCACAGTCCGCGGACAAGGTACGGATCATCGATTCGCAGCGCATGGCCTGGGCGCACATGGCCATCCACAACGCCGAAGCCGAGGGCTATTTCAAGAAGGCCAATCTCGACCCGGTCATCACTTTCGGCACCGGAGGTGCCGACACGCTGCAGGCCATCGTCACCGGCAGCGCCGACATCGCCTTCGGCGTCGGCGTGCTGAGCGTGGTCGGCGCGCTCGCCAAGGGCGCCCCGGTGACCATCGTCGCCAATTCCATGAAGGGCCCGTCGGACATCTTCTTCTACGTGCCGAAGAGCAGTCCGGTGCAGACGTGCCGAAGAGCAGTCCGGTGCAGACTCTCAAGGATCTCGACGGCAAGGAACTGGTCTATTCGCGGCCAGGCTCGTCGACCCATATGGTGGTGCAGTCGATCGCGCGCGAGCTCAAGATCAATCCGAAGCTCGTCTCGGTCGGCGGCATGGCGGCTGCCCGCACCCAGGTGATGTCGGGCCAGGTGGCATCCGGCTGGTCCGCCTATCCGGTGAACTACGATCTGGTGCGCAAGGGCGAGGTGCGCATCATCGGCACCGGCCTGGATGCCAAGGATCTGGTCAACGACACGATTCGTGTGATCGCGGCCAACTCCAACTGGGTGCAGCGCAACCCCGAGCTCGCCAGGCGCACCATGGAAGTGCTGTGGCAGGGCCTGAAATTCACCTACGAGGCCGGCGAGCCCGCCTTCAACCGCTTCGCGGACAAGTGGAAGCTCGATGTCGAGGATGCCCGCGGCGCGCCGAAGTTCTTCCCGTGGGAGTCGGTCAAGTTCTGGCCGCTCGGCAACATGGACAGCGTCTACAAGCTCGCGCTCGACTTCAAGCAGATCGAGAAGCCGCTGACCGACGCGCAGAAGAAGTCGTTGGTCACGGTAACCTACGACCCCGACAAGAAGTGACGGTGAACCGGCGCGGGCGCCGGAGCGGCGCCTGCGGTCGGCCGAGACGGAGCATCCGGCGGGCAAGATGGCGAGCGTTGCGCAGACGATCGGCCGGATTGGGATGTCGCCTGTGATTGCCGGCATCGTGGGCGTCGTCGTGCTCGCGGCGATTCTCGAAGTGGCGGTCATCGTCGGGCTCGTCCCGCAGATCGTCGTCGCGCGACCGTCCGATGCCATCGCCGCGATCCTGCCGCTGCAACACGACATGGACCTCGTCGGCAATTTCCTCATCACCTTCGGCATGACCTTTGCGGCGATCGCGCTGGCGATCCTCGTGGGCGTGCCGCTGGGATACCTGCTGTACCGCTACGAGGTGCTCGGCGTCGCCTACGAAGGCTGGCTTGCCGCCGCCTTCGCGGCGCCGATCGTGCTGCTCTACCCGCTGTTCCTGGTGATCATCGGGCGCTCGCATCTGACGCTGGTGGCGATGGCGTTCATCCCCGGCGTGATCCCGATCATCATCCAGACGCGCCAAGGACTGCTCTCGACGCCGCGGACTCTGGTCAATGTCGGGCGCAGCTTCAATGTGTCGGAACGCGTGATGTTCTGGCAGATCATGTTGCCGGCCGCGGTGCCGAACATCTTCACCGGCATGCGCATCGGCGTGATGTATGCCTTGGTCACCGTCGTGGCGATCGAGTACCTGATCGATTTCGGCGGGCTCGGGCGCATCGTCTCGGAAATGTATTTCCGCTTCAATGTTCCCGGCACCTATGCGAGCATCCTTTTCGTGGTGCTCGTGAGCATTCTCTTCTACGCTTCGCTCGGTAGGATCGAGAGATGGCTGAGGCCCGTGTAATCGATCACCCGGCCGCGCGTGCGGCCTTCGCCTGGACGCCGAACCGCGTCCGGCTGGCCACGGTGATCGTCGCGTTCTTAATCTGGGAAGGATTGTCCTGGTCGGGACTGTTCTATCGCGACGTGGTGCCATCGACATTCGCCGTGGTCCGCGCGGTCTACGCGGAGATCGTGTCGGCGGAGTTCTATCACCATTTCTTGATCACCTTCGGCGAGGTCGGCGTCGGCTTTGTCGTGGGATCGCTGTTCGGCATCAGCGCCGGCATCTTGCTCGGCACGCATCCGTTCCTGCGCGCCGCGGCCGAGCCCTACATCAACGCCATCGGCTCGACGCCCAAGGTGATCTTCCTGCCGATCCTGTTCCTGATGTTCGGCATCGGCGTCGAATCGAAGATGGCAAAGGGCGCGCTCTCCGGCTTCTTCCCGACCGTGCTCAGCGCCACGTCGGGGATCCTGATGATCAACCCGGTGCTGATCCGCGTCGGCGAGAGCTTCAACCTCACGCGCCGAAAGATGATCTCGATGATCTACCTGCCGGCGATGGTCAATCCCATCATCGTTGGCCTGCGGCTCGGCCTCGCCATCGTCATCATCAGCGTTCTGATCGCCGAGCTGAAATTCTCGCAGGCCGGCCTCGGCTTTCAGTTGGCGCAGTATTACGAGGCGTTCCACATCGCGCCGATGTACGCCATGATCATCATCATCTTCGCGTTCGCCGCGCTCGCCAACTGGGGCATGACGGTGCTGCAGGACCGCGCCAACCGCTACCGCAACATCGACGGCACAGGGTCCGGCGCGGGAAGCCTGAGCGTGACCTGAGCGGCGCTGCGCGTCACCGTCACTCTCGCGCACCGCAACCGCTTTAGCCAACGCTCCGCCGCCCGTATTGCTTGCGGCGCCGGGGAGCGCCGGAGGCCGAAAGGCTCCCTCAGCGCGGCCGCCGCAACATCGGCGTGATCGGCGGCGAGGAGCCGGCCTGCACCGTGCCGAGCACGGCGAAGCCGTGGCGTAGGTAAAGCGAAATGTTCCGCGGATTGGTGGATTCCAGATAGGCAAGCGTTCCGTCGCGGTCGCATTGCGCCAGCACATGTGACATCAGCGCATCGCCGTGGCCCTTCCCTTGATGCGCGGGATCGACGCCGATCAGGGGCAGGTACCAATGCGGCTCGCCGGGATGGTACTTCGCCATCTGCTCGAACAAGGAGAAGCCCTCATCGCGCTGGGAGTCGGAAACCGTGCTCTCCATGACCTCGCCCATCTTTTCATCGTCCGGGTGAACGCCGGGCGGAAGCCAGAGCGCCGCGCCAGCGTCTGTGCAAATGGCGGTTCCGTGAGCGAAGGCATTGCCGCCGAAGGCCCGAACGAGTCTCGGCATGCCGGCCAGATAGTCGTGCGCAACCCGCCAGGTCCACCGCGCGACAGGATCGGCGGCAAACGCCAGCACGATGGTGTCGACGGCCGAGGCTTCATCGGCGTCGCGCACGCGTCTTACCGTTGGATGCTTCAACCCATCCCCCTATGGATGTGGCGGAGTAGATTTGCGTGTGCCGTTCATCGGGCAAGTCCCAGCACAATCAACAGTGCGCGGTCGAGCCGCTCGCCTGTCTCCGAATCGATTCTCCCGATCACCGCCCGCAGGCGCTCGCGCCGCAGCGCAAGCATCTTGTCGGTCATGATTTGCGAGCGCAAGCGAAGGCCATTCTCGGCCGTCGGTTCGATCATGGGTCTCAGCCGAGCGTGGTCCCGAACGTCCGATGACAAAGGACAAACCAGCACGCTCGTCGTATTGTCCCCGAGTTCATCGGCCTGAACAACGATACCGGGATGCGGTTTGCCAAGTTCACCAGCGATGACCATCACAACGACGTCGCCGCGTTTCACGACCAGTCGCTCGGATCGTAGGCAGCTTCAATCCAGTCATCAATGGCGGCATTGTCCGGATGCTTCGACAGCAAAGCCGCTTCACGCCGGATGGCTGCCCGCACACGCGGATTGCGCAGGTCCGGAACCCAATGTTGGACGGGGCGCAAGCCCTGCGCGCGCAGGCGCTCGCGCCGGGCGCTCATGCGTTGCTGCGCGGTCTTCGGCCGAGGACGCTTGGGATTGACCGGCATTGCCGTCTCCGATCATTAATCGTAACATGTTACGCGAGAGTCGGAGCGCCTGCAACAATAATGCGCCGATGATGAGGGCCCCTCACGCATCCGCCTTCAGTTGTAGGGTAGGCTGAGCGGAGCGAAAGCCCACGCGGAGTTGTTCCCTGGAGAGGCCGGCGGGTGGGTACGGCGCTATGCGCCTTCGCCCACCCTACGCTTGCTGACGACAGCATCATCCCGCCTCGACGAGCGCGGCGAGTTTGTCGAGCGCCAACCGCCAGCCGAGCTCGTTATCGGTAGCCGAGACGCCGGGCGGCAGTCCATCATGGACGGCGAGGAGATCGGTGCCGCCGTCTGCGTCGATGAGCGTGATGGTAATCGTCATCTCGCCGCGGAGAGCGGGATCTGTCGTCTCGAACTCGTCCACTTCGACAACTTGCTTATTCGGCACGAGCCTCACGAAGCGGCCGTGATACGTGTCGGTGCGCGCGGTCGTCTTGCCGGTCCCGGTAGGCGCATCATACGTGAGCGAGATTCGGAGCGAGCCACCTTCGCGAGCATCGAACGCATGAACGTGGCTGGTCATGCCGGTCGGTACCCTCCACTTTGCGACCGCGCGCGCATCGACAAGCGCGCGATAGACCGCCGCGCGGGGCGCGTTGATATGGCGACTGATACAGGTTGAAGTCACGCCAAAACGCCCGCACGCATTCTTACGCAGTTCCACTTCGACCTTGATCCCGACATCTCTTCACAGTCCGTATGCCAGAAAACGAAGGGCCCCCCCTCACACCTCCACCTTCAGCGCCGCGATGAACGCCTCCTGCGGAATGTCCACCTTGCCGAACTGGCGCATGCGGTTCTTGCCGTCCTTCTGTTTCTCCAGAAGCTTGCGCTTGCGCGTCACGTCGCCGCCGTAGCACTTCGCCGTCACCTCCTTGCGGAACGCACGCACGGTCTCGCGCGCGATCACCTGCCGGCGATCGCCGCCGTAGAGTCGGAACACCCGAAGCCATATGCCGGTCCCGCTTCGCTCATACCCCGCTGACTCGTGCTTACGCCGGCGAAAGCGCCAGACTCGTTTCACGGCCCTGCTCATCAACGAGCACGAGTCTCCCATTGTCGGCGGAACGAAGTTGCTCGTTCGCATTGAGCAACTCGATACCGTAAACGGTTCCATCGGGAGCAAGATCGACGTTCAACTCATCGCTAACGCGGATCGTTTCGACTTCCGTGGCCTTCGGTCGCAACCGGAGATAGGCGATATTGCGGTTTCGATCGTACGTCAGTTTCATCGCATGCGCCTCTAGAAGTACTTGGTCCAAACGGTCAGGACGAGCCGGCGGCCCGCCTCCTCGATGGCGATTGCCTCAACCTGCTTTGTAGCATATCGGCGGCCTCGCCACAGACCGCCAAACCCGAAATTGCGCCGGAATCCAGTTCGTCCGAGCTTGGCCGGGAATCGCTCGCCGCCCGTAACCGTAGCCGCGATCTCCTCCTCAGTCGCGCCCCGTTCCAGTGCGCGCTCACGGGCATGCGGATGGAGATCAATCGCGAAAGCCATCGCGTTAGCTCACACGTCCACCTTCAGCGCCGCAATAAACGCCTCCTGCGGGATGTCGACCTTGCCGAACTGGCGCATGCGCTTCTTGCCTTCCTTCTGCTTCTCGAGAAGTTTGCGCTTGCGCGTCACGTCGCCGCCGTAGCACTTGGCGGTGACGTCCTTGCGGAACGCGCGCACGGTCTCGCGCGCGATCACCTTGCCGCCGATCGCCGCCTGGATCGGGATCTGGAACATGTGCGGCGGGATCAGCTCCTTGAGCTTCTCCGCCATGGCGCGGCCGCGCGCTTCGGCGCGGGTCTTGTGCACCAGCATGGAGAGTGCGTCGACCGGCTCGGCGTTGACCAGCATCTGCATCTTAACCAGGTCCGCCTCGCGATAGTCGGTGAGGTGATAGTCGAACGAGGCGTAGCCCTTCGACACCGACTTGAGCCGGTCGTAGAAGTCGAACACCACCTCGTTGAGCGGCAGCTCGTACTTCACCAGCGCGCGGTTGCCGATATAGGTCAGCTCCTTCTGCACGCCGCGCCGGTCCTGGCATAGCTTGAGCACCGCGCCGAGATACTCGTCGGGCGTCATGACGGTGGCCTCGATCCAGGGCTCGTGGATCTCCTTGATCTTGACCACGTCCGGCATGTCAACCGGGTTGTGAATCTCGATTTCCTTCCCGTCGGTCAGCACCATCTTGTAAATCACCGACGGCGCGGTCGCGATCAGGTCGAGGTCGAATTCGCGCGCCAGCCGCTCCTGGATGATCTCCAGGTGCAGCAGCCCGAGGAAGCCGCAGCGGAAGCCGAAGCCGAGTGCGGCGCTCGTCTCCATCTCGTAAGTGAAGCTCGCGTCGTTGAGGCGGAGCTTGCCCATCGCGGCACGCAAATCCTCGAAGTTCGCGGCATCGACCGGGAACAGGCCGCAAAACACCACCGGAATCGCAGGGCGGAAGCCGGGCAGGGGCTCGGCGCATGGCTTGCGGTCGTCGGTGATGGTGTCGCCCACCCGGGTATCGGCAACCTCCTTGATCGAGGCGGTGAGGAAGCCGATCTCGCCGGGACCGAGCTGCTCGGCGGCGGTGAGCTTGGGCGTGAACACCCC
This sequence comes from Hyphomicrobiales bacterium, assembly GCA_009377755.1. Classification (GTDB taxonomy): domain Bacteria; phylum Pseudomonadota; class Alphaproteobacteria; order Rhizobiales; family Xanthobacteraceae; genus WHTM01. The sequence continues at coordinate 153,980 of WHTM01000004.1, read as the reverse complement.
GACACGGTCCACCTCGTAGCTGGCGTCCGTTTGGATCATGCGGATGCGCTGGTCCTTACGTAAGGTCCCGTCGACGATGCGGACGAGGACGACCACGCCCAGGTAGAGGTCGTACCATGAGTCGACCAAGAGCGCCTTAAGCGGCGCATCGCGGTCGCCCTTAGGCGGAGGCAGGCGGGTGACAATCGCTTCGAGCACCTCGGGCACGTTCTCGCCGGTCTTGGCCGAGATCAGGATCGCGTCGGAGGCGTCGAGCCCGATCACATCCTCGATCTGCTGCTTGACCTTGTCCGGCTCGGCCGCCGGCAGGTCGACCTTGTTGAGCACCGGCACGACCTCGTGGTTGTTGTCGAGCGCCTGATAGACGTTGGCGAGCGTCTGCGCTTCGACGCCTTGGCTGGCGTCGACCACCAGCAGCGAGCCCTCGCAGGCAGCGAGCGAGCGGTTCACCTCGTAGGCGAAGTCGACGTGGCCGGGGGTGTCGATGAGGTTGAGGACGTAATCCTTGCCGTCGCGCGCGCGGTAGGCGAGCCGCACGGTCTGCGCCTTGATGGTGATGCCGCGCTCGCGCTCGATGTCCATGGAATCGAGCACCTGTTCGCGCCCGACCATCTCCCGCTCGGTCAGGCCGCCGGTGAGCTGGATCAGCCGGTCGGCGAGCGTCGACTTGCCGTGGTCGATGTGGGCTACGATCGCGAAATTACGAATGTTTTCGATGGGGGCCGCCGTCATGCGCGGCAGATAACACTCGACTCGGCGGGCGGCAAGCCAGCGAGCGACAGTCACCCTGTCATTGCGAGGAGGCGTAGCCGACGAAGCAATCCAGAGCAACGCTCTTGGCCCTGGATTGCTTCGGCCCTGCGGGCCTCGCAATGACGATTCCCGATCGTGACGCAGCCCATAAGCGCGAGCGGCCTGCTACTGCAGCAGCGGCCTTGCGCGGTCGGCGACCGCCTTGGGTGTGCTGAGGATTTTCGCCACGGTCCGCTGCATCGTCTCGCCCAGCACCGGATTGACCTCGAAGTTGAGCTTGGCCGCCTCGGCGAGGAATTCCGGGTCCTTCATGGTTGCGGCAAATGCCGCCCGTAGCGCCACGACGCGGTCGGCGGGCGTCCCCGGCGTGGTGGCGAGTGGCCGGCCCATTTGGGTTCCCGAGACGATCAGCTCGACCAGCTGCCGTTCCGCCGGAGTCTTGGCCAGCTCCGCTACCGAGGGCGCGTCGAGGTCGGCCGCCTTCGGCCCGGCCTGGGCAAGGATCATGATCTTCTTTTCGTCGAGCCAGGTCTTCTTGGTCGCCTTCCAGCTCGACCACGTGTTGTTGCGCGCCTCGACCTCCCCACGCTCCATGGCGAGGTTGATCTGGTTGCCGCCGGTATAGCCGGTGACGATCTTGAACTTGGTGCCGAGCACCTCGTTCATCATCGCCGGCAGCGTGTAGGTGATGGCGCCTTTGCCCGAGGCGCCGGCGACGGTTTCGCGCTTGCGCACGTCGTTGATGCTCTTGACGCCCGCCGTGTGCCACACCGCCATGGTCTCCACCGTCGCCGCCATGGTGCCGAGCCACTGGAACTTGCCGGAGTCGAACTGCATCCCCTTGAGGCCGATCACCTGCAGCCCTGGAAAGCTGTTGGCGATCATGCCGATATAGGTGCCGTCCTGCGCCGCCACCGCGGCGAGGTAATTCGCCATCTTCAAGCCCCCGGCACCGGTCATGTTCTGCGCGACCACGGTCGGATTGCCGGGGATGTGCTTGCCGATGTGGCGCGCAACCAGCCGCGCCTGCAGGTCGTACTCGCCGCCGACTCCGACGCCGATCAGCACGTTGACGGTCTTGCCGCGGTAGAAGTCGGCGACCGGGTTGGCCTGCGCGACTGTGAGGCCGAAGGCCGCCGTTGCGGCTGCAAGGGCGATCGTAAGGCGCGGCAGGATCATCGTGGTGTCTCCCTGACAATTGTTCGCGGCGAACCATGCCATGCCCGGGGCCGGCTCGCCAGCGGCCAAGGGTCACGCCTGATCCGCCCATTCCAAACGCTTGTAGTCGAACCCGCTCTCGATGGTCGGCTTGACGATCTGGAAGAACGGCGACACGTCGAAATCACGCGGCGTGTAGAGCGAATGATGCCGGATGTGCAAAATCTCGCGGCGGCTCTTGGCGTCGACCCGCTCGACTCGCGGCAGGATCGGGTAGCGCACCGAATCAAACGCCTGGGCGATCAGCGTCGTGCAGATGGCGCGCGTCGGCTCGCCCGACCCGAGCGCGATCATGCGTCGCCGCCAGCGCTGCGGCACCGGCGGCTGCGGCAGCAGGTAGCGCATCAGATCGATGATGTTCTTGAGGTCGTAGGCATGCCCGATGCGCTCGGCTGCAAAGCGGATCACCGCGGCGCGGTCTTCCGCCGTCAGCCCGATCGGGCGGCAGATGCGCGTGTTGTAGTTCGCGTATTTCGACAAGGGCGACGCGATCACGCCCTCGCCGAGCTCCGCCTCGACCAGGGCCAGCGGTTCGCCGTCGCGCTCGCCGAGACCGCCGGAAAGCCCGACATGGAGTGCAGCATGCGACCAGCTTGACTGCGTCAGAAAGCGGATCGCCGACGACACCTTGGTGGGGTTGCCCTCGATCAGCAGGACGTCGCACGGCCGGATGGTGATGCCGACGAGTTCCGGACGCGAGGCGGCATAAGGCTCGTAGCCGTTGGGCGAGCGGGTGAGGCGGCGCGCGAGAACGGCACCGAGCCGATCGAGCAGGGTGACTGAATGGGCCATCGGACAAAGATACCGCGGCGGTGAGCGCAAAAAAACCGCCCGCCGGGTGGCGGGCGGTTTTGGTTATGGTGCGCTCAGATGCCGGGCCGGTAATGAGCGAAATCTTAGTACCGATAATGATCCGGCTTGAACGGGCCCTCCTTCGGCACGTTGATGTAGGTCGACTGCTTGTCGCTCATCTGCGTCAGCTTGGCGCCGATCTTGTCGAGATGCAGCCGCGCCACCTTCTCGTCGAGGTGCTTGGGCAGCACGTAGACCTTCTTCTCGTACTTGCCGGGATTGGTCCACAGCTCGATCTGCGCCAGCGTCTGGTTGGTGAACGACGCCGACATCACGAAGCTCGGATGTCCCATAGCGTTGCCGAGGTTCACCAGCCGGCCTTCCGACAAGAGGATGATGCGCTTGCCGTCCGGGAACTCGATCTCGTCCACCTGCGGCTTGACGTTGTGCCACTTGAAGTTCTTCAGCGCCGCAACTTGGATTTCCGAATCGAAGTGACCGATGTTGCAGACGACGGCGCGGTCTTTCATCGCCCGCATGTGGTCGACGGTGATGACATCGAGATTGCCGGTGGCGGTGACGAAGATGTCGGCCCGCTTCGCCGCATCCTCCATGGTGGTCACCTCGTAGCCCTCCATCGCCGCCTGCAGGGCGCAGATCGGGTCGATCTCGGACACCATGACCCGGCAGCCGGCCTGGCGCAACGAAGCGGCCGAGCCCTTGCCGACGTCGCCGAAGCCCGCGACCATCGCGACCTTGCCGGCCATCATCACGTCGGTGCCGCGGCGGATGCCGTCGACCAGCGACTCGCGGCAGCCGTAGAGGTTGTCGAACTTCGACTTGGTGACCGAGTCGTTGACGTTGATGGCGGGCCACAGGAGCTGGCCCTTCTTCTGCATCTCGTAGAGGCGGTGCACGCCGGTGGTGGTCTCCTCGGTGACGCCGCGGATCGCCTCGGCGTTCTTGCGGAACCAGCCGGGCTGCTCCTTCACGCGCTTCTTGATTGCCGCGAACAGGATTTCCTCTTCCTCGTTGGTCGGCTTCTCGATCAGCGCCTTCTCGCCGTTCTCCACGCGCAGGCCGAGGTGGATCAGGAGCGTCGCGTCGCCGCCGTCGTCCAGGATCATGTTGGGGGAGCCGCCGTCGCCCCATTCGAAGATCTTGAGCTGATAGTCCCAGTAGTCCTTCAGGCTCTCGCCCTTGATGGCGAACACCGGCGTGCCGCCGGCCGCGACCGCGGCGGCAGCGTGGTCCTGGGTCGAATAGATATTGCAGGAGGCCCAGCGCACGTCGGCGCCGAGCGCCTTGAGCGTCTCGATCAGCACCGCGGTCTGGATCGTCATGTGCAGCGAGCCGGCGACGCGGGCGCCGCGCAGTGGTTGCTCCGGGCCGTATTCCTCGCGCGTGGCCATCAGGCCGGGCATCTCGGTCTCGGCGATGGCGATTTCCTTGCGGCCCCACTCGGCGAGCCCGATGTCCTTGACGACGTGATCAATCTTGGCGGCAGCGGCCTTCGGCGTGGCGGTCATGAGGGCTCCTGTAACGGGAATGAACGGCGGACGCCGAAAAGGGCGCGTTGCGTGCCGGTTCTATAGCAGCGGAGACCCGCGGTCGCAATGGTGATATAAAGAAATCTTTATATGTGTGGGCGTCACTTCGGGGCGGCCCGAACGGCGCCTGTGTGGACATGGATTCCGGGCTCGCCGCACGCAGCCAAGTGTACGCAGGCTGCGTAAACTTGCCTGCGTCGGCGCCCCGGAATAACCGTGGAGAGTTCAATCCTCTTCCCCGAATCGCCCCGTCACCAGCTTGGTGAGCGCCTGTATTACGGCTGCCGCCTCGGGTCCGGTCGCCTCGATGGTGATCCATGAGCCAGGCCCCGCCGACAGCATCATCAGTCCCATGATCGAGGTGCCGCCCACAGTCTCTGCGCCGCGCGTCACCCGCACGTCGCAGTCGAACTGTTCAACCATCTGGACGAACTTGGCCGAGGCGCGCGCATGCAGCCCTTTCTTGTTGACGATTTCCAGATCGCGAACGATGGCGCCCCAGCGCGGAGTCTCGCTGGCGGGACCGTGACCGCCCGCGTCGGACGCGGCGGTCATTTTCCGGTCAGCACCCTGCTGGCGATGGTGACGTACTTGCGGCCGGCTTCCTGGGCGGCGGCGACGGCCTCCGCGAGCGGAACCTCGTCACGGACCTTGGCGAGCTTGACCAGCATCGGCAGATTGATGCCGGCGAGCACTTCGACCTTCGGCCGGCTCATGCAGGAAATCGCGAGATTGGAGGGGGTGCCGCCGAACATGTCGGTGAGAATCGCTACGCCGTCCCCACTGTCGACTTTCTTGACCGCCTCGATGATGCTGCCGCGGCACTGTTCGACGTCGTCGTCAGGGCCGATCGTCACCGCTTCGATCTGCTGCTGTGGCCCGACCACGTGCTCCAGGGCGGAGCGGAACTCGACTGCAAGCCGGCCGTGGGTGACCAGGACGAGACCGATCATGAACAACTCCTCGCGGGCGCGCCGCTGGCGCCGCACGAAAGCGCGACAATCAAGACCATCGGATGTGGGAGCACAAGGGGCCGTTCGGACCGGTCTGGGAATTGGTGCATCGCAATAGCATGCCGTCCAGGAGCCGGGAAGGGCGAATTGGCGGGACTCGCCGCCGCATCTTGGGGCACCCCACGAGCCGCTCATATAGGAATGGTAGCCCCGATCGGCGATCCCCCGGACTCCCGGCAAAATAGCAGCACCGGCAGGACCGGGTCGGCGTCCTGTGCGACCGCGAGTCGCGGCAGGCGGACGGCGGAGAGAAGCACGGTCAGGGCGTCCGCGTCCGGTAGCCGCGTCGCATCGGCGGAACCGAGGTCGACGACCCAGCCAACAGCGGCCACCGGCTCGAACGGCAGCCGCCGCAGGCCAAGGCCGCGGATTTCGACAAGACCGGCCAGCGCGGCCGCGGGCCGTACCAGCAGTGCGCCGTGCACGGCTTCGACCCGCACTCTGTCGTCGCCAACCAGGCGCGCGAACGGCAGCAGGCCCGCGTCCGCCGCTTGGAGCAGGCGCAGGGCCAGGCTTGATTTGCCGGAGCCAGCCGGTCCGCGGATCAGGACGGCGCGAGCGCCGACCAGTACGGCGGTAGCGTGGATTGTGGATGGGTCGTGCTCGGCCGCAACCATCACATCGCCGGCAGGCGGACGACGAAGCGGGCGCCCAGGACCTGCCGTTCGCCGGTCTCTGGGTCGGACGGACCGAGGCGGTTCTCCACCCGCAGGCTGCCGCCATGCGCGTCGATGATCTGCTTCGAGATCGAAAGGCCGAGTCCCGAATTATGCCCGAACCCTTGGTGCGGCCGGTCGGTATAGAAGCGCTCGAAGATTTTCTCGAATGCTTCCGGCTGGATGCCGGGTCCATCGTCGTCGACCATGATCCCGATGTGGCCCTTGGTCCGGCGGCAAGTGACCCGCACGGTTCCGCCCGGCGGCGAGAATGACCGCGCATTGTCGATCAGATTGTTGATCACCTGGCTCAGCCGCGAGTCGTTGCCGGGCGTGGTGAACGCGCGCGGGTCGTCGCCTTCGATGGCGAGCGACACCCTGACCCCGTCATCGCGGCGAACCTCGTTGGCGACCGCGACGACAGTCCGCAGCAGTTTGTCGACGTCAACGGAGACCACCTCGTGCCGTTGCAATTCGGCATCGAGTCGGCTTGCGTCGGAAATATCCGAGATCAGCCGGTCCAGCCGCTTGACGTCGTGCTGGATGACGGCGAGTAGCCGGCCCCGGCTCTCCTCGGTCTTGGCCAGCGGCAGCGTCTCCACCGCCGAGCGCAGCGACGTGAGTGGGTTCTTCAACTCGTGGGCGACGTCGGCGGCGAAACTCTCGATCCCTTCGATGCGGTTATAGAGGGCATCGGTCATCTCGCGCAGCGTCCCGGACAGATGGCCGATCTCGTCGTGGCGGCCGGTGAAGTCCGGAATCTCGACACGCGAACGAATGCGGTGGCGCACACGTTCGGCGCCGTCGGCGAGCCGACGCACTGGCCCGGCGATGGTGCCGGCCAGCGCCATCGACAGCACAACCATGACGCCGGCGGCGATCAGGAATACCTTGAAGATGGCGAGGCGCTCGGCCTGCACCATGTCGTCGATATCGGCGCCCTGGGTCGACAGCATTAGCGCGCCGCGCACGGCGCGGAAGCGCTGCACCGGCACGGCGACCGAGACGATCACCTCGCCGCGGTCGCTGACGCGCACCATGCTCGCCTTGAGGCCGTTGAGCGACTGGACCACTTCCGGATAGCCGCGCCCATTCTCCGGACCGAGCTCCTTGTAGAGAGGAAGGTCGCCGCGCCCGAACCAGCGCTTCATCGCGATCCAGATGCGTTCGAAGAAGCCCGGCTGCTCCGCCGTCGGCGACGGCAGGTCGAAGCGCATCACGTCGCCGCGTCCATAGAGGCTGCGGCTGTCGAGGATCAGCACGCCTTCGCGGTCGTAGATGCGCGCGCGGGTATTCGTCGGCGAGATCAGCCTGCGCAGCACCGGCGCAACGCGCTCCGGGTTGATCGGAAACTCGAGCGACGACAGCAGGTCGTCGTTTGGGCCGTAGCTTTCTCCGGTATGCAATTCGAGCAGCCGTTCCGGATCGATCGTGATCGTGTCGGGCTCCGCCGTTGCCGACGCGGCGATGGCGCCGGCGATGATTTCGCCCTGCACCAGCAGGCTTTGCACGCGCGCATCGATCAGGCCGGCGCGGAACTGTGAGAGGTAGAGAATGCCGATCACCAGCGCCAGCAGGCCGGCCAGATTGAGCGACACGATCCGGCGTGTCAGGCTGGAGAAGCTGAGCGCGACGAAAAACTGCCACGTGCGGCGCAGGAAGCCGACGATGCCGCGGCCGGAGCGATCGGCCCGCGCGGAATTATGGTCGGGACGGTCGGTCTCGACGATCGGCGCCGTATGATCCGTGGTTCGGTCGAGCACGGGTTCAGGTCCGCCGGTTTACGCTCACAGGTCCTTTCCGGACGGCCGCTATCCTATCTCAATTCGTGTGCCCGGGCAGAACCTGATTGGAGGACGGACGGCATCCCGCTCAGGTTTCCTTGAACCGGTAGCCGACGCCGTAGAGCGTCTCGATCATGTCGAAGTCGTCGTCGACCACCTTGAACTTCTTACGCAGCCGCTTGATGTGGCTGTCGATGGTGCGGTCATCGACATAGACCTGGTCATCATAGGCGGCATCCATCAACGCATTGCGGCTCTTGACGACGCCGGGCCGACTGGCGAGCGCCTGCAGGATCAGGAACTCGGTGACCGTGAGCGTCACGGGTTCGTTCTTCCAGGTGCAGGTATGCCGCTCGGGATCCATCCGCAGCAGGCCGCGCTCCAGCACCTTGGCATCTGCTTCCTTCGGTGCCGTGGCATCCTTCGGGCTGGCGCGCCGCAGCACCGCCTTGACCCGCTCCACCAACAGCCGCTGCGAGAACGGTTTGCGGATGAAGTCGTCCGCTCCCATCTTCAGGCCGAACAGTTCGTCGATCTCCTCATCCTTGGAGGTGAGAAAGATCACCGGCACGTCGGACTTCTGCCGTAGACGGCGCAGCGTCTCCATCCCGTCCATCCGCGGCATCTTGATGTCGAGAATGGCGAGATCGGGCGGCGAGGTCTTGAAACCGTCGAGCGCCGAGGCGCCGTCGGTGTAGGTCATGATGCGGTAGCCTTCCGCCTCGAGCGCAATCGACACGGATGTCAGGATATTGCGATCGTCGTCGACGAGAGCGATGGTTGGCATGAAGCCTTCCTTCCGTGACGGTCAACCCCGAGCTTGAAGCCCGCAAAGCGGGGCTGAAATGTGGCGCCCCGTGGACAAATAGGTGATTCGCCTCATGTTTCCAGGGTACACGCCGGGATGAAGCGGCGCTAATGAAGATTCGGCAAGGTTTCCGGTGCCTGGCCACGCGGGTTTAAGTGTCCGGACGGTTCCGCAGTTCCGATTAGGACAACCAAATGCAGCCCACACCCACGTTCGCCCCTGAGCAGGCCGCTAAAACGCTGCTGCGCGAAGGCCGCAGCGGCGCGCTCGCGACTCTGATGGCCGGCTCCGGCGATCCGTACTGCTCGCTGGTCAACGTGGCCACGACCCCGGGCGGTGCGCCGATTCTGCTGATCTCGACGCTCGCGGTCCATACCAAGAACATCCTGGCCGATGCCCGCGTCTCGCTGATGCTGGACGAGCGTAAGCCTGGCGACCCGCTTGAGGGCGCGCGGGTGATGCTCAGCGGCACCGCGGCGCCGACCGAGGATGCAGAAGCGCGCTTGCGATACCTCGCGCGCCATCCGGACGCCGAGATGTATGCCGGCTTCGCCGATTTCGCCTTCTACGAGATCACTCTGAAAGGTGCGCATCTGGTCGCCGGCTTCGGCCGTATCGTCGATCTCAAGGCCGTCGATCTGCTTACGGACCTCACCGGCGCCGAGGCGCTGCTCGCCGCCGAGCCGGAGGTGATCGCGCACATGAATGAGGACCATGCCGAAGCGTGCCGGCTCTACGCGGTCAACCTGCTCGGTGCGCCGGACGGCGGCTGGCGCTGCGTCGGCTGCGACCCGGAGGGGCTCGACCTGCAGCACGAGCGGCTGGCGCGGCGGCTGCACTTTCCGCGGCGGGTCGGTTCGCCCGGCGTGCTGCGGCAGGTGCTCAAGCAATTGGCCGACGAGGCGCGGGCGGCCGCCTGATCAACCAAGAGTCTGCTCGCCGCAAGTGCTTATTGCACCGCACCGTGCGATGCCCATCGCGTCATCAATCGAGGGATCAATCGGCGCGGGATTAGCTTCGGTGGGGGCGTGCGTGAGACCCTTGGCAGGCGGCGGCTCAGTGGAATATGGTCGCACGCCCGCTGGCCAGCGGGTATAAATCTTTGGAGCGGTGAGGTCGCGTCCAGGTTGCGTGATCTCGGCGATTGGCGAGTCGCGGAGGGTATGGTGCAAGAGACGGGTCTGAGGAATGGCGCCTATGGCGCCGATAAGTTCGGCTTCAAAGACCTCAAGGTGGTCCACTGGAATCAGCTCGAACCCGTCCTCTACGAGCATGCGATCCACGGTGGCGAGGCCTCGATCGTCGCCGGCGGCGCGCTGTGCGCCGAGACCGGAGTTCACACCGGCCGCAGCCCGAAGGACAAGCACACAGTTTGCGACGCGCTCACCGAAAAGACCATGTGGTGGGAGGGCAATCGCAAAATCACCCCCGAACAATTCCAGCTTCTGCATGACGACTTCATCGCCCATGCGCGCGGCAAGCAGCTGTTCGCCCAGGACCTCTATGGTGGCGCCGATCCGAAATACCGGATCAAAACGCGGGTCTATACCGAACTGGCCTGGCACTCCCTGTTCATCCGCCAATTGCTGATCCGCCCCGCACGCTCCGAGCTTGCCAAGTTCATCCCCGATCTCACCATCGTCGACCTGCCGTCGTTCAAGGCTGACCCTGCGCGCCACGGCGTGCGCTCCGAAACCATCATCGCCATCGACTTCACCCGCAAGATCATCCTGATCGGCAACTCCTCCTACGCGGGTGAGATCAAGAAGTCCGTGTTCACGACGCTCAACTTCTATCTACCGGCGCAGGGCGTGATGCCGATGCACTGCTCGGCCAATGTCGGGCCGGCCGGCGACGTGGCGCTGTTCTTCGGCCTCTCGGGAACCGGGAAGACGACGCTGTCGGCCGATCCCAACCGCACCCTGATCGGCGACGACGAGCACGGCTGGTCCGAGAACGGCGTGTTCAATTTCGAGGGCGGCTGCTACGCCAAGTGCATCAAGTTGTCCGCGGAGGCCGAGCCGGAAATCTACGCCGCGACCAACCGCTTCGGCGCGGTGCTGGAAAACGTTGTGTTCGATCCGGAGACGCGCGTTCCGGACTACGACAACGACTCCAAGACCGAGAATACCCGCTCCGCCTACCCGCTCGACTTCATCCCCAATGCGTCGCGCACTGGGCGCGCCGGGCAGCCGAAGAACATCATCATGCTGACGGCGGACGCCTTCGGCGTGATGCCGCCGATCGCCAAGCTGACGCCGGCGCAGGCGATGTACCACTTCCTCTCCGGCTATACCGCCAAGGTGGCCGGCACCGAGAAGGGCCTGGTCGGCGTCGAGCCGGAATTCTCGACCTGCTTCGGCGCGCCGTTCCTGCCACGTCCTCCGTCGGAATACGGCAACATGCTGCGCGAGTTCATCGCCAGCTACGACGTCGACTGCTGGCTGGTGAACTCAGGCTGGACCGCGGGCAAATACGGCGTCGGCCGTCGCATGCCGATCAAGGCGACGCGCACGCTGGTGACGGCGGCGCTCGACGGATCGCTGCGCAATGCCCAGTTCCGCACCGATCCATATTTCGGTTTTTCCGTGCCGACCTCGGTGCCGGGCGTGGAGCCGCACCTGCTGCAGCCGGTCAAGACCTGGAGAGACAAGGCCGAGTTCGACAAGACCGCGCGCGACTTGGTCGGCATGTTTCAGAAGAACTTCACCAAGTTTGAAAAGGACGTCGATGCGGACGTCAGGGCGGCAGCGCCCGAGGTGCGCATCGCGGCGGAGTGACGCTTCCGCGCCGCGGCTGCCGCGGCTTATCTCGAAGGACCATCGGGCGGCCCTGAGGCCGCCCGATGTTGTTTCAAGAGGGCCTGTCGGCCCCATGGTCAGTCGCCGGACCGCGCCGTCTCGCGGCCAAGCTGATTGAACCGAGCCTTCTGCTCGCTGTTCAGCGAGGCGTAGAAGTCCTTGAGGGGCGGCCGCAACGTGTTGGCGGCTTCGATCATGCCTTCCAGCCGCTGCTGCATCGCCTCGAGCCGGCCGACCGGCGTCTGCGGAACGTAGTCCGGGCAGGCCTTCTCAAGGATCAGGACCGATGTCTCGATGGCAGCGCTCAGCTTCTCCAGCCGCGCGGTCTGCTCCCCAGTCGGGTTGATGGCATCCTCGATACGCTCGATCGGAACCGCGGTGAGGCCCGTCTTGTCGCCGCCGCAGTCAGCTTTCGCATCGTCTTGCGCGGCCTGCCTTCGGTTCTTGCCGATGGTCGGGCCGATGGCGTTGAACCGTGCCTGCTGTTCGTCGCTGAGCGTCTGATAGAATTTCTCAAGCGGCGGCCGCACCAGCTTGACTGCGTCGAGCGTTGCCTGCAGCCTTTCTGTCATTGCCTGAAGGCGCCCTGTCGGCGTCAACGGAATGTGCTCGGGGCACGCCGCCTTGAACCGGTCGGCGGCTTCGGCTGCGGCGCGCCTGAGGTCCTCAAGCAGTTCCCGCTGCTCGCTGGTAGGATCGACAGACTTTTCGATGCGGTCGAATGGCCATGCAGTCACACCGCTGCCGGCTTGGCTGCACAATTGCTGCATCTTCTGGCTGACTTGCCCAGGAACGCTGGCGCGAGCCGACGTCCTTGATGTTCGTCTGCCGGTGGTCACGCCGTCGTACGGCCCCACGTAAGTATAGCTGGAGTAGGGCGAGCCGTACGGGAAGAAGATGCCGTCGAAGAAGTCGTCGTAGGCGTAGGCCCAGAAGCCATCTTCGTAGGCGTAGGGCCAGAAGGTGTAAAAGAAGAGATCGTTATACGCGTAGGGCCAGTACACGGCTCCATACCACGGGACATAACCCGCGTAGAACCCACGCCGCCACGCGATCCGCGCCGCGAGGCGGGCCGCGCGCCGAGCCCCCCGATTGGCGCGCCGATCATGCCACCGCGCTGCAAAACGTCCCTGCCGTGCCTGCTGCGCCGTCACCCGTTCCGCTTTGCGCTCGCGGCCTGCCTGACGTTCTTCCCGGGGCTCCTGCGCGCCTTGCTGGCGGTGCTCCCGACGTCGGTCGTCGATGCGCTCTTGCCGGCGCTCTTGGACGCGCTCTTGGCGCTGCTCCTGGCGCCGTTCCTGGCGAAGGTCTTGGCGCTGCTCCTGGCGACGTTGCAGCGCACGCTGTTGGCGACGTTCCGGCTGGAGATCTTGTCTGCGTTGCTGGGCATCTTGCGGCGCGCGCGAACGCCGTTGCGGGCTTTGGATTGCCCGGCGCTGCGGCGCTGCTCGCCGTGGGGTCGCCGATCGCCAAGGGGCCGCGCGGCGCTGGATACTCGGCTGTGGCCGAGCAAAACGCGGTGCCGCACGTGGGGCGGCCCGTGGTTGCATGACACGCGGCGCTGCTCGCGACTGCACCGCACGAGGGGCTGGGGCTGCGCGCATCGCGGGTGCACGTTGCATGCCTTGCGCTCCCTGGCGCCTAGGCTGCGCGTCGGTCGAGAGCACGGTCCCGGCCAGCAGCGCGATCGATGCAAGGGGGATAGCGATGATTTTCAACATGACACAATCTCGTGGTCATCCCGCCCCCCAACGGATATAGCGATCGAAGCCATTCATCGCTCCCTCATCCGCGATTTATTGACTCCGTCTGCCCTGCTCCCGATTGTCGCAGCGTGAGATGCCGACAATGGCACGGAGGCGTAAGTTGAACGGATATTCACAAATGCAGGCTCGCCGCCTCGGCCGCAACGGCCCGCTCGTCTCTGCCGTCGGGCTCGGCTGCATGGGCATGTCGGGCGGCTACGGCGCCGCCGACGATACCGAGAGCATCGCCACCATCCACGCCGCGCTCGACGCCGGCGTGACTTATGTCGATACCGGTGACTTCTACGGCATGGGGCACAACGAGATGCTGCTGCGCGAGGCGCTCAAAGGCGGCCGGCGCGACAAGGCTTTCATCGCGGTGAAGTTCGGCTCGATGCGTGATCCTGCCTGGAAGTTCGTCGGCGACGACGTGCGTCCCGCCGCAGCCAAGAACTTCCTCGCCTATTCGCTCAAACGGCTCGGCACCGACACGATCGATCTCTACATGCCGGCGCGCGTGAGCCGTGACGTGCCGATCGAGGACACCGTGGGCGCCATCGCCGAGATGGTGCACGCCGGATACGTGCGCCACATCGGGCTTTCGGAAGCCTCGGCACGATCGATCCGCCGGGCACAGGCCGTGCATCCGATCGCCGCGCTGCAAATCGAATACTCGCTGTTCAGCCGCGGCATCGAGGCGGAGATCCTGCCGGTGGTGCGCGAGCTTGGGATTGCAGTGACCGCCTATGGGGTGTTGTCGCGTGGCCTGATCAGCAAGACCGCGCGCGCTTCGCAGAGCGAAGGCGAGATCCGCACCCGCATGCCGCGTTTCGCGCCGGAGAATTTTGAGCGCAACCTGGCGCTGGTCGACGCGCTCGCGGCGATCGCCGCCGAGAAGGGCGTCAGCGTAGCGCAGCTTGCCTTCGCCTGGGTGCGCTCGCGCGGCGACGACATCGTTCCGCTGATCGGCGCGCGCCGGCGCGATCAGCTCGGCGAGGCGCTCGGCGCGCTCGACGTCGCGCTGTCGGCGAGCGACCTTGCCCGCATCGAGGCGGCGGTGCCCGCTGTCGCCGTGGCCGGCCCGCGGGTTGCGCCGTCGGCACTGGCGCATCTCGACTCAGAGCAGGCGCATTAGCGTGCAGGTCCTCGTCGTCGGCGCCGGCGTGATCGGGCTTAGTGTTGCGCGTGCGGCGGCGCTTGCGGGGCATGACGTCATCGTCGCCGAGGCGGCTGACGGCATCGGCACCGGCATCTCCTCGCGCAACAGCGAGGTGATTCACGCCGGGCTCTACTATCCAACCGGCTCGTTGCGCGCGCTCCACTGCGTGCGCGGACGGCGCATGCTGTACGACTACTGCGCCGCGCACGGCATCCATCATCGCAAATGCGGCAAGCTGCTGGTTGCGACCAACCCGCAGGAGATCGACAAGGTCGACCAGATCCGCGCGCAGGGCGAAGCCAACGGCGTTGAGGGGCTGGAAATGATCGGCGGCACTGCCGCGCGCGCGCTCGAGCCCGAGGTCTGGTGCATTGCGGCGCTGCTGTCGCCAGAATCCGGAATCGTTGACGGCCACAGCTTGATGCTTGCCTTGCGCGGCGACCTCGAAGACCGCGGCGGCGTGATCGCCTTCGAGACGCCGATCGAGCGGCTGGAGTTCGTATCCGAGCAATGGCGCGTGCATTTCGGCGGGCGTGAGCCGGGGTATCTCGACGTCGATGCGGTGGTGAATTCAGCCGGCCTCGGCGCGCAAGCGTTGGCGCGCCGCATAGCGCGCTATCCCGCCGATCAGGTGCCACGTCTGGTGCTGGCGAAGGGCAACTACTTCGCCTACGCTGGCCGTCCGATGTTCAGCCGGCTGATCTATCCGACGCCGGCCGACGGCGGCCTCGGCGTGCACGTCACGGTCGACCTCGCGGGCCGCATGCGCTTCGGGCCGGACGTGGAGTGGATCGAGCGGGAGCAGTACGCGGTTGACCCCGGACGCGCCCAGTCGTTCTACGCGCGCATCCGCACCTACTGGCCGGGACTGCCGGACGGCCGTCTGGTGCCGGACTATTCCGGGATCCGCCCGAAACTGACCGGCCCCGGCGAGCCCGCCGCCGATTTCATGATCGCGGGGCCGGCCCGTCACGGGCTTCCCGGTCTGGTGAATCTGTTCGGGATCGAGTCGCCGGGGCTGACGTCTTCGCTGTCGCTGGCGGAGGCAGCCGTCACGGCTCTCGTGCGCTGAGGCGGTGCCGATTGCTGCGGATGGATGACCTTTGATCCTGCGGGGCCGGCACGGGCAGGGCATCGGTCGCCGGAGGCCGCGGCGTCACCTTCACGTCAGCCAATTGATTCCGCAGACTCTTGGGAATCTTCGCCGATGCGACCGGCGCAAACACGGCCTGCCGTTGCGAATCCTTGCCGCGATAGACCGTCAAACCGGAATTGGTCGCGACGACGTCGCCCGGCCGCAGCGTCGGGTCGTCGGCCACAGGTACTTGCGCGAGGCCGGCGGTGGTGCCGCCGTTGCAGGTGCAGCCGGGAACGGTGCGCTGGCGATAGACGAAGGCGTTCGGCAGATCGGCGTAACGCTGGCCGTTGGTGGCGGCCGCGTGCTCGATGCCGCCGCCTGAGAAAATCCTGGTCGCGCTCCCGGGGCAAAAGGAATTGCACTGCGCTGCATTGGAAGCGTTGCGCTGCGCCTGGACCGGAAAGTAGCTCCCGTCGCAGAGGCGCACACAATACGCCGCATAGGACCCGCCCGAGCTAGGGCCAAACTCCTGCCGCTTGGTTCCCTCGGACAACGATCGAGGTGCATCGGACGGCACGTGCTCAACCGGCGGTAGCCGCCGGAAACCGCCGAACAGGAAGTCGAGGAAGCCTTGGGCTGCGGCAGGGCCGGCCGGCATCGCCGTGGCCAGCGCCGCGGCGACCATGAGGCCGACGATTGCCCTTCGGGGCATGCAGTTGTAGCCGCGGCGCGACACAATTCAACTCCTTCACAACCAGGGAGGTCTTTCCCGTCGACGAACGGTCGTCGAGCAAACGCCTCGCCCCCGGCAAAAGTTGCCCGCCGCCATTGTGTCGGATGACCGGTAAATAAGGTTCAATCGGGTCTTCCTATGGTTCACGCCTGGTAAACAGCGGCCGATGATGCATGCCGCGCGGCCGCTGGTTGTGTATGCTGCCGACCGTAGTCAATCGCGAAGCGGTCGTGTGCCGCGCGCCAGCCGAGCCGGGGAGAAACAGCCGTGGCATCGAACATCCGCTTCCTCAATCCGGACACTCTGTACAAGCCGCCGGGCTATTCGCATGTGGTGGAGACCACCGGTCCCGGCCGCACCGTCTACATCGCCGGCCAGCTCGGGCTCGACAAGAATGGGCAACTGGTCGGCGGGCCGGGGGATTTCCGCGCGCAGGCGGTGCAGACGTTTGAAAATCTAAAGGCAGCGCTCGCCGCGGTCGGCGCGGACTTCAGCCACGTCGTCAAGGTCACCAACCTGCTCGCCGACATCAAGCATCTGCCGATCTTCCGCGAGGTGCGCAATCAGTACCTCAACAACACCGCGCCGCCGGCCTCGACGACGATTCAGATTTCCGAGTTCGCGCGCGAGGGGGCGCTGCTGGAGGTCGAGGCGATCGCCGTGCTGCCGGCGGGATAACGGCCCTAGCTGTGGTGCGATGCATTTGCCGCTGCATCATCCGCGAAAGCGGACGATGCAGCGGCCATTTACATCAGAGATCATCGCACGACCACGGATTACTGGATTGCCCGCGTTCGCGGGCAGGACGGCGGCGATGCGTTATGACAAAGGAGCCCTGCTGATCCCGCACGATCTATTGACGGTCGGCCCACTTGCCCCTAGCATTCTCAAGTCATTTGCTGGCGTCAGCGCGGTCCGGGTTCCCGTTCAGAATTCCGGAAAGGCGAAGGGTCGGTGGTGCCATCCGAGACAGCTCTAGAATATCAAAGAAAGTCTCGATAGTTGTCAGGGAGGAGTCAGTGAGGACACTCAGTATGCTGGGTGGTGTCGCGCTTATCGCGGCGATTGTCCTCGTCGGCCAAACCAACACGTCCTTCGCGCAAGCTGAGAACTACCCGAACAAGCCGATCCACGTCGTGGCCGGCGACGGTGCCGGTGGTCCGATCGACATTCTGAACCGTGCAATCGGCGAGCAGATTCAGGCGATGACCGGCCAGAAGCTGGTGATCGAGAACATGCCGGGCGGCCGGCAGGTCCCGGCGGCGATGGCGGTCAAGGACGCGGCGCCAGATGGCTACACACTGCTCTCCGTGACCCAGAACGCAATCACCCTCAATCCGCTGCTCATCAAGAATCTCCGCTATCAGCCGTTGAAGGATTTCGCGCCCATCTCGCTCCTCGTCAATCAGCAGCACGCCATCAGTTTCCGTGGGCCTGAAGGGACCAACTGGAAGAATTGGACGTTCAAGGACCTAGTCGAATATTCGAAGGCCAATCCCGGCAAGATCTTCTTCGGCTCGATTGGCATCGGTTCCGGCTCGCATCTCGCCTTCGAATGGATGAAGCACAAGACCGGTGCCCGCTTCACCCATGTGCCCTATGCCGGCTCGCCGGCGATGCTGCGGGCTTTCCGTGCCGGCGAAATCCATCTGTTCCAGGTCACGGTGTCGAAGGACGTCAAGCAGATGTATGATGACGGCTTCGCCAAGGCTCTTGCCGTCCCTAATAAGGGCGGCAATCCGCGCCTGCCGGGCGTGCCGACCTACGACGAGGCGGTGGCGGAAGGCTATGCCTATCTACCCTGGACCGGGTGGTTCGCCCCGGCCGGCACGCCGAAGCCGATCCTTGCGAAGCTGCATGGGATGGTCGCCAAGATCATGAGCGATCCCAAATGGACCGAGCGTTTCGTGGTTGGCGCCGGCTTCCTACCGGTTACGAGTTCGCCCGACGAGTTCCGCGCCTATCTCGCGAATGACGCCCCTAACCACAAGGCACTGCTCGCCATCGCCGGCATCAAGACCAACTGATCCTGGCTTGACCCACTGCATGGCGGACCGCCCGGACCCAACCCGGGGGCGCCTCCAACAGCAAGCCATTGAGTACACCGCCCGGACGCCGGCTGCTCTTCAATCGCAGGTCCGATCATGCACAGCCGCGCCTATCGCGACATTCTCGGCGGCGCCGTCCTGACCGTTGGTGGGCTGTTGTACGGCATCTACGCCTACACCCACTACGAGCTCGGCACGATGAGCGCCATGGATTCGGGCATGTTCCCGATGTGGGTCGGCTACATCCTGGCTGGCTTGGGCGCCCTGATCATCGTCATGGCGCTGGTCAACAAGGGCGAGTATGCGTGGCCGGTCATCGAATGGCGCACCCTCGCGACCGTGCTCGCGAGCGTTGCGATCTTCGCCTTCTGCGTCAGGCGGACGGGCGTCATTCCGGCGATCATCCTCCAGGTGATCTTCGTGTCGTTCGCCGACAACAAGCTGAGCATGCTGAAGAAAGTGATCCTCGCCTGCGTCTTGGCATTCCTTGCGTATCTGATCTTCAAGGTCGGCCTCGGCCTTCCTATCCATCTTTTTGATTGGCAGTTCTGATCGAAGTCGCTGGCAGTTCTGATGGAAATCAGCAGCATCATCGCGAACGTCAGCATCGGGCTCAGCACGGCGCTGTCGCTCACCAACCTGTTCTACTGCTTCCTCGGAGTCTTTCTGGGGATGCTGATCGGGGTTGTGCCGGGCATTGGCGCGCTGGTCGCGGTTTCGCTGCTCCTGCCGGTCACCTTTCACATCGATGCGACCGCAGCGCTGATCATGCTGGCCGGCATCTACTACGGCTCGGCGTATGGCGGCTCGACCGCCGCGATTCTGCTGAACGTGCCGGGTACTCCGTCCTCGGCCGTCGCTTGTCTCGACGGCTATCCGATGGCGCAGCAGGGGCGAGCTGGCGTCGCACTGCTTATGACGACGGTGGGCTCCTTCATCGCCGGCAGCATCGGCATCCTGCTGATGATGTTCTTCTCGCCGATTCTCGTCGCTTATGCGCTGAAATTCGGACCGACCGAGTATTTCTCGCTGATGGTGCTCGGCCTCGTCGCCGCCTCGACCATCGCTTCCGGCTCACCGGTCAAGGGCGTCGCCATGGTGGTGCTCGGCGTCGCTCTCGGCCTGGTCGGCACCGACATCTATACGGCAACGCTGCGATATGATTTCGGCTTCCCTGGGCTCTATGACGGCATCAGCCTGGTGGCCATCGCGATGGCCCTGTTCGGAGTGACCGAGGTTGTCTTCAGCGTACGCAGCGTCGGGGAAGCCCGTTTCAAGGGACAGAACATCAGGATGCGTGACATGATCCCGACTCGGGACGATGTCAGGCGGTCGGTCTTTCCGATCCTGCGTGGCTCAGCGATCGGTTCCTTCTTCGGTGTGCTGCCGGGCACCGGCGGTCTCATCGCGTCCTTCATGGCCTATGCGGTGGAGAAGCGCGTCTCCAAGACTCCGCAGCGCTTCGGCCACGGCGCCATTGAAGGCGTGGTCTCGCCGGAATCGGCCAACAACGCGGCCGACCAGACCGCCTTCATCCCGACCATGACGCTCGGTATTCCCGGCAGCGTTGTCATGGCAATCATGCTGAGCGTTCTGATCGTCCACGGCCTGGTTCCTGGCCCCAAGCTGATGGTCGAGCATGCCGATCTGTTCTGGGGCCTCGTCATGAGCTTCTGGATCGGCAATCTGATCCTCCTGGTGCTCAACATCCCGCTTATCGGCCTATGGGTGAAGGTGCTGGCAGTCCCCTATCACCTGCTCTATCCGGCCATCATCATGTTCGTCTGCATCGGCGTGTACAGCGTGCATAACAGCGCCTTCGACGTCTGGCTGGTCTTGGTGTTCAGCGTGGCCGGATATTTCATGCGCGTGCTCGAGTTTCCGGCCGCACCGTTGCTGCTTGGTCTGGTGCTCGGGCCAATCATGGAGGAAGAATTCCGGCGCGCGATGATCCTGTCGCATGGCGACTTGTCGACCTTTGTCCACCATCCGATCAGCGGCACCATCCTGGCGATGACACTAGCCCTGCTGATGTGGGCGATCTGGAGTGGATTCCGCCGTTCCCTGCAACGGCGGGCGACGGAGGTCACTGCCAGCTAGTGTGGCGGATTTGACGTTCCTACCAGCATTGCGGCGAGTCCCTCGTAGGAACGTCAAATCCAAAGCCATACTAGAATCATATAGTTGCTAGTGTCCCTTTGGTTCCGACGTTCGTACGAGCGCGTGCTGCAATGGGATACGAACGTCGGAACCGGGACACTAGTGTCCTTTGGAATCCGAAGTTCGCTCAGAGGGTGCTGCAAGATCAAGCGAGCTTCGGATTCGGGACACTAGTCGGAGACGGTCTGGTCGATGGCTCGGGCGTTGGTTCCCGGCAGGCCGACAACGACGAGATGGGAAGATTGACGGGGTAGGAAATGGCCTTTGATCTGGAGCAGGTTCGTCCCTTTTTTGAGCCAAGGAGCGTCGCTGTCCTCGGCGCCTCGAACGACACGACCAAGTTCGGTGGACGGATCACGCAAAATCTCATCAAGGACGGGTTCAAGGGCACGATCTACCCGGTAAACCGGAGCGAGAAGGAGGTCCTGGGGCTGACGGCCTATCCGGCCCTGGCGGCCCTGCCGGATGCGCCGGAGCTGGTGCTGGTCACCATTCCCGCGGCGAGCGTCCCCGGCGGAATTTCCGAGGCGGTTGCGGTCAAGGCCAAGGCGGCCGTTGTCTTCGCCGCCGGCTTCGCGGAGGCCGGGGACAAGGGCCTGAAGCTGCAGCAGGAAGTGACGGCGCATCTGAAAGACAGCGGGCTGCGAATGATCGGCCCGAACTGTCTTGGCGTGCGCAACATGCATTTCCCCGTCAACGCCGCCACCGGCGCGGTACCGCCAGTGGCGGGGCCGATCTCGATGCTGACGCAAAGTGGTTCATTCGGTAATGCCGCGGCAGCGGCGTTCCGCGACATGGGGGTGGGCTTCGCCAATTATGCCAGCATCGGCAACATGCTCGACATCTCTCATGCCGAGCTGATCCATTGGTGCGGAGCGGACAAGAACACGTCGGCGATCACCATCTTCGCCGAGGGGATCAAGGACATCGACACGCTGCTGGACGCGATCCGCGAGGTGTCGCCGAAAAAGCCGATCGTGATCCTGAAGGCGGGGCGCTCCCCGCTTGGCCAGCGCGCAGCGCTGTCGCATACGAGTTCGCTCGCGACCGACGGTCGGGTGGTGTCGGATCTTCTGCGCGAGGCTGGCGCGACGGTGGTGACCTCGATGGAGGAGCTGTTCGATACCTCGGCCGCGTTTGCGCGGGCGAACGGGCTTCTGCCGAAGAGCCGGCGGACCGCGATCTTCACCGTGGCGGGGGGCGCTGGCGTGGTTGCGTCGGACCATTGCTATGACGAGAAGCTAGAGCTGCCGTTCTTGGAAGAGAAGCTCGCCTCCTGGCGACCGCAGCTTCCGCTCTTTGCCGGGCTCGGCAATCCGGTGGACGTGACCGGGCAGACGAAACGAGAGCTGTTCGGCCCGGTTTTTGAGGCGGTTGCCAACGAGGTGGATTCGGTCATCGCGGTGGCGCTCGGCCTCGATATTCCGGAATACGGCGCGGCGGTGGTGAAGACCGCCAAGACCAAGCCGGTGCTCTGCTGCATGGTGTCGCCGAACAATGAGAAGCTGTTCGCGGAGAACGGCGTGGCGAACTTCCATTCGGTCGACCGGGCCGTGCGCTCGATGCGGCATCTGGTCGACCGCGGGACGGCGAAGTTGGCGATGCGGGAGAGAGGGACGTCGCTTGCCGCCCGGCCGCTCGCCTCAGGTGTGCATGGAGAGGCGGCGTCGAAGGCCTATCTTGCCGCCTATGGGCTGCCGGTGACGCGTGAGGCGGAGGCGAAAAGCGCCGAGGAAGCCGCCTCCGCGGCGGAGAAGATCGGCTATCCGGTGGCCTTGAAGGTGTCGTCGGCGGAGGTAGCGCATAAGTCCGACCGCAGCGGCGTGATGCTCGGGCTCGCCGACGCCACCGCCGTTACAGCGGCCTATGGCGAGATGACGAAGCGTTTCCCCGACGCGCCGGTGCTGATCCAGGAGATGGTGGCGCCGGGGCTGGAGCTGATCGTCGGCGGCCAGCGGATGGCCGGGACCGGCCCGGTGGTGATGATCGGGATCGGCGGGGTGTTCACCGAGGTTCTGGACGACGTTGTGTTCTGCCGTGCGGCGGCCACGAGGGAAGCGGTTATCGAGGCCATCGGCCGGCTGCGGGCCCAGCGGTTGCTCGACGGGTATCGCGGGCAGCCCGCGATCAACCGGGGCGCTGTCGCCGACATCGCGGTTGCGCTCTCCGGTGTGCTTGCCGGCAATCCTGCGATCACCGAAGTCGACCTCAATCCGGTCATCGCTCATCCCGACCGCGTCGTCATCGTCGACGCCCTCATCAAGGTCGAATAGGCCCGGCAACACGATCGGCCCAGGCTGGGCCGGACGCGAGAACGAAAACAAGAACGTCGAGCAAGCACTGCAAGGATGCGATAATGACTCCAGCAATCATCGGGATACACGAACTACCCAATACGCGGCACCCTGCGCCGGAGGCCAGCACACTGACGTATATGGCCGACGCTCTGTCCGGCGCGCTTGATGACGCCCAGATGAAGCTGTCCGACGTGGATGGTTTCGGAATGGTCGTCTTCTCGGCGGACCCCGACAAGGCTGCCGACCTCGCATGGCGTCTCGGCGTTTCGCTGAAATGGATCACCCAGGCGACGCATGGCGGTTCTTCGGCGGTGAACACGATGTGCCATGCCTGGCGGGCGCTGCAGAGCGGCGACGCTTCGGTCATCGCCATCGTCGCCGCCGACGTGCCGGTCCAGGCCAAGGCGCGCGCCGCTTCGGCTGCATACAATAGTGCCCGCCGCGATCTTCTGACGCCGCTCGGCTATTCCGGTCCGAACTCTCTCTTTGCCATGCTGACCCAACGCCAGATGGCGAAGTTCGGGCTTAGCAAGGAAGACTACGGCCACATGGTCATTTCCCAGCGCAACTGGGCGAAGGGCAATCCGATCGCGGTCTATAAAGAGCCGCTGACCATGGACGAGTATGTCAACGCCGGCTTGGTTTGCGATCCGCTTGGCCGCTATGACTGTCCGCCAACCAGCGCCGGCGCGAGCTGCATCATCATGGCGGATGCCTCGCACTGCCCGAAGACGCATGTCCCCGTCGGCATCCGCGCCATCGGCCAGAGCTATAATTACGACAACCAGGCAGGGGATGGGCTCAGGACCGGCCTCTCCAAGGTATCGGCGAAGATGTGGGAACAGGCCGGCGTCAGCGCCGAGGACATGGATCTCGCGTGCTGCTACGACGACTATCCCGCGATGGTGCTCGCCCAGCTCAACGACCTCCGGATCATCAAGAACGACGACATCAAGGGATTCATCCGCAACCGCGTCGCCATCGGCGACGGCCGCTTCCCGGTCAATACCTCCGGCGGGCTGCTCTCGGCCGGCCAAGCGGGGGGCGCCGGCGGCATGCTTGGCCCGATCGAGGTCATCCGCCAACTCATGCATCGCGGTGGCGACCGCCAAGTGCCGAACGCCAAGCTCGGTGTCGCCACCGGCTATGGCCAGGTTCTCTATCGCTACGGCTCGGCCGTTGGCGCGGCGGTTCTGGAGAGGCTTTCATGAACGACACAGCTGACACGACCACAGGGGTCACCATCTCACGCTGCGGCAAGTGCGGCACCGGCTACTATCCCACTCGGTTGCTCTGCCCGAACTGCGGAGCGAACGCGATGAAGCCGGATAAGGCGACTGACGCGGTGGTCGAGGAGACGACCGTGGTCCGCCACAATGCCGGCCAGCAGAACTGGCAGCCCCGACATTTGGCGACTGTGCGCACGCCGGAGAACCAGATCATCGTGGTCGGGCTTGAAGGCCCGGCGCCGCGCGGCACCAAGATCAAGCTGTTCGAGCAGGGCCTGGCGCCCTACGGCCGGGCCTGAGCCCCGGCAGAGGCCGCCGCCGCGCCAACAGCTTCCCGAACGCTCTGCGTGTCGGCATTGGCGCCTCCTTCAACGTCAAAACACTTTGAACCGGCATCCGTAGGGTGGTTAGCGCCGAAGGCGCGTAACCCACCGATCACATAGGTAAATGGTGGGTTACGCGCTGACGCGCTAACCCACCATACGGTGCCTACACGACAGCGATTGCTTCGATCTCCAGCATGAAATTGGGGTTGGCAAGCCCGCGCAAAATGCACAGCGTGCTGCCAGGTGGATGATCGCCGAAATAGGTCTGCAAAATGCCGCGCGCCTTCGGCACGTCATGCGGGTTGCAGATATAGATGGTGATCTTGGTCACATTGGAGAGTTTCGCGCCGCCCGCGGCAAGCGCTTTGATGAGATTCTGCATGACCATTTCGGCTTGCGCGTTAAAGTCGTCGGGCGGCAAAATATTGCCTTGTTCATCCGCCGCCACTTGGCCGGCGCAGAAGACAAGCCTCTGCGCGCCCTCCGCCGTGACGACGTGTGAGTAATTCGAAAATGGCTTGGATATGCCATCAGGATTGATCCTGTTGATCGTTACCATTGCCAGTACCTCTTGTCGTGATCGTGTTTAGTGCCCCGCTTCCGAAGTTCGTGATACATTGCAGCACGTTCCGACACGAACTTCGGAAGCAGAGGGGCACTAGCAAACCTATGATTCTAGTGCCGCTTTTCGATTTGAAGTTCCTGAACGAGCTTGCTGCAACTGCTGTAGGAACTTCAAATCGGCGGCACTAGTGGAGTGGATTTGACATTCGCTACCGACCCGGCCGCGACCTCACGAAGCGAATGTCAAATCCAAACTCCACTAGAAAACTTATACTTCCTAGTGGTCCTTTGATTCTAACATTCGCAAACGCGTCTGCCAAAATGGGATGCGAATGTTAGAATCGGACCACTAGCGCGGCGCCGACATCGGCGCATAACCGGACAGCTTGGCGAATTCCGCCTGTCGGGCCGTTCGCCGGCGCATGAAATCGGCGAATTTCTCCGGTGTATTCTCGGTCGGAGCCGTCATGCCCAACGCCGCCATGCGCTGGCGAAACACCTCGGTTTGGAGAACCTCATTCAGATGCTTGTTGAGGAAGGCGATGACCGGCTTTGGCGTCTTGGCGGGCGCGGCGAGCCCGACGAAGCCGCGGTGGTCAAAGTTCTTGTACCCCAATTCTTCCATGGTCGGCACGCTGGGCCACGCTGCGATGCGTTCCGCGCTTGCCACCGCGAGCGCGCGCACCTTGCCGTCGTCGGCGAGCGGCTTGGCCTGCGAATAGAAGGCAAACGTGCCCTGGATTGCGCCACCCGCCACGTTGCGCGCCGCCTCCCCCGAGCCGCGATACGGCACGCCAACGATCTCGGTCTTGGCGAGTGAATTGAGTTGCGTAAGCGAGATCGCGGGCGAAGTGGCAGGACCGGAGGTGCCGAAGCTGATCTTCTTTGGGTTGACCTTGGCGTCGAAAATCAGTTCGGCGAGCGACTTGTAGGGCAGCTTGGCGTCGATGATGAGCACGAGCGGCGGCCCCTCCACGATCAGGCCGATCATGGCAAAATCATCAACCGCGCTGTAGGGGACCGGAATGTAGTACAGGTTCTGCGTGTCGGCGAGCGAATTGGCGAGCAGGGTATAGCCGTCCGGCGTTGCTCGCACGGCATAGGTGCCGCCGACCACGCCCGAGCCGCCGGGCTTGTTCTCGACCACGATGTTCTGGCCGATCCTTTCCTGCATCAGCGCCGCCACCAGGCGGGCCGGGACGTCGGTCAATCCGCCCGGCGCAAACGGCACGACGAATGTGATCGGCCGGCTCGGATAGTTTTGCGCGTGCACGGAAAGGCCACTGGTCATGCCGAAGACAATCGTGCCCAACAGCGTCAGGCAGAATCGCAGACGAGGCGTCATAAGTCGCTCCTGTTCCTGGGGCGCTGTCCGCGAGCGGCAGGGCCGGAGTGGGCGAGGGTACATGGGGAGTTGATGACGGAACCGCGCCAGCTACAACCGGTTTTTGAGCATTTCTGGCAAGCGGATTCGCCCACGAGCGAATGCCTATCGCGTGGGCATCGCGCGCGCGCCGTTTGTGCAAACGACAACGCCCCGAGAATGCGCAATGCCCACCCTACGGATCAGCATGACCGGCAATCGCCCGCTCGATGCAGGATGGACTTTCATCCGAATGCGGGCGACGCTGACTTTTGCATCCGCCGCATCGAACCTTTACCCGTCCAGTGAAGAGGATTTCAATGAATGAGAAGAGCGTGGCCTTCTCCGTGGAGCCGCTGCTGCCGGTCGAACTCGGCTCGGGAAAGGTCAAGTTTGCGCAAGGCATAAAGGCCGGCCGCTGGGTGTTCGCGACCGGCGTCATGGCGCAGGACTTCGTCAGCGGCATCGCGCCCGACGTGCTGTCCGAACATATGCCGCACCGGGGGCTGCCCAAGCGCGAAAACGAGGCTGCAACGATATTCCAGAATCTCGACGCTGTGCTGCGCGCCGCCGGCAGCGACCGCGCCAATCTCGTGCGCACCGACCAGTATTACACAACGGTCACGGCGGTGCCGCCCTACCAATACGTCCGGCGGGAATTTTTGAGCGGCCGTATTCCACCCTCGACGTCGATTGCGCAGCGAAAATTCCTGCTGCCGGCGGCCGACATGAACATCCAGGCGATCGGGGTGGTGCCGGCGAGGGACTTCAAGATCGAGCATCTCAAGCACGAGCAACTCAAGGGTCGCCCGACCTCCGGCTATTCTCCCGCGCTGACGGTCGGCGACTTCATCTTCATTCCCGGGATCACGTCGATGGCGGTCGGCGACGAGCCGAAGCGCAACGGCATTGCGGCGGCAGCGCTGATGGCGGAAGGCGCGCAGTGGGGCGGCCAGTCAATCAAGCTTGAGACCGAGTTCATCATTACCGAGCGGATCGTGCCATCACTCAAGCTCGCGGGCGCGAGACTCGAGGACGTGGTCCACGCGCAGGTCTATCTCACCGACCGCGAGGACTATTCGGCCTTCAACGAGGTCTGGTCGCGGCACTTCGGCGCCTCGGGGCCGACGTTCTCTATCATTCCCTGCATCGAGCACGGGCTTGCCCCCTACGATGGCAAGATCGAGATCAACGTGCTCGCGGTGAAGTCTGGCAGCGCCGCCACCAAGCGCCATATCGACGCCGGCGTGGTCACCCCGTTCCGTCATCAGCCGCAGGCGGTGAAGGCGGGCGATCTCCTTTTCATCTCGGCGCTCATGGCGATCGACCATCAAGGGCTCGTGCGCTCGGCCACGGTGGACCCGCGCCAGCCGTATTTCTCCTCCTCGCCGGAGGTGCAGGCCGAATGGATCATCGACAGCATCGCAAGGCTCTGCGAAGCAGCCGGAACCTCGCTCGGCAATGTCGTGCGCGTGCTGCTGTTCCAAACTGACATCGCCGAGTTCTATCCTGTCTATAAGGCATGGGAGCGCCGACTGAGCGGACGTCCGCTGCCATTCACCGCGATCGAGGTGCCAGCCCCACTGCCGGTGCCAGGCGCGACCGTCATGATCGAGGCCTGGGCTTACGCGCCCTGACGCGCAGCGGCGTTCTCCATCACCGCGAAGCAGCCCTCGGCCCATAACAGTCGCTGGATTCGCACTTGAACGGGCGCCTCGAAGTGCGGGGCTCGCCGCGCGGTATACATGCTGCGGCAAAAGAGTGTATCCATTGCGAGCCTCCAGTTACCGCCAGTGTTTGACAGCAAGGTGCGTGACCCGTCGACACACTATAGGACCTGAAATGTTTCCGATTCCCCAATGCGCTTTCCTCACCCGGGGCGTGGGCGTCCATCGCCATCAGCTCACGGCTTTCGAGTACGCATTGCGCGATGCGGATATCGAGCAGCAGAATCTCGTCAGCGTATCGTCAATCCTGCCGCCCGGTTGCGAGCTGATCCCTGCTGAGCTCGGAATCCCTACTTTGCAGCCCGGCGAGATTACCTTCTGCGTCATGGCACGGTCTGAAACGAGCGAGCCGGGGCGGCGCATCAGCGCCAGCATTGGCTTGGCGCGACCGAAGGACCCCTCGATCTATGGCTACATCTCGGAGCACCACGGCTTCGGCATGACGGAGGCGCAGAGCGGCGAATACGCGGAGGATCTCGCGGCCACGATGCTGGCGTCCACCCTCGGCATCGAGTTCGACCCAAACGCTGCGTGGAACGAGCGCCGGCGCGTCTACGAGATGAGTGACTTATTCGTCGACAGCCTCTCGCTCACGGCCGCGGCCGAGGGCGCGGCTGACGGCCGCTGGACTTGCGTTGTGTCGGCCGCAGTGTTCCGCTTCACCAGGCCGGACGACTCTCACTCATGAGCGTCCCAGCAACATTCGCCACGCCCCCCACTTTCCTCGGCATCGAGCGCCGAGACCGCGCCTCGCCGATTTGCATTGCCGGCATTCCCTTCGACATCGGCACCACCAATAGGAGCGGGGCGCGCTTCGGACCTGCGGCCGTCCGGCAGGCCAGTCGGATGCTTGTCGACGGCGCCCATCCGGTCCATTGGGTCG
Source organism: Hyphomicrobiales bacterium (assembly GCA_009377755.1). Taxonomy (GTDB): domain Bacteria; phylum Pseudomonadota; class Alphaproteobacteria; order Rhizobiales; family Xanthobacteraceae; genus WHTM01. The sequence continues at coordinate 125,293 of WHTM01000004.1, read as the reverse complement.
ATCCGGCGGCCTTGCCTGTTGCGGATATTGGCGATATCCGAATTGCGCTTGGCGATATTCCAGCCAGCTTACTGCTGATCGAGGAGCAGGCCGCAGGTCTTGAACACCTCGTGGCCATCGGTGGGGACCACGGAATCACACTGCCACTGCTCCGATCCCTAGCGAAAAGAACCGGTCCAGTGGCGTTGGTGCATTTTGATGCTCATGTCGACACGTGGTCCGAGAACTTCGGTCAGGTTTATGCCCACGGTTCAGTGTTCTACCACGCAATCGAGGAAGGCATTGTCGATCCCAAACGCATGATCCAGGTCGGCATCCGATCGCCCGTCCATCGTGAGGTTCATGAGTGGACCCTCGGTAAAGGCGTGACCATCCTCTCGGCGCAGGATGTGCACGAAACGGGGTGCGCGGCGGTCGCACAAAGCCTTTGCGAAGTTGTCGGCTCCGGCCCGTGTTACCTGACCTTCGACATCGACGCGCTCGATCCCGCCTTCGCGCCGGGCACGGGTACGCCAGAGGTGGGGGGCCTGGCGAGCTGGCAGGCGCAGGCGATCCTGCGCCGTCTCGGGGGCATACGCTTCGTCGGAATGGACGTTGTCGAGATAGCTCCGGCCTACGATGTTGCGGAGATCACGGCTCTCGCTGGCGCGACCATCGTCTGGGAGTACCTGTGCCTGCGCCAGGCCCGGCGGTGAACCGCACGCCTTCCGCGGCACCGGTGCCGCTCGGCCGACATTTCATCAGCTCTATTCCCGCCGCGTCTCCGCCTTCGCCTCGTACTTCTGCAGCAGCGGATACTGAAATGCCGCGAAGATGAAGGTCAGCGGCAGCACGCCGAACGCCTTGAAGCTCACCCAGACATCGGTCGACTGGGTACGCCAGACGATTTCGTTGAGCAGCGCGAGGGCAAAGAAGAACAGCGCCCAGCGGATCGTGAGCTTGCGCCAGCCCTCATCTGTCAGGTGGAACACCTGATCGAACACGATGCCGAGCAGCAGCTTGTTGAAGGCAAGCCCGCCGAGCAGCACGCCGCCGAACAGCACATAGATGATGGTCGGCTTGAGCTTGATGAACAGCTCGTCGTGCAGCACCAGCGTCAGTCCGCCGAAGATCACCACGATCACCGCCGTGACCAGCGCCATCATCGGCAGATGGCGCGTCAGTGCATAGGAAACCGCGAGCGCGATCAGCACCGCGATCATGAACACGGCGGTGGCGGCGAAGATGCCGGCGCGCTCGCCGGTGACGAGGCCGTCCGGCAGCCACGGTGTCAGCAGCGGCGCGAATAGCGCCGGCTTGGCATTGGCCCAGAAGAACAGCACCAGCGGCCCAAGATCGAGCGCGAGCTTGAGCAGGGGGTTGAGTTGCTTCTGCTGGGTCATCGCGAGCCCTTGTCGGTCGTGCATTGCCACAAGCAAGGTGTCGTCCCCGCGTAAGCGGGGACCCAGTAATCCGTGGCGCCGATGCTCGACCGCGACATCTCGGCGTACTGGATGCCCGCCTTCGCGGGCATGACGGTTGAGAGTTTCATCCGTCCAGCCCCGCGATCGCCCGCGCAAATTCGCGCGCCACGAACGGCTCCAGATCGTCCACGCCCTCGCCGACGCCGATCATGTGCACCGGCAGGCCGAACTTTGCCGCGACGGCGACCAGGATGCCGCCGCGCGCCGTGCCGTCGAGCTTGGTCATGGCGAGCCCGGTGACGCCCGCGGTCTTCTGGAACGCCTCGACCTGCGCCAGCGCGTTCTGCCCGACGGTTGCGTCGAGCACCAGCAGCACCGCGTGCGGCGCGCCGGCGTCGACCTTCTTCATTACCCGGACGATCTTGTCGAGCTCGCCCATCAGCGCCGCCTTGTTCTGCAGCCGGCCGGCGGTGTCGACCAGCAGCACGTCGATCCCTTGCGCCTTGGCGGCGGTGAGCGCGTCGAAGGCGAGGCTCGCGGCGTCGGAACCCGGCTCGCGCGCCAGCACCGGTGCGCGGGTCCGCTCACCCCAGATCTTGAGCTGGTCGATCGCCGCGGCGCGGAAGGTGTCGCCGGCCGCGAGCATCACCGTGCGGCCCTCGCGGCGGAATTTCTCCGCGAGCTTGCCGATGGTGGTGGTCTTGCCGGAGCCGTTGACGCCGACCACCAGGATGACGAACGGCCGCGCGCCGCCGATGTCGAGGGGCTTAGCCACCGAGGTCAGTGTCTTCTCCACCTCGGAGGCCAGTACCGCCTTCACCTCTTCGGCGGAGATCGCCGTGTCGTAGCGGCCCTCGCCGACGGCGGCGGCAATCCTGCCGGCCACGTCGACGCCGAGGTCGGCGCGGATCAGCACCTCCTCGATCTCGTCGAGCATCGCCCGGTCGAGCTTGCGCTTCGAGACCAGGTCGGAAATCGCGCTGCCGAGCGAGGCAGACGTGCGCTTGAGGCCGCCGGTGAGACGCTGCCACCAGCTTCGTGCCGATTGTGCGGTGCTGTCATTCATGCTGGGCATCGTGATAGCGGTTTCACCATGACACCGGAAGAGATGGTGGCGCGGCTCCTCTATCGCGATGGCTTGATGCTGGTCGTCGACAAGCCGGCCGGATTCGCCGTGCATCGCGGCCCGAAAGGCGGCGAGAGCCTGGAAGACCACTTTGATGCGCTTCGCTTCGGCCTGCCGCGCGCCCCGGCCCTAGCGCATCGGCTCGACCGGGATACCTCGGGATGCCTCGTGCTGGGACGCCACCGCAAGGCGCTGGCCGAGCTCGGGCGGCTGTTCAAGTGGGGCAAGGTCGGTAAGACCTATTGGGCGGTGGTCGAGGGTAGCCCGGAGGCGGACGAGGGCCGCATCGACTTGGCTCTTGGGCGGCTCGACGAAAGCCGTGGCTGGTGGATGAAGCCCGACCCTGAGGGGCAGGCGGCGGTGACGACGTGGCGGGTGCTGGGGCGCGCTTCCTTTACCTCCCCCTGGAGGGGGGAGGTCGACGCGGTCGCGCAAAGCGCGAGCGCGGCGGGTGGGGGTGAAGCACCCCACCCCGGCTCGCATCGCCAAGCAATGCTCGCCGACCCTCCCCCTCCAGGGGAGAGTAAGAGCGGAGCAAGCGGCGAGGGCAGAGGCAATCTCACCTGGCTCGCGCTCGAACCCATCACTGGCCGCACGCATCAGCTCCGCGTGCATTGCGCCGAGATGGGCTGGCCGATCGTCGGCGATTCCATTTATGGAACGGCGCCCCGCAGCGGCGGCCCGGCTCTCCACTTGCATTCACGCGAGATCATGGTGCCGCTCTACAAGAACAGGGATCCGATCCGCGTCACCGCGCCGGTGCCGGAGCACATGCGCGAGCGGCTTGCGGCGTGCGGATGGTGCGGGGATCAGTAGATCGTCTGCTTCAGCCGCTCGGGATAGGCACGGTCGTAGGCATCGCCGTCGAAGGCTTCGCGGCTCAGCTCCTGCAGCATGCGGCCGGTGCTCGGCAGCGCCGAGCGTTCGATGCGGGTCGACGGGTCCCACAGCTTCGAGCGCACCAATGCCTTCTGGCATAGGAAATAGATGCTCTCGACGGTGACGACGAGCACGCTTCGGGGCGCCTTGCCGTCGACGGCGAAGCTATGCAGCAGCGCTGGATCGGCCGAGATTTCGGCGCGCCCGTTGATGCGCAGCGTCTCGCCGATGCCGGGGATCAGGAACAACAGCGACACGCGGGGATCGCGGATGATGTTGCGCAGCGTGTCGATGCGGTTGTTGCCGCGGCGATCCGGAACCAGCACGGTCTTTTCGTCCTGGACCCGTACAAAGCCCGGCGCATCGCCGCGCGGCGAGCAGTCGAGGCCTTCCTCCCCGACACTGGCCAATGCCAGGAATGGCGACGCCTCGATGAAGGCGCAGTAGTGCGACGTGACGTGACCAACCTCCTTGACCAGCGACGGCTTGCCGGGTTGCCCGTACAGCGCCTCGAGTTGCTCGATCGTGTCGATCCGGTGCTCGCCCATACTCCTCCTCCGTTATGCCGGCATCAATTGGCGTCCGTCGTGACCGGCGACGGTGATGTCCAGGATCGTCCCGGGTTCGGCCTCAACGCCCACGCGCGCGGGGATGAACTGCTCGGTGCGCCCCATGTCGTCCGACTCCACCAGCACCCTCCGCCGCATCCCGACCTCGCTGTCGAGATGCCGCCGCAGCGCCGCAGCGCCGCGCTCGCGCAGGCGCCGGGCGCGCTCCTTGACCACCTCGCGCCGAACTTGCGGCATGCGCGCCGCCGGTGTCCCGGGCCGAGGCGAGAACGGAAACACGTGCAACTGCGTCAGCCCGCAGTCGTCGACCAGATCGAGCGAGCGCGCGAACATCTCCTCGGTCTCGGTCGGGAAGCCGGCGATGACGTCGGCGCCGAACACGACGTCGGGACGCAGCCGCCGCACCTGCTCGCAGAAGGCAATCACGTCGGCGCGCAGGTGCCGCCGCTTCATCCGCTTCAAGATCAGGTCGTCGCCGGCCTGTAGCGACAGATGCAGATGCGGCATCAGCCGCGGTTCCTCGGCGATGGCGTCGAGCAGGTCGCGGTCGGCCTCGACCGAATCGATCGACGACAATCGCAGCCGCTCGAGCTCCGGCACGCGCCTGAGAATCTGTTTCACCAGCATGCCGAGCCGTGGTGCACCCGGCAGGTTCGCGCCATAGCTGGTGATATCGACGCCGGTGAGCACGACCTCGCGGTAGCCGTTATCCACCAGCCGGCGCACCTGTGCGACGACCTCGCCCATCGGCACCGAGCGCGAATTGCCGCGGCCGAACGGAATGATGCAGAAGGTGCAGCGGTGGTCGCAGCCGTTCTGCACCTGTACGAACGCGCGCACGCGTCGCTCGATGCCGTCGATCAGGTGCAGCGCGGTCTCGCGCACCGCCATGATGTCGTTGACGACGATCTTCTCCTCGCCGTCGATCCCGAACGGCGTCCGCCCGAAGGTGTCGCGCGCGTCGGCCCAGGCCTGCGGCGTCAGCTTCTCCTCGTTGCCGACGACGCGGTCGACCTCGTCCATCGCGGCAAAGCTTGCCGGATCGATCTGCGCCGCACAGCCGGTGACGACGATGCGCGCGCCCGGCCGCTCGCGCCGCAGCCGGCGAATCGCCTGCCGTGCCTGGCGCACAGCTTCCGCCGTCACCGCGCAGGTGTTTACCACCACGGCGTCGGTCAGGCCGCCCGCGTCGGCGTTGCGGCGAATCACTTCCGACTCGGTGGTGTTGAGCCGGCAGCCGAAGGTGACGACGTCGATGCTCATGACTCAGGCCGCGCCGGCGGCGGCGAACAGCGCCGGATCGAAGCGGCCCTCGAACTCGAATTCCACCGGCCCGGTCATCAGCACGTGATCGTCGCTCTCGCGCCATTCGATGTCGAGATCGCCTCCGGGCACCGTCACCGTGACCTTGCGCTCCGTGCGCCGCAGCCGAGCCGCGGCGACGGCTGTGGCGCAGGCCGCGGTGCCGCACGCCTTGGTCAGACCGACGCCGCGCTCCCAGGTGCGGATCACGACGTGCTCGCATGAGACGATACGGGCCAGCGTGATATTGGCGCGCTCGGGAAAGATCGGATGGTTCTCCAGCAGCGGACCGAACTTGCCGAGATCGTGGGCATGCACGTCGTCGACCCAGAAGATCGCATGCGGATTGCCCATGCTGACGACCGCGGGCGAGTGCAGCACCGGCGCGTCGATCGGTCCGATCTGAAGCTCGATCGCGCGCGTATCGCGAAATTCCTCGGCCAGCGGGATCTCGTTCCAGGCGAGCCGCGGCGCCCCCATGTCGACGGTGAACAGGCCCGGCTTCGGTGCCTTCCAGCACTGCACCAGGCCGGCCTTGGTCTCGAACAGGAGGTTGCCCGCGTCGCGCTCCTTAATCATCAGGGCGGCGACGCAACGCATACCGTTGCCGCAGGCACCGACCTCCGAGCCGTCGCAGTTGTAGATGCGGACGAAGGAATCCGTTCCCGCGGTGCGCGGCGGGTAGAGCGCCATCAACTGGTCGTAGGGCACGCCGGTGGGCTGGGCCGCCGCACGCAGCTCGTCGGCGCCGATCAGGGCCGGGGCACCGCGCAAATCGACGACGACGATCTCGTTACCGAGCCCGTTCATCTTGAAATAGCTGCGATCGGCGAGGGCGTTCATGCTGCGGCTTCAATTTGCCTCGGTTATAGGGCGACGGGCGGGGCTTCGCCAGTGCGGCGACCGACAGTGCGGCGACCGAGGTCCATGCCGGCGCACGCCGCCACAAGATGGGCGTCAAGCGGGCGCTTTCCAGCCGCCGCACGGGGTGCCATGGTAGAAAGTCGAGTCAGCGACGCCGCACGGTCGGGGTGCCCGCGTTGCATTCAGGGAGAACATCGATGCCATCCCCTCGCATAGCCCTGGGCGCTGCGATCGTCTCGCTTGCCTGCCTGCTAGCGCCGCTGCCGTCGGCCGCCCAGGCCCCGGCTCCCGGCGGTGCGCCGGCCGATCCGGCCCAGCCGGACTCGGCCACCAGTCAGTTCGGCCAGCCAGTCACGCTTCCGGACCGGACGATCGTGTACCTGCAAGGGTCGGGGAACTGGGACTCCGCGTTCGAGACCCTCGTCGACGCGTTCAAGTCGGTCTACGGCTATCTCGAAAAGGAGGGCATCAAGCCTGCCGGCCCGCCGATGACCATCTACACGCAGACCGATGATGTGGGTTTCGACTATCAGGCGGCGGTGCCGATTACCCAGGAACTGAAGACTCAGCCGCAGGGCGATATCATGCTGGGCCCCGCACCGAGCGGCAAGGCGCTCAAGTTCGTGCACCGCGGCTCCTACGATGACATGGACACGACCTACGAGGCGATCACCAACTACCTCGACGAGAAGGGGCTCGAAGCCAAGGACATCTTCATTGAGGAATACGTGACCGACCCGATCAAGACGCCGGAAGATCAGCTCGTCATCCACATCCTCGTGCCAACCCAGTGACGCCGCATTCCTGCCCGGCACGGCGGGTACTGTGGTACGTGAACCTGGACGGAGAAAGCCGATGCAGCTTACGGCCCGCGCCCTGTTGCTGGCCCTTGCGGTGACTGTTGTGCCGGTCGCGGCCGCCGGGCAGCAGCCGCTGGAGCGCGGCATCACCGTGATCGGGGAGGGCACGGCCAACGTCGTTCCGGACCTCGCCGTCATCCAGGCCGGCGTGACCACGCAGGGCAGGACCGCGCGCGAGGCCAGCGAGGCGAACAGCACCACGATGGCCAAGGTGCATGCTGCGCTCAAGGCCGCCGGTATTGGTGAGCGGGATGCGCAAACGGCCCACTTCTCAATTCGTCCTGTGTACGACACACGCCGCGATGGCGACAATCGCATCACCGGCTTCCAGGCGTCCAACCAGATCAGCGCCAGGGTCCGGGCGGTCGCCGAGATCGCGACGGTGCTGGATCAGATGATCGCCGCGGGAGCCAATGACATATCCGGCATTCACTTTACCGTGTCGGAGCGGTCCATGCTGCTCGACAAGGCCCGTGCCGATGCGGTGGCGGATGCACGGCGCAAGGCTGAGCAGTTGGCGAGGGCCGCCGGCGTCCGCCTCGGACGCGCGACGGTGATCGTCGAGCATGGCGGATCGCCTGTGCCGATGGAGCGGATGACCATGCGCGCCGCGCCGGCTGCCGCGCCGCCGGTCGCGGTTGGCGAGCAGACGCTGCGGGTTCACGTCAGTGTCACCTTCGAATTGCTGAACTGAGCGCCTTTTGGTTTGAGCATGATCTTTTCCGAGAACCGATTCCCACCCCCGAATCAAGCCCGGGAAAGGCTTTTTTGGGATCATGCCCTACAGCTCCCAGACCTGCCCCGGCTTGAGCGCGCGGAATCGCTCCGGCGCGACGCCCGCCGATTGGCGCGCGGTCTCCAGCGCCTGAGCCGGCGCGTCGAACGGCTCGTCGGTAAGCTGGAACGTGCCGAAGTGATGCGCCAGCGCCTGCTCGGCGCCACAATCGAGCAAGGCGCGGACCGCCTCTTCCGGGTTCATGTGCTGCTCGCGCATGAACCAACGCGGCTCGTAGGCGCCGATCGGCAGGCAGGCGAGGCGGATTGGGCCATATGTGTCGCGCACATCGCGGAAGTGACGGCCATCGCCGTAGCCGGAATCGCCGACGTAAAAGATGCGCCCCGCCGGCGTCTCGATGAGGAAGGCGCACCACAGCGCCTTGTTGCGGTCGAACAGGCCGCGTGCCGACCAGTGCCGCGCGGGCACCAGATGCACCGCGCAGCCTGAACCGAGATCGACCCGATCGCCCCAGTCGTGCGCCTCGGCGCGGATCGCCGGATCGGCGGCCTGCATGATCGCATCGTTGCCGAAGGGCGTGATCACCCGCGGGCGATGCGTCCGCGCCAGCCGCGCCAGCGTTGCGACGTCGAGATGGTCGTAGTGATTGTGCGTCACCAGCACCACGTCGATCGGAGGCAGCGCGTCGAAGGCGATGCCGGGATCGTTGACCCGCTTGGGACCGACAAACGTGAACGGCGAGGCGCGCTCTGACCAGACCGGATCGACAAGGATGTTGAGGCCGGCGGTCTGGATCAGCAGCGTGACGTGGCCGACGAAGGAGATGCGCCAGCGGGCATCGGCGACGCGACGCGGCGGGCGGTCCGGCTCGGCGCCGGGAACCCAATCAGGCCATTTCGCGCGCGTGCCGCCAAGTTGCCAGCGCAGAAAATCGAGCCGGCTGTTCGGCGGCGCGCCGTGCGGATCGAAGAAGCGGACGCCGTCGAAATGGTCGGAGACCGGGCCGTCGTGATAGCGCGCGGCATAGGCTCGCGCCCCGGCCCCGAGGCCGGTTACGGCGGCGAGCGCGGCGATACCGGCAAGAACACGGCGGCGGGTGAGGCTCACGGCGCAACGATCACATCAACGCGTTCAGCGCGTGCGGCTGTGACAAGATCATCATCGAGAGTCGCAAGCGCGACGCTTTGGCGTTGCGCCAGATCAAGATAGGCGGCGTCGTAAAAGGTCAATCGGTGGCGCCGCGCAAGCCCAAAGACGCTGGTCTCGTCAGGCTGCGGCGCGAACTGAATTCGCATTCGAGAAAGCCGATCGAGTGCGGCAGTCGTTCGTTGTTCCGTGTTGCGTCCCCGACGCTCTCCTATCAGCATTGTATTGCGCACTTCGAACCACCAGTGCGGCGGCACCAGCGCATCATCGGTTTTGATCAATCGCCATGCCTCTGCCGCATCCGGATGATCTTCGTCCGGGAAGAACCAACTGGCAGTCACTGACGCATCAAGGACAAAGGGCATTCTCTATTTGCGCCCCTCGTCACGCCACGCCAGAATCTCTTCACGTGTCACGCGCGGTGCATGCTTTCGCATTTCTTCGATATCCGCCATCGCTTGCCGAATTTCGCGCTCACGGTGTTCGTTGCGTGGTGACAAGGTTGCAATCTCCTTGCCATGGCGAGTGATGACGATTGTTTCGCCGCGCTCGACCTCGTCAAGCAATTCAGCAAGATGGGCTTTGGCGGAAGATGCTTGAACATGCTTCATATTTTTTGACCGGTTAATTCGACTGGTTAAATCTAATGGATGTATCGGTCTATGTCAATGCACCAACTCGCTGTCGCCCATGCCGATCCTCATCAGCGGCGGGATGCCGGCCTCCGCCGATTCCCTTGGACCAAGCACGGAGCTGTTATTGACCGGTCAAATTGACTAGTTAGTAACAGGGTGGGACTCGGCCCGAGTGTCGATGAACCGACGCGGCCCTGCCTCAGCCGGGAAAATAATTGACTGATGCCGTAGCGAAAGCGTAAGCCTCGCACGCTCTCGTAAGAGAACGACCTTTGAACCCGCCGCCCGGTCCCTGAGGCCGGAGGCCAACGCCCGACAGCGCGCTGCGCCCTCGGGCGCCATATGTGTTTGGCAGACCTCATCCTGAGGAGCCCGCCGGAGCTTTAGCGAAGGCGGGCGTCTCGAAGGATGAGACAAGCAGTGTGGCCCATCCTTCGAGACGCGTGCTCGCGCACGCTCCTCAGGATGAGGTCCTGAACAGGGAAGCAATGTTCGACAGCCTGTCAGAAAAGCTTGGCGGTATTCTCGATCGCCTGACGCGGCGCGGGGCGCTGTCGGAAGCCGACGTCGACGCGGCGCTGCGCGAGGTGCGCCGCGCGCTGTTGGAAGCAGACGTGGCGCTCGACGTGGTCCGCTTGTTCACCGAGAAGCTGCGCGCCGAGGCGGTCGGCGCCACGGTCGTCAAGTCGGTGACGCCCGGCCAGATGGTCGTCAAGATCGTGCACGACCAGTTGGTGGCAACGCTCGGCTCGGACGTGCAGCCGATCGACCTCAACGCGCCGGCGCCGGTGCCGATCATGCTGGTCGGCCTGCAGGGCTCCGGCAAGACCACAACCGCCGCGAAGATCGCCAAGCGTCTCACCGACCTCGGCAAGCGCAAGGTGCTGATGGCCTCGCTCGACGTGCGCCGCCCCGCCGCGATGGAGCAGCTTGCCGTGCTCGGGCGCGATATCGGCGTCGACACGCTGCAGGTGGTCGCCGGCCAGGCGCCGCCGCAGATCGCGCGCCGTACGATCGAAGCCGGCCGCCTCGGCGGCTATGACGTGGTGATGCTCGATACGGCCGGCCGCATCACGCTCGACGAGGCGATGATGACGGAGGCCGCCGAGGTCAAGCGCGCCAGCAATCCGCACGAGGTACTGCTGGTCGCCGATGCGCTCACCGGCCAGGACGCGGTCAATCTCGCACGCGCGTTCGACGAGCGCGTCGGCCTCACCGGCATTGTGCTTACCCGCGTCGACGGCGACGGCCGCGGCGGTGCCGCCCTGTCGATGCGTGCCGTCACCGGCAAGCCGATCAAGCTGATCGGCACCGGCGAGAAGATCGATGCGCTTGAGGAGTTCGATCCTGCGCGCATCGCCGGCCGCATCCTCGGCATGGGCGACATCGTCTCGCTGGTGGAGAAGGCGGCAGCGACCATCGATGCCGAGAAGGCGATGCGCACTGCCGAGCGCATGCGCAAGGGCGCCTTCGACCTCACCGACATGCGTGAGCAACTCGCGCAGATGCAGACCATGGGCGGCATGGCCGGCCTGATGGGCATGCTGCCGGGCATCGCCAAGCTGAAGAACCAGATGGCCGGCGCGAATCTCGACGACAAGGTGCTGAAGCGGCAGATGGCGATCATCGACTCGATGACGCCCAAGGAGCGGCGCAATCCGGACCTGTTGAAGCACAGCCGCAAGAAGCGGATCGCCGCCGGTTCCGGCACCAGGGCCGAGGACATCAACAAGCTGCTCAAGATGCATCGGACCATGGGCGACGTGATGAAGGCGATGGGCGGCGGCAGCAAGCGCGGCCCGATGGCCGGCCTCGCCAACATGCTGGGCCTGGGCGGCGGCATGCCGAGCCCGGAGCAGATGCAGGAGCTCGCCAAGAAGCTGCCCGGCGGGTTGCCAGGCATGCCCGCCGGAGACGGTGGCGGGCTGCCGCCGGGCATGCCCGGGCTGCCGCCGAAACTTCCGGGCCTTGGCGGCGGCCTTCCCGGCCTCGGCGGCCCGAAGCTTCCACCCGGATTCCCCGGCGGTTTGCCAGGGCTGGGGAAGAAAAAGTGAAGACGAACCTTTGCCGCGTTTCCCGGGCGCAGCGCACCACGCAGTGGTGCGCTGCAGACCCGGGATCGTCACGGTCTGGAACGGTCCCGGATCAACGGTGCATCACATCGCAAATCGGATGTTTCCGATTTGCGATACTTGAAGACGTGCAGGAAGTCGGGAACACCCGACTTCCTGTGTGCTGCACCGCGTCCGGGACACGATCGATGTAACTCAAAGAAGGAAACTGCTATGTCCCTGAAAATCCGGCTGGCCCGTGCCGGCACAAAGAAGCGGCCATTCTATCACATTGTCATTGCCGACTCGCGCTCACCGCGCGACGGGCGCTTCATCGAGCGGCTCGGCTTCTTCAATCCGCTGACCGCGAAGGATGCCGGCGAGGCGCGGCTGCGGCTCGACCTCGGCAAGGTCAAGACGTGGATCGCCAAGGGCGCGACGCCGACCGACCGGGTGTCGCGGTTCCTTGACGAGGCCGGTGTGATGAAGCGGCCGGAGCGCAAGAATCCCACCAAGGCGATTCCGCGCAAGGAGCGCAAGGCGATGGCCGAGGAAGCCGCCAAGGCTGCCGCCGCCGCACCGAAGCCGAAGCCCGCGGCCGCGTCCGCAGGCTGATGGCTTGCAATCGCGTCTGCGTCGCGCAGATCGGTGCGCCGCACGGCGTGCGCGGCGAGGTGCGGCTCTGGGTCTTCACCGAAGATCCGGCAGCGATCACCCGGTTCGGCCCGCTCGAGATTGAGGACGGGTCACAACGGTTCGAGATCGAGCAGCTGCGCCCGGCGAAGCGGTTTTTCGTTGCCCGCCTGCGCGGTGTCGCCGACCGCACGGCGGCGGAGCGGCTGAGCAATGCCAGCCTCTATGTTCCGCGCGGACGGCTGCCGCCGCCTGAGGATGACGAGACGTTCTACCACGCCGACCTGATCGGCTTGACCGCATTGGATCAGCGGGGCGATACGGTCGGGACCGTGCTGGCGGTACGGAACTTCGGCGCCGGCGATCTGTTGGAAATTCAGCCGGCCGGCCGTAGCGCGACGGTTTTGCTGCCGTTCAGCAAGTCGGCGGTTCCCGCGGTGGACGTTGCCGGCGGGCGCATCGTAATCGACCCGCCGGAAGGCACGTTCGAGGACTGAGCCAATGTGGCGCGCCAGCGTCCTCACGATCTTTCCGGACATGTTTCCCGGGCTGCTGGGTATCAGTCTGGCCGGCAAGGCGCTCGACACGCGCGTCTGGGCGCTGGAGACAGTCGACATTCGAGCACATGCGACCGACAAGCACCGCAGCGTCGATGACACGCCGGCCGGCGGCGGGCCCGGCATGGTGATGCGCGCCGATATCCTCGCCCACGCCATCGACTCGGTGCCGCCGATCGGCCGGCCGCGCCTGCTGATGAGCCCGCGCGGCGTGCCGCTTACCCAGGAGCGGGTTGCGGCTCTGGCCAAGGGGCAGGGCGCGATCATCGTCTGCGGACGGTTCGAAGGCGTCGACGAACGCGTGATTGCGGCCCGTGGACTCGATGAGGTTTCAATTGGCGACTACGTGCTGTCCGGCGGCGAACTGGCCGCCATGGCGCTGATCGACGCGTGCGTGCGGCTGTTGCCGGGGGTGGTGGGGCAAAGCACCTCCATCGTTGAGGAGAGCTTCGCCGAGGGACTGCTGGAGTACCCCCAATATACCCGGCCGGCGGTGTTCGAGAGGCTCCCCATCCCCGAGGTGCTCACCTCCGGCGACCATGGCAAGGTGGCGCAATGGCGCCGGGCCGAAGCCGAACGGCTGACGCGGGAGCGCCGGCCAGACCTCTCGGCGGCATATCTACGGCGCCAAAACCGTACGACAGACGGGTGACAAAGCCGCATGGGTGGCGTATAGCCACGCGCAACCCGAACAGGACTGAACAGGACCGCGCGCGCCGCGGGCGCAGCCGACGGAGAATTCCGATGAATTTATTGCAACAGCTCGAAAAAGAGCAGATGACGAGACTCGCCGCCGGCAAGGACATTCCCGATTTCGGGCCCGGCGACACCGTTATCGTCAACGTCAAGGTGGTCGAGGGCGAGCGCAGCCGCATCCAGGCCTACGAGGGCGTGTGCATCGGCCGCTCCGGCTCCGGCCTCAATGAAAATTTCACCGTGCGCAAGATCTCGTACGGCGAGGGCGTCGAGCGTGTGTTCCCGCTGTACTCGCCGATGATCGACACCATCAAGCTGGTGCGCCGCGGCAAGGTGCGCCGCGCAAAGCTCTATTATCTGCGCGGACGCCGCGGCAAGGCGGCGCGCATCGTCGAGCGCACCGAGCGCAGGGCCGAGCCCGAGGCGGCGGGGACGGCGGCGAAATAGCGGTCCCCCGGAAGCGGGCAGGGTTCGAAGCGCGGCTCAGGCCGCGCTTTTGTTTGGGTGTTCAAGCCTTTCCCTTTGCGCGCGCGGACGTTAAATAACAGCCAAACCCGATACGAGCCGGAGCTTTGGAGCATGCCCGCAATGGCGACGCCGCGCACCCTGTACGACAAGATCTGGACCGACCATCTGGTCGACGAACAGCCGGACGGCACCTGCCTCATTTATATCGATCGCCACATCGTGCATGAGGTGACCTCGCCGCAGGCGTTCGAGGGCTTGCGCCTCTCCGGCCGCAAGGTGCGCGCGCCGCAGAAGACGCTGCTCGTCGTCGATCACAACGTGCCGACCTCGGACCGCTCGAAGCCCAATCCCGATCCGGAGAGCGCCGCGCAGATCGCGTATCTGGCCGAGAACGCCAAGATCTTCAGCCTCGAATACTACGACGAGTTCGACAAGCGGCAGGGCATCTGCCACGTGATCGGGCCGGAACAGGGCTTCACGCTGCCCGGCACGACGCTTGTCTGCGGCGACAGCCACACCGCCACGCACGGCGCCTTCGGTGCGCTCGCCTACGGTATCGGCACGTCGGAAGTCGAGCATGTGCTGGCGACGCAGACGCTGATCCAGGCGAAGTCGAAGAACATGCGCGCGGTGGTCGACGGCAAGCTTCCAGACGGCGTCACCGCCAAGGATATTATTTTGGCCATCATCGGGGAGATCGGCACCGCCGGCGGTACCGGCTATGCGCTCGAGTACGCCGGCGAAGCGATCCGGTCGCTGTCGATGGAGGGCCGCATGACGGTGTGCAACATGTCGGTCGAAGGCGGCGCCAAGGCTGGCTTCATCGCGCCCGACGAGAAGGCCTACGCGTTCCTGAAAGGCCGTCCCAAGGCGCCGAGGGACAAGGCGTGGGACGATGCCATGCGCTACTGGGAAACACTCTCCTCCGACGACGGCGCGCATTTCGACCGCGAGGTGAAGCTCGACGCCGCCAGGCTGCCGCCGCTGGTGACCTGGGGCACCAGCCCCGAACAGGTGATCTCGGTGACCGGCCGGGTGCCGGTCCCCGCCGAGATCGCCGACGAGAACAAGCGCCGCGCCGCCGAGCGCTCGCTCCAATACATGGGGCTCAATGGCGGCGAGAAGGTCACCGACATCGCGCTCGACCGCGTGTTCATCGGCTCCTGCACCAATTCGCGCATCGAGGACCTGCGCGAGGTCGCGCGCGTTGTCGACGGCAAGACCGTCAATGCCAACGTCTACGCCATGATCGTGCCCGGCTCTGGACTGGTGAAGGAGCAGGCCGAGGCGGAAGGGCTCGACAGGATCTTCGTGAAGGCGGGCTTCGACTGGCGCGAGCCGGGCTGCTCAATGTGTCTCGCCATGAACCCGGACAAGCTCAAGCCCGCGGAGCGCTGCGCCTCCACGTCGAACCGCAATTTCGAGGGCCGGCAGGGCTACAAGGGTCGCACCCATCTGGTGTCGCCCGCCATGGCGGCGGCTGCCGCGATCGCCGGCACGTTCGTGGATGTGCGGGAGTGGCATTGACTCGCGGCGGCGCGAACCGCGCGTGAACGGCAAAGGCGGCGGGAGTACCGCCGCCCTTAACGATCGCCCAGGACAAGAACCAGCCGATGGAGGCGCTCGATTAGAGCGCCCCCGTGGCCGGTCGGTCAGAACCCGAAATGGAATGAAACGCCCGGGCGCCAATATCGCGGTCCGTAGTACCGCCGATAGTATGGATATGGCGCATAGGCCCCGTAGTAGGGATAGTAGCGCGGGTACCGATATCTGTAGCGCGGGTACCGATAGCCGTAGCGCCGCCACACGCGCGGACGGTGCCAACGTCGGCGCTGCGAGCTGAACTCGGTCGCTTGCGGGGCGGTGCTCTTGATGCCGTCAGCACGCTTGCTCTCGGCGGCACTTGCACTACCCGGCAGCGCGAACGCCAGCAGCATCGCGGCGGTTGCGAGGCTTCCAAGCATCTTCGACATGTCTCGTACTCCTCTATGAGGCCCCTCGCGTTCGAGGCCCCTCCCCATCTAGCAACGCCTTGAAGCACCAAGTGGTTTCGCGAAAATTACTGAACGTTTGTTCAGACAAGCGAGGCGCGTGGCGGCGTCCCCGTCCGGCATCGGCGCAAGAGCTGGATCAAGCCGTGCATGGATGGCGCGCGAAGACAGCCGCCGTCGAAGCGCTGGGCTACGCTCACTTGGCCACGCCATCGAGCTCCCGTAGATAGGTAGGCATGTCCGACGATGCGAAGTCCGATCGGCTTGACTGGCGCGGCGCCAAGGCGCCGACGCTCGACGAGTTCGAGGTCATGGCCAATGAGGCCTACCGGCGTCTGCCAGAGGACTTTCGCCGCTTGTGCACGGACCTGGTGATCCGGGTCGAGGATTTCGCGACCGACGAGGTCCTCAATCACCTGGGCATTCGGGACGAATACGATCTGCTCGGCCTGTTCCAGGGCATCGGCCTGCCGTTCCGATCGGTGACGGCGCCGTTCGAGATGCCGAACATGATCTGGCTCTACCGCCGCCCCATCCTCGACTACTGGGCGGAGCACGACGAGACGCTCGACGCCGTCATTGCGCATGTGCTGGTGCACGAGATCGGCCATCATTTCGGCCTGTCGGATGCCGACATGGAGGCGATCGAGAATGCTGCGGAATAGCAAGGGAGGGACTGAATGAAAATCGACGGCGCCTGCCATTGCGGCTTCATCACCATCGAAGGCGAGGCCGATCCGGAGAAGACCACCATCTGCCATTGCGCCGATTGTCAGACCGGCACCGGCTCCGCGTTTCGCGTGTCGGTGCCCGTTCCCGGCGCGATCTTCAAGATGACGGGTCAGCCGACGAGCTATCTCAAAACCACGGCGGACAGCGGCAATCCGCGCACGCAGGCGTTCTGCCCGAAGTGCGGCACGCCGATCTACTCCACCTCGCCGGGCGAGGGCGTGCAGCCCTCCTACATGGTGCGGGTGGGCATCCTGCGGCAGCGCGACCAGCTCGCACCCAAGCGGCAGAACTGGTTCCGCTCGGCGCGGCCGTGGGTGACCCGCCTGGACGCGGTCCCCAAGAACCAGAAACAGGGGTAAAGATCGCGTGACCGGCATTCTGCCACCCCGTCCCGACGGGGCTCGTGCGGCCATGCTGATCATTTTCGGCGGCCGATCGGGGACGGGGAAGACAGCGCTTTCTCGCGCGCTTGCTCGGCATCTCGATGCTGTCCACGTTCGCATCGATACCATCGAGGAAGCGATCGCGAACGACAGCAGTTCGTCCATCGGCGGTGTCGGGTACCGTGTCGGATATGCCGTAGCAGAGGACAATTTGCGACTCGGGCGGATCGTCGTCGCCGATTCGGTCAACCCGCTGGACGTGACTCGGGACGCTTGGCGATCCGTCGCCGATCGCGCCGGCGTGCCATCGATCGAGGTCGAAATCGTCTGTTCCGACACGGTCGAGCATCGTCGACGCGTCGAGCAGCGAGTCGTCGTGCAGACGCTGAGCTGGCAAGAGGTCGTGGCGCGCGAGATTCAGCCTTGGACGCGCGATCATATCGTGATCGACACGGCCGGGCGCACGATCGAAGACTGCCTGGCTCAACTGACAGCCGCGATTGCGGCGCGCGGACTGCCGGCGTCATAGCGCGCAGTAGCGAAGCGTTTTGCGGCGTCGCGCCTTCGTAATCGGCGGATTACGCCTTTTGGGCTAATCCGCGCTACGCTGCTGGTGCATGAGATCGGCCACCACTTCGGCTCCGATGCCGACATGGCACGGATCGAGGCGAAGGCAGGGTGAACGGTCTCACCGTATCCACGTCATGCCGGCGATGCGCGGATCGGTGGCGAACGTATCTCGGCCGAACGCCAGCGTATGCTTGGGCGCTTCGCAAAAGGCTCTCGCTCCGGCGGTATCCAGATGAATGCGCCAGGTCTGCCGCGAGACAACGTTCGGCTTGGTGAAGACGCGGCATGTCAGCAGGGCGACGCTTGCGCGATGGCTCGGATCCCTGACCGATTGATAGCGCACGACATCGATCGCGGCGGATCGTGCCGCCGCCGCCAGCGCTTGGCAGGCGACATAGTCCGTAGGGTGAGTCCAAAGCGCCCGGTCGGCGTTCAGCGGCGGCCTTGTCAGATCGATCGTGCGGGCCGCGGCGAATTCCGCGGCGAACGCGGTGTATTCGCCCGGATTCCCCGGCCACGGGGTCGCCGGCGACTCGGCGAAGAACAGCAGCCGATGGAATGTGATCTCCGCTGCCGCCGTGTCGGCCGACTCCGCGGCGTAGAAGACGCCCTCCGTCAGGCCGGCTTTGCAGAAGCGCGAACCGTGCGGATACGGCGATCCGTAGCGGAAGGGAGTCGAGAGCAGATAATTCAAGTGTTCGCATTCCGGCGGAACGGACGACTTTGTCGCTTCGATCAGGCGCTCGAGGAGAAGCTGATCGTTCGCGCTGTCCGTCAGCTTTGCCGTCGAAACGTAGTGTTGTGCCTCGACCAGGCGCCAGCAAATGCCCTTGAGACCGCGGGCGCTAGTGCCCCGCTTCCGAAGTTCGTGATACATTGCAGCACTCTCTGACACGAACTTCGGAAGCAAAGGGGCACTAGAAACCTTATAATTCTAGTGCCGCTTTCGATTTGAAGTTCCTGAATGTGATTGCCGCAAGTGGTGCAGGGACTTCAAATCGGCGGCACTAGACGACAGCGCGGCGGGCGTCCAGGTATTGGATGACATGCGTCAGCCCGTGCACGGTTTGAATCAGGTCGACCGGCATTGCATTCAGGGCTGTGTTTGGATTCTTGAGCCAGGCGTTCGCCACGGCGTCGTCGCCGCCGACGATGGCGTCCAGCGATCGGTAGAGGCGGATGAACAGCACCGCCAGTTCGAACGGCTTGTCGTCTTCTCCGAGCAGGTACGCGCCGCGCCGCATGCGGGACACGCTCGGCTCCGATACGCCGATGATCCGCGCAAGGACCTTGTTGGTCAGGCCGAGCTTGTCCGCCGCCCGCACGGCGGCCTTGGTGACGACCGCCGGTGCCGGGGATGCGGAGCGGACCCGGGGAATGTGAGCCATCATATGATCCTTTCTGGAGGAATATTATATCAACTTTCTTTCTACAGGAATGGGAATCTTAGACGATCGAATGTGAAAATAGTCCTTGACTATATTCCTAGGCGTGCTATGGTCACCCTGTCCCGTCCCATCCGAGGGGCGTCTCATGAGCGTCGCGAGACGTGGGGCGGGATGCGGTGGCCGGTTGCGGCGCAGGACGTGGCGCCCGGCCGGAGGCCCAAGCTGCGATGATCCGGCTCACCGGCCGTGGGTCACCAGCGGAGGATACCAAGTTGGCCACCCGTGCCAGGGTGTCTGTCCTCCGGGGTTGTCGCGGAGCAAGCCTCAAACACCGCGCGCGGAGCGCCGGGTGACCGGCTGCCTCGCGGTGACTTTGCCTGTGTGCTTGTTTAACAACCGCACACGGGGCCGTGGGCGTGGCCAACGCCCGGCGTTCCGCGCGCCCTCGGACCGGGGGCAACAGGAATGCAGCAAACCTCGGAGGCGCAACGCCTTGCGAGAACGATGCCGGCCGTCTGGCACTTCCCCGCGCCGCGCGTCCGGGCTAAACCCTCCGGCAAGATTGGAATGACTTCGAACTGGCGCTTGATCCCGAAAAAGCCTGCCCCGGACTTGATCCGGGTTGGGAACCGGTTTTCGGATCAGATCATGCGCAAACAAAGAGCTGACTAGGCACCATGGAAAAATTCACCCACCTCGAAGGCGTCGCGGCGCCGCTGCACATCCTCAATTGCGACACCGACATGATCATCCCGGCGCAATGGCTCAAGACCATCAAGCGCACGGGGCTCGGCAAGGGGCTGTTCCAGAAGGACCGCTATCGCGACGACGGCAGCGAGAATCCCGACTTCGTCCTCAACAAGCCGGCCTATCGCAACGCCAAGATTCTCGTCGCCGAGGACAATTTCGGCTGCGGCTCCTCGCGCGAGCATGCGCCGTGGGCGCTGATGGACTTCGGTATCCGCTGCGTGATCTCCACCTCGTTCGGCGACATCTTCTACAACAACTGCTTCAAGAACGGCGTGCTGCCGATCCGCGTCTCGAAGGAGGACCTGGAGAAACTGTTCGACGACGCCGAGCGCGGCGCCAATGCGACGCTCTCGATCGATCTGGAAAGCCAAGAAATCCGCGGGCCAGACGGCGGCGTGGTCAAGTTCGACATCGACCCACACCGCAAGCGTTGTCTCCTCGAAGGTCTCGACGACATCGGCCTGACGATGGAGAAGGAGACCAAGATCGAGGGCTTCGAGCAGAAGGCGGCGGCGGCGCGGCCGTGGGCATAGTCTCTCGGACGTTCGCCGCACGCGGTGCAGCACGCCGGAAGTCGGGTATACCCGACTTCCGGCCCCCTATGAGTGCCGCAAGTCGGAAACATTCGACTTGCGGTGTGATGCGCCGCAGATGCGGGGTCCCGGTTTCACCTCAACAAGACAACCGGGGTCCCGGGTCTGCGCAGCAGCATTACATGCTGCAGCGCGCCCGGGACACGAGAGGGCCTATTTCGCCGCCGCGCGCAAATCGAATCCAGCCTCGCGAGCCTGCGCGAGCGTGACGGTCTTGCCGGCGGCGAGCAGCTTGCGGCCGGCCATGTGGTCGCCGGCCTTGTTCACCGAATCGATTCCGATCAAACCGCCGTCCGTGAAGTAGAGGACGGAGAAGCGGCCTTCGGCCGTGTCGCCGAGCGTGACCGGCTCGTCGTAGTCCTGGCAGATGCCGACGATCTGCAGCTTGGCGTCGTACTGATCGGACCAGAACCATGGCACGGCAGTGTAGGGCCTGGCCTCGCCCAGGATCGCGTCGGCCACCGCCTTGCCCTGGTCGACGGCGTTCTGCACCGACTCCAGCCGGGCCAGCCCGGGCGTCATCGGATGCGGGAAGGCGGCGCAGTCGCCGATCGCATAGATGTTCGGATCGGCGGTGCGCAGCAGCGTATCGGCCACAATGCCTCGCTCGCAGGCAAGGCCCGCAGCCTTGGCGAGCTCGTCATTGGGAATCACGCCGATTCCGACCACGACGAGGTCGGCCGGCACGACCGTTCCGTTGCCGCAAGGGACGCCGGAAACCTTTCCATCGGTGCCAAGCACATCCGTCACCGTGACGCCGAGCCGCACGTCGACACCATGGCCGCGGTGCAGGCCGAGATAGTAGGCGGAGAGCACCGGCGATACCACGCGCGCCATCAGCCGGTCGGCCGCCTCCAGCACGGTCGTCTTGCGGCCGAGCGTGGCGGCGACCGCGGCGCATTCGAGCCCGATGAATCCGCCGCCGATCACCACGACGTTATTCGCCGCCGCGATCAGCCGTTTGAGCGTCACCGCGTCGGGCAGCGTGCGCACATAGACGACGCCGGCGAGGTCCGCACCCGGTACGGGCAGCTTCCGCACGCGCGCGCCGGTCGCGAGCACCAGGCTGTCGTAGGGCAGCGTCGCGCCGTCCGCCAGCGTGACCTGGGCATGCGCCCGGTCGATAGCGGTCACGCGGGTGTCGACGCGCAGGTCGATCTTGTGGGTGGCGTAGAATTCCGCCGGGCGCAGCAGCACCGACGTCTCGCTGGCCTCACCCTTGATGTATCCCTTCGACAGCGGCGGGCGCTGATACGGCGGGGCCGCTTCCTCGCCGACAATGGTAACGGCGCCGTCGAATGCTTTCGCGCGCAACGACGCGGCGACCTGGAAGCCGGCCTGTCCGGCTCCGACGATGATGACCTGCTGTGGCATTCGCTGAGTCAGTCTTGACACGACGCGATTGCTTCGGCAATCGCCACCGTTCGCCGCGCGATGTCGGCGTGCATGCGCTCGACCATGCGGCCGTCGAGCTGGATGACGCCCTTATCGGCGTTGTCGGGTTCGTCGAAGGCCGCGATGATGCGGCGTGCCTCGGCCACTTCAGACGCGCCGGGCGAGAACGCCGTGTTGCAGGCCGCGATCTGATTCGGATGGATCAACGTCTTGCCATCGAAGCCGAGATCCCGCGCCTGCGCGCATTCATGAGCAAAACCGTCGGCATTGCCGAGATCGTTGTAGACGCCGTCGAGGATATCCACGCCGTAGGTGTGGGCGGCCAGCACGCACATCGACAGCCAGCCGGACATTGGCAGCCGTCCGGGGACGATGCGGGCGCCGGTCTCCCTGGCGAGATCGTTGGTGCCGATGACAAAGCCGGCGAGGCGCGTCTCGGAATCGAGCGCCGCGGCGGCGATCTCGCGGATGTTGAGGATCGCCACCGGCGTCTCGATCATCGCCCAGACGCGGATGCGCCGGTCGGCGTGCAGGCTCAGCAGCCGCGCGCCGATCATCTCCAGTTGGTCGCCGGTCGTGATCTTTGGCACCAGCACGGCGTCCGGCGCAGCCGCGGCCGCGGCATCGAGATCGTCGGCCGACCACGGAGAATCGACGCCGTTGATGCGGATGAGGACTTCGCGATGACCGAAGCCGCCGACTTTCACCGCCTCGACGACCTGGCGCCGGGCCGCCTCCTTGGCGTCGGGCGCCACGGCGTCCTCGAGGTCGATAATGACGCCGTCGCAGGGCAGCGTGCGCGACTTCTCGATGGCACGGGCATTCGAGCCCGGCATGTAGAGCACGCTGCGGCGCGGGCGGATGGTCATGACGGTCCCTGATGGGTGGATTGCGGACTATGGATACCGTGATGCCCATGCCAGCCGGTAAGCCGCAGATCAAGGCAGGTCTTCGGATTGGCGCCTCGATAGCCGCGCATGCGAGGGTTTCGCCGCGGTATCGGCGCGACCTTGGACGGAGCCCCTTGCGTGTTTCCGGGCGGCGCGGTCAGATTGCCGGCGGAAACAACCAAAGGGGATGGGCCCGCCATGAAACGCTTCGCGACTTACCTGCCGGCGCTGTTGCTTGTCTGCGGCCTTGCCACCGCAGCCTCGCACGCGAATGCCCAGGACTACCCGACCCGCACGGTGACGTTCCTGTGCCCGTTCCCAGCGGGCGGCGGCACCGACATTCTTACGCGCCTGCTGGCGGCGGAACTGCAGGACAAGCTGAGGGCCACGGTCATCGTCGAGAACCGGCCTGGCGCCGCCACCCAGATCGCGGCGGCCGCGACCGCAAAGGCGGCGCCCGACGGCCACACCCTCTTCATCGCGCCGGTGACGACGCTGGCGATCGGGCCGAGCGTGTTCAAGAAGCTCCCCTACGACACGGTGAAGGACTTCGCACCGGTGAGCCTGGTCGGCTCCGCGCAATTCGCGCTGGTCGCCAATCCGTCACTCGGCGCCACGACGCTGCCCGAGCTGATCGCGTTGGTGCGCAGAAGCGTCGGGAAGATGAGCTACGCGACCTCGGGACCATCGACGCCGCATCATCTGTTCATGGAAATGTTCCTGAAGATGATCGGCGCCAAGGCGCAGCACGTGCCGTATCGCGGCAGCGGGCCGGCGCTCACCGGCGTTGTCGCCGGTGACATTCCCTTCATGATGGTCGACCTCGCGGTTGCCATGCCGGCGATCAAGGCCGGGAAGGTCGTCGCCTTCGGCGTCACGTCACCGACGCGAATCAAGGCGATGCCAGACCTTCCGACATTGGCGGAAGCCGGACTTCCCGGCTATGCCGCGACCGGATGGTTCTCGGTGGTGGCGCCCGCCGGAACCCCTCGGCCGATCATCGACACGATCAACGGAATCCTGACGGCCTATTTGAAGCGCAGCGACGTCGAAGAAAGGCTGACGGCGTTGGCGATCCAGCCGCTGACCAGCACGCCCGACGAGCTTGCGGCGTTCATCCCCGCCGAGATCAAGAAATGGGCGCAGGTCGTCAAGGACGCCGGCATCGAGCCGCAGTAGTTCCGCAAACTCGGCTCTCATCCCCGCCGACCCCGGCCTTGAGCCGGGACCCATGTATCACACGTGGGTCCCGGATCGGCGCACGCAGCCAAGTTTACGCAGGCTGCGTAGACTTGCCTGCGTTGCCGTCCGGGATGACAACGAAGAAATTTGTGCCCTACGCCGCCGGCCGCTCGCGTGCGTCCGGCAGCGTGACGATCACGTCGCCGTCCGTGGAGAGATGCACCTTCACGGGCCGCAGCCGCATGCGCGCGTTGCCCGGATGGACGCCAGTGCGGATGTCGAACTCGTAGCCGTGCCAGGGGCACACCATGTTGGTCTGCGTCTTCGAGAAGATCATGCCCTTGCTGGTGCGGTCCGGTGCGATCGCCTCGTCGACCTTGGCGATGATCTTTCCCTGACAGGCCGGGCCGCCCATGTGTGGGCAATGGTTGAAGTAGGCGGTGAACGCGTCGCCGAGCTTGAAGACGCCGACCTCGACGCCGTCGAAGGCGATGATCTTGCGGCCGGGATCGTCGAACTCGGAGGCCGGACCGATATTCAGTTCACGCATCGCCTTCTCCTAGTCATCGCGGCCACCGCGCCGGAACCACATGGACACGTCCCAGAGATTGAGCCCGGCGGCGCGGATCATATCGCTCACCACCGTCACCACGTCGGTCGGCGTCACGCGTTCCGCCGTGATCGGCGTCGCGGGCGGCGTGTCGCTCTCGGCCTTGGGCGGCGTGTCGCTCTCGGCCTTGGCGGCATAGAGCCGCACCGCGGCCGTCATCACCCGTTCGAGCTCGGCGTCAGTGACAAGGGTGAGGTCGCCGGACCCCAGCGCACGTTCCGCCGCGGCGACGAAGTCGTCGCCGTGCGCCGGCGCCGTCACCTTCGGCTGCGTGTCGACGTGCATCGTGCGGCCTCACGAAACGCCGGGGCGCGACGCCAGCACGTCGGCTGCGCGCGGCCGCGTGCGCTTGACCTCGAGGCCGAACAGGCGCGCGGCGTTGAGCCCAAGGATGTTGCGCTTGGCTTGATCCGCGAGGAACGGCAGCATGGTGATCGAGCTCGGCGGATCGAAGTCCCAGTGCGGCCAGTCGGACGCGTAGAGCAGCTGCGTGTCGGCGTTGAACGCCTCCATCGTGCACTGCAGGATCTTGAGGTTGCTCTTCTCCAGCGGCTGGCTGGTGTAGAACATATCGCGCATGTACTCGCTCGGCAGCCGCTTCAGCATTGGCGCCTCGCAGGTTCGCATCTGGTACTCGTGATCGAGCCGCTGCATGAGGTACGGAATCCAGGCGAGCCCGCTCTCGACCCACAGCAGCTTCAACTTCGGGAACCGCTCGGGCAGCCCGTTGATGATCCAATTGGTCATGTGGATCAGGCTGTAGTGCACGAATGAGATCGCGTGCATGGAGATGAAGCGGTTGAGCTGCAGGAACGACGGGTCGCTCCAATTGAAGCCGGAGTGGAACGCGAGCGGCTTGCCCGACTCCTCGATCAGCGAATAGAGCCGCATGTAGTTGTTGTGATGCACCGGCTTGTTGCGCGTCGAGGTGACGGTGAAGCCGATGATTGCCGGCTCGGCGGCGTATTTCTCGACCAGCTCGACGCAGGCGTCCGGGCTATTGAATGGCAGATAGAGCATGCCCTTGAGGCGGTCGTCCTCGGGCAGGATGCGCTCGATCAGCCAGCGGTTATAGCCGCCGGAGATCGCGGCCTCGATTTCGTCCTGCGGATGCATGCCGAGGGTCAGCATCGGCGTCGGGAACACGATTTGATAGTCGAGGCCGAGCGCATCCATCGAGCGTCGTGCCAGCGTGGTGAAGTGATGCGCGCCCGGCTCCTCGACCACCTCGGCGAGCGCCGCCTGATGCGGGATGCGCCCGTAAACGTGCTGGTAGCTCATGCCCGGAACGGTGTTGAGCAGCGCGGTGGCGCCCTGGCCGGGGCGTAGCTGCTGGCCATGCGCCATCTGCCGGATCACGTCGTTGTCGATGCAGGCGAGAATTTCGTTCCAGAACTGCGTCTCGGTCACGTGCGCGTCGATGTCGACCAGGAAATAGTCCTCGAACGATTCCGCCTGCTTGGTGGCGTGGGCGAGGATGTCCCGCGTGTCGGACTTGATGGTGATCTCTTGCAGCTCACGGAATTGCTGGGGGGTCCGTTCGAGCATGATGCGTGTCCCTGGGCGTGGCCTGCTTTCGGCCGGATCATCGCACCTGCGTCGCAGGCGCGGGATTGCCCAAGTTATAGGCGGTCTAATGTTGCGCGCAACCGCCGCGTGGGCCGGACTGCGGCTTCTGGCGCATACCCATGCGGCGTTCCCCGCACGCGGTGCAGCGCGAGCGCTGCTCCACAGATGCGGGGTCTCGGTTGCGTAGGAAGGAAACCGGGGTCCCCGGTTCTGCAGCGCACCGCAATAGCGAGTCACGCAATAGCGAGTCAAAAGACGCGCGCAAACGCGCTAATGGCCGCTGCGCTGCGCCCGGGACACCCGACTCGTGGCCTACGCCGCCTTGCGCTTCGCCTCGATCAGCTTGCGGTTGATCAGCACCTCGGCAATCTGCACGGCGTTGAGCGCCGCGCCCTTGCGCAGGTTGTCGCTGACGCACCAGAGCACCAGGCCGTTGTCGACGGTCGGGTCGGTGCGGATGCGGCTGATGTAGGTCGCGTCCTCGCCGGCCGCCTCGTGGGGCGTCACGTAGCCGCCGGGTTTGCGTTTGTCGATCACCAGGCAGCCCGGCGCGTTGCGCAGGATGTCCTGCGCTTCCTCGGCGGTGATCGGGTTCTCGAACTCGATGGTCACCGCCTCGGAATGGCCGATGAACACCGGCACGCGCACGCAGGTGGCGGTGAGCTTGATCTTGGGATCGAGGATCTTCTTGGTCTCGACCACCATTTTCCACTCTTCGGTGGTGTAGCCGTCTTCCATGAAGTCGCCGCCGTGCGGGATCACATTGAAGGCGATGCGCTTGGGGAACTGCTTCGCCGCGACATCGTCGATCTGGAACACCGCCTTGGTCTGCGAGAACAGCTCGTCCATCGCTTCCTTGCCGGCGCCGGAGACCGACTGGTAGGTGGCGACCACGACGCGCTTGATCTTCGCGTGGTCGTGCAACGGCTTGAGAGCGACGACGAGCTGGGCGGTGGAGCAGTTCGGGTTGGCGATGATGCCCTTCTTTCGGAAGCCTGCAACCGCGTCGGCATTCACCTCCGGCACGATTAGCGGCACGTCGGCATCCATCCGCCAGCACGAGGAATTGTCGATCACCACGGCGCCCTGCGCGGCGATCTTCGGCGACCATTCCTTCGACACAGCGGAGCCGGCCGACATCAGGCAGATGTCGGTGTCGGAGAAGTCGAAATGGTCCAGCGCCTTCACTTTCAGCGTCTTGTCGCCGCAGGAAGCCTCGACACCGATGCTGCGGCGCGAAGCAAGCGCCACCACCTCGTCGGCCGGAAAGGCGCGCTCGGCCAGAATGTCCAGCATCTCGCGGCCCACATTGCCTGTGGCGCCGACCACCGCGACCTTGAAACCCATTGTCAGCACTCCGGAATTTTCCCAGCCGCCGTAACCCCGACGCCGGACGCAGGGCTTCTATGCGAGAATGGGCGCAAATACAACGCCGACCTTAGCCATCCGTGCGGGCTACCGGCTCAGGAATGGGTTCTGGTATCCGCCGCCCGCCGGCGCGGTGGGAATGCGGCCGGCCAATCGCCATTGCGTGGCCGCATCGCCGTCATCAGGCGGCCAGCACGCGGATGCGGTGCGTCGGATTGGCGCCGTAACCCTGCGGGTTCCAGAACCCGGCCACATACGCCGCAAATCACGGCGAATTGTCCGCGCAGGTAACGAACCGTTGCGCATGCCAGACCGTTAACTGCCAGACCATTAACTGCCAGACCGTTAACTTGTCGAAGGCCCGGAACCGGTTAGACTAATATGCGATTCGTGCGAGTATTCGGGCGGACGCCGGACAGCCGAGAGGAAGCCATGCGCTTGACCAATGTTGTAATGTTGAGCGGTATTGCGGCGGTCGCGCTGGCGATATCGGGGTTGTCTGCGGATGCAGCGCCGAAGAAGCGCGCGCCGGCGGTTTCGCAAGGCGAGGTGAATGTGTCGAGCCAGTCGCGCACGCGCCAGGTGCGGCAGGTTCGGTCACGCACGCGGATCACTGTCCGGCCGCGCTCCTACCTCGATGGCGGCACCGAGGTGTGGTCAGGCGAACGCAAGTTCAACGACTATGCGATTTCGCCGACCCAAAGCGCTGTAAGCGTGCTCGACAACACGGCGTTCTATCACCGCTCGCCGTTGCCGGGGCCGTTCGATTTGCCGGGCAAGAACAATCCGATTCAGTGGTGAGGAGCCTCTAAGTCTCAGCGGTCATCCCGGACGCGCTGACTAAGCGTCACCCCGCCGCCAGCTTCTCGAATTGCGTCGCCCATCTGCGCGGGGCCGCCCACTGTCGTGCCCTCCGACTTGATGTCCACGGTGCGCAGACCCTTGGCGAGCGCGGCAGCGATCGCCTGGTCGAGCAGGTCGGCTTCCTTGATCATGTTGAACGAATAGCGCAGCGCCATCCCGAACGACGCCAGCATGGCGATCGGGTTGCCATGCCCTTGCCGGCGATGTCCGGAGCCGAGCCGTGCGCCGGCTCGTATTGATTGTAGTTGGTGGTGTGTACTTCTGGGCAACAGAGCGAAAACAAAACGGCAGAGGACAATCACAGTCACGGGACATAAGCTCACGCTCATGCGTGTTTGTTCGTAGCTCCGGGTGCGCGGACAGCAATAACGAAAGTTGTGCTGAATCGGTGTCGCAGGCGCGGCGTGTTCTCAATAGCAGCGCCGCCAACCGGTGAGAGCGGCCCATGCGAAAAATCACACGCCGTTCGATGATGTTTGCGTCGCTGGCCATTCCCTTGGTGGGAGGTACCGCGCGGTCCGCCGCCGCCAAGGTCCGCTTCACGCTCGATTGGAAATATCAGGGCGTCCACGCCTGGTTCTACGTGGCGCGCGACAAAGGCTACTTCGCGGATGAGGGCATCGACATCGTCCTCGATCAGGGCGAAGGCTCGGCCGCCACGATCGCCCGCATCATGAGCGGGACCTATGATGCAGGTTTCGGCGACATCAATACGGTGATTGCGGGCGCGTCGCGGAAGCCAGGCGAGGCGCCTATCCTGGTCTACGAAATGTACAATCGCGGACCCTACGTGCTCGTCACAAGGGCGGACGGGCCAATCCGATCGCTCAAGGACATCGAGGGACGGACCCTTGGCGCACCGGCCGGGAGTGCGACGGCACGGCTGATGCCGGTGTTGGCGCGTCGCAACACCATCGACATGAGCCGCGTTACATCGCAGAACGTGGCCGCAAATCTGCAGGAGCAGTTGCTGGCTAAAGGCGCGCTTCGACCTGCCCGACGATGCCTATTACGCGCAGTCCTTCGCCGCGGTCGCATTCGAGCCGAATATCTGGCCGGACGTGCCGCCCGAGTT
The DNA here is from genome assembly GCA_009377755.1 of Hyphomicrobiales bacterium. Taxonomy (GTDB): domain Bacteria; phylum Pseudomonadota; class Alphaproteobacteria; order Rhizobiales; family Xanthobacteraceae; genus WHTM01. Next base: position 96,008 of record WHTM01000004.1, on the reverse strand, counting down.
CGATGCCGCGTTGAAGGACTAGTACCGGTGTATGGAAGCGCTGTCGGGCGCACTGGTGCGGATATTCGCCGGCGCGCTTGAATTGGGCCCCGATTTCTTCGTTCCGTTCTTTGACAAGCACACGAGCGTGATGCGTGTCATCAACTATCCAGACCAAGCCGGAATGCGACCTGAGCCCGGCCAGACGCGATCCGGCGCTCACACCGACTACGGCGCCTTGACGATCCTGCTCGCGGAAAACGCTCTCGGCGGCTTGCAGGTCAAGCTCCGGAACGGCGACTGGATCGACGTGAGACCGAAGCCGAATTCGTTCATCATTAACATCGGCGACCTCATGGCAATGTGGACGAACGATCGTTGGGTATCAAACCTGCATCGCGTGGTGAACCCGCCGCTCGACGTGGGTAGCAATACGCGACGGCTCTCGATCGCTTATTTCGTCCATGCCAATTACGACGCAATGATCGAATGCATTCCGACCTGCGCATCCGAGCAGAACGGCGCGAAATATCCAGCGGTCCTTGCCGGAGAACATCGGCTCGGCAAGGTGAAGATGTCGCAGCAGGCGGTGACGTGATTCTCAGGCCGCCAGCTTCTCCATCTCGCCGACGATCGCGTCGCCCATGGCGGCGGTGCCGACCACCGTCGTGCCCTCCGACTTGATGTCCACGGTGCGCAGACCCTTGGCGAGCGCGGCAGCGATCGCCTGGTCCAGCAGGTCGGCTTCCTTGATCATGTTGAACGAATAGCGCAGCGCCATCCCGAATGACGCCAGCATGGCGATCGGGTTGGCCATGCCCTTGCCGGCGATGTCGGGCGCCGAGCCATGCACCGGCTCGTACATCGCCTTGCGGCGCTTGGTCTTCGGGTCGGCCTCGCCGAGCGACGCGGACGGCAGCATGCCAAGCGAGCCGGTCAGCATCGCGGCGATGTCGGACAGCATGTCGCCGAACAGGTTGTCGGTGACGACGACGTCGAACTGCTTCGGCCAGCGCACCAACTGCATGCCGCCGGAATCGGCGAGCTGGTGCTCGAGCTGCACGTCCTTGAACTCGCGCTGGTGAACCTGCGTCACCACCTCGTTCCACAGGACGCCCGTTTTCATGACGTTGCGCTTCTCCATCGAGGTGACCTTGTTGCGGCGCTTGCGCGCCAGCTCGAAGGCGACCCGGGCGATGCGCTCGATCTCGTAGGTGTCGTAGACCTGGGTGTCGACGGCGCGCTTCTGGCCGTTGCCGAGATCGGTGATGGTCTTGGGCTCACCGAAATAGACCCCGCCGGTGAGCTCGCGAATGATCAGGATATCGAGTCCCTCGACCACCTCGCGCTTGAGCGAGGAAGATTCGACCAGCGCCGGATAGCAGATCGCCGGGCGCAGGTTGGCGTAGAGCGCGAGGTCCTTGCGCAGCCGCAGGAGCCCGGCCTCCGGCCGCGCGTCATAGGGCACACTGTCCCACTTGGGCCCGCCGACGGCACCGAAGATCACCGCGTCGGCGGCCTGCGCGAGGTCCATGGTGGCGTCGGTGATGGAGGTGCCGTGGGCGTCGTAGCACACGCCCCCAACCAGCCCGTCCTCGGTCTCGAACGACCCCATGCCGTGGGCGTTCATCCACGCGATCAGCTTGGTCACCCCGGCCATCACCTCCGGGCCGATGCCGTCGCCGGGGAGGAGCAGGAGCTTGTGGGTTGCCATGGGATACGCCTCGCTTACAGGAACTCGGGCGGAGTGCTAAAGGGCGGCAAGGCGGATGGCAAGCGCCGGCGGCTCTCGCCGCGGCGGGGGGCCGATGCGATAGTCCTGCGTCATGCACACCGCCGCCATCGTCTTGGCAATCGCTGCCGCCGTCCTGATCGGGCTGGGACTGATCCTTGCCCAGATCGGCCTGCGCGGCATCACGCCGATTGCTGCCGCGGCGATCAGTGTTCCGACCTCGATGCTGTTGTTCGCACTTGCCACGCTACTGGCACTGGCGCTCGGCCGATATCCCGTGGACGCACAGTCCTGGCAGGCGCTGCCGATCTTCGCGGCGATCGGGCTGCTCTATCCGGCAACGGTTACGCTTTTGAACTTCGAATCGAGCCGCCGCATTGGTTCGGTAATCACAGGCACGCTTGGCAATTTCACGCCGGTGGTCGCGGTGGCGCTCGCTGTTCTGGTGTTGGACGAGCCGCTGCGGTGGGCCCACCTCATCGGGCTTGCCGTCATCGTGGCGGGCGTCATGGTTCTGACGACTCCGCGCGGCGGAGGGCCTGCGCACTGGCGTTCCTGGGCCCTGCTGCTGCCGCTCGCCGGCGCCGCGATCCGCGGCATTGTGCAGCCGGGCGTGAAATTCGGGCTCGAGATCTGGTCCAATCCCCTGGCGGCCGCGCTGGTCGGCTATGTCGTCTCTTCCGTCCTCGTTTTTTCGGTGGTCCGGATGCGCACCGGCCGCTTCATGCCGGACGCGCCGCGCCGGTCGCGCCTCTGGTTTGTCGCGGTCGGGTTGGTGAACGGCGCCGCGCTGCTGCTGATGTATGCGGCGCTGGCGGGCGGGCCGGTCGCGCTGGTCGCGCCGCTGCTCGCGACCTATCCCCTCACCACGCTCGCGTGGGGGGCGCTGATCCTCGGGCGGCCCGATGCGGGCGCGCGGCTTCTCCTGGGAATTGTCACGACGGTCGTCGGCGTCGTGCTGCTGGTGATGGCATGAGCCGCTACAACCCGCTGAACCAGTTGTAGCCGCGGTCCTCCCAGTAGCCGCCGAGGTCCTTGTTGGTCACCTGCATGGCGATCACGTATTTCGGGTTCTTGAACCCGAGCTTCGTCGGCATGCGGATCTTCATCGGGAAGCCGTACTTGCGCGGCAGCACCTCGTTCGCGAACTTCAGTGTCATCTGCGTCTGCGGATGTAGCGCGGTCGGCATGTCGATGGTGTTGGAATAGCCTTCCGCGCACTGGAACCAGACGTACTTCGCGCGCGTGTCGGCGCCGACGCGCTTGAGGAACTCGCTCAAGCGCACGCCGGTCCAGTCGCCGATCGCGCTCCAGCCCTCGACGCAGATCAGCCGGGTGATCTGCCGCTCCTGCGGCAGCGCGCGCAACTCGTCGAGCGTCCATGATTTCTTGTTCTCGACCAGCCCGCCGACCTCGAACCTGTAGGTCTCGCCGTCGACCTCCGGCGCCTCGTCTTCGGGATAGTAGCCGTTGAACGGGAACGGCTTGGTGACCGCGCTCTCAGGGTAAGTCGGCGCCAGCTTGTTGGGATTGAACAGCAGCGCTTGCACGCCGTCGTTGAAATGCGAGATCTTGCGCAGTGCGTTCTCGGCCGAGAGGCTGTCGACGATATCGCAGCCGGTGAGGAAGGCGAGCGCACCGAGGCTCGCGGCGCCGCGCAGAAAGGCGCGACGCGCCGGATCAGGCATCAGCCTGGCGGCATCCTTGATCAGGAGCTTGGCATCGACGCCGGGTACGGCCTTGCGGAGACGTGGCATGGCGCTTCTCTTCATCGTCCGGTGATCATGGCGCGCAGGCTGCGCGGCACCAGCAACGCCATCACGACATGGAGGACCAGGAAACCGACGATCGTCACCATGGCGAAGAAATGTACGTAGCGCGCGGCCTCGTAGCCGCCGAACAGCGCGGTCAATTCCTGCAACTGGATCGGCTTCCAGATCGCGAGACCCGACAGCACGATCACCACGCCCGCCAGGATCACGCCGAGATAGAGCAGCTTCTGCACGGCGTTATAGACCGAAAGGTCGACATGCGAGAGCCGTCCGGTCAACGCCGCACGCGCATCGGCGATCACCTCGCCGGGGCGCAGCGGTAGCAGCTTGCGGCGGAACCGGCCGCCGGCGATGCCGAGGCCGATATAGACAAGGCCGTTCACCACCAGGAGCCACATCGCTGCGAAGTGCCAGTCGAGCGCACCGGCGAGCCAGCCGCCGATGGTGATCGAGTCGGGGAACACGAAGGGGAACAGCGGCGAGGCGTTGTAGATGCGCCAGCCCGACGCGATCATCACCACCATCGCGACCGCGTTGATCCAGTGGGTGATGCGAACCCAGCGCGGATGGATGACGGCGCGCTCCGCCGGCAAGCGCGCGATCATTGGGCTGTCTGCTGTCTCGGTGCTCATGATCTGATCCGCCGGCGCGATCCCTGTGGAACCGCTGGTGGCGGGTGCCGGGACAAGGCACGCCGGCACCCGCGGCAGCATTCTACTTCTTCATGCCGCCCGACATGTTATCCCTTTTTCTTGTCCATGGCGTCCTTCTTCATGCCGGTGTCCGACTTGGACATGCCGGACTTCTCCATCTTGTCCTTCTCCATCTTGTCCTTCGCCATGGTGTCCTTGGACATGGTGTCCTTGGACATGCCTTGGACGAGCGCCGCGGGCACAAACGCGAGCCCGAGCAAAAGCGCCGCGGCGGCAATCGGAAGCGCCAAACGGGATTTGAGCATCGATTAAGTCCTGCAGAGGTTTCCCGATGGCGGAATCACCGTCATCGACTGTCTCTGCGAATCCGCGCCGATGCTTGTTACGTCCGCTCTCGAAAAGTTTAGCGGCCTTCGATCCGGTCGAGCTCCGGATTGTCGACGAACCCGCCGGACGCAGCGCAAGGAACGGCGTCCGGCGGGTAAGGCATCACAATCCGGTGAGATGCGGCGGCATCCGCTCAGCTCGGCAGCAGCACGGTGTCGATGACGTGGATGACGCCGTTCGACTGCCCCACGTTAGCGATGGTGACGGTGGCGACGTTGCCCTTGCCGTCCACGAGCTGGATCCGGTCGCCCTTCAGCTTGGCGGTGAAGGTGCAGCCACCGACGGTCTTCACCGGATGCTCGCCGCCGTCGTCCGTGACCATCTTCCGGATGGCGTTCGCCATGGCGTTGGCCGCGACCACGTGGCAGGTGAGAATCTTGGCGAGCTGCCCCTTGTTCTCCGGCTTGAGCAGCGTCTCGACCGTGCCGGCCGGAAGCTTCTTGAACGCCGCATTGGTCGGCGCGAACACCGTGAACGGGCCTTTGCCTTGCAGCGTCTCGACCAGGCCGGCCGCCTTGACGGCGGCGACCAGCGTCGTGTGGTCCTTGGAGTTGACGGCGTTCTGGATGATGTTCTTCGACGGATACATCGGCGCACCGCCGACGGTTACGGTCTTCTCCCTCATCTGCGCGGCAACCGGTGCGATCGCGGTGGAGGACAGAATGGCGAAGGTCGCGACTGCGGCGGCCGCGGACAGACTGTGTTTGGACATTGATCAGCTCCTGGGTTGGTGTTGACGCAACACGACGGTCACCCGGTTGGGCATGTTGTGCCGTCGTCGTGTGGAGTTACGGCGGGCATCCGCGGCGGTTTCAGGCTGGAGGAGCACTCACGCCTTCGTGACGGCTTGCGTTCAGTGCGCCTCATCGCGGGTGGGGACGGTCACGGCTCACTTTGGCTCGCGCAATGCGCAACTACGATCGTGTCTTGCCATCGGCATGGTCGTGCCGCGGCGCGCGTCCTCACCGCGGATTTACGGCCGGCGGCTTGGATTGGTTAGTAAGCCCTTGGGCTGCCCTGCCAATTTCGCCAGTCAACCCTGCGGATCGCCCATTGCGCTCGCCGCCTCGACTGCTTAAGGATTGCCTGATTCACAAGGGTTCCCTCGCGATGGCCGACTCCAAGGCCCCGGCGGCACGGCCGCTCTCACCCCATCTGCAAATCTACCGTTGGACCTGGACAATGGCGATGTCCATTTTCCACCGGGTGACGGGCGCCGCGCTGTTCTTCGGCACGTTGCTGCTGGCGTGGTGGCTCATCGCCGCAGCCTCCGGTCCGAAGGCCTATGCCTCGTTCGAATGGTTTATGAGCACCATCATCGGCCGGCTGATGCTGTTCGGCTACACCTGGGCCTTGATCCACCACATGCTCGGCGGCATCCGCCATCTCATCTGGGACACGCTGCACGGATTTGGCCCGCAGGAGCGCGAACGCCTGGCGCAGGCGACCTTGTTCGGCTCGATCATTCTCACGATCTTGCTGTGGGGCGTCGGCTATCTGATGATGGGAGGCACGCGATGACAACCGCCGGCGGCTTGCCTCCACGGTATCGCACGGCGCTCAGGCAGGTGCGCGGCCTCGGCTCCGCCCGCTCCGGCACCGATCATTTCTGGCGGCAGCGGCTCACCGCCGTCGCCAACGTTCCGCTGGTGATCGCCTTCGTACTGATCGTGGTGTTGCTCATGGGCCGCAATCATGCGGCCGCCGTGCAGATCATCGGCTCGCCGGTGGTCGCCATTATCTTGCTGCTGTTCGTCGCCTCGGTCACGTATCACATGCGGCTCGGCATGCAGGTCATCATCGAAGACTATGTGCATCAGGACCTGCCGAAGCTGGTGCTGCTCATCGCCAACACGTTTTTCACGGCCGCCGTGGCCTTTGGTTGCGGCTATGCCATCCTGAAGCTGTCTTTCGGAGTCTGATATGGCGGGATCATCGAACGGTGGCGGGCCGGCCGTGAACGGCCGAGCCTACCCGATCGAGGACCATCTCTATGACGTCGTCGTCGTCGGCGCCGGCGGCTCGGGCTTGCGCGCCGTGGTCGGCTGCAGCGAGGCCGGATTGAAGACCGCCTGTATCACGAAGGTCTTTCCGACGCGCTCGCACACGGTGGCGGCGCAGGGCGGCATCGCGGCGGCGCTCGGCAACATGGGCGAGGACGATTGGCGCTGGCACATGTACGACACCGTCAAGGGATCGGACTGGCTCGGCGATCAGGACGCGATCGAATATCTCTGCCGTGAGGCGCCGGCCGCGGTCTATGAGCTCGAGCACTGGGGCCTACCGTTCTCGCGCCGCGAGGAGGACGGCAAGATCTACCAGCGCCCGTTTGGCGGCATGACCACGCATTACGGAAAGGGCACCGCGCAGCGTACCTGCGCCGCCGCCGACCGCACCGGCCATGCCATGCTGCACACGATGTACGGCCAAGCGCTGCGGCATTCGGCGCAGTTCTTCATCGAATATTTTGCCATCGACCTGATCATGGACGAGGAGGGCCGCTGCCGCGGCGTGGTCGCGCTCAACCTCGACGACGGCACGATCCACCGCTTCAGCGCGCACATGACCATTCTGGCGACCGGCGGCTACGGGCGCATCTACCTGTCGTGCACCGGCGCCCACACCCAGACCGGCGACGGCAACGCCATGGTGCTGCGCGCCGGCTTGCCGCTGCAAGACATGGAATTTATCCAGTTCCATCCGACCGGCATCTACGGTGCCGGCTGCCTGATCACCGAGGGCGCACGGGGCGAGGGCGGCTATCTGGTCAACTCCGAGGGCGAACGCTTCATGGAGCGCTATGCGCCGTCCGCCAAGGACCTCGCCTCGCGCGATGTGGTCTCTCGCTCGATCACCATCGAAATTCGCGAGGGCCGTGGCGTCGGCAAGAGCAAGGACCACATCTATCTGCACCTCGATCATCTCGATCCGGCGGTGCTGCACGAGCGGCTGCCGGGCATCTCCGAATCGTCTCGCATCTTCGCCGGGGTCGACGTGACCAAAGAACCGATTCCGGTACTTCCAACCGTGCATTACAATATGGGCGGCATCGCCACGAACTATCACGGCGAGGCGCTGACCAAGAAGAACGGCGATCCCGATAGCGTGATTCCCGGCCTGATGGCGCTCGGCGAGGCCGCCTGCGTCTCCGTGCACGGCGCCAACCGTCTCGGCTCGAACTCGCTGATCGATCTCGTGGTGTTCGGCCGTGCTGCGGCGCTGCGCTGCACCGAGATTCTGACGCCGAACGACAAGCACTCCGATCTGCCGAAGGATTCCGCCGATCTTGCGCTCTCGCGCCTCGACAAGTTCCGCAACGCCAGCGGCGGCACGCCCACCGCCGAATTGCGCACGCGGATGCAGAAGGTGATGCAGAGCAATTGCGCGGTATTCCGCACCGGCGAGATTCTCGAAGAGGGCCACAAGCTCATCCACGAAGTCTATGCCGGCATCTCCGATATTCGCGTCTCCGACCGCTCGCTGATCTGGAACTCCGATCTGGTCGAGACGCTCGAGTACGACAATCTCATCGCGCAATCCGTTGTTTCCATGGACTCCGCGCTCAATCGTACCGAAAGCCGCGGCGCGCATGCGCGCGAAGATTATCCCGAGCGCGACGACCAGAACTGGATGAAGCACACGCTGTCGTGGCTCGACTACGCCACAGGCAATGTCGCGATCAACTATCGTCCGGTGCACACCTATACGCTGACCAACGAGGTCAGCTACATCGAACCGAAGGCTCGGGTGTATTAGTTTGCTATCGTCATGGCCGGGCGAGCGATCGTTTCAAACGATCGCGAGGGTTGTCCCGGCCATCGACGACTTGCTTGTTGCGAAAACGTAGATGCCCGGCATCGTAAGCAAGTTTACGTAGCTTGCATAAGCTTAAGGTACGTGCCGAGCATGACGCGGAGAGAGGCACATGGCCCAATTCACGCTTCCGAAGAATTCCAAGATCGCCGCCGGCACCACCTGGCCGACGCCGGCGAAGTTGCACGGTGCGCTCACGGAAGTGCGCGTCTATCGCTGGAATCCGGATGACGGGAACAACCCGCGGATCGACATCTACCAGGTCGACCGCGGCGATTGCGGGCCGATGGTGCTCGACGCGCTGATCTGGATCAAGAACACGATCGATCCGACGCTGACGTTCCGCCGCTCCTGCCGCGAGGGCATCTGCGGCTCCTGCTCGATGAATATCGACGGCGGCAACACGCTCGCCTGCACCAAGGCGATGGACGAGATCAAGGGCGCGATCCGCATCTACCCGCTGCCGCACATGGCAGTGGTGAAGGATCTGGTGCCCGACCTCACCAACTTCTACGCGCAGCACGCCACCATCGAGCCGTGGCTGCAGACGGTAAGCCCGGAGCCGCAGAAAGAGTGGCGGCAGAGCCACGAAGATCGCGGCAAGCTCGACGGGCTCTACGAGTGCATTCTGTGCGCCTGCTGCACCACAGCCTGCCCAAGCTACTGGTGGAATTCCGAGCGCTATCTCGGTCCGGCGGCGCTGCTGCAGGCGAACCGCTGGCTCAAGGATTCCCGCGACGAGGCGACCGGCGAGCGGCTCGACCAGCTCGAGGACCCGTTCCGTCTCTACCGTTGCCACACCATCATGAATTGCGCCAACGCGTGCCCGAAGGGCCTCAATCCGGCGAAGGCGATCGCCGAGATCAAGAAAATGATGGTGGACCGGCAGGTATAGGCCCAAGCCGGCCGGGTTCGGCCGATCTTCCTTTCCCAAAGCGGCACGCCTACATAATGGTGGTGCAAACAGGCGCCGGTGTGTCCGCCATGATCTACATCCTCGCCGTCTTCGTTCCGCCGCTCGGCCTCCTGCTGAACGGACAGCCGCTCTCGGCTATTCTCAATCTCATATTGATCGTTCCTTGTTTCGTTTTCGGCCTGATCTTGCCGGTTCTGTTCCTGGTGCCATCGGCACATGCGATCATTGCCGTCGCGATGAAGCGGGAGGATCGCCGGCATCGCGAGATCGTCGAGACGATCGAACGTCATGGCGCGCCGCCCGACTGGCGGCGGTGAACGTGAAGCCGTGCCGACGTCGATAGTGAGGCGACGCTAGCTGGTGGAGGCTTGCCGCGCTTCGAAGCGGAGGAACTGATGATCGATCATGTCGGCTTTCCGGTCTCCGATTATACGCGCGCCAAGGCTTTCTACGAGCAGGCGCTGGCGCCGCTCGGGTATTCGCTGATCATGAAGGTGACGGCGGACCAGACGGAAAGTGGCAGTCCAGCCGCCGGTTTTGGGGCGAGCGGAAAGCCGGATTTCTGGATCGGCGGCGAGGGTGGGCTTGCCTATCCGCTCCACGTCGCCATTGTGGCCGGCGACCGGGCGAGCGTCGACGCCTTTCACCGCGCAGCCTTGGCAGTCGGCGGCAAGGACAATGGTGCGCCGGGGCTGCGGCCGCATTACCATCCGAATTACTACGGCGCCTTCGTGCTCGACCCAGACGGGCACAACATCGAGGCGGTCTGCCACGCCGGTTGATGACCGCTTGTTCATTTTCCCCGTCCTCCGGAACAATTGAGCCGCCGAGGCCTTGCTTCGCGGGCGTGTGCGTGATCGGCGGCGATCACGCAAAAGCCGCGATGATCTGGTCCGGTGCTATGTCACGTTTTGCCATCCCGAAATCTGATGTGAGGTGATGATGAGAGGTCAGTTTATTCTCGCTGGAACGATGGTTGCGATGTTGCCGCTATTGCTTCCGGTCCGCGCTGCAACCCCGGAGCAGTGGTCTTTTCAGATTGCGCAGCGCCCGGAGGCGCAGGAGCGGCAGCAACGGCAAGAGCAGAAGAAGCAGGAACGGCAGGAGCAGAAGAAGCAGCAACGGCAGGAGCAGAGGCAGCAGGGCCAGCCGCAGCGTCCGGAGGCGCAGGAGCGGCAGCAACGGCAGGAGCAGAAGAAGCAGCAACGGCAGGAGCAGAGGCAGCAGGGCCAGCCGCAACGTCCGGCCGCGCAGCCGCCGCGCCCTGCCGCGCAGCCCCAGCAGCCCGCCGTGCAGCCGCAGCGACCGGCGGCCCAGCCGCAACGTCCGGCGGTGCAGCCGCCGCGCCCCGCCGCGCAAGAGCGCCGCGACCAGCAGCAGCGGCCTGCCGCGCAGGAGCGACGCCAGGAACGCCGCGAAGACGCGCGCGAGCCGCAACAGCAGCAGCGCCAGGAACGCCGCGAAGACGCACGCGAGCCGCAACAGGAGCGACGCGAAGACGTGCGCGAGCGTCGTGAGGATCGCCGGCAGGATGCCCGTGAGGACCGGCGCGAGGATGCGCAGCGCGCCCGTCGGCTGGAGGACTTGCGCAGTCAGCGTCGCGAAACCCAGGAGGGAAACCGCACCGTCATCCGCGAGCCGGGGCGCACGATCATCCGCGAGGGCGGGCGCACCATTGTTCATCACAATGAAGTCGACCGGTTCCGCCGCTTCGGCGGACAGGGGGCGCGTGTCGAGCAGCGCGGCAACGAGACGTTCACCCATATCGACCGCCCCGGAGGCGTTCGCATCATCACCGTAGTTGACCGCAACGGCCGCCTGATCCGCCGCATCCGTCGCGACCCCAACGGCCGCGAAGTGGTGATCATCGACAACCGGCGGCGCCCCGGGATGGCGCCGGGCTTCTTCGTCCGGTTGCCGCCGCCGGTGATCCGGATTCCGCGCGAGCGCTACATCGTCGACGCGGAGTCCGCTCCCCCGGCGCTGCTCTACGAAACGCTGACCGCGCCGCCGGTGGAAAATATCGAGCGCGCCTATGCGCTCGATGAGATCCGCTACAGCGCCGGCCTGCGCGACCGTATGCCGCGGATCGACATCGATACGATCACCTTCCAAACCGGCTCGTGGGAGGTGACCCCGGATCAGGCCGCGCGGCTGGAGCCGATTGCCCAGGCGATTCAAAAGGCTATCAAGCAGAACCCGAACGAGGTGTTCCTCATCGAGGGCCACACCGACGCGGTCGGCGACCCGGTCGACAACCTGTCGCTGTCCGACCGGCGCGCCGAGTCGGTAGCGATCGTGCTCACCGAGCAATTCGGGGTTCCGCCGGAAAACCTGACGACTCAAGGCTATGGCGAGGAAGAGCTGAAGGTTCCGTCCGAGGCGGCGGAGCGGCGCAACCGGCGGGTCACGGTGCGGCGCGTCACCCCGCTGCTGGCCGGTAAAGGCGGGCCGCAGAGCTCGCCCAGTGGCGGGTAAGCGGTTATCTTATTGTTTGTGCATGGTCTTTTCGCAAAACCGGTACCCACTTTTGCGGACCATGCACTACAGCTTCAGCTTTTTCCGCCGCTGCGCGAGCGTGCGCAGGCGTAGCGCGGTGAGCTTGATAAACCCCTCGGCGTCGCGGTGGTCGTACGCCACCGCGCCCTCCTCGAAGGTGACAAGCTCCTGGTCGTACAGGGAAAACTCGCTCTCCCGCCCGACCACCCAGACGCTGCCCTTGTACAGCTTCAGCCGCACCCGCCCGGTCACGTACTGCTGTGACAGGTCGATCGCCGCCTGCAGCATCTCGCGCTCGGGCGTGAACCAAAAGCCGTTGTAGATCAATTCGCTATACCGCGGCATCAGCTCGTCCTTGAGGTGCGCGGCGCCGCGGTCGAGCGTGATCGACTCGATCCCCCGGTGCGCGGACAACAGGATGGTCCCGCCTGGGGTCTCGTACATTCCGCGACTTTTCATGCCGACGAAGCGATTTTCCACCAGGTCCAAACGGCCAATTCCGTGACGTCGGCCGACATCATTGAGATTCGCCAACAGCACCGCCGGCGACATCGCCTTGCCGTCGACCGCGACCGCGTCGCCGCGCGCGAAATCGATCGCGATGGTCTGCGGTTGGTCGGGCGCATGTTGCGGGTCGTCGGTGCGGGAGTACACATAGTCCGGCACGTCGTCGGCGGGATTCTCCAGAACCTTCCCCTCGGACGACGTGTGCAGCAGATTCGCGTCGATCGAGAACGGCGCCTCGCCGCGCTTGTCTTTCGCAATCGGGATCTGGTGCGCCTCGGCGAACGCGATCAGCGCGGCGCGCGAGGTCAGGTCCCATTCGCGCCACGGCGCGATCACCGTCACGTCCGGCTTGAGCGCGTAGTAGGCGATCTCGAACCGCACCTGGTCGTTGCCCTTGCCGGTCGCGCCGTGCGCCACCGCGTCGGCGCCGACCTTCTCGGCGATCTCGATCTGCGTCTTGGCGATCAGCGGCCGCGCGATCGAGGTGCCGAGCAGGTACTGGCCCTCGTAGACCGCGTTGGCGCGCAGCATCGGGAACACGTAGTCGCGCACGAACTCCTCGCGCAGGTCCTCGATGAAGATGTTCTTCGGCTTGATGCCGAGCAGCAGCGCCTTTTTCCGCGCGGGTTCCAGCTCTTCGCCCTGGCCGAGATCGGCCGTGAAGGTGACGACCTCGCAGCCGTAGGTGGTTTGCAGCCACTTGAGGATGATCGAGGTGTCGAGCCCGCCGGAATAGGCGAGAACGACCTTTTTGACGTCGCGCTGGGGCATGGTGGAACTCCGAAGTGCACAGCCTCGTCATTCCGGGGCGCCGCGAAGCGGCGAGCCCGGAATCCATAACCACAGACCGGTAGTATGGATTCCGGGCTCCGACCTTCGGCCGGCCCCGGAATGACGAACGGAAAGGGCAGCGCAATCACCAAAACGGCGCGGACTATAGGGGGAATGGGGGAGGGTGCAAGCAATCACCAAAACGGCGCGGACTATAGGGGGAATGGGGGAGGGTGCAAGGGACCCTAGCCTTGATAGGGTAGGGGCTGGCCGATAACCTCGGTCGCGGGGAGTGGTGGGGTATGTTCGAGCAGACCTTCAAGAATATCGATGACGTTCTCTGGAAAGAGGCCGGCTGCACCACGGAGCTGGACTACACCGAACAGACCTCGTGGATTCTGTTTCTCAAATACCTCGACGACCTGGAGCAGGCCAACGAACAGAAGGCCGAGCTTCAGGGCAAGAGATACCAGTACATCATCGACAAGGCGCACCGCTGGTCGGCCTGGGCCGCGCCGAAGAAGCGCGACGGCTTGTTCGATCACGACAAGGCCAAGAGCGGCCCCGACCTGATCGAATACGTCGATGACGAGCTGTTCCCTTATCTGAAGGGCTTTCGCACCCGCGCCGAAAGCGCGAACACCATCGAATACAAGATCGGTGAAATCTTCAGCGAGATCGAAAACAAGTTCCGCTCAGGCTATTCGCTGCGCGACGCGCTCGAACTGGTGGACGGACTCAGCTTCCGCTCGCAGCAGGAGCGCCACGAACTGTCGCAACTCTACGAGGACAAGATCAGGCGCATGGGCAACGCCGGACGCAACGGCGGCGAATACTACACGCCGCGTCCGCTGATCCGCGCCATGATCCAGGTGGTGAAGCCGCAGATCGGCGAGCGCATCTACGACGGCGCTTGCGGCTCGGCGGGCTTTCTGTGCGAGTCCTTCGAGTACCTGACGCGCGATCGCGCCGCGCTCTCGACCAGGGACATGAAGACGCTCCAGGAGCGAACGTTCTACGGCAAGGAGAAGAAGAGCCTGGCCTATGTCATCGGCATCATGAACATGATCCTGCACGGCATCGAGGCGCCGAACATCGTCCACGTGAACACGCTCACCGAGAACACCAGCGACATCCAGGAGAAGGACCGCTTCGACATCGCGCTGGCCAATCCGCCGTTCGGCGGCAAGGAGCGCCCGGAGGTGCAGCAGAATTTCACGATCAAGACCGGCGAGACCGCGTTTCTATTCCTCCAGCATTTCATCAAGTCGCTGAAGGCCGGCGGCCGCGCCGGCGTCGTCATCAAGAACACGTTTCTCTCCAATACCGACAACGCCTCGGTGGCGCTGCGCAAGGAGCTTCTGGAGAACTGCAATTTGCACACGGTGCTGGACATGCCGGGCGGCACGTTCCAGGGCGCCGGCGTCAAGACCGTGGTGCTGTTCTTCGAAAAAGGCGCGCCGACGCGGAAAATCTGGTTCTACAAGCTCGACCCCGGCCGCAACCTCGGCAAGACCAATCCGCTCAACGACGGCGACCTGAAGGACTTCGTCGCGCTGCAGGCGAAATTCAAGGACAGCGAGAATTCGTGGACGGTCGATGCGAAGAGCATCGACAAGACGACCTGGGACCTTTCGGTGAAGAACCCGAACAAGGCCGATGAGGCGGCGCTACGCGATCCCAAGGACATCATCGCCGAGATGGCGGCGCTGGATGCGGAGAGTGCGGAAATCCTCGCGGGCATCGGGAGGATGCTGTGAGGGCTGCTTGGCCGATAAAGGCGCTCGCCGAAGTTTGCGAGATCAAGCCGCCCAAGAACGAGGCAAAGCGCAAGCTCCAAAATGCCGATTCGGTCTCCTTCGTCCCGATGGAGGATTTGGGAATTGATCAGAAATTTCTTGAGCCGAAGGCAGAGCGTAGCCTCGGCCAGGTCGCCGGCAGTTACACCTATTTCGCGGACGGCGACGTGTTGCTGGCAAAGATCACGCCGTGCTTTGAAAATGGAAAGCTGGGCGTCGCCAGAGGACTGACAAACGGAATCGGCTTTGGCTCAAGCGAGTACATCGTATTTCGGCCGCGTCACGAACTGAGCAACGAGTACCTCTACTATTTTCTTTTGCAAGACTCGTTTCGTGCCGACGGTATTAAGACAATGAGCGGCGCCGTTGGACACAAGCGGGTTTCAAAGGAATTCGTCGAACACTTTCAAATTCCACTTCCCACGCTCCCCGAACAACAACGCATCGTCGCTATTCTGGACGACGCCTTTGCGGGACTGGCGACCGCGACCGCCAACGCCGAGAAAAATCTCAAGAGCGCTCGCGAGCTGTTCGACAGCTATCTCAATTCGGTTTTCATGCAGCGTGGTGAGGGCGGGAGAGAATTATTGTTGGGTGAGGTTTGTTCCATTTCCTCGAAACTGGTTGATCCGCGCGAGCCCAAGTTTATCGACCTTCCTCACCTCGGCGCGGGCAACATGGCCTCAAAGACTGGCGAGCTGTCAGGCATCAAAACAGCGCGTGAGGAGGGGTTGAAGTCGGGAAAGTTTCTGTTCGACAAGACTATGGTGCTTTATAGCAAAATCCGACCGTATTTGATGAAGGCATGCAGACCAGACTTCGAGGGTCTTTGTAGCGCCGACGTCTATCCGCTTTCACCTGACCCGGCGCAGCTTGATCGCAATTTCCTTTTTCATTTGTTGATGAGCAAAGATTTTACGGAATTTGCAATTGCCGGTTCAGATCGGGCGGGTATGCCGAAGGTGAATCGAGACCACCTTTTCAAGTATTGCGTTAAGCTGCCCAGTATCGAAGAGCAGATACAATTAGCGTCCAAACTGGACGCGATCTCAGCCGAAGCCAATCGGCTCGAAGTGTTTTACGAACGAAGAGTTGTCGATATCGCCAACCTAAAACAATCCATCCTGCGAAAAGCCTTCTCCGGCGAACTGACCTCGCCGCCGTCGCAGGTCATCCAAGAGGCGGCGGAGTGAACGCAGCCGGGACTCGCGCCGAATGTCATGCACGCTCGCCGCGTCGTCATGGCCGGGCTTGTCCCGGCCATCCACGTCTTCGTTGCTGCCGAGGCGTTAAGACGTGGATGCCCGCGACAAGCGCGGGCATGACGAGTGACCGGACGTGGCGTCCGGCATCAAAAAGCTTTCGGCAATCCCGCCTGGCGCAGGATGGCATTGGCGGTGTGGCGGCTCGGAATGCTGACCGGTACGGCGAAATTCCGCTTGGTGATCGGGCTGTGCCAGATCTCGTGGCTGCCTTTTCCCTGCCGGACAAACGCACAGCCGGCGGCACGCAAGAGGTCGCGCAGCGGCTTGTCGAACTGCGGCGCCATTCAGGCCGCGGTCGGCTCGGCTTCGCGCAGCGCGGTGATCTGGAGGAACAGCGAGGCCGGATCGATGTGCGGATGATTGTCCGGCAACAGGTCGAGTGCCATTGCCGATATCTTCGCCAGCAATTCGTCGAGCGTGGCTGCGTCGGCGGCGGCGGGAATGTCGTCGCAATGCCCGCTCCAGACCGAGGCTTCATCGTCCCAGGCTGCGGAAATGGTGAAGATGACCGGTTTCGACATGTCGGCTCCGTTTCAGACTGCGGTGCGCTCAGGCATTGTCCCAGACTTTGTCCTCTGCGGTGTCCCACACCGGCGCGAGCGAAGCCGCCTGCGCGGCCATCAGATCGCGCCACTCTCCGCGATCCCGCCGCTCGCGAAGGAACACGACAAAATCAAGCACCTCTCGGGCGAGAGCTTCCGGAAGCGTCTTTACCTGTTCGTAAACCGTGTCAGCGGTGGTCATTTGCTTATCGCCTTCAGTTAGCATGCGTGAGGGTGGACAAGCAGCCCTCGATCGCCTCTTGGAGATTGCGCAGCAGCTCTTCCATCGTCTCCAGAATGGCGGGCACCTCGGCCCAGAAGCCGCCTTCCTCCGCCTCGTGCACGACGGCCTTGATCTTCATGGCTTGCTCCGCTGATTCCGGCGCCTGCGGTTCATCTATATCACATTTCAAGATTCACCACCCGTTGCGGCGTTCCCCGGGCGCAGCGCAGCGTGCAACGGTGCGCTGCAGACCCGGGGTCCAGCTTTCGCGAAGAACCGGGGTCCCGCATCTGCGCAGCAGCACTTCGCAAGTCGGATATTTCCGACTTGCGACACTCAAGCGAATACCCGAAGTCGGGAACACCCGACTTCGGGTGTGCTGCAGCGCGTGCGGGACACGTGGGGATATCGCCGGATGAACGAGGCGGAGACCCGCGCCGAACTCATCGATCCTGCGCTGCGGGAAGCGGGGTGGGGCGTCGTTGCCGACAGCCGGGTGCGCCGTGAGACCATTTGCCCCGGCCGCATCGAGGGCGCTGGCCGGCGCGGCACGGCGGAGATCGCCGACTATGTCCTCACGTTCCGCAATCACAAGCTGGCGGTGATCGAGGCCAAGGCGCGCGACAAAGGCGTGACTGAGGGCATGGCGCAGGCCAAAGCCTATGCCGCAAAGTTGCAGGCGCGGTTTGCCTATTCGACCAACGGCGTCGGCGTCTATCGCGCCGACATGGAGACCGGCAAGGAAGGGCCAGTCGAGCGCTACCCCACGCCGGACGAGCTTTGGGCCGAGGTGTTCAAGACGCCGAACGAGTGGCGCGACCGCTTCGCCGCCGTGCCGTTCGAGGAGCGCGGCGGCACCTGGCAGACGCGCTACTACCAGCACAACGCCATCGAGAATGCATTGGAGGCGATCGCCGCCGGCAAGCAGCGAATTCTGCTGACGCTCGCCACCGGCACCGGCAAGACCGCGATCGCGTTCCAGATCGCCTGGGCGCTGTTCCAGAGCCGCTGGAACCTGTCGCGCGAGCCGACGAGGAGGCCACGCATCCTGTTTCTCGCGGACCGCAACATCCTGGCCGACCAGGCTTACAACGCCTTCTCGGCGTTCGCCGAGGACGCGCTGGCGCGCATCAAGCCTGACGAAATCCGCAAGAAGGGCCGCGTGCCGAAGAACGCCAGCGTATTCTTTACGATCTTCCAGACCTTCATGAGCGGCACGGACAAGGACGGCAATCCGCAGCCCTATTTCGGAGAGTACTCACCCGATTTCTTCGACTTCATCGTGATCGACGAGTGCCATCGCGGCGGTGCCAACGACGAGAGCAACTGGCGCGACATTCTCAACTATTTCGCGCCGGCCGTTCAGCTTGGCCTGACGGCCACGCCGAAGCGCCGCGACAACGTCGACACCTACGCCTATTTCGGCGACCCGGTTTACACCTATTCGCTCAAGGAGGGGATCAACGACGGTTTCCTGACGCCGTTCAAGGTCAAGCAGATCGCCACCACGCTCGACGACTATCTCTAGACGTCGGACGACAAGGTGATCGAGGGCGAGATCGAGGAAGGCAAACGCTACCGCGAGCCGCAGTTCAACCGCACCATCGAGATCGAGGAGCGGGAACGCTACCGCGTCAGGCTGTTCATGGAGGAGATCGACCAGCGTGAGAAGACGCTGGTGTTCTGCGCCACGCAGGCCCATGCGCTGCTCGCGCGCGATCTCGTCAATCAGATGAAGACGAGCGGCGATCCGAACTACTGCGTGCGGGTGACGGCGGAGGACGGCGCGCTGGGCGACCAGTTTCTGCGGACGTTCCAGGACAACGAGAAGACGATTCCCACGATCCTGACCACCTCGCAGAAGCTCTCGACCGGCGTGGATGCCCGCAATGTGCGCAACATCGTGCTGATGCGGCCGATCGGCACCATGATCGAGTTCAAGCAGATCATCGGGCGCGGCACGCGGCTGTTCGACGGCAAGGACTATTTCACCATCTACGACTTCGTGAGGGCCTACGAGCACTTCAACGATCCCGAATGGGATGGCGAGCCGATGGAGCTGGTGGTCGCAAAGCCGAAGCCGCCGAAGGAGGTGCATTGTGAAGAAGAAGGGGCGGACTACGAGGCCGAAGAGCCGAGAGAGCGGCCGAGACAGATCAGGATCAGGCTGGCCGACGGCAAGGAACGCCAGATCCAGAGCATGATGGCGACGACGTTCTGGGACCCGAGCGGCAGGCCGATTTCGGCCAATCAGTTCATCGAAAAGCTGTTCGGCGAATTGCCGCAATTCTTCAAGGACGAGGACGAACTGCGGAAACTCTGGAGCCGGCCGGATACGCGCAAGGCCTTGCTTCAGGGCCTTGCCGAAAAGGGCTTTGCCGGCGAGCAGCTTGCCGAGATCAGCCGCATGATCAACGCGGAAAAAAGCGACCTGTTCGACGTGCTGGCCTATATCGCCTTCGCGCTGGCGCCGATTACCCGGACGGAGCGCGTTGAAGCGCGGAAAGGCGACATCTTCACCCGCTATGATCCGAAGCTACAGGCTTTCCTCGATTTCGTCCTTGCTCAGTATGTCAGTCAGGGCGTCGGGGAGCTTGACCAGGACAAGCTCGGAAACCTCTTGGAACTCAAGTATCATACGGTGAGCGATGCCGCTGTTCAGCTTGGTGGCGTGCCCGTCATTCGCGACACGTTCATCGGATTTCAGCAGTATTTGTATGAATGAAGCGGATGAGTGCGGCGCCTCGCCGGGCTGGTCGATGACATAAAGGGGGAGGGGAAGCGCGTCTGCCGCACCAGCTCGCCTCCCAAATGCCACCGGCTCTTTCCACACTGCACGTGCCCGTAGTCTGCGGTCCCGCTTGAGCCGTTCGCCTTCCCATGCCATCAATTCACTCGGGCGGGGTCATGGGTGCTGCAACATGCGCAAGTATTTCCGTTTTGAATTCCTGTTTCTCCTTCTCTTCCTCCTTCTCCCTCCCGCCTCCGCCTCCGCGGCCCAATGCGGCGGCGATTTCCGGGCCTTCATCGCTGCCTTCTCGCGCGAGGCGGCGGCGCAGGGCATCTCCCAGCGCACCATCGGCACCGCCTTCACCGGCATCACGCACGATCAGGCGGTGCTCGCCTTCGACCGGCGCCAGCGTGGCACTTTCCGCAAGAGCTTCGAGGACTATGTGCGCACGCGCGTCACCGCCGGGCGGCTCAAGCGCGGCGCGCAGATGCTCCAGCGCAACGCGGCGCTGTTCGCGCGCATCGAGCGGCAGTTCGGGGTGGCGCCGCCGGTGCTCGTCGCCATCTGGGGGCTGGAGACCGATTTCGGCGGTGACACCGGCAAGCTGCCGACCGTGCGCGTGCTCGCCACCATGGCGCACGACTGCCGCCGCACCGAATTGTTCCAGCGCGAGCTGATGGCCGCGCTTCAGATCATCGAGCGCGGCTATCTGGCGCCTGGCGAAATGCGCGGCGCCTATGCCGGCGAACTCGGGCAGACCCAGTTTCTGCCGTCGTCCTACGTCAAATTTGCCATCGACTACGACGGCGACGGGCGCCCCAACCTGATCCGCAGCGCGCCGGACGTGCTCGCCTCCACCGCCAACTATCTCAAGGGCTATGGCTGGAAGGCGGGGCAGCCGTGGCACGAGGGCTCGGGGAATTTCGAGGTGCTGCGCGAGTGGAACCGGGCGCTGGTGTACCGCAAGACCATCGCCTATTTCGCCGAACGGCTGGCGGGGAGGTAGCGGACCCTCCACGGGTCGTTAACCGCTGCCGCCAGTATGGATTCTGGGTCTCGCGGCTTGCGGCCGCTCGTCTGGAATGACAGCGCTTGCCCCATCCTTCGAGACGGCGCTTCGCGCCTCCTCAGGATGAGGTCTGAAAGTGTCGCCGGATCATAGAAGCCACAATCTCATCCCTCATCCTGAGAAGCCACAATCTCAGCCCTCATCCTGAGGAGCCACAATCTGAGCCCTCATCCTGAGGAGCGTGCACAGCACGCGTCTCGAAGGATGGCGGCAAGCGCACAGTTGACCATCTCTCATCCACCCGCCCATATGCGGTTCACATGACCGCGCCGCTGCCCGCCACGCCCCCCGCGCCTGTTTCCCTATTCGCCCTCTACCGCGTGTTTTTCGTGCTCGGCCTGCTCAGCTTCGGCGGCGGGGTGAGCGCCTGGATGCACCGCGAGGTGGTGCAGGTGCACGGCTGGATGTCCGACCATGAGTTCATCTCCGGCTTCGCGCTGGGCCAGATCCTGCCGGGGGTGAATTCCGCCAACCTCGCCGTCTACATCGGCCAGCATCTGCGCGGGCCGCCCGGCGCGGCCGTGGCGCTGGTCGGTATGCTCACCGGGCCGTTCGTCGTGGTGATCCTGGCGGCGGTCGCCTATCATCGGCTAGTCGGGCTGCCTGGCTTTGCCGCCGCCACCGCCGGCGTCGCGGCGGTCGCGGTCGGCATGCTGCTGCGGCTTGGCTTCACCCTGGCCGGGCGCGTGCCGCGGCGGGTGGCCGCCTATGCGGTGATGCTGGCGACGTTCGTGGCGGTTGGCGTGCTGAAATGGCCGCTGGTGCCGGTGGTGGCGGTGCTGGCGCCGATCTCGATCATCGCTGCCTGGCCGAGAAGCCCGAAGGGGCGCGGCCATGCGTGACAGCGACCTGCTCGCGCTGGTCGCCATCCTGGCGCCGCTGTCGATCGCCTCGATCGGCGGGGCCGCAAGTGTCTACGCGCCGCTGCAGCATCAGACCGTCGACGTGCACCACTGGCTCACCGGCCAGGAGTTCATCGACCTGTTCGCCATTGCGCGGGTGACGCCGGGGCCGGGCACCATGCTGGCGACGCTGATCGGCTGGAAGGTCGCCGGCCTCCCCGGCGCGCTGGTGGCGACGCTGGCATTGTTCCTGCCGGCGACGCTGGTCTGCTACGCCGTCGCGCGGGTGTGGAACCGCTACCGCGGCAAGCCGTGGCACGAAGCGTTCGAGCAGGGCCTGGCGCCGATCGGCGCGGGACTGCTGTTCGCCGGCGTGCTCGCGATTCTCCGGATCGGGGCGGGAGGACCGCTGTCGTGGGTCACGGCGGCGGGTGTCGCCGGCCTGCTGGTGTGGCGGCCGAAGCTGCATCCGTTCGCGCTGCTCACCGCCGGCGCCGTGCTGTTCATCGCGCTGCAATGGGTGAGCAAGTGAAACGAGGAACGGCCAGCGGACGGCTGCCAGCGGACGGCTGATTGCCGCGGACGGCCAACCGGACTAGATTTAACTGGTCAGGGGACTGGGCGCGGATTTCTGGGGCTATCTTCCCGGGGACAACAGGGGGGTGGACATGCATCGGATCTCGTGCATTCCGACGGCTGCACTGGTCATCGCAGCACTCCCGTGGACATTGGACGCGAGTGCCGCGGACAACGCGCAGCCGCGGGCTGTCTGCACGTCCATCACCAATGTCAACCAGCTCCAGGCGATGCGGAACAACCTCGCCGGCAACTACTGCCTCGCCAACGACATTGACGCCAGCGCCAAGCCGAACTTTGCACCCGTCGGCAGCATTTTCGCGTCGTTCACCGGCAAGTTCAACGGCAACGGCCACGTCATCCGCAATCTGAGAATCCGCAGCGGGCAATCACACGTGGGCCTGTTCGGCGTTGCGAACGCCGCCACGATCCGCAACGTCACCCTGCTGAACGTCGCCGTGGTCGGCACGGCCAGCAGCACTGCGGCCGGCGGGCTTGCAGGCTTCGCCTTGGCGGAGGGGACGAACAGCATCGGGATCGTCAATGTGCATGTGAGCGGAAGGGTCAGATGCTTGGGCAACTCCTGCGACGTCGGCGGCATTGTCGGTTCGTTGGGCAGCTTCAGCGGCACCAAGATCCTCAGAAATTCGTCGAGCTCCGCCGACGTCACCGGCAGCCGCTTTGTCGGCGGCGTCGTCGGGGTTATCAATCATGCCACGATCACGCGAAGCTATGCGACCGGCGCCACCCGCTGCACAGGAAACAACTGCATGGCAGGCGGGCTGGTGGGTCGGTCATCCAGCGGCACGGTGACGCTCGCCTTTGCCACCGGCCCTGTGGCCGCCGCGGACGGTGGGGACAGTCGGGCGGGAGGATTGATTGCATACGGCGAGAGCTCCGCGGCGCTCTCGCGATCCTATGCCGCCGGGCCCGTCAGCGGCGGCGCGACCGGCATCGTCGGGGGACTGGTCGGCCAGTGGAACGCGTCGGGGACTCTCACCCAGACCTATGCAGTCGGGCCCGTCAGCGGCGGCGCGACCAGGGGCGGCCTGACCGGCAATGCGTTCGGGGGCGCCGTCATCACCAACTCGTACTGGGACACGGACACCACCGACCAGGTGACGAGCAGCGGCGGAGTCGGACTCACGACCACACAACTGCGCGCCGATCTGCCGGCCGGCTTCGGCAATGCCTGGGGGATCACGAAGACGCTCAGCTATCCGTTCCTACTGGCGCCCCAGATCGACTTTGCTTCGCCTCTCGCCACGCTGGTGCGGCCAAGCACCGTCTCCATTGACAAGGTCTTCGTCTTCCTGCCGATCAGTCAGCTGGACGGCTCGCAATACTTGACCCCACCGGAGAATGCCGATCTGGCGGTGCTCGCCACCGTCTATACCATGATCGCGCGCGCCATCGGCATCGCGCAGAACGTCAACCAGCTTACGAACGTGGCGATCGACAGGTACTTCTGGGACGACGCCACCCAGTCCACGACCTGGAAGGGTCCGGTCAAGAATTACGCGACCTTGGGCCCGTTTACGGCGATTGCAGGCAACACGCCGCTTGACGTCACGAATGTCGTCGGCGCCATGAATATGAGGGAACAGGTCGTCATCCTGCGCGGCAGGTACACGAGCGACGGCACCAACGTCACGCATTGGATGCTGGGAACGCTGTACACCGAGGATGACAACGGTAACCCCACCGCGATCCTCGCGCACGACCCCTGGACCGGACAACAGGTGAAAATCGATCCTACAACGAAGAGAGTGGTGTCGCCTGAGAACTTTCCCCTCGCCAATTTCAAGGTCAACGGCTATCGGACCGTCACGGTGAACTGAGGCGTTCCCTCTCCCCGTGGAACTTCCCTCTCCCCGTGGAACGGGAGAGGGTGCCCGAGCGAAGCGAGGGCGGGTGAGGGGCAATGCAATGCGTGGTCCCGATCGCGAGATCGTTGCGAAGGAACGCAGGCTCCGGCGCCAACAAACGGACGCGGAGCGGGTGATCTGGTTTGCCGTCCGGGACCGTCGGCTCGGCGGGTTCAAGTTCGTGCGGCAGGAAGGAATCGGTCCATATGTCGTTGACTTCGTCTGCCGTGAGAAGATGCTGATCGTCGAGATCGACGGCGGCCAGCACGTAGAGAATCCACGCGATGCTAAGCGCGAGGCGTTCCTGCAAGCGGAAGGTTATCGAGTGCTTCGGCTCTGGAACAACGACGTGCTGAGCAATCGCGAAGGCGTTGTATCTGTGATCCTGGATGCAGCGCAGTCCCGTTGCCCCTCACCCGGCGCCCCCTCCCTTCCCTCCCCCGCAAGCGGGGGAGGGAGGGGGTCGCCACCCTCTCCCCGCCAAGCGGGGAGAGGGGAAGAATGCGGATGAGCGGCGCAACCTTCATCGAACGCCACGCCCGATGGGATGACGCGCAGCGGCGGCATGCCGAAGAGATCAAGCTTCTGCTCGAGCGCGACAAGCTGCGCTTCGTGCGGCTGGTCTGGTCGGACTCGCACGGCTATGCGCGGGCAAAGCTGCTGGCCGTTCCGGCGTTCCTGACCGCGCTGACGAACGGCTACAACATCAACGCCGCCACCACGACGCTCGATTCCGCCGGCGCCCGCACGTTTGCGTCTTTCACGCGCGGCGGCGGCATGGGGCTCGACGAGATGACCGGCTCGCCGAACCTCACGATCGTCCCGGATCCGGCGACATTCCACGTCCTGCCGTGGGCGCCCGGCGTCGGCTGGGTGCTGTGCGACGAGTACTTCGACAGCGGCGTGCCGTTCCATTTCTCCACCCGGCAGTTGCTGCGCCGGCAGATCGCGCGGCTGGCGGAACGCGGCCACGGCCTCAAGGTCGGGCTGGAGATCGAGTGGTACCTGCTGCGCGTCGCCGCCGATCACCTCACGGCCGAGAACATCGGGATGCCCGGCACACGTGGGAAGCCGATCGCCACCTGGCCGGCGGAGCCCGGCTATCACTACCATTCCGAATCCAACATGGACCTGATGCAGCCGGTGTTGAGCGCGCTCGGCGAGGCCTATGACGCGATCCGGCTGCCGCTGCGCTCGATCGAGAACGAATGGGGTCCCGGGCAGGTGGAATGTACCTTCGCGCCGGCAAGCGCGTTGCAGGCCGCCGACAGCGTGCTCCTGTTCCGCACGGCGACGCGGCAGATCTGCCGCCGCATGGGCTACTTCGCGACCTTCATGTGCCGGCCGAAGCTCGCCGGCTATTATTCGAGCGGCTGGCACCTGCATCAGTCCGTGGTCGATGCCAAGACCGGGCAAAATCTGTTCATGCCGGAACGCGATGGCGAACACTTGTCGCCGCTCGGCCGTGGCTACCTCGCCGGGCTGCTGCGGCATGCGGTGCCGGCGACCGTGTTCGCGACGCCAACGGTCAATGGCTACCGCCGCTTCCGGCCGAACTCGCTCGCGCCCGACCGTGCGACCTGGGCTTATGATCACCGCGGCGTGATGGTGCGGGTGCTTGGTGGTGTCAACGATCCCGCGACGCGGCTGGAAAATCGCATCGGCGAGCCGGCTGCCAACCCGTATCTCTACATCGCCTCGCAGATCGCCGCGGGTCTCGCCGGCATCGACGGCAAGCTGCCGCTGCCGCCGCCGGACGATGCGCCCTACAGCGCCGACCGCACCATGCTGCCGGCGAGCCTGACGCAGGCGCTCGATGGGCTGGAGGCCGAGCCGCTGTTCCGCCGCGATTTCGGAGACGTGTTCATCGACTATTACGTGCAGCTCAAGCGCACCGAGGCCTCCCGCTACCTGTGTTCGCTGAAAGGCTCCGATGCGCCGGCACAGGGTGACGAGCCGAGCGAATGGGAGCAGAATGAGTACTTCGATTTCTTTTGATGGTTCGGGAACCTCTCCGTTGTCATCCCGGCCGAGTGAGCGAAGCGAGCGAGAGCCGGGACCCATGTATCCCAGTGTTGCGAATTGGATGTGGCGCCGCTTCGATCAAGCCGCGAGCGCTGGGGTACATGGGTCCCGGATCGGCGCTGCGCGCCGTCCGGGATGACAGCGGAGAGATTGGGTCAAAGGAAGCGCGCCATGACGATCCTGGAAAAGGTCGGTCCGTCGCCCAGCCGCATCAACGGCGCGGCACTCTATGACTGGGACGCGCTGGTGCAAGAAGACCGCGTGCACCGCCTGATCTACACCGATTCGGCGATCTTTGCGGCGGAGATGACCCACATCTTCGGCGGCACCTGGACCTATCTGGCGCATGAGAGCGAGATTCCCAGCGACAACGACTTCATCACCCGCCGCATGGGACTGCGCCCGCTGATCATCGTGCGTGACCAGAACGGCACCATCCGGGCGCTGTATAACCGCTGCACCCATCGCGGCACCACGCTGTGCCGCTGGGACAAGGGCAACACCCGTTCGTTCCAGTGCCCGTATCACGGCTGGAACTTCCTCAATACCGGCAGGCTGCGCGGCGTGCCGTGGCCGGACGGCTACGCGACCGATCTGCGCGACCCGAAATACAACGTGGCGCAGGTGCCGCGCGTGGAATCCTACCGCGGCTTCATCTTCGGCACGCTCAACATGGACGCGGCTCCGCTCGCCGAGCACCTCGGGCCGATCACGCAGCCGATCGACGAATGGCTCGACCGCAATCCCGGCGGCAAGGTGATCGTCTGCGAGGCCAACCGGCTCAAGTACAAGGGCAACTGGAAGCTCGCCTACGACAATTCCTGCGACGGCTATCACGTCGTCTATTCGCACCGTTCGCTGCTCGAAACCGAGAACCGGTTCACCGAGGGCAGCAACAAGGGCATGGCGTACTACCGCGACTCGCCGGACAACGCGCCGATGTATCTGCGCTATACCGGCAACGGTAATCACTTCAAGGACAAGCGGCCGAATCTGGAGAAGCGGCCCGGCGGACTGTGGGCCCTGGAGTCGGCGCATCCGGGGATGGAGCACTACGAGGAGAAGTTCAAGCTGCGCTACGGCGCGCGCGCCGACGGGCTGCTCGATCTCGCCGGTTCCGAGCCGGTCAACATCAACGTGTTTCCGAACTTCTCGCTGCTCGGCAATCATATCCAGGTATTCGAGCCGGTCAGCGTGGCTGAGACCAACGCGGTCTGGTACGGCACGCGCATCGTCGACGCCAATGGCGATCTCGGCGAGGCGACCGACGACATCAATGCGCTGCGCATGCGCACGCAGGAAGGCTTTCCGAATTTCGGCGAGGTCGACGACGTGGCCAATTTCGAGCAGATCCAGCGCGGGCTCGATGCGGTCGAGGACGAGTGGGTCTATATGAACCGCGGCCTGGGCATTCCCGACCGCATCCACACCCATCCGGACGGCACTATCACGGCGCCCGCGACCGACGAGGTGTTCATGCGCGAGCACTTCAAGGAATGGAAGCGCCTGATGAAGGCGCGGCCGAACCTGGCGATCAAGCGGGAGCCGTAGCGATGCAGCACAACGCTCGCCACCGTCATGCCCGGCCTTGTGCCGGGCATCCACGTCTTGCAGCGGCTCGACGAACAAGACATGGATGGCCGGGACAAGCCCGGCCATGACGCGTGGAGAGGCATGAGCCTATGCAACCGGCCGCTGACCCATCCCGTTCGTCCCACTACATCACCGATGAATTCTATCGCGACCTGATCGCGAGTTTCACCGACTGGCAGCGCGACGAGCGCGCCATCGCCGATCCGGTTGAGCGCGAGCGCTTCCGCATGTTGCTGGAGCGTGAGGCGCGGCTGCTGGATCAGTTGCGTTACGAGGACTGGCTCAAGCTGTACGCGGCCGAATGCGTCTACTGGGTGCCGTCGACGCCGAACGCCGGCGATCCGCGGCGCGAGGTGGCGGTGATGTTCGACGACCGCCGCCGGCTGGAGGATCGCGTCTACCGGCTGCGCACCGGCTTCGCCTGGTCGCAGGCGCCCGCGTCGCGCACGGTGCGGCTGATCACCAACGTCGAGGTGTTCGCCACCGGCAACGAGACGGTACGCATGATGCGCTCGAATTTCCTGATCACCGAGTTCTGGGGCGATGAGACCCGCATCCTGTCCGGCTGGACCGGCCATCGCTGCATCCGGCAAAATGACCGCTGGGAAATCCAGGCCAAACAGGTCAATCTGCTGGAATGTGACCAGTCCATCCGCAACCCGAGCATCGTGCTGTAATCATGCAAGACACGCCCAACCCGAGTCCGTTCCGCGCCACCACGTCGGCCGCCCTGGATGCCCGTCCCGCGACCTTCCATGAGCTCGAGTGCTTGCATGAGTTTATCGCCAAGGCGCGGGCGAACCTGAAGCAGGGCGAGTGGGACTACGTCAGCGGCGGGTCCGAAAGCGAGACCACGCTCAAGCGCAACCGCATGGCGCTCGATTCGATCGCGCTGCGCCCGCGCGTGCTGCGCGACGTGAGCAAGATCGATGCGACGGTCGAGCGGCTCGGCCGCAGGATTCGCCTGCCGGTGCTGCTGGCGCCGATCGGCTCGCTCGAATGCCTGAACCCGGAGGGTGCGGTGGCGATGGCGCGGGCGGCGGGCAAGTTCGGCGTGCCGCATGTCCTGTCGTCATCCGGCGATCCGGGGCTGGTGCCGGTGGCGCAAGCGGCGCCCGATGCGCTGCGCATCTACCAGCTCTACGTGCGCGGCGACGATGCCTTCGTCGACGACCGCGTCCGACAGGCGATCGACCACGGCTACAAGGCGTTCTGCTT
This sequence comes from Hyphomicrobiales bacterium, assembly GCA_009377755.1. GTDB lineage: Bacteria > Pseudomonadota > Alphaproteobacteria > Rhizobiales > Xanthobacteraceae > WHTM01. The sequence continues at coordinate 67,228 of WHTM01000004.1, read as the reverse complement.
CACGGTCGACACCGCGATCTACAGCCGGCGCGAACGCGACATCACCAAGCGCTTCGTCGTGCTCGGCCGGCGGCGTGCGAGCGGGCACAGCTTCCAGGCTGGATTGAGCTGGCGCACCATTGCGCGCGTCAAGGAGAAGTTCGACATCCCGGTGGTGGTCAAGGGCATCGCCACCGCGGAGGACGCGCAGATCGCGGTCGAGCACGGCGTCGACTGGGTCTACGTGTCGAACCACGGCGGGCGGCAGCTCGACCATGGGCGCGGCTCCATGGACGTCCTGCCGGAGGTGGTGCAGGCGATCGCGGGCCGCGCCAAGGTGATCGTGGACGGTTCGATGTGCCGCGGCACCGACGTCATCAAGGGCATCGCCGCCGGCGCCGATCTGGTCGGCATCGGCCGCATGCAGTGTTATGCCCTGGCGGCGGGTGGCACGGACGGCGTGGTACGGATGCTGGAGGTCCTGGAGGACGAAATTCACCGCGCGCTCGCCAATTGCGGCGTCACCGGATTTGCGGGCCTCGAGAAGGCGCATCTGCATCCGGCGATCCCCGTTACGCCGCCGCATGTGTTCAGCGCCTTTCCGCTGTTGAGGGTCGAAGACTATCGCTATTGACGCCGGGCCGATTAGCCGCGGACGCAACCAACGAAAGCCCCGGGGGGGACAATGAAAATTCTTCGCACGATCATCGCCGCTTGGTGCGGTCTGCTGGTATTCGACGCACACGGGGCCGTCTCGGCGCAGGCCTGGCCGACCGCCAAGCCGATCACGATCATCGCGCCGGTCCCGCCGGGCCCCTCGATCGACATGATCGCGCGGTTGGTCGCCGCCAAGCTCAGCGAATCGCTCGGCCAGACCGTGGTGGTGGAAAACCGCCCAGGCGCCAACGGGACGATCGGGTCGAATGTGGTCGCTCGCGCCACGCCGGACGGCTACACCCTGCTCGCCGCGACGCCTGCGTCGCATGTGACCGCGGTGCATCTCATGAAGACCCTGCCCTTCGATCCCGTGACGGATTTCACGCCGATCATGGCGGCGGTCGAACCGGTCACGGCGCTTGTCGTCAACTCCGAACTGCCGGTCAACTCGGTGCAGGAGCTGATCGCTTATGCCAAGGCCAATCCTGGCAAGCTGTCCTACGGAAGCTCCGGCATCGGGTCGGTCTTTCATCTGACGGGAGAACTGTTCAACCGGACGGCTGGCGTCAACATCACGCACGTTCCGTATCGCGGGGTGACTAAGCCCATGCAGGACGTGGCCGCCGGCCATATCCAATTGATGCACATCTCGTTGTCGAGCGCGAGGGGCGCCCTGACGTCGGGGAAGGCGAAGGTCCTCGCCATCCTCGAGCCCAAGCGCTACGCGAGGATGCCGGATGTCCCGTCGATGAGCGAGATCATTCCCGCCTTCCGCAAGCCGTCGACCTGGTTCGGGTTCTTCGGGCCGGCGAAGCTGCCGCCGCCGATCGTGGCGCGGCTGAACGCCGAGATGCGCAAGGCGATCAACACGTCCGATGCGCGCGCGAAGCTCGACGCGAGCGAACTGGCGGTCATCGCCGGCACGCCGGAGGAGTTCGCGGTGCTGCAAAAGGACGGCATCGAGCAATTCGGCGCGATCATCAAGGCGGTCGGGATCAAGCCGCAGTAGCTTGCGTCACCGTCCGCCATTTAGGATCAGGGAGGCGTATCGATGAAGGTTCTTCGAGTGGCCGCCGCCTTGTGCGGTCTGCTGGGGTTCGCCGTGCACGGCCCCGTCTCGGCACAGGCCTGGCCCGCGGCCAAGCCGATCACCATGGTGGTGCCGTTTCCGCCGGGACCGGCGCTCGATCTGGTCGCCCGGCTGGTCGGCGGCAAGCTCAGCGCGGCGCTCGGCCAGACCGTTGTGGTCGACAACCGCAGCGGCGCCAACGGCACCATCGGGTCGAACGCGGTCGCGCGCGCGGCGCCGGACGGTGGTCGAACGCGGTCGCGCGCGCGGCGCCGGACGGTTACACGCTGCTCGCCGCGACCGCCGGAACGCACGTCACGGCCGTGCATCTGATGAAGAGCCTGCCCTACGACCCGATGAAGGATTTCACGCCGCTGATGGCGGCGGTGGAGCCGGCGACGTGTCTGGTTGTTAATTCCTCGCTGCCGGTCAACTCGGTGCAGGAATTGATCGCCTATGCCAAAGCCAATCCCGGCAAGATGTCGTACGGCAGTTCCGGCGTCGGCTCGGTGTTCCACATGATGGGCGAATTGTTCAACCAGACCGCCGGCGTCACGATCGCGCATGTGCCGTACCGCGGCGTCGCGCCGGCGATGCAGGACCTGATCGGCGGCCACATTCCGATGGTGTTCATCTCGGTGTCCAACGCCATGGCCGGGGTGCGGCAGGGCAGCGTCAAGATGCTCGCCGTGCTGGAGCCGACGCGCTATGCCAAGCTGCCGCAGGTCCCGTCGATGAGCGAGATCATTCCGGCATTCCGCAAACCGTCGTCATGGTTCGGTTTCTTCGGTCCGGCGAAGATGCCGCCCGACATCGTCGCGCGGCTCGGCACCGAGATGCGCAAGGCGATCAATGAGCCCGACGTGCGCGCCAAGCTGGAAGCGTCGGATTTCGCCGTGATCGGCGACACGCCGGAGCAGTTCGCGGCGCTGCTCAAGGACGGCATCGACCGCTACGGCGAGATCATCAAGGCTGCGGGAATCCCGCCGCAATAGACCGGGACGCGCCGCTTGTCCTGATGCGGCCTGGCTTGATACGAGCAACGCCGTCTGCCGCCGATTCGGTCCTGTATCGCCACGGATGCACGCCGGCCACGGCCGGCGGATCACGACCGTCCGTCGGTGGGGCGGCGTTCGAAACGGACGGATGCATCGGCGTGCGTCACGCCGCCCGGCTGCGGCGGACGGTCTGCCTGCCGCGAAAACAGCGACCACGGCCGCGCCGCGCGTTCGATCGCGTGCTCCAAGACCTCGTCGGACAGACGGACCGCCTGCCAGCGATACAGCAGATTGAAAACCACCCAGATGATCAGAAACGTGAACACGCCGGCAAACACCGCATCGGTGAAGAAGTGCCCGCCGAACAGCATGCGAATCACGGCGATACCGGAGCCGAAGACGATGGCGGCGGCATAGGCCAGCGGGCGCCAGGGCGATGGCGCAAGGGCCGCCGGTGCCAACGTCCAGAAACCTCCGGACACGTCGCCGCTGACGAACGAGCAGTTCGTCTCGCAGGTGCCGCGCGGATCCCACCACGCCACGAACCGTTCGCTGCCTCCCAATTGCTGCACGTCGATCGGCCGCGGCCGTCCCCAGTGCTCCTTGGCGATCGAGTTCACGATCAAGCCGGGACCCAGCGCCAGCGTGACGATCAGGAACAGAACAGCCCGGCCCGGAAGCAACATCTTTCGCTGCGGCATGATGAGCTTGAGGGCCAGCGCCAGGATCGCCGGGGCTACCAGCGCTGCAATCAGCCACATGGCCGTCTGGCGCACCGGACGCAGCGCCAGGCGCATGCCCTCGGTGTAGAACTCCGGATTGAAGAGGAGCGCGGTGACGCGAATATCGAGGTCGGGGTAGATGCCGAACACGGCGCCGACCACGACAGCGACGGTGAGGGCAGCGATCAATCCCGTCCGGTTCATGATCTCTGTCTTGCGCAAAAAGCCGGTGTCAGGTCAACGCCGTTCCTGGCGGGTCCGCCGGTCCGGCCGATTTGCACGGAGCCATAATCTCAAGACATGGCCGTGATGAGACGGGGGCGCCACCTTGCGTGGCGGTTCCGGTCAGGGTCTGCGCCCGCGCCAGAAGCCGGCCTTGCGTCCGGCGAGAAGCCAGTAAACGAACCCGAAGACGACCCCGGCCGCCGCCGCGATCGCGGCCTCATGTCCGGTCGGAAAGTATACCGTGGCCGGGTCGGCGTGTTCGGCGAAGCCGGACATGAAGTAGCCGAACAGCATCACCGCGGCGCCGGCGATCGCATAGAGCAGGACGGAGCGAAGCCGGTAGCTTTCCGCCAGCACCACCAGCAGGAACAGCGGCAGGATGATGACGGCGCCGCTGGCGCTCGCCGCAAAGAAGACCAGCACCCAGAAGCCGGTCCGCTCGCCGGCGTCGCCGGACAGCGCCGGCCACTCCGGGCCGAGCAGTGCCACCGAAATGGTTATTCCCGCCGCGACGCTGGCGACCAGGAAGGCGAGGAAGATCACCGTGATGCGGCTGAGCATGCGCTCGTCTCGGTTGGTCATCGCAACCGGGCGCCATGCTTCGGCTGTGGTTCCCGGCCGCCGTCCATTTGCCGCTTCGACGCCCGCATCAGGACGCAACAGGTCGCTCAATCCGTCATCGCCATCGCACGCAGCGCCAGGCGCTCGCGCGCGGACAGTTTCTCGGTGGCGCTCTTGAGCTGCCCGCAGGCGGCGAGGATGTCGCGCCCGCGCGGTGTCCGCACCGGCGACGCATAGCCGGCGTTGAACACCACCTCGGAGAATTTCTCGATCTGCTCCCAGTCCGAGCACTCATAAACCGTGCCAGGCCAGGGATTGAACGGGATCAGGTTGATCTTCGCCGGGATGCCCTTGAGCAGCCGCACCAACGCCTTGGCGTCGGCGAGCGAATCGTTGATCCCCTTGAGCATCACGTATTCGAAGGTGATGCGCCTGGCATTGCTGAGGCCGGGGTAGTTGCGGCACGCCTCGAGCAGGTCCTTGATCGGGTACTTGCGATTGAGCGGCACCAGCGTGTCGCGCAAGTCGTCGCGCACCGCATGCAGCGAGACCGCGAGCATCACGCCGATCTCGGCGCCGGTGCGTGCGATGTTGGGCACGACCCCCGAGGTCGACAGCGTGATCTTGCGCTTGGAGATGCCAATGCCGTCGCCGTCGGCAACGACCAGCAGCGCGTCGCGCACCGCCTCGAAATTGTACAGGGGCTCGCCCATCCCCATCATCACGATGTTGGTGACGAAGCGGCCGCCGTTGGTTGGAACGATGGCTCCCAGCGGAGGATTTTGTCCCGGCCAATCGTCGAGCCGGTCGCGCGCCGCCATCACCTGGCCGACGATCTCGCCGGGCGTGAGGTTGCGTACCAGCCGCTGCGTGCCGGTGTGGCAGAAGGTGCAATTGAGCGTGCAGCCCACCTGGCTCGACACGCACAGCGTTCCGCGCTCGGTATCCGGGATATAGACGCACTCGACCTCATGCGGCCGCGCGGCGGTCTCGCCGGGCAGCCGCAGCAGCCACTTGCGGGTGCCGTCGACCGAGACCTGCTCGGCCACCACCTCCGGACGGGCTAACGTGAAATGCCGGTCGAGCAGCGAGCGCACCTCCTTGGAGATGCTGGTCATGACGTCGAAGCAGGCGGCACCGCGTACGTAGAGCCAGTGCCAGACCTGCTGCACGCGCATTCGCCGCTCGCGCTCGGGGATGCCGATGCTGCCGAAGGCCTCGGCCAGCGCCGCCCGCGACAGTCCAACAAGCGAGGGCCGCTCCGGGGCGACGTAGCGCTCGAGCGGAGTCTTCTCGATGAACGAATCGATTCCCGCCGCCGGCGCGGCACGCGCGGACAAACCGAGGTCGGGTGTCGTCATCCGCTGTCGCCGCACTCCTTCGCCACCCGGTCGAGCGCGTTGGATACTCCCTTTAGGCTGTAGGTATCCGTCGTTTCGGTGCCGCGGGTGGACTTGGCCTTGACGACCATCTCGGAGCCCTTGCGCATCGAGTCGAGGAGCTGCGGCTCCTCGGCGGCATTCTTGATCCAGGCGCCGTCGTTCTGCCCGAACATCAGATAGGTCGAGGAGCCGACCTGCGCGGTCGCATCCGCCTTGGTGTTGAGCGGGTAGCCGACGATGATCGAGACCTCTTCCTTGACTTTCTCGGTCGGGCGGGTGGCGATGAACATGTAGGCCTGGTCGCGCTTGACGTCCTCTTTCGAGGCGTTTTGCGACTTCGGCTTCGACAAGGCGAAGCAGACCTTCTTGCCGCCGGGCGCCGCCGTGTAGGCCCCCCAGTCGCCGAATTGGCCCATCAGGGTCGGCTCGCTCGGGTTGACGGCGGCCTGGGAGTCAGTGCTGGTCGCCGGCTTGGCCGGGGGTTTCTTCTGGGCCGCTGGCTTCCTCTTGGCCGGCTCGGACTTCGACTTCGTGTTGCTGGCCTGTGACGACACGTCCGTCAGGGCCACGCCCTGTGCCGGGGCGGCCGGGGTGAATGCATAGGCCGCGGCAACAAGCAGGGAGATCAGCGGCGGAGCGGTTCGATTGCGGGGCATCATCCTCCTCGCTTCCAAGCATCGTAGGCGAATCAGGGCTCGCGTCCCGAATCCGAAGTTCGCTTGATCTTGCAGCACCGTCTAAGCGAACTTCGGATTCGAAAGGATACTAGCAAGTTATGAGTCTAGGCCAACACATACCAAGGAAATCGGCACTATGAAGGCGGTTCCGGAGCTAGTGTCCCGAATCCGAAGTTCGCTTGAACTCGCGGCACTCCCTTAGCGAACTTCGGATTCGGGACACTAGCAACTTTATGAATCTAGTGGGGTTTGGTTCACGGACTGGCGGCGCAAAATTGAGAGAACTTCTGAACCACCCCACTAGGGCCGGCGGAGTTAACACCGGTCTAATGTGCATCCAGCCCGCGGACCAGCGCTTCCCGCGCCGCATCCCGGTGCTCCGGACGCACTGCCGTCGCAACCAGGCGCAGCGTGGCGGCCAAAACCGCTGCGTCGTCGGCGAAGCCGAGCATCGGCAGCAGGTCGGGGACGATGTCGGCCGGCAGGACGAAATAGGCCAGCGCGGCAACCAGCGACGCTTTGACGTGCGCCGGTGTGTCGCGGTCGAAGGCGCAGTAATAGGCGGCGAGCAGGTCTTCGGCGAACGGCAATTGGGCGGCGAAGCGCCGCGCCTTGGCCCAGAAATCCCGGCGCACCCCGGCCTCGTCACCGGCCATGCGCCGCAAGGTCTCGGGCCGGGACGCGTTCCAGGACGATTCGCGCTTAAGCATGGCACTCCTCGGCGGTCGTGGCATGGTTCGAAAATGGTCACTGCGAGGACGACGTGCAAGACGGCGTCAATCCGGGGCCGGCCGAGGTCCGGAGCCCGGAATCCATTAACCATCGCCGGGAATATGGATTCCGGGCTTTCTTCGCTTCGCTGGGCCCCGGAATGACGGCGCTGCTTTCACCCTCCCGCCAGCCGGTCCATGGTCTGCGCCAGTTCGATGTCGCGTCCAGTCAGACCGCCGGCATCATGGGTCGACAGCGTGACCGTCACCGTTTTGTACACGTTGAACCATTCCGGGTGGTGGTCGAGCTTCTCGGCGACCAGCGCCACCCGGGTCATGAAGCCGAAGGCGGCGTTGAAGTCCTTGAAGGTGAAGGTCTTGGTGATGGCGTCGCGTCCCTCGACTTCGCTCCAGCCCATCAGCTTGGCAAGCGCGGCCTTGCGGGCGTCGCCTGCGAGCTTGTCAGCCATGATTTGCCTCCTTGCCGCTCTCGCAAATGGCTGGCCGGAATAGTACCATGGCTTGGTCACGAGCATTAGCCCCGCTGCCGGCAACCATGCTGGTTGCGAGGAATCTGACCGTGAGTTGTGGCTTGAAGACGACGCGCTATTTCGAGGAGCAAGTGCTGCGCAAGCGTCCCTATATACGGCGCGAGTGGTGCAGGGACGTGCTGGCCGACCCGATTCGCAGCGAGGTCCAAGGGGACGGCCGAGTTCGTTTTTGGGGTAGAGTTGCGGTGGCCGGCGAGGCTCGACCGCGATTTCTTCGCGTCGTTACACTGGAGGACAGAGAGACGGTCCACAACGCATTCTTCGACCGCAATTTCCGCGAGGAGGAGCGATGAAGCTGCACTACTATCCGGAGACGGACAGCCTCTACATCGAACTGAAAAGCACGTCGGGCACCGAGGCACGGGAGGTTGTGGAAGGGTTGATCGTCGACCTCGACGCCAAAGGTGACGTGGTCGGGTTCGACATCGATCACGCTTCCCGCAAGTTCGATTTGTCCAAGATTGAGACGATTGCTCTTCCGCCGGCGAGCGCGGCGGAGTGATACCACTCATCCGGCGCGGAAATAGCCGATCAGCTTGGCAAGCGCGGCCTTGCGGGCGTCGCCTGCGACCTTGTCAGCCATGATTTGCCTCCTTGCCGCTCTCGCAAATGGCTGGCCCCGATACTACGTGTTTGGCCTAGTGTCGCGATTCGGAAGTTCGCTTGAGTTTGCAGCGTATTAGCAAGATCGAGGCGAGGTAGTCTCATGGCCTGGTCGTTGAACATTGGCCGAATCGCCGGCACGGAAATCCGTATCCACTTCACGTTCCTGCTGTTCCTGATCTGGATTTTCGCCGCCAGCTATGCCGCCGGCGGCACAGCCGCGGCCTGGGACAGCACCGTCTTCATCATCCTGTTGTTCGGCTGCGTGCTGCTGCACGAATACGGACATATCCTGACCGCGCGGGTGTTCGGGGTGGCCACGCCGGACGTGACGCTGCTGCCGATCGGCGGTGTCGCGCGCCTCGAGCGGATCCCCGAGGAGCCCTATCAGGAATTTCTGGTCGCGATCGCCGGACCGGCGGTCAATGTCGTGATCGCGTTTGCGCTCGTCGCCTTTGCCGGCGCGAGCCTCGATCCGCAGCACCTTGCCGCGGTCGGGAGTTCCGGCGTTTCGATGGTCGATCGGCTCGCCATCGTCAACGTGTTCCTGGTGCTGTTCAACCTGATCCCCGCCTTCCCGATGGACGGCGGACGGGTGCTGCGGGCGCTCTTGGCGATTCCGCTCGGCTTCGTGCGCGCCACCCAGATCGCCGCGACGATCGGCCAGATCCTGGCCTTCGTCTTCGGAATCCTCGGGCTGTTCTACAGTCCGATGCTGATCCTGATCGCCATCTTCGTCTATCTGGCGGCGTCATCGGAGGCGCATCTCGTGGCGCTGCGGTCGATGTCGCGCGGCGTGCCGGTCGGTGCGGCGATGGTGACGCAGTTCGTCACGCTGGCGCCGGAGGATGAGATCGAACACGCCGTGCAGACGCTGCTGCGCACCAGCCAGGGCGAATTTCCGGTAGTGGATGGCGACCGCAAGCCGGTCGGCTTGCTCACCCGCAACGACCTGATCCGCGCGATCAAGCAGCTCGGGCCGGACGCGCGCGTGGGCGACGCCATGTCGCCGGGCATCCCGGCCATCGGTCAGCGGCGGTGTCTTGACGAGGCTTTTAAGGTCTTGAACGAGAAGCAGGCGCCGGCGGTCGCCGTGGTCGACAGCGATGGGCGCCTGACCGGCCTTGTCACCTCGGAGACGATCGGCGAAATGATCATGCTGCACAACGCGCTGCCCAGCGGCATCCGCTTCGGCCCCTGGAGCCGGCCGGCCGGCGCGTAACTGCCCAGGATCGAACGGCGCCATGCCCGAGACCGGCGAGGCCCCTACCTCTGCTACAATACCTGCATAAGCAACGGCCCCGGGGAGGCGCCGATGAGCGGGTCCAAAAGCGAAATCCGCGACAGCATGCGAGTCGACTGGGACGTGCCGATCCCGATGGATGACGGCGTCGTGCTGCGCGCCGATCTGTTCCGCCCGGTCGCGGACGGCGGGTATCCGGTGATTCTCAGCTACGGCCCGTACGCCAAGGGGCTCGCCTTTCAGGAGGGATATCTCAGCGCCTGGACGCGGATGATCGATTCATACCCCGAGGTCGCGGAGGGCTCGACCAACACGTACCAGAGCTGGGAACTGGTCGATCCGGAGAAATGGGTGCCCGACGGCTACGCCTGCCTGCGCATCGACTCGCGTGGCGCCGGCCGGTCGCCGGGATATCTCGACGTGTGGTCGCCGCGCGAGACCGACGATCTCTGCCAGTGCATCGAGTGGGCGGGCACGCAAGCCTGGAGCAACGGCAAGGTCGGCATCAACGGCATCTCCTACTACGCGATGAACCAGTGGACGGTGGCCGCCTTGCAGCCGCCGCATCTCGCGGCACTGTGCATCTGGGAAGGCTCGTCGGATTACTATCGCGAGCTATGCCGGCATGGGGGCATCCTCAGCGACTTCTACTTCAGTTGGTATCCGCGGCAGGTTGAGAGCGTGCAGCACGGAGTCGGCGAGCGCGGCGCGAAGAGCCGGGTGACCGGCGAGTACGTCGCCGGCCCGGTGACGCTGCCGGAATCGGAACTCGAACGCAGCCACGCGGATAATCCCGGAGAGGCTTTGTCGCGCCCGCTGATCGATGACTACTACCGCGCGCGCATCGCCGATTTTTCCAAGATCAGCGCGCCTCTGCTCTCGGCCGCCAATTGGGGCGGGCAGGGCCTGCACCCACGCGGCAACTTCGAAGGCTATCTGCGCGCCGGCTCGCAGCGGAAGTGGCTGGAGGTGCATGGCGACACCCACTTCTCGCACTTCTATACCAACTACGGCCTCGGACTACAGAAGCGATTCTTCGGCCACTTCCTCAAGGGCGAGGATACCGGCTGGGACAAGCAGCCCAAGGTGCAGCTCAACATCCGTCATCCCGGCGAAAAATTCGCCGTGCGTGACGAGAATGAATGGCCGCTCGCTCGCACGCAGTGGACGAAATTCTATCTCGACCTGGCGACGCTCGCCTTGACTAACGAGGTACCGCCCGAGAATGCACGCCGCCTCGCCTATGATCCGGCCGGCGACGGCATCACATTTCTCACCGCGCCACTCCACGACACGATGGAGATCACCGGGCCGGTCGCCGCCAAGCTGCTCGTGTCCTCGGCCAGCGTGGATGCCGATCTGTTTCTGGCGCTGCGCGTGTTCGACCCCGCCGGCAAGGAGGTGGTGTTCGTCGGCACCAACGATCCGCGCACGCCGGTGGGCTTGGGCTGGCTCCGCGCCTCGCACCGCAAGACCGATCCGGCACGCAGCCTGCCGTACCGCCCCTGGCACACCCATGACGAGGAATGGCCGCTCACTCCGGGCGTGCCGGTCGAGGTCGACGTCGAGATCTGGCCGACCTGTATCGTGGTGCCGCCCGGCTATCGCATCGGCCTGACCGTGCGCGGCCGCGATTATGAATATGACGGCACCGACCTGGCGCTGCCGCACGCACCCTATCCGATGAGAGGGGTCGGCCCCTTCACCCACACGCACCCCGAGGACCGGCCGCCGGAGGTGTTCGGCGCCATCGTTACGCTGCATTTTTCGGCAGCCAAGGCGCCGTATCTGCTGCTGCCGGTCATTCCGGCGAAATAGGCGGCGCGCTATTTCAGTCACGCGCGGCTTCTCGGTTGTCATCCCGGACGGCGCGCAGCGCCGATCCGGGACCCATGTCTCCCAGCGCTCGTTTTTACGACGTATTTCTCATGCAAATTGCTGACGCAGGGTACGCGGTTCCCGGCTCTCGCACGCGGGCAAGTTTACGCAGGCTGCGTAAACTTGCCCGCGATGTTTTAGACACCTCTTCGGCATTGCTTCTGGGGTATTCGCCACTATATTCCGCACGAATTCGCGGCCCCCGACGGGGCCGCGCTTGGTTTTCAAGGCATCCATGAACCTCCGCAACGTCGCCATCATCGCCCATGTCGACCATGGCAAGACCACCCTGGTCGATCGGCTGCTGCAGCAGTCCGGTGCCGTGCGCGAGAACCAGCGCGTGCAGGAGCGCGCCATGGATTCCAACGACCTGGAGCGCGAGCGCGGCATCACCATCCTCGCAAAGGTGACGTCGATCGCCTGGCAAGGCACCCGCGTCAACATCGTCGACACCCCCGGCCACGCCGATTTCGGCGGCGAGGTTGAGCGCATCCTCAACATGGTCGACGGGGCGCTGGTGCTGGTCGATGCCGCCGAGGGACCGCTGCCGCAGACCAAGTTCGTGGTCTCCAAGGCGCTGAAGATGGGGCTCAAGCCCATCGTCGTCATCAACAAGGTCGATCGTTTGGATGCGCGCCCGACCGAGGTGGTCAACGAGGTGTTCGACCTGTTCGCCGCGCTCGACGCGAGCGACGAGCAACTCGACTTCCCGATCCTTTATGGCTCGGCGAAGGAGGGCTGGATGGCCGCGAGTGCCGACGGGCCGAAGGAATCGATGGCGCCGCTGTTCGACCTGGTGCTGCGCCACGTCGCCCCGCCCGCGATCGAGGAGGGGCCGTTCCGGCTGCTCGGTACCATCCTGGAAGCCAATCCCTATCTCGGCCGTATCGTCACCGGCCGCATCACCTCGGGCTCGATCAAGCCGAACCAGCCCGTGAAGGTGCTCGACCGCAAGGGCCGGCTGGTGGAGGAGGGGCGTGTCATCAAGGTGCTCGCCTTCCGCGGTCTTGAGCGCACCGCCGTCGAGGAAGCGGAGGCCGGCGATATCGTAGCCCTCGCAGGGCTGCCGCAGGCGACGGTGGCACACACGATCTGCGCGCCCGAGGTGACCGAGCCGCTGCCGGCGCAGCCGATCGATCCGCCGACGCTGTCAATGACGTTCCGCATCAACGACTCCCCGCTCGCCGGCACCGAAGGCGACAAGGTGCAGAGCCGCGTCATCCGCGAGCGGCTGCTGCGCGAGGCGGAAGGCAACGTCGCGCTGCGCATCTCGGAGTCGAGCGAGAAGGATTCGTTCGAGGTCGCCGGCCGCGGCGAGTTGCAGCTCGGCATCCTGATCGAGACCATGCGGCGCGAAGGCTTCGAGCTGTCCGTGTCGCGGCCGGAGGTGCTGTTCGATCGCGATTCCGCGACCGGCGAACTGCTGGAGCCGGTCGAGGAAGTCGTGATCGACGTCGACGAGGAGCACTCCGGCATCGTCGTGCAGAAGATGTCCGAGCGAAGGGCCGAGCTGGCCGAAATGCGGCCGTCCGGCGGCCACCGCCAGCGCCTTGTTTTCTACGCGCCGACGCGCGGGCTGATCGGTTACCAGAGCGAACTGCTCACCGACACGCGCGGCACTGCGATCATGAACCGCCTGTTCCACGGCTATGCGCCGCACAAGGGCGAGATCGAAGGGCGCCGCAACGGCGTGCTGATCGCCAACGAGTCGGGCGACGCGGTCGCTTATGCGCTGTGGAACCTGGAGGACCGCGGGCCGATGATGATCGAGCCCGGCTGGAAGGTCTACCCCGGCATGATCGTCGGCGAGCACACGCGCGGCAACGACCTCGTCGTCAACGTGCTCAAGGGCAAGAAGCTCACCAACATCCGCACGACGTCGAAGGACGAAGCGGTGCGATTGACCCCGCCGATCCGGATGACGCTGGAGAAGGCGCTCGCCTATATCTCCGAGGACGAGCTGGTCGAGGTCACGCCGAAATCGATCCGCCTGCGCAAGGCGCTGCTCGATCCGCACGAGCGCAAGCGCGAGGAGCGCCGCAAAGAGGCGGAGGCGGTATCGTAGCCGCCTCCGGCGCGGGGCGCTCCAAGCTTGGGGTGCCGGTGGCGATCCAATCCGAGGCCTGCAATTGCCGGCGCGTGTGACTTTACGGACTCGCCTGGGATTTCCTTCGATATCATTGCAGATTTTTTTCAATCTTCCTCTTGAGAAATCCACATCGGTAAGGAAGGATGAAACAGAACACTTGAAGCCTGCGAATCATCTTGCTTCTATTCCCTCCATGAGCACGATTCTCATCGAGATTCGCCAAGCCAAGCCGCCCGATGCGGGGGCGGTGGCCGATACCCACGACGAGGCTTGGCGATCCGCCTATCAGGGAATCATCCCGGGGATCGAACTCGAGAAGCTCGTCAGCCGGCGCGGAGCGGAGTGGTGGGACAGCGCCATCCGCAAGGGCAGCCGCATATCCATCCTGGTCTTCGGCGATCTCGTTGCCGGTTACGCCAATTACGGCCGCAACCGCGCGCGCAGCCTGAGCTACGATGGAGAGATCTATGAACTGTATCTGCGCCCGGAATTCCAGGGACTGGGGTTCGGACGGCGCCTGTTCTCGGCGGCGCGCAAGGACCTCGCGGCGAGCGGCATGAAGAGCCTCGTCATCTGGGCGCTGTCGGACAACGATCCGGCAGTCGAGTTCTATCGTGCGCTCGGCGGCCGCCCGGTCGCCCGATCGTCGGAACGATTCGGCACCCGCACGCTCGACAAGGTCGCGTTCGGCTGGCCGAGTTGAGGCGCCGCGACATCATTCAGATGTAGGGTGGCTAGGCGCACCCGGATCAGCGCTTCACGCCGTCCGGGCACAGGCTCCGCGCCGTAACCACCGTCGCGCGCGTGATTGGTGGGCTACGCGCTGACCCACCCCTACGACTCATGCTCAAACCTCGCCTTCAGCCGCCCGGCAAACTGCTTCTCCATCTCCTTTGCCTTTGCCTTCAGCACCGGCTGGCCCATGCTGCCGAGCTTGCCGGTGAGAGCGGAGTCGATCTCGTAGGCGATTCTGGTCTCGTCGCCGTCTTCGGTCAGGCGCGTCGTCGCCGTGGCGGTGAGCCGGCCGACGAGACCCATCGGCTTGCCTTCGACCTTGCCTTCGATCAGGTCCGGCGGCTCCGCCCTGGTCATCTCCACGGTCACGGCGAACTTGAATTTCATGTAGGCGATCCGGGTCTCGAACACCGCCGAGTAGTGCGTCGGGCCGATCTCGGTCAGTTCCTGCACGCCGTCGACGCAGGAGGCGAAGAAGCGCGCATCCTTGAGCGCGTCGAACACCGCGGCGCGCGGCGCCCGCACGGAAAGCTCGCCGGCGATCTTCATGCCGCGCGGCCCTCCCGTGCGATGCGCAGAAGCTCGGCTGCGATTGGCTCCGGCTGCTCGATCGGCGTCAGGTGCCGGCCGCCCTTGAGCACCGTCAGCGTCGAGCCGGCGACGCCGTCGTGCAGTTCTCGCGCCGTCTTGACCGGCGTCGCGTAGTCCTCCTCGCCGACAATGACCGTCGTGGGGGTCTTGATGCTGGGCAGCGCGGCGCGCAGGTCGCAGGCGCCGAGCATGCGGCAGGTTTCCGCATACGCCGCGACGTCGTTGCGCAGGAAGACATCAACGCTCTCCTGCACCACGTCCTCGTGCTCGGCGCGAAACGCATCGCCGAACCAGCGCGTGATCTGGAATCCGACCAGGCTCGCCAGTCCTCCCTGCTTGGCCTTGTTGGCGCGGTCCATCCATGCCGGCATCGCGTCGTAGCAGGCGGTGGTGTCGATCAGGCCGAGGCCGGCGGTGCGCTGCGGATAACGGGCCGCGAAGGCGAGCGACACGCAGCCGCCCATTGAGGCGCCCGCGATCGCCGCCGACCCCCAGCCCACATGATCGAGCAAATCGGCGAGGTCGTCGGCGAACAGCTCGACCGTATAGGGCCCGTCTGGCTTGCCGGATGCCCCGTGACCGCGGCAGTCGAATGTCAGCACGGATGCCGCGCCGGCGAGGCGCTCGGCGACCGGCCGCCAGAAGCCGCGCTCCATCGCCAGCGAATGCACCAGCGCGATGCGCGGGGCACCGGCGCCGGCATCCGTGAGACCATAGGCGATGCCGATTCCGTCACGCGTGCGCGCCTGTCCGTCATGCACCTGGGTGTGCTGCGGGGCGGAGGAGACAGTTGTCATATGAAGCTCGGCGATTGGCTGGCGGGACGTTTGCCGGCCGGTTATCGCGCAGGCGGCGACAAGCGTCAAAGCTTGAATCGCTAACGCGCCTCGGCAGCTTGTCCAGCCGATTGCCGGGCGACGGCCCGCGCGGACCGTTGCGCCTTCGTGTGCTTCTGTGCGTTGACTTCCACGGCGTTGCTGTGCGGTACGGCCGGCGCGGGAAAGATGTACGCGACCGAGGCAGTGATCAGGATCACGGTCGCGCACAGGCAGGCGAAATAACTGAGCACCGAGAACAGGAATCCCATAGCATGAAGTCAACGCAACGGGGGCCTTGGCGTTCCGCTACGAGTTGCCATGCGTGGTTGACAATCTGTTTGATGATTGTCGCCGAATCAAACGACCGGGGTCACCAGCGGCTTGCCGGCGAGCCAGGCGTCGAGGTTGTCAAGCATGTGCCGGCCGATCCGGGCGCGGGTCTCGATCGTGGCGCTGCCGTGGTGCGGCTGCACGATCACGTTGGGCAGCGCGAGCAGCGCGGGATTGGGGTCGCCCGGCGGACTGTCGAATACGTCGAGCGCCGCCCAGCCGAGCCGGCCGTCCTGCAGCGCCTCGATCATGGCAATCTCGTCGACCACGAAACCGCGGGCGATGTTGACCAGCGTGCCCTTCGGCCCCAATGCGCCGATCACTTTGGCCGAAATCAGGTGGCGAGTCTCCGGTGCGCCAAGGGCGGCGACCATCAGGATGTCGCTTTGCCGCGCCAGCTCGATCAGGTCCGGCACGAACTCATACGGTGCATCCGGCTTGCGGCGCGGCCCAGTGTAGAGCACGCGCATCTTGAGGGCGGCCGCGCGGTCGGCGATATCAGGTCCGGCACGAACTCATACGGTGCATCCGGCTTGCGGCGCGGCCCAGTGTAGAGCACGCGCATCTTGAGGGCGGCCGCGCGGTCGGCGATGGCGCGGCCGATGGCGCCAAGCCCGACCACGCCCATGGTCTTGCCGGTGACGCTGCGGCCGAGCGAGATCGGACCCTTTCGCTTCCACTCACCGCTGCGCACATAATGGTCGGCGTAGATGATCTGCCGCGCCGAAGCGAGCATCAGGCCGATGGCGAGATCGGCGCATTCGTCGTCGAACACGGCCGGCGTGTTGGTCACCGGGATGCCGCGCTCGCGCGCGGCGGCGAGATCGACCAGGTCGACGCCGGAGCCGAAGCAGGCGATAATCTCGAGCTTCGGCAGGGATTCGATCAGGGCGCGGTGGGCGCCGCGATTGACCTCGACCGTCGCCGCGCGAACGCGGGCGCGCAAGCCTGCGTCGATGTCCTCCGGCTTCGGCTGCACCGGCCAATGGTGCACCGTGAAGCGGCGATGCAGTTCGTCAACGGTCGGCTCGGGAAAGCGGCCGACATACAGAATATCAGGCTTCATGCAGGCTTGAGTCTCATGTGAAGGCGTTTCATCATCGCGACCGACATGGCCAAACGCAAGCACTCAGCGAAATCCGCCAAGGCGGACCCCGCCGGCGTGCCTGAACCGCCCCCCGACGAACAGGTCTTCGCCTACGGCAACCTGTCGCTGCACGACCTGTTCCAGCAGCAGGCGATGGCGATGCTCGACCGCGCCGATGTCAGCGAGGAGGCGAAGCAGGAAATCCTTGTCGCCATGGCTTGCCCCTGCTGCGGCGCCGGAGCGATGTCGTACACGGTGAAGCTGAAGCGGTAGCGGTCCGTGTCCGGACGCGGTGCAGCACGAAGTGATGCAAGGCTGATCCGGGACCGTCCCAGATGCTGGATGCGCAACGATCCCGGGTCTGCAGCGCACCACTGCGTGCTGCGCTGCGCCCGGGAAACGCCTCAGGCACGCAACTTCGCCGTCGCCTCCGCATCCACCGCAAACGTCACCGGGTCCACCACCACCCTATACAGCTCCCGCGCGTCGGCGATGCCGACATAGCCCTGGCGCACGTCTTCGGCGACCTCCTCGGCCGGCCGCTCCAGCGGCGCGCCGTAGCCGCCGCCGCCGCCCGACTGAATGCGGAATGCATCGCCCTCCTTGAGATGCGCCACCAGCACCTTGGCGTTGGGGAAGTCGGTCTTCCATTGCCCGCCGATGCGTAGCTCGACCTTGTTGCCGGAGCCGTCGAGGCCGTCGTCGAGGCCCCATGGCCGGCAGTGCGCGCGGTCGATCTGGGTGTTGACGGTGATGGGCGAGCGGGCGCGCACGTCGCGCACGATGCCGAGACCGCCGCGGTGCCGGCCGGCGCCGCCGGAGTTCTCCACCAGAGCAAAGCGTTCGACCACGATCGGGAACTTGGCCTCGGCCTGCTCGTTCGGACTGTTGTGGGTGTCGCCGTCGTTGATGCAGACGGTGCCGGAGACGCCGTCCTCGTTGTGCTTGGCGCCCCAGCCGCCGCCGAGCGGGCCGAACGAGCCGATGAAGAATTCCGAACGCCTGGGATTGACGCCGTGGAAGGTCGGCGCCAGCAGGTCGGCGTGATGGCCGGCAATCACGCGGTCGGGGATTGCCGCCGTCATCGCCTTGAAGATCGTGTCGACGATGGTCATCGGATAAGTCATCCACCAGCGCATCGGCGCCGGGCGCGTCGCGCTCACCACCCGGCCCGGCGGCACGATCACCTTGAGGCTGCGGAACGAGCCGTCGTTGATCGGATAGTCGGTCGGCGAGGTGAGGCACTTGTAGGCGACCTGGGCGCAGGCATAGCCAGTGGTGATGCCGGAATTGTAGAAGCCGCGCACCTGCCTCGAGACATCGGAGAGATCGACCGTCATCTCCTCGCCCTTGACGGTCACGCGCACGCGGATCGGCACGCGCTTGCCGACCTCCAGCCCGTCGTCGTCCATGAAGGATTCGGCTTCGTAAATGCCGTCGGGAATGGTCTTGGTGCGGGTACGCGCCGACACCTCGGCGCGGTCCATGATGGCGCGGATCGCGTCGCGCACGGCGTCGGCGCCGTAGCGCTCGAGCAGTTGCAGGTAGCGCCGCTCGCCGGTCTTCACCGCGGTGATCTGCGCGCGCAGGTCGCCCATGGCCCGGCTCGGGATACGCACGTTTTGGCGGATGATGTCGACCAGCGTCTGGTTGATCACGCCGCGGTCCTGGTACTTGACGATGGGAACCTGCAGGCCCTCGGAGAAGATGTCGGTGGTCATGCCGCCGATCGGCCCGCCGATGTCGAGCCAGTGTCCCATGCAGCAGGAGAACCCGGCGAGCTTGCCCTTGTGGAAGATCGGCAGCGTGAAGGTCATGTGGTTGAGGTGGCTGCCGGTGATGTAGGCGTCATTGGTGACGTAGATGTCGCCCGGCTTGATGTTGTCGCGGCCGAAATGCGCGATCTTCGCCTTCACGGTCTCGGCCATGCCGCGGATGAACATCGGCAGGCCGATGCCGATCGACACGGTCTCGCCCTCCGGCGTGAACAGGCCGGTGGTGAAGTCCAGCGCCTCGTAGATGATGATGTTGTAGGCGGTGCGCATGAGATTGGTCTTCATCTCTTCCGTTACCGCGATGACGCCGTTGCGCACGATCTCCGTGACAACGGGGTCGACCACGCGGCGGGACGAAGCGCGCTTCGTTGCTTTCTTTTTTGCTTTCGCCATGACTAGGGCCTGTCCGTGTTAAGCGGGCCTTGACCCGCCCTCATCCTGAGGAGGCGCGAAGCGCCGTCTCGAAGGATGGGGCGGCCACCGATCTCGGGTCTACCCGAGATAGGCAACATTAAGATGCGCAAATCGGAAGCAGCCGATTTGCGGTGGCGGCCTCGTCCTTCGAGACGCCTCGCTACGCTCGGCTCCTCAGGGCCGGGAGAGGACGCGGATTGCGGCACGCAGCATCACCTCCCTCCTCCGACCGCAATCACCAAATTCCCGTACGCATCCATCGTCATCACATCCTCTGGCAGCAGCACCGTGGTCGAGGCGTGCTCCTCCACCAGAGCCGGGCCCGTGATGCGGTTGCCGGCGCGCAGATCGGCGCGGCGCCAAGTCGGCGTGTCAATGAATTTGCCGGCCTTGCCGTCCTCGGCGAAATAGACCTTGCGCCTGCCGGTAAAGGCATTCTTCGTCGGCGTCTTCGGACCCCTGGCGATCGTTTCCTGCGGCGGCTTGCGCATCAGGCCGGTGACGGTGGAGCGCAGGCTGACGATTTCGGCTCGTTCGTCCGGCGCCGAGGTGCCGTAGCGCAACAGATGCATCTCGTCGAAATGGCGCTTGATCGCCTTGCGGTCCTGCCTGGTGAACACAGACATCGGCAGGTCGACCGTGACGGCGTGCTCCTGGCCGACATAGCGCATGTCGGCGGCGCGCTTGATGACGATCCGGCTCGGCGTCACCGAGGTCGAGGCGATCGCCTGACGGCCCTGGTCCTCCAGCGCCGTGTACACGGCTTCCATGTCGTCGAAGCCTGCATCGTCGAGACGCGTGTACCAGGTGCGCACGTAGTCGTAGCGCAAGTCCGAGAACAGCATGCCGAAGGCGGAGAACACGCCCGGCGCGCCGGGAATGATGACCTTGCGGATGCCGATCTCGCGCGCGACCTGCACCGCATGCAGCGGCCCGGCGCCCCCATAGGCGACCAGCGCGAAGTCGCCGGCATCGAGCCCGCGCTCGGTCGTGACGCCCTTCACCGCATACGACATCGCGGTGACGGCGATGCGCAGGATGCCATCGGCGGCTGCGGTGACGCTCATCGTGAACGGGTCGGCGATGCGCGTCTTCAGCGCCCGCGTTGCCGCGTCGACGTCGAGCGCCATCTCACCGCCGAGGAAACGGTCGGCGCCGAGACGGCCGAGCACGAGGTTGGCGTCGGTGACGGTCGGCTCAGCACCACCGAGGCCGTAGCAGGCCGGACCGGGTGCGGCGCCGGCGCTCTGCGGGCCGACGCGGAGCGCGCCGTCCTCGATGCGGGCGATCGAGCCGCCGCCGGTGCCGACCTCGAAGATGTCCATCATGGCGATCTGGACGGGGAGCGCCTTGTCGTAGCCGCCGATCAGCGCCTGTCCGGTGGTCAGCGCCTCGCCTTTGTAGATCACGCCCGCCTTGGCGGTGGTGCCGCCCATGTCGAACGCAATGGCGTTGTCGAGCTTGAGGGTGCGGCACAGCGCCTGCGTGCCGATCACGCCGGCGGCGGGCCCTGATTCCAGCATGCGCACGCATTGGCTCTGCGCCTGCTCGGATTCGTAGAGCCCGCCCGTCGATTGCACGATCAGGAACGAGCCATGGAAGCCGGCGCTGCGGATATGCGCGTCGATCTCGCCGATATAGCGGCGCACCTTCGGGCCGATATAGGCGTTGGCGACCACCGTCGAGCAGCGCTCGAACTCGCGGTACTCCTGAGAGAGCTCGTGCGAGGCGGAGATGAACATCCCGGGATGATTGCGCTCCAGAACGGCCCTGGCGCGTGCCTCGTGCTCGGGATTGGCGTAGCAGTTGAGGAACAGGATCGCGGTGGCTTCGACGCCGAGTGAGTCCAGCTTCCGCCCGAGCGCCGCGATCTCATCCTCGTCGAGCGGCTTGTCGATCTCGCCGTCGGCGAGCACGCGCTCGTGCGCCTCGAAGCGCAGCGCCCGCTCGACCAGCGGCACGTGCTTGCGGAAGAACAGGTTATAGGCGTCGGGGCGGTTGATGCGGCCGATCTCGTAGACGTCGCGGAAGCCCTCGGTGATCACGAGCGCGGTCCTGGCGCCGGTGCGTTCCAGGATGGTGTTGATGGCGATGGTCGAGCCGTGCAGGAACAGCCCGGCGGAGCGGTAGTCGCTGCCCGCCTTCTCGACGCCGGCGCTGATGCCCTCGACCAGGTGCTCCGGCGTCGACAGGGCCTTGCCGAAGGTGAGTTTGCCGGTCCTTTCGTCGAAGACTGCGATGTCGGTGAAGGTGCCGCCGATATCGGCGGCGAGACGCAGGTTGGCGTTGGTGGCGGTTTTCGGTCTTTTCATTCACGGACTCTCACGGACTCTCAGTTGTCATCCCGGATCGCGCTTTCGGCGCGTCCGGGATGACAGCTTTCGATGTCTCTCATGCATCATTCCTGCGTCTTTGCGCAATGCTCCGCTGCCCCCGTGCCGCTTGCCGCCGGCGCCGCCCCCCGGTAACAATCAAGAAAAGGTCCAAGGAGCACGTCATGGCCGAACTGTTCGTGGCCAAATCGTCCGAAATGCCGGACGGCGACCGGCGCATCGTCACGGCGGGCAAGCACGAGATCGCGTGTTCCACAGGGACGGCGCCTATTACGCCTACAGCAATTACTGCGTGCATGCCGGCGGGCCCGCCTGCGAAGGCCTGCTGATCAACCAGGTGGTCGACCTGATCGACGAGGACCGCACCTATGCGGGCCAGACCAAGATTCCGTGAGGCGCGAAAGAATCATGGTAAAGCGAGCAGCGAAGGCGAAACGCGCCCCCCCGGCCAAGCGGACGAGGGCCGCGTCGGCGCGCAAGACCGACGGCAAGCCAGTCAGCAAGGTAGCCGCCGGTCACGCCGCGTTGGCCGACGCGATCACGGCGGCGGTGACATCGGTGACCGGCGCGATCTCGGCCGATCGGCTCGAGCAATTGCCGCCGGAACTGGTGCAGAAGCTGCTGGCCGCCGCGATCCGCGCCTACAGCGCCAAGGTGCAGGCGGGCGAGAGATTCCTGCCGTTCGATCCGCAGTCCGGCCGCGTGTCCCCGACCGATATCATGATCACGGCGAGCGGCCTGTTGAAGGCCGGCGACTTGCAGGTGTTTGAGCTCGGCATGTGGCAGAGCTATACCGGGCGTTGACGCCGGTTCACCTTGGTCACCTTGGACGGAGCGGAGCGCTGAACAGGTCTTGTAGTCACCTTGGACGGAGCGGAGCGCTGAACAGGTCTTGTATCATACCGGCGCAGCCCTGCTCGCACCAGCCATCTGCGCCCCATCGACGATACCCCCGTCGATCAGCTGCATCCGGCGGTCCATGCGCGCCGCCAGGTCGAGATCGTGCGTCACCGCCACCACGGACTTCGACCGGACTTCGACCAGATCGCGCAGGATTCGGAAAACCTGCTCGCTCGACTGGCTGTCGAGCGAGCCGGTCGGTTCGTCGGCCAGGACGACCGGCGGGTCGTTGGCAAGCGACCGCGCCACCGCCACGCGCTGCCGCTGGCCGCCCGACATTTGGTCGGGGCGCTTCCCGATGTGATCGGTCAGACCGAACGACTCCAGCAGCATCGCCGCGCGCTCGCGCATTGCGACAGGCGGCAGCGCGCCGAGCGCCCGCATCGGCAGCATCACGTTTTCCAGCGCGGTGAACTCCGGCAGCAGGAAGTGGAACTGGAACACGAAGCCGAGCGTAGCGAGCCGCGTCATGGCGCGCTCGTCTTCTTCCATGTCCGTCGTGGCGCGGCCGCGGATCAGCACCTCGCCGGCGGTGGGCATGTCGAGCAGGCCGAGCAGGTAGAGCAGCGACGACTTGCCCGAGCCGGAGGGACCGGTGATCGCAACGAACTCATTGTTGCCGATCGTCAGGTCGATGTCGTGTACCAGCGTGACCGGCACGATGCCCGGCAGGATGCGGATGACGCCGCGCGCCTCGATCAGGCTGTTGCCGGCGGATGCATTCATGTAGCCCCGCGGATGATATCGACCGGATGTACGCGGGCCGCCTTGCGAGCCGGCGCATATCCGGCCGCAAACGACGAGACCAGCGCCACCAGGCCGGCTATCGCATAGTGCAGCGGATCGTAGACCAGCGGCAGGCGGTTGGCATCCATGAACGGGTTGTTGATCTCGATCGTGCCGAGGGCGACACACAGCAGATAGCCAAGCAGGAAGCCGGCGAGTGCGCCGGCAAGCCCGATGATCAGCGCCTCCAGCACGAAGATACGGCGCACCGTGCGCTCGTTGAGTCCGAGCGACTTCAGGATGGCGATGTCGCGCGCCTTCTCGTGGGTGATGGTGGAGATGATGTTGTAGGTGCCGAAGCTCGCCACCAGCAGGATAGCGCCGACCACCGTATACATGACGACGTTGCGGACGACGAAGCTCGACAGCAGGTCCTCGTGCGCCTCCTGCCAAGCGATCGACTTGTAGCCCGTCTCGCGCTCGATGCGCTGGGCGATGTCGCGCGCCGCCAGCGGATCGCGCACCCGCACGCGCAGCTCGTTGATCAGGCCGGTCTGCTGGGCGAGAATCTGCGCGGTCTTCACCAGCACATAGGCCGTGCTCTCGTCGACCTGGCGCACGCCGGAATGGAACAACCCGACCACCTGCGCACCGATGTGCGCGCCTTCGCCGGTCTGCACCGTGATGTTGGAGCCGATTCGGGCGCCCATCTTCTCAGCCAGCCGGTCACCGAGGATAATGGCGTTGCCGGCGGTGAACAGCGAGGCCAACGTTCCCTGGCGCATCTGGGTCGGCAATGCCGAGACGTACCGCTCCCGATGAGGATCGATGCCGGTGACGCTGGCCGCGAAATCGCGTCCGGCATAGCGCAGGATCGCCTGGGTCTTGGTGGAAGGCGCAATCGCGCCAGGTACCCAAGCCGACAGCGCCGCCATGATCGCCATCGGGTTCTTGATGCCTTCGCGCCGCCTTTCCGGCGTCAGCCCGTAGATCCGGACCGCCCCGAACGCAAGCTCGGCCGGCTGGCGCTGCGGCTCGCGCTGCTCGTCGGACACCGCGATGTGCGGCAGCGCGTCGATCAACTGCCGCATGAAGTCGTTCTGTGAGCCGACCATCAGCGACGCCATCATGATCGAGAAGCCGACGCCGGTCGCCACCCCCGCGACCGCGACGAGGGTCTGCCGGGCGCGCGAGCGGACATGAGTCAAGGCGATGTCGACGGTCAAGCTCATGGTTGCGTTCCCGGCCTCTCCGTCGGGCGGACGCGGGCGCCGTCGGCAAGACCGCTGACGGCGGGCGCGACGACGCGTTCGCCCTCGTTCAGGCCAGACAAGATTTCGACCATGCGCGTGCCGCGGATGCCGATTTCAACGCTGCGCCGGTGCGCACGGTCGCCCTGGACCACGAATACTGCCGAACCCTGCACGGCGTCAGCCGGTACGAGGAGCACGTCGGGCTTCTCGCGCGTGATGATGTTCGCCTCGACACTCATGCCGATCAGCAGCGGCGTGTCGTCCGGCAAGTCGATCCGGACGCGGTAGGTCTTCGCAATCGGGTCGCCCATCGGCGTGATCTCCCGAAGCTTGCCCTCGATCCGCCGGTCGGCGAAGGCATCGGTGCGGAACAGCACCGTCTGGCCGACGACCACGCGCGGAATGTCCTCCTCGTTCACTTCCGCGACAACCTGCAGCGGCTTCGGGACGCCGACGCGAAACGGACCTGGCCGGCCTCGGCGATTTCGCCGACCTCGCCGTCGCGGCGCAATACAACCCCGGCCATGGGCGATTTGATGGTGTAGTCGTCGAGCCGCTCCATCTGGACCGAGATCAGACCCTGCGCCGCCCGCAGATCGGTCGAGGCGCGCTCATGCGCCTGGGTGGTGGTGGCGCCGCGGCCGATCAGTTCGGTCACGCGGGACATCTCGCGCTTGGCGAAATCCTCGCGTGCCCTGATCTCCTGCAGTTGCGCGCGCACCTCTTGGTCGTCGAGGCGGGCGAGCACGTCGCCTTTCGCGACGGTCTTGCCCTCGCAGTAGCACAGCTCGATGATCCGCTCCCGGATGAGGCTCGCGACCTTCGCCCAATGCACCGGCTCGACGGCGCCTGTTGCGTACACGATCTCGACCGCCGTGCCGCGCGATACTGCGACCGTTGTCACCTCCAGTCCGCGTCCGAAGCGCCACCAGCCTGCGGCGGCGCCGACTGCGGCAAGCAAGGCGAAAATGACGAGACGACGCAAACGCATGGCGGGCCGTGTCCTGGAACGCGTCTGTGCCGCATTTCTGCCGCGCTGCACGCAAGGCCGTGCAGCCGGCGCGCACGCTAGCGGTGCTGGATGATCGTGTCCACCAGCGCGACTCGCCCCTTCTTTACCTCGGCGATGGCGCGCTTGAGCGCCGGGCCAACGTCATTCGGATTGTCGATCGGACCTTCGCCCCAGCAGCCCATGGAGCGGGCGAGCCCGGCGAAGTCCGGCTCCGGCCCGAACAGGTCCATGCCGATATGCGCCTTGCTCTCGTCGGTGCCGCGCAGCTTCGCCATGCGGATCTGGTGCGCCCAGTCGTTGTAGTAGGCGCGGTTGTTGTGCATCACGATCAACATCGGGATTTCGTACTTGGCGGCGACCCATAAGGCGCCGGCGTCAAACATCAGGTCGCCGTCCGGCTGGATGTCGACCACCAGCCGCTTGTGCTTCTTGTGCGCGAGCGCGACACCGATCGAGATGCCGATCTGCGTCGCGGTGCCGAGCTCGACGCCCGGATGCCGGTAGGGCTTGTCGAAGTCCCACAGCTTGCGCACCTGGTGCTTGAGCTCGTTGGCGGTGAGCACCCAGTCCTGGTCCTTGATGACCTCCCAGACCTCCAGCGCGAGCCGCGCGAAGGTGATCGGCGAAGCGTTCCAGTTCTGCTGCGCCTCCTCCTGCCACTTCGCCCAGACTTCATTGTGGCGTTTGCCGACCGCGGTCTTGCGGTCCGCGATCTTGCGCCGGAGCGCGGGATCGGCGCCGATGCGTTGTCGGCACAGGCGGGTGAGCTCGGGGATTCCCAGCACAGTGTCGCCGAGCGCACGGACCGAGCAGGCTTGCATCCGGCAATAGTCCATCGACCACTTGCTGATGCCAAGCTCGCCGAAGCCGATCTCGACGCGGTCGCATGACGGCGGCAACAGGTCGGTGACGATCCGGTTGGCGTTGTCGAGGTCGGCGAACTGTTTTTCCCAGTCCTTCACGTCGAGGCCGACCACGAGGTCGGTCGCTTTGAGCGACGCTTTGTCCATGCTCAGGCACAGCGGGTGCTTGTTGGGAAAGTTGAGCGCGTTGTTGATGTCCCACACCGCCGCTCCGGTCAACTCGGCGAGTTCAACGATGCTCTCGAAACCACCCGGGCGGCGTCCCGCATATTCGGCGAGTAGCATCGGGTG
The DNA here is from genome assembly GCA_009377755.1 of Hyphomicrobiales bacterium. Classification (GTDB taxonomy): domain Bacteria; phylum Pseudomonadota; class Alphaproteobacteria; order Rhizobiales; family Xanthobacteraceae; genus WHTM01. Next base: position 40,756 of record WHTM01000004.1, on the reverse strand, counting down.
CTCGGCCTTGCACAGCCGGTCGGCGATCGCCGCGAGCGCCTTCGGATCGGGCATCATCGGCGAAGGCGTCGCCGCGGCATCGATGCGCGGCATCGCCACCTCATCGGTGAGCCGCTCTTCCTGCAGCATGGCGTCGTAGCACATGTAGATCGGGCCGCGCGGCTCGGTGGTCATGATCGAATAGGCGCGTGCGAAGCTCTCCGGCACGCCGTGGATCGAGGTCGGCTGGTAGTCCCACTTGACGTAGTCGCGGATGGCGTTGCCCTGCACCAGCGCCGAGTGGGTCCAGTCGATGTGCGGGCGCCGCTTGCCCTCGTCCATCGGGCCGGTGGCGCCCATGATGAAGATCGGCACGCGGTCGATGTAGGCGTAGTAGATCGCCATGGTGGCGTGCAGCAGGCCGACCAGGTTGTGCAGGATCACCGCCATCGGCTTGCCCGACGCCTTGGCGTAGCCGTGCGCGATCTGCACCGCGATCTCCTCGTGCTGGCACAGCAGCATCGGCGGCTCGTTGCCGCCGTAGTTGATCAGCGAATCGTGCAGGCCGCGGAAGCTCGCGCCGGGATTCATGGTGATGTATTCGAACCCGTAGCGCTTGATCAGATCGACGATGACGTCGGATTGCCAGCCGAGATTGGTTTTTTTTGTTGATGCGTCCATGTCATTCGTCTCGTGTTGATCTGACCAACTCAGTTGCTGTCATCCCGGCCGAGTGCGAAGCACCGAGAGCCGGGACCCATGGATCCCTGCGATCGTTGTTGTGCTGTGGACGCGCCACATTAAATCTTCCGGGGCCGGGGATATGTGGGTCCTGGCTCGCGCTCGCTTCGCTCGCTTGACCGGGATGCAGCAACATCGTCCGTGATGACAATCACTACTTCTTCTTCTCCACCCGCAACAGCTCGGTGGCCTTGGTGGTGACCTCCGCCGGCGTGGCATAGACTTCTTCCACCAGCTTCTGGATATCCTCGCCGGACACCGGCGTGATCTCAAGCTTGCCCTTCTCGGCCTCGGCCAGGAATTCCTTGTCGCGCATCGTGTCCATGAACGCCTTGCGCAGTGCCGCGACGCGGTCCGCTGGAATACCGGGCGGCGCCAGGAACGGCCGGCCCATCACCTGCCGCGCGAACACCAGCCGCAGGATGCGCTTCTCCTCGTCGGTCTTGGCGAGGTCGACGATCAGCGGCACGTTCGGCAGGTCGGGATGCTTGGCGAGCGAAAGTTGGATCAGGATGTTGATCTTCTTCTCGTCGAGCCACGGCTGATGCGTCGCTTTGACGCTCGACCACGACCAGCCACAGCGGCCCTTTACCTCGCCGCGCTCCAGCGCAAGCCCGATGTCGTTGCCGCCGGGGTAGCCGGTGATGATCTTCATCTTGGTGCCGAGCACCGCGTTCAGGATCTTCGGGAACTGGTCGGTGTCGGCGCTGGCGCCGGTGCCGCCGACGATCAGCTCGCGCTGGCGCAGATCGTCGAAGGTCTTGACGTCGGAGGTATGCCAGGAGACGCAGATGCTGACCTCGTCGTTGGCGCTGCCGATCCAGTTGAACTTGGTGCCCTGGAACTGCGCGCCCTTGATGCCGAACAGCGGGTCGAAGCCGGTGCCGCGGCCGATCATGCCGAATACGGTCCCGTCCTTCGGCGCCACGTTGTAGAGCCAGTTGGCGAGCTTGAGGCTGCCCGCCCCGGTCATGTTCTTCGGTACGACGGTGGGGTTGCCGGGGATATGCTTGCCGATGTGGCGGGCGACGAGCCGGGCATAGACGTCGTAGCCGCCGCCGGCGCTGTAGCCGATCTGGAGATCGACCGCCTTGCCCTTGTAGAACTCGGCCGGGCTCTGCGCCGCGGCCGGCGCCAGCGGCAGCATGGCAAGAGCAACGGCGGCGAGGGCGCTCCGTAGCATTGTTTTCATGGTCGTTCCTCCCTGGTCTTGATCTTGCCGCATCAAAATCCAATCGGAGCGAACTTGCAAATGCCCGGATTGAATTGACAAGCGGCGTCCGGCGGGGGATGTGCAGGGTGAGCACGACAATCTGGAGCAGGAGGCCCACATGACAGGTCTGATCGGAGGTCTGGCCGGGGAGGGCCACAACAAGCCGCCGGAGGACGCCGCCGAGCGCGAAAATCAGCACTGGGAGCGCTGGGCGAAGAAGCGCACCTTCGTCCGCGCGCTGGAGGGCACCTACAGCCATCTCTACAAGCAGCTCCTCGAGGAGCCGCGCGTCTATTCGTCGAGCGACGTGCCGTGGAAGGGCGGGCCCGGCCATTATGGCAAGAGCGTGATCTCGCCCCAGGCCGTGAATGTCACCCAGTCGATCGAGAGCCATATCGAGGCCTATGCGCCGGGCGCCTATGGGCAGAAGCACGGGCACCTCAACAGTGCGGTGTTTTACGTTCTCAAGGGCTACGGCCACGACATCCATGACGGTCGCCGCATCGAGTGGAAGGCCGGCGACGTGATGATCGTCGAAAACGGCTGCGTGCATCAGCATTTCAACGACAGCCCCGACGAGGAGGCGATCCTGCTGGTGTTCAAGGCGAAGCCCTTGTTCCTGTTCATGCACCTCCTGTTCCAGAAGATCGTCGAATGGCCGCCGAAGACCCCGCCCAAGGGGCAGGAAGGCTACAAGCCGCCGAGCGATATTTGATCATGCTGAAACCGCAGTTGTTGTCATCCCGGCCAAGGCCGCGAAGCGGCCGCGAGCCGGGACCCACGTACCCGGCGCTTCGGATCAAACACCGACGCAGGGATAGATGGGTCCCGGATCGGCGCACGCAGCCAAGTTTACGCAGGCTGCGTACACTTGCGTGCCTTGCCGTCCGTCCGGGATGACAGCGGAGAGGGATAGGGACAAGACCATGACCACTACCTTCCAAGACCGTGAAGCCTCCCTCTCAGGCAGCAAGACCGCGAGCTTCCGCGCCGAAGACGTCGCCACGTCGGAAGAGTTCCGCAAGCACTACGAGACGCTGCTCAACGTCGTGCACGCCGAGGACATGCCGTTCGAGACATCCGTCGACGGTCTGATCAAGCATCTCGTGCACCACAAGATGAACACGCGCGAATGCTGCGTCGAAGCCTACATGCAGTTCCTCAAGCCGGGCGAGAAGTCCGGCAAGCACCGGCACATGTGGGAAGAGATCATCTTCGTCGTCGAGGGCGCCGGCTACGACCTGCACTGGGACATGAAGTTCGACTGCCTCGATGCGTTCCAATGGGAATGGGCCGTGGAACCGCGCGCGTTCGCCTGGAAGCGCGGCGATTTCATCTACGTGCCGCCGTTCACCACGCATCAGCACGTCGCCGGCGACAAGGAAGACTGCCGGCTGATCGTGATCTCCAACCGCATCACCAAGGAAATGGGGTTCGACTGGTTCGACCAGATCGAGCCCGCGGAGGGGTATTGAGAGGTAATTGAACTCGATGCACGCGAAGCAAGCGATTTCGCGCGCCGATCATCTTCGAAATTCGCATTCCTGACCATTGCGGTCGTGCGTTGACCGTCATCGCGCCCCCGACATACTGCTCGCTGCCGAGAGTGATGATGGGGGAAACGCGATGCCACAGGCGGACAAGTACAAGATGCAGGCGGGCGATTTTCGCTGGCCGGACGGTTGCCATGTGGCGGTCGTCTTCAACATGTCGTGGGAGAGCTGGCCAAAGGCGCTCGGTACCGCCAACAACCGGCAACGGGCCGGCGAAGTCGTTCCTGCGGACGCCAAGTATGGACGCCATCCACGCATCATCTACGAACACGCCTACGGCGAGACCGCGGGAATGCAGCGGCTGCTCGACATCTGGCAGCGGCACGAGATTCCCACGAGCTGCTACGCCGACGGCCTGAACGTGCATCTCTATCCGGAGCTGGCGCGCCACGCCGCGGCGCTGGGGACCGAGTTCCTGGCACAGGGGTGGGACCACACGTATCTGTGGGACCAGACCGTGCAGGAGCAGATCGACTCGATCGACCGCACGGTCGCCGAGTTCGAGAAGGTACTCGGCAAGAAGCCGGCCGGTTTCAGCGCGTCCGGCGGCACCATCACGGGCGAGAGCGTCGGGCTGCTGGCGGAGCGCGGGTTCAAGTATGTCTGCGGCTTCCGCAACACCGATGTGCCCTTCATCATCAATGTCGGCGGCCGCAAGGTGGTCGGCATGAACAGCTACGCGCTGACCGACTACAACAGCTACAGCCATCACGACGCGCCGCCGCACGCCGTCGTGCGGATGTTCTACGACTTCTTCGACACCGTGTACGAGGAAGGCGAGCGCGGCTATCCGAAGATGCTCGCCTACGGGACGCATCCGTTCCTGTCGCATGGCTTTCGCACGCGGCCGATGGAAGAAGCGATCCGGTATGTGAAGAGCAAGCCGAAGGTCTGGATCACCACCCGCCAGGAGATCGCCGACTGGGTGCTGAAGGAATTCCCCGAACACGACTTGTCCAAGTTCTATCCGGAGGCGGTCAATTCGGACAAATGGTACGGTCTGAGCCTCGGTCTCGGCGGCGAGGAAGCCATCCGGGAAGCTTTGAGCTATCGGAAGAAGTGACGTGGACAGCGTGGACCGTTTGTGAAAGGCCGGCGCCGATGAACGTGGCCGAGGCGATGGGTGACGCGCTGGTGGCGGAAGGCGTGCGCGTCGCGGCCGGCATCACCGGGCAGTCGATCGGTCATCTCGCCGATGCCTTGGCGGAGCGACCGGAGGTCAAGGTCTTCTACACCCGTCAGGAGCGCGTGGCGGTTGACATCTGCGACGGATATGCACGCGCGAGCGGTCGCCCGGGCGTGGTATTCACCGACGCCGGCCCGGCCGCTGCCAATGCGATGGGCGGGATCGTCAACAGCTTCGGCGATTCCACGCCGCTCCTGTTCATTGCCGGGCACAACAACCGGTTCGACACGAAGCGCCGGCAGACCAAGGAGCTGCCGCTCACCGAGGTGTTCGGCCCGGTCAGCAAGTGGGTCGCGATCATCGAGGATCCGTCGCAGGTGGGCGATCTGCTGCGCCGGGCCTTCATGCATCTGCGCACCGGCCGCTCGGGACCCGTCGTCATCGGGCTGCCCTACGACGTGTCGTCGATGCCAATCGGCGGCAATTTTCCCTATGAGCCGGTGTCGGCGCGCCCACCGGTGCGCAGCGCCGGCGATCCCGCCGCCATCGAGGCTGCGGCGCGGATGCTGGCGGAGGCCCAACGGCCCTACGTCTATGTCGGTGCTGGCGTGCTCTGGTCGGAAGCGAGCGGTGAACTCGTCGCGCTCGCCGAGTTGCTGACGCTGCCGGTCGCCACCACGCTGAACGGCAAGAGCGCATTTCCGGAAACGCATCCGCTCTCGCTCGGCATCGGCGGCTTCGCGCGCGCCCGCTACGGGACGACGCACGCGACCGCGGTCGCCAATGCGGCCGATGTGATCATGACCATCGGCTGCGGCTTCAAGCAGCATGCGACGCTGGCGCCGGTACCGGCGGCGGCGAAGCACATCCAGATCGACGTCGATCCCGCCGAATTGCACAAGGAGGCGCTGGCCGACGTGGCGATCCTCGGCGACGCCAGGCTGGTGCTGCGGCAGCTCAACGAGGCCGCGCAGCGGCTGCTTCCGGCCGAGCGCCTGGTGCCGATGCAATCCCGGATCGACGGACTGGCGACGCTGCGGGATCGCTGGGCCGAGGTCTCCGCGCCCTACGTGAATTCCGACGAGACGCCGATCAACCCGTTCCGTGTCACGCGCGAGTTTGCGGAGCTTATCGATCCCGATACGACTATCCTGCTGCACGATGCCGGTTCGGTGCGCGGCACCACCTGCCAGCATTACATCGCCACCACGCCGCGATCGTTCATCGGCTTCGGCGTGCAGAGCGCCATGGGTTGGTCGCTCGGCGCAGCGATCGGCGCCAAGACCGCGGCGCCCGACAAGCTCGTCGCCACCGTCATCGGCGAGGAGGCGTTCGCCGAGACGGCGCTCGACATTGAAACCTCGGTGCGCGCCGGCGTGCCGGTGCTGATCATCGTGCTCAACAATCGGGCGTTCATGGACCGCGACGGCGGCGTCAGCGTGAAGCTCGCCAAGATGCGGTTCGACGGCGGCGTGGACATCTGCGCGCTGGCGGGAGCGCTCGGCGCGAAGACGCAACGGATCGACAAGCCAGCGGCGCTGCGCGATGGCCTGCGCCAGGCGATCGGCGATGTGACTGCGGGAACGACGAGCGTGGTGGAAATCATGACCAGCCGGGTGCGGGTCAATCTGGCAACAGCCTGAGAATCCAGGGAGGATGACATGATCCGTTCACATACGCACACGCAGCGGGGCGCGCGCAGGCTGTCCCGGCGGTCGGTGATCGCGGGCGGTGCCGCGGTGGTTTCAGGGATGCTGCTGGGGCCCGGCCGCGGCATTGCACAGCAGTCCGGAACCGTTCGCCTTGTCGTGGGCTTCGCGCCCGGTGGTGGCGTCGACACGGCGGCGCGGCTGTTTGCGCAGTCGTTCCAGTCGTCGCTGAGCCCGACCGTCATCATCGAGAACCGCCCCGGCGCCGGCTCGACCCTTGGCGTCAAGGCGGTGGTCGATGCGCCGCCGGACGGCAGCGTCGCCTTGTTCGCATCGAGCAGCGGCATCGCGGTCGCGCCCGCCATCTACAAGAATCTCTCCTATGATCCGCGCAAGGATCTCACCCCGGTAGGCCCCATCGGGTTCAACACCAGCGTGATGGTGGTGCGCAACGATCTGCCGGCGAAGACGCTGCAAGAATACATCGCCTACGCCAAGGCCAATCCCGACAAGCTGACTTTCGGTTCGTCCGGCGTCGGCGGTGGCCCGCATCTGCAGGGCTCGCGCCTGATGGCGCTGATCGGCGCCAAGGCGACGCATGTGCCTTACCGCGGCGGCGCGATGGCGCTGAACGATCTCGTTGCCAAGCGCTTCGACTTCATGATCGATTTCTTCGGCCTGTGCCTGCCGCAGATCAAGGCCGGCAACGTCCGCGCGCTGGCTGTGATCGCCCGCCGCCGCACCAGCCAGCTTCCCGATGTCCCCACCTTCCAGGAAGCCGGCCTCCCGGCGATGCAGGGGTCTTCGTGGGACGGCATCTTCCTGCCGCCGCGCACGCCGCAGCCGATCGTCGCGCGCTGGGCGGCGGCGCTCACCAAGGCGAAGGCCGATCCGAGCATCATTCAGAAGGTCGGTGCCAACGGGTCCGAGCTCGTGACAATGACGTCCGACGAATTCAAGGCCTTCGTCGCCAGCGAGGTCGACCGCTGGCGGCAGATCGCCGCGGCGGCGAAGATCGAGAAGATTTGATCGTCTCAGCCCTCATGGTGAGAAGCCCTGCCATAGCAGGCGCAGCCTGCGTACACTTGGCTGCGTGCAGGGCGTCTCGAACCATGGCAACAACCCCGGCGCCTGCGGCATCCTTCGAGGGCCGTGCTGCGCACGGCCGCCTCGGGATGAGGCCGAGTGTGTGGCTGCGCCGCCGCAAAGGCTGAGGACTTGAAAAGAGGTATCATTTTTGATACACTCATTCTTCAATGCCCGAACGCCTCACGCCCATCCCCTTCGTTTCTGGAGACTGGTCACGGGCCGCGAGCCGGTGCGGGAATGGCTCAACGAATTTGTCGCGTGAAGATCAGCGGACGATCGGCCGCGATATCGCCAAGGTGCAATTCGGTTGGCCGGTCGGACTTCCGCTGTGCCGGCCATTGCGCGGAGGTTTGTGGGAAGTGCGTTCCTCGCTCCCAAGCCGGCGCGAGGCGCGTGTGCTGTTTGGATTTCACGACGGAATGCTGATCGCGCTGCACGCATTCATCAAGAAGACGCAAAAAACGTCAGCCGAGGACATCGCAGTCGCGCGGCAACGCTTGAAGGAGTTGTCATCATGACCAAGAAGAAGAACAAGCACATCGGATCGAGCTTCGAGAGTTGGCTCGACGAGGCTGTCATCCGCGAAGAAGTGACGGCTGCTGCGATCAAGGCAGTGATCGCACGGCAACTCGCTGACGAAATGAAGAAGAAGCGCATCACCAAGAAGCGGATGGCAGAGCTGATGCGGACGAGCCGCGCCCAACTCGACCGTTTGCTCGATCCCGACAACGGCAGCGCCACGATCGAGAGCCTGCAGCGAGCCGCCAAGATCGTCGGGCGGGAGCTGCGGCTCGAGCTGGTGTGAAGCCTCTTACGCCGCCAGTTGCCTGAGCACGTACTGCAGAATTCCGCCGTTCTTGTAGTAGTCGAGCTCGTCGAGCGTATCGATGCGGCAGAGCAGCGGCACCTTCTTCAGCGTGCCGTCCGCCATGGTGATCTCCGCCGTCATCATCTGCCGCGGCTTGAGCCCTGAGGCGAGGCCGTGGATCGTCACGCTCTCGGCGCCGGTCAGCCCCAACGATTTCGGCCGCACGTTCCCTATCTAGGATTGCAAAACACAGTTGTATAAAGTGTGTGCTCGCGGTCATTGAGGTTCTACCATTTCGATGCTGTTAAATCGTGTTTGGACTCATTGCAGGAAGTTATTTTTCCTGTCTGGCAGCGGCTCTCCTGGCAACCAGGCGCAGGTCATTTCCGCTGAATTCGACCGAGATTTCTACATTGCCACCTATCAAGATGTGAGAGAAAGCCGCATCGATCCATGCGAGCATTATATTCAGCTGGGATGGAAGGAGGGGCGTGATCCTACGCCGTGGTTCTCGACCGAAGCGTACTTGCATGACCATCCCGATGTGCGGTCAGCAGGAGTCAATCCTTTCTTTCATTACTTGCGGTTTGGACGTAGAGAGGGGCGCAAGACGAGACATTGGCGAGAGCAGTTCGATCCCCTCGTTTATGCGGACCTGAATTCAGATATCACATTTATAGAGCCAACCCAGGCTCTGGATCACTTCCTCACCCGCGGAATTTCCGAGGGTCGGCCTTTCTCCCTCGATCATCGTTTCGATCCGGTGTTTTACAAGCGCCACTATCAAGACATACCCGACTTATCACATGCAGATGCCTACCGACACTGGTTGCTTCATGGATTTGCCGAAAGGCGATTCGGGAGCGAACGTGATTGGCTGCGTCGACATGGGCTTACATACGAGAATGTTGCCGGTGTGTTTGATTTGGATCGCTATCGGTCTCTCGTGGTGGGGGAACCTATTGCCACAGTATGTCACGCGCTTGATCACGCGATGTGTCGAGGGTTCATACCGGAGCAAGCCCTGCGTGGGGATACACAGCGGTCGGCTCAGTTCACCGCAGAGCTGGGCTTCGCGTGCTGGCGCCTCGGCCTGGTCGGCGAGGCCAAGAGCCTTTGTCTGCTAGCCCTGGAAAGGTGGCCAGACTGTTTCCTGGCTTGGCATTACCTCGGAGATATCTTTCTCGATGCAAAAGATTGGGCACCTGCGTTGTATTTCCTCGGGGGAGCTGAGCGTATAAATCCATCATTCTTTTGGACGCAAATGAACTTGGCAACTGCGTTGCTACGGATGGGATGCCACGAAAGTGCAAAAACGCACGCGAAACGAGCCTCAGAATGCGAACCAGGAAGCATGCTTCCACCATTGCTAATACGCGACGCGACGCTCGCCTGGGCCCGTAGTAACGTCGAGCGTGGATTCAAGGCGGCGGAGTTCGAGCAACTTGATAGCTCCAGGGAGTGCATGAATCGCGCCGTCGCCTGCATCGAAATGGCTGAGATCGACCGAAGCTATGGTGTACCGCGCGCGAAGATCAGCAGATCGAGAGTCGTGATTCTTGCCGATGATGCGGTCCCACAATGCTTTCGGTACCGTGTAGAGAACAAAATTTTCCAATTGAGTAGACAAGACATTGATGTCGAGTGGTTCTCTAAATCGCATGTACCACAGTTTGAAGCTGAGGTGCCGTTTGCAGACATTGCTATCTTCTATCGAGTGCCGGCATTCCCTGAGATCGTCTCCGTCATTCGATACACGCGAGAGCTTGGTAAGCTATCCTTCTATGAAATTGACGACCTAATTTTCGATCACCAGTACTACCCAGAGCCGATCGAAACCTATTCCGGCCTCATATCATCACAACAGTATTCCGTTCTTGCCGCTGGAGCGGAACTATTCCGTCTTGCAATGCGAGAATGCGACTACGCGATAGCCTCGACTGCCGCCCTAGCGGAGCACATGCGTAAGCAAGTGCGCTCCGGTACGGCAATTGTCGTACCGAATGCCGCGGGCCTCGTGCAGGAGCGGCATCTCGAAACACCCCGGCCGCAGTTGCGCCGCTTCAAGCGTGTGATTGAGATTTTCTATAGTTCGGGAACACTTGCGCATAAGTCGGATTTCGCTTGGTTCGCGAAGTGTGTACTCGCTGAAATTCTCGCTCGCCACACGCATGTACATTTGGCGTTGATGGGAACATTCCCGCCATTGGCTGAGCTGCAAGCGTACGCGTCACGCGTGCACGTGCTGTCGCCCATTTGGGACTTCCCGGTCTACCTGGAGCGATTGCGCGAGGCGGATATCAATATTGCAGTTCTTGGTCCGCATGAATTCAATGACTGCAAGAGTGAGATCAAATGGTTCGAAGCGGCGTTATTTGGTATCCCCTCGGTCGTTAGCCGCACCAAAACATACGAAGCCGCAGTTGAAAACGGCAAGACGGGCTTTCTTTGCACCACGGCCGACGAGTGGATCGAAGCGTTGCAGAGCTTGATTATTGCCCCCGCATTGCGCGGCGAAATCGGACGAAATGCACGCCAGGTTGTTCGTGCGCGCTATAACCCCACGACCGTCGGTAAGGACTTGGCAGCGCATCTGTTGAGTCACCTATCTGACAGGCAACGCTCCGTCAGTGGCGAGAAGACGCGCATCGTGATCGTCCACAGCTTCTACCCTCCCCAGGATGTAGGCGGATCTACGCGTGTCGTTCAAGAAACCGTTGATTCCTTTGTCGCACGGTACGGCTCCCGAATGGAACTGCTGGTGTTCACCACCAAAGACGGGGATCCCAATGAATATCAACCAACGGAGTACTTCTACAATGGAGTGCGCGTGACTGCCGTTACGCGTCCGCGAGACGAATTATGGGAGTGGACGCCGCGGGATGAACGCATGAAGAAGATGTTTGCCCGCTACCTTGCCTATCACCAACCCGAGTTTGTTCATTTCCATTGTTTGCCAAGATTGACTGGTGCTGTCGTTGAGGCCGCGCTAGAGGCAGATATTCCTTACGTGGTCACGGTTCACGACGGCTGGTGGCTCAGCGACCACCAATACCTAGTTGACGCGCATGGGCGGGTGCGAAGCGGGAAGGACTTGACCTTGGAAGGCATGAGGCAGGCAGGTGATACGAAGGAGAGCATTGAGCGCACAGCCTATCTGCGCGGGCTGCTTGCTCGGGCAAAAGCGGTAATCGCCGTTTCCAAGCAATTCGCACAAATCTATCGCGACGCTAACATCGCCGGAATTCATGTCGTAGAGAATGGTACGATCTCGGTACGTCCCGTGGAGTGCACGACCGAAGCAGGTAACCATGTGCGGGTCGGATTTATCGCGGGATTGACGGTACATAAAGGATATGAACTATTGCGCCGCATCTGGCTCAGCACGCGGTTTGACCATATCGAGTTGGTATTGGTGGATCACGAGCAAGTCGGACGTAGCGAGCTTTTCCACAATGATCTGACCTGGAATGGCAACGCAGTATCCTTCTTAGAAAGGACCCGGCACGACAAAGTTAGCAATCTATACGCTTCGCTACACGTGTTACTTGCACCCTCGATTTGGCCCGAAAGCTTTGGGCTAGTCACCCGCGAAGCCGCGCAGGCAGGCCTTTGGATCATCGCTTCGGATCGCGGCGCGATAGGGGACGTTGTTGAAGAAGGACGAAATGGATTTCGCGTTGACGTATCCGACGCACGCGAGCTGCGGCGTGTTCTGCTAGAGATCGACGCAAACCCCGCGCGATACCGTGAGCGCACCAAGATGATGCCGCATGTGCGAACATTCGATGATCAGGCCGATGATCTAATCGCTCTCTACCGCTCGGTCGGATGCCTTCGTGAGAAGCCATAGGGTCAGTGCGCTCGCAGTGCAATGCAATCGATTTTGTTGCGTTATTGGTTATCGGGGTCAAAAGCAATGACTTCACCTACGACTTGCGGCCCTGCTTTGGTTCAAGGCCGACGGCTCGCACCGGACACCGACACTCTGACTGTCGCCATTCTTGGCGTGCCACGCGGCGGCACCACTATGGTTGCAGGTGCGGCGATACGCTGCGGGTTGCCGATCGGCACAAGTCTTCCGGGCAACCTGGAGGACCCCGATTTTGTAGGCGGTGACCTGGCACGATTGGAAGCTGCTGTTGTAAAACGCAATGCTTCGCTGAAGGTCTGGGGATGGAAGTATCCAAGAGCCGCGGGCTATCTGCCTCACCTCCTTCCCAAGCTACGAAATCCCCGGATCGTGATGGTATGGCGCGATCTCATGGCGACCGCTGCCCGGCGGATTGCTCGGGGTGATCCAATCTACGACGTTTTCTTGACGGCTTCGCGGATCCAAAAGAGAAACCTAGCCTTGATGGCAGCCGCCCCGTGTCCAATTCTGCATGTATCGTACGAGAAGGCGATTCTTGATCCAGAGCCGTTCGTAGAAATGCTCGCGGCGTTCGTAGGCGGAAAGCTGCCGGCTGACATGAACGAACTCCGCGCCTTTATGCAGCCAGGATCTTATAAGCCAGTCGAATCGTCGGAGCTAATACTGGCTGGCGCAAGCGCCCCAGACCAGCAGGCAACTGCAGGCTCTCGAGAGAACGAACCCGCTTGAGCATCGGAGGGGGCAGTCAGCAGAGCTGGCGATCGCCTTTTTACCTTACGCCGCTAGTTGCCTGAGCACGTACTGCAGAATTCCGCCGTTCTTGTAGTAGTCGAGCTCGTCGAGCGTATCGATGCGGCAGAGCAGCGGCGCCTTCTTCAGCGTGCCGTCCGCCATGGTGATCTCCGCCGTCATCATCTGCCGCGGCTTGAGCCCTGAGGCGAGGCCGTGGATCGTCACGCTCTCGGCGCCGGTCAGCCCCAGCGATTGCCACGAGGTGCCTTCCTCGAATGTCAGCGGCACCACGCCCATGCCGACGAGGTTGGAACGGTGGATGCGCTCAAAGCTCTGCGCGATGACCGCGCGAATTCCCAACAGCACCGTTCCCTTCGCCGCCCAGTCGCGCGAGGAGCCGGTGCCGTATTCCTTGCCGGCGAACACCACCAGCGGCACGCCCTCGGCCTTGTAACGCATGGCGGCGTCGTAGATGAACATCCGCTCGCCGGACGGATAGTGGGTGGTGAGGCCGCCCTCGATCCCCTCCAGCATCTGGTTCTTGATGCGGATGTTGGCGAAGGTGCCGCGCATCATCACTTGGTGGTTGCCGCGCCGCGTGCCGTACTGGTTGAAGTCCTTCGGCCGCACCTGGTGGTCGCGCAGGTATTCGCCCGCCGGACTCGCCTCCTTGATCGATCCCGCCGGCGAGATGTGGTCGGTGGTGATCGAGTCGAGAAACAGCGCCAGCACGCGCGCGTTATCGATGTCGGTGATCGGCGCCGGCTCCCGCTTCATGCCCTCGAAATAGGGCGGGTGCTGCACGTAGGTGGACTTGCTGTCCCAGCCGTAGTTCAGGCCGCCCTCGACCTTGATGGTTTGCCAATTGGCATCGCCCTTGAACACGTCGGCGTAGCGGCGGCGGAACAGGTCGCGGTTGATGTTGTTGCGGATGAACTCGGCGATCTCCTTCGACGACGGCCAGATGTCCTTGAGATGGACCGGCTGGCCGGCAGTATCGGTGCCGAGCGCCTCCTTGGCCAGGTCCTTCTGCATGGTGCCGGCGAAAGCATAGGCGACCACCAGCGGCGGCGAGGCGAGGTAGTTCGCCCGCACGTACGGGTTCACGCGGCCCTCGAAGTTGCGATTGCCGGAGAGCACCGCGGCGGCGACCACGTCGTGCGTGTCGATCGCGTCGGCGATCGGCTCGGGCAGCGGGCCGGAATTGCCGATGCAGGTCGTGCAGCCGTAGCCGACCAGATTGAACCCGACGGCGTCGAGGTCCTTCTGCAGGCCGGACTTGTCGAGATATTCACCGACAACCTGGCTGCCGGGCGCGAGCGAGGTTTTCACCCACGGCTTCGGCTTCAGCCCCTTGGCATGGGCGTTGCGGGCGAGCAGGCCGGCACCGATCATCACGCTCGGGTTGGAGGTGTTGGTGCACGAGGTGATCGCCGCGATCACCACGTCGCCGTGGCCGAGGTCGAAATCCTGGCCTTCAATGGGGAAGCGCGTTGCCGCCGCGCCTGGCTTGCCGAACTCGCCTTCCAGCGACTTGAGGAAGCCATCCTTGGCGCCGGACAGCAGCACGCGGTCCTGCGGCCGTTTCGGCCCGGCCATCGACGGCTCCACGGTGCCGAGATCGAGCGACAGCGTCGCGGTGAACACCGGGTCGGGCGTATCGGCCTCGCGCCACATGCCTTGCGCCTTCGCATAGGCCTCGACCAGCGCGACGCGGTCGTCGGCGCGGCCGGTCTGCGTCAGATAGCGGATGGTTTCGCCGTCCACCGGGAAATAGCCGCAGGTGGCGCCGTATTCCGGCGCCATGTTGCCGATCGTGGCGCGGTCCTCGAGCGCCAAATGGTCGAGGCCGGGGCCGCAGAACTCCACGAAGCGGCCGACCACGCCGTGCTTGCGCAGCATCTGCGTCACGGTGAGCACCAGGTCGGTGGCGGTGATGCCTTCGCGCAAGGCGCCATCGAGGCGGAAGCCGACCACCTCCGGCAGCAGCATCGAGATCGGCTGCCCGAGCATCGCGGCCTCGGCCTCGATGCCACCGACGCCCCAGCCGAGCACGGAAAGGCCGTTGACCATGGTGGTGTGGCTGTCGGTGCCGACCAGCGTGTCCGGGTAGGCGACCTCCTCGCCATCCTCGGTCTTGGTCCACACCGTTTGCGACAGGTATTCGAGGTTCACCTGATGGCAGATGCCGGTGCCGGGCGGGACAACGCGGAAATTCTCGAACGCCATGCCGCCCCAGCGCAGGAAGCGGTAGCGCTCGCCGTTGCGCTCGTATTCGAGTTCGACGTTCTTGGCGAACGCCTGCGGCGAACCGAACTCGTCGATGATCACCGAGTGGTCGATCACGAGATCGACCGGCACCAGCGGATTGATGCGGCGCGGATCGCCGCCGAGCACCTTCATGGCGTCGCGCATGGCGGCGAGGTCGACCACCGCCGGCACGCCGGTGAAGTCCTGCATCAGCACGCGGGCGCAGCGGAATGCGATCTCGTGGTTGCTGGTGCGCGTGGCGAGCCACTCGGAGACCGCGCGGATGTCGTCGGCCTTGACCGTACGGCCGTCCTCGAAGCGCAACAGATTCTCCAGCAGCACCTTCATCGAGTAGGGCAGGGCGGAAATGCCGGCAAGGCCGTTCCGTTCGGCGTGCTTGAGGCTGAAATAGGTATATGTCTTGCCGGCCGCGGTCAGCGTCTGGCGGCTCTTGAAGGTGTCGAGAGAAGGCACGGGTTCACGTCCTTAGTTGAACGGACAAATCGGCGGCGGGGATCGGCAAAGACGCGTTCCGGCGCACGCCTGCCGTCGTTGGCGGCTCTTATAGAGAAAAGATCAGAGCGGTTCTAGACACCCGCAAGACACCCGCAAGACCCTTGTTTTAGGGCCGCCGCCGTCCAACACATACGTGTCCCGGGCGCACTGCAGCACAAAGTGCTGCCGTGCAGACCCAGGACCCCGGTCGCTTGCTTGCAAAAAACCGGGACCCCGCATCTGCGGTGCATCACTTCGTGCTGCACCGCGTGCGGGGAACGAGGCGTTAGCGGCCAAGCGGCCCGCCGGACCCGACCGCGAGACTGCGAACATTGAGCTTGATGCCGCCCGGCATGATGATGTCGCCCGGCTTCTGCCCAGTCCGGCAGGGTCCGATCCATTTGGCTTCCATCGTCATGGACTGGCCACCGGCCGCCGGGCCGCCGCTTACCGTGATGGTATAGGCGCTGTCGAAATCGCCCGCGAAGACGGCCCGTGTCGAGGTGGTATTCGAGCCGATCTTGCAGGTGGTGTCGACGGTGACGATGTCGCCGCTGCTGGTGATCTTGGGCTTGTCGCAGGCGCTTCCGGCCATCCCGTTGAAGTTCGTGGTCATCAGCGCGTCGGTCTCGGCATCGGTGCACTGCTGGATGTTGCGCAGCGGAACCTCGCGGCCGCCCATCATCACCTTGATTTCCCAGAGTCCCGGCTTGCGCTTCGGAAATTCATCGGCCGCAGCTAAGGGAGTGACGCAGAACAGACAGGCGGGGAGAAGAAAAAGGGGGCGCATGATGGCCTCCGCCCATTGAGTCGTTGTTCGGCGATTCGCTCCAGCTACTACGGCAAAATGGCGAACTTCAAGGCGGGTCTTTGTTCGAATTGTGAAGTCAAGGGGCTCACTGCCAGTCCTCGTCCCTCATCTTGCTGACAAGGGTCGCTTCGGTGGCGTTTTTTGTCCAGGGCCGGATCGAGCTATTGTGTGATTGTGACAGGGACGAACTCCATTCGGCGCGACAGCGAAAAAATTCGAGGAAAGAGTATTCAATGCCCCAGAACATGCTCGACGGCGCGCAGGTCATCGTCGATTACCTGATCCGCGAGAAGGTGCCCTATGCCTTCGGGCTGTGCGGCCACGGCAATATCCAGTTCATCGACGCGCTGTATGAGCGGCAATCGGACATCAAGACCATCTCGGTGCACCACGAGACGGTGGCCGGCTTCATGGCCGACGTCTATTACCGCGTCTCCGGCCAGCCGACCGCGACGTTTACCTCCTGCGGGCCGGGCAGCGTCAATCTGCCGATCGCGCTCGCCAACGCCTACCTCGACTCGGTGCCGTTTCTGGCGGTGACCGGTAATGTGCCGACCAGCCAGTTCAACCGCGGCGCCTTCCAGGAGCTCTACCGGCACTATCAGGCGGACTTTCCCTCCACGGTCCGTACCATGTGCAAGAAGGTGTTCCAGCCGACGCGCGGCGAGATGGTGCCGCTGGCGGTGCGGCAGGCATGGAAGACCATGGTGACCGGCCGCCCCGGCCCGGTAGTGCTCGATGTGCCGTTCGACGTGTTCAAAGAGGCCGCCGCCACCGAGACGCCAAACCCGCAAGAGTGGAATGCCAACATCTCGTCGCGCTGCGGTGCCGATCCCGAAGGCGTCGTCAAGGCGGTCGACATGCTGCTCGCCGCCGAGCGGCCGGCGATCCTGGTCGGGCAGGGCGTGCGTTACGGCGGCGCGGCCGAGGAACTGCGCGCGCTCGCCGAACGGCTGCAGATTCCGGTGGCCTCGTCGGCGAGCGGACTTGGCGCCATCAGCGCGGAGCATCCGTTGGCGCTTGGCCTCGTCTCGCGCGGCGGCCTGTATCACGCCAACCACGCGACCCGGCAGGCCGACGTGCTGCTGGCGCTGGGCGTGCGCTTCGACGACCGCACGTCGAGCTCGTGGATTCCCGGCTACAGCTTCACCATTCCGCCGACCAGGCTGATTCACGTCGACATCGATCCGGAAGAAATTGCGCGCAACTATCCGGTCGCGCTCGGACTGATGGCCGACGTACGCACCTTCCTGCGCCAGATTCTGGCCGAGCTTGACCGCCGCCAGGCGAGGGCGCCCGCGTCACGCAAAAAATGGCTCGATGCCATCGCCGGCTACCGCAAGGAATGGGAAGACTTCGTCGCGCCCGGCTACCAGGACGACTCCACGCCGATCCATCCGCAGCGCGCCGCCCACGAAATCGACAAGGCGCTTCCCGACGACGCCATCCTGGTCTCGGACATCGGCGTGCATCACAACTGGCTCTTGCAATTCTGCAAGCCGAAGCGGCCGGACTCACTGATCGGCTCGATGGGATTCGGGCCGATGGGTTTTGGTGTCGCCGGCCTGCTCGGCGCCAAGCTCGCGGCTCCCGGCCGGCCGTGCGTCGGCGTGGTCGGCGACGGTGCCTTCTTCATGCATGCGAGCGTGCTCGGCACCGCGGTCGAGTACGAGCTGCCGGTGGTCTGGGTAGTGTGGAACAACTACGCCTATGCGTCGATCCGCGGCTTGCAACGCGGCTATCTCGACGGGCGCGAACTGGCGACTGACTTCAAGCACCCGCAGACCGGCAAGCCGTACAATCCCGATTTCGCCGTCATGGCGCGCTCCGCCGGCATCGAGGGAGTGAGAATAGATCGCGCGGGCGATCTCGGCGACGCGGTCCGCGCCGCCATCGCCGCCAACAGGCCGTTCCTGATCGACGCCAACATCGCCGCCGACAAGAACCCCGGCGGCGCCGGGGTGTGGGAACTGCCGCCGCTCGGCATGAGCCAGCCGGCGATCGGCGGGCGGTATGTGCCGGGGTGAGGTGGTGCCTACCTCTCCCCGCGAGCGGGGTGCACGACAGCTTGTAGCCCGGATGGAGCGAAAGCGAAATCCGGGATAAGCTTCGCAGATGGCCCGATACCGGCGCAACTTCGTTCCACGCGGCACGTCCATGTCGGGCGCGGTTTGCTGCCAGCCGACTGATGGATTTCGGCGAGAGGGGTTGATCCCGGATTTTGCTTCGCCCCATCCGGGCTACTTGCTCGTACCCTCAACGTCGCGTCACTTGATACCCCATGCGGCGATGACTTTCTGCGCGGCTTCTTCAGTGCCCGCGAGATTCTTACATCCCTCCAAGAAGAGACCCATGTTTTTCTGGTCCTTTCTTAGCTTATCTAGGTACGTTTGGAGCATCTTGTCGTGCTCGGCAGCCCCCTCCGGCCACAGAAGCATTCCCGCCCGGTAGTAAACATTGGACGCGCCTTTAAGTGCTTCCGCCGTGGCCGCGTCGCGAGTCGTTACGCCGCCGAGGAGCCCGTACAGAACACCGCAGTGAGTGACCCGGATGCTTGCAAGTCTGTACAGCTTCAGGCGCTCGTCTTGCGGAAACTTTGTAACGGCTGCACGGACGTTCCAGGAGAGGTCAACCGACATCGAGATTTGGTCGGCCTTATGTACAGGCGGACGAATATCGCTTTGCGCGAGAGCGGTTGAAATCGTGGCGCACCCCAAAAGCGTCGCAACCAAGAAACGGGGCCGCATAGGGCTCCCCTCTCGCCTGTGTAACCCTTACAATTCCTGATGCCGAGGCTAACAAGCCACAATCGGCGGGGAAAGCGATAAAAGACCAAGCGTAGCCCGGATGGGCGCAGCGAAATTCGGGGCCTGCCCGTCCGGATCGCAATCTCACTCCCGCATCTCGTTCAATGCCGGCTACGGACCGAGTTGCTACTCCCCGTCCTGCGCCGCAAATTTCTCCTCGATATCTTGCCGCCCATCCAGCACGCGCACGATTTCCGGCGTGTCATCGACGACACGGTAGAAGACGACGTGAGGCGTGGCGGCAAACGAACGCAGCCCTGGACGCACCTCGTTTCGCGCGCGTCCCGCAAACGGATGGGCTTCGATCAGCGCAATCACTTCGGCGATGTCGCGGAGTATCTTTTCTGCGGTATGCCTGCTGGGCGACCCGGCCGTAGTAATCCCAAATCCTCTCGCGATCGTCGAGCGCCTCGGGCGACCAGAGAGCCGCGCGTCTGGCTTCGGCCATCTACCGGTTCTTATGCCGGATGAAATCGTCGATGCTGGACTCTCTTCCCTGTCCCGCATCGAGCGAGCGGATGCCCTTGTCGATTTCCGCGCGCAATGCGCGCAGCTTTTCGACATGAGAGAGCAGTGTCCGGCCAATCTGTTCCTGATCCTCGGCGGGCAGGCGCTCCACTTCGGCAATGGCTTGTTCAAGCGTTTTGACCATGGCGTCAGTATACCAGATCGCTCAACGCAAAACAGGGGCCGCCGAGACGTGGGAAGGGGCCGGCAAGGTGCCCCGGGCTACTTGCTACTGACGTCATGGCCGGGCTTGTCCCGGCCATCCACGTCTTAGATGATGCGAACCAGCGAAGACGTGGATGCCCGGCACAAGGCCGGGCATGACGGTAGAGTGAGCGGCAAGGGGGAGAAAACGAACAAATGGCCAGCGCATACCCAGAAGAAGCCGTCAACTTCCGTCTTCTCGGCCACGATCCGCAGGCGGCCTTTGGCTGCGGCAGCATCGTCGAGGTGCACAAGGGCCACGCCTATGTCGGCTCGGTCGGCGGATCGAGTGGCTTCGCGCCGGAAGGCTTCACCGTCAGCGACGTCACGGACCCGCGCAAGCCGCGCAAGGTGTGGGAGTTCAAAGCGCCGCCCGGCATCCACATGCACAAGCTGCGCGTCGTCGGCGATCATTTTCTGTATGTGAATTCCGAACGGCTCGCCGGCGAGAAGGGCATGAACGCCCGCGCCGGCTTCTTCATCTTCGACATCTCAATTCCGGCGGCGCCGCGCGAGGTCGGCTTCCACGACATGCCGGGTTCCGGTCCGCACCGCTTCGGCGTCGACAACACGCGCAAGCTCGCGTTCTTCCCCAACGACGCGGAAGGCTGGAACCGGCGCGTGATCTGGACGATGGATGTGCGCGATCCGCTCAAGCCGGAGCTGGTGAGCATCTGGGGCCTACCATGGCAGAAGGCCGACAACGGCGGCGGCGGCAACGATCCGATGCCGGCCGACAGCACGGTGACGCTGCACGGCCCGCCGATGATCCGCGGCAACCGCATGTTCGCCGCGTTCTGGGGCGGCGGCGTCGCGATCATCGACTGCACCGACCTCACCAACATGCAGCTCGTCGGCCATGTCGGCTGGTCGCCGCCGTTCCCGGGCTCGACCCACACCGCCTGGCCGATCGGCGACCGGCCCTACCTCGTCGTCACAGACGAGGCGCGCGCGCGGCAGAAATACTGGGACAGCCAGTTCATGTGGATCGTCGACATCCGCGAGGAGACGAATCCGCTGCCGGTAGCGACCTGGTTCCCCGACCGCGACAAATACTTCAACCGGCCCGGCCGTTTCGGTGCGCACAACATTCTTGAGAACCTCCCCGCCGACGGGCCGTGGAAGGACATCGTGTTCCTTACCTACTTCAACGCCGGCCTGCGCGCGATCGACGTGCGCGATCCGCTGCGGCCGAAAGAAATCGGCCATTTCGTGCCGGCGGTTCCGGAAGGCCAGGAGAACATCCAGTCGAACGACGTCGGCGCCGATGAGCACGGGCGGCTCTATCTCATCGACCGCTGGGGCGCCGGGATGCACATTCTGGAATACACGGGGTGATTCCCGGAGCGAGGCGCTCGTCAATGCGCCCTCTCCCCGTAGCCCGTCGAAGACGGGCGTGAACGCCCTTTTAAGGCGCTCCACATTGGCGCCGACCTTCGATGCGGGGCGTGTTGCGGTCGATGCTCGGGTCTGCCCAGATTTCCAGCAGCGCAAGTTTCGTCTCGCGCTGCCCGCTCACGCGATGAGCACCCATCCTCTCGGGTCATCGAGAGTTGGATCAGTGTTCTGTCGGTTCCGGCTCGTGAGGCGCGCAAAGCTCTGAACTTCCTCTGCGCCATGTCTTACCGACATGCCAGGGTCCCCCGAATGGTCGGAACTACGTCTTGCGGTCCCGCTTTGCCCCCGTTGGTGTCCAGCCGCGAAGGCACACGGTGCAAAGGAGACAAGAAAATGCATGTTTGGACGCGATCAATGGCCGCCGCGCTACTAGCGACCGGGTGGCACCTGTCGACCATTCCAGAAGTGAAAGCCCAGGCCCAAGCGCCTGTGCCGGGTCCGTCGGAACCTTCGCCGAGTATATCGGATCAAAAGCTCGATGCCGCGGCGGCGGCCCTGGAGCGCCTGACGAGCGTTCATCAGGATTATCGTCAACGGATGGCCGCGGCGGCCCCGTCGGATCGGGAACGCATCGCCGATGAGGCAACCGGCGCACTTAAGAAAGCAGTCACCGACCAGGGTCTTTCGGTGGAGGAGTATTCTTCAATCGTCGAGGTGGCCAAGAAAGACCCCGAAACTCGCAGAAAACTTCTTCAGCGCATGCGCCCTCAGACGCAATAACCGCAGGAGTGTGATCGCTATGCGTGGCAGGCCGGAGGGCCGCGAGGTTCACAGACTGACAGCCCATTTGCTTGGCGCTCACGTCCCCACTTTCAGCGTCGACACCAGCCCGCGCAAGGCGGCGACCGCGCTCGGCGCGACGATCCGCCCGGTGCGCGGATTGGCTGACGGGATGCCCTCGATCGTCATGCTGAAGCGCGCCACGTCGGCATCGACCTCGATGCGGTGGGTGTTGCGGTCGATGGCCGGGTCGGCCCAGATTTCCAGCCGTGTGCGGTCCGGCCCGATGCCGGCGAGGCTCAGCGCCGCCGCGACATTGACGTTGGCGGGAAAGCCGCGCGCGCCCTCGCGCGCCGTCCCGGCGAAGACCTGCTTCGGCGCATTGAGGCCGATGAGCGAGATGCCGCGCTCGACCAGGTAGGGCGCGCCCTCGAGCCCGGCCGGCGGCTTGCGCGTCACCATGGTGACGGAACGAATTTTGCCTTCGGCGGCGGCGCGTACCGCGTCGAGGCCGATCAGGGCGCCTGTCGGCACCAGGATGCGCGCGCCGGCCGCCTTGGCGCGCTCGACCAGATCCCAGTGCTCCAGCAGTTGCCCGACGCTCAGCGGCATGAAGATGCGGCCGCGGTCGATCGCCGCGACGGCGACGCCGCGGAACAGCGCCGGCGGCAGGCTCTCGATCACGAGGTCACAATCCTCCGCGAGGTCTTCGGGGGTCGTGCACGTGACCCTCGTGCCCTGTGGCAGCGCCTCTCGCGCCTTCGCCTCGTCACGCACCGCGACCGCCGTCAGCGTCAGACCGTCGACCCCGGCGAGCAGGCGGCGCGCCACCTCGAGCCCGACGGCGCCGAGGCCGGCAATTCCGACGCGCAGTGGTGGGTTGGCCGGCATTCGTTACCTCGTCATTGTCGCTGAATGGGCAAGCGGATCACCGTTTGCGGATGCGGAACACGAGCAGGTCATCGGCTCGCGTGCTGTCTTCGAGATGATCGCCGGTCTGGCGCAGCAGATTCGGAATATCGACCGCCGTCAGCGGATCGGTGCATTCCAGCACCAGCACGTCGTCGGGCGTCATGCCCGACAACGCCTTGCGTGCGCGCAGCGCCGGTAGCGGACATTTGAGGCCGCGTAGGTTGAGGGTCTTTTCCGTCATGGCATATCGTCTGGTCGGTGGAGACTGGACCGTCCCGGATCGCGCACGTCAAGGGATAGGGGTTCGCTTGACCCCAACCGGGTGTTTCGCCAGAAACGGAGCCATGGTGGCGCATTTCGAGATGTTGCAGCGCATCGCGCGCCTGACGCCACTCGGCGACGTGCTTCCTTTGATCAATACGCTGGCACGCCCGGTTGCACCGCGGCAAATCGAGTTGTCATCGGCGTTCGGGCTGACGCTGGCCGAAGGTGCGATGGCCGCGGCGGCGCGGCCTGCCACCGCCCTCGCGATCCGCGACGGCTGGGCGGTGGCGTCGGGCGACATCCTCGATGCCAGCGCCACGGCGCCGGCCCCGCTGGCTCAGTCCCCGGCATGGCTCGAGACCGGCGACCCGCTGCCGCCCGGCGCCGACGCGGTGGCGCCGTTCGATGCCGTGGCTTGGCATGGCCCGGTCGCCGAAGCCATTGCGCCGGTTGGCCGCCCGGCGCCGACGCGGTGGCGCCGTTCGATGCCGTGGCTTGGCATGGCCCGGTCGCCGAAGCCATTGCGCCGGTTGCGCCGGGCGAGGGCGTCCTGACGGCAGGCGCCGATGCGAGGGTCGGGACCGTGCTGCGACCTGCAGGCAGGCGGCTGCGCCACAGCGACGTTGCCTTGCTCACGACGGCGGGGATCGCACAGGTCGCCGTCCGCGTTCCGCGTGTCCGACTCGTGCGCTCCGGCGTTGCGAGCCCGATCATCGATGCGGCTACGAATTTTGTTGCCGGCGCCATTGCCGCGGATGGTGGCGCAGCGAAGCAACCCGCCGAAGGGGCGGCCGACCGGCTCGATCGCGCGTTTCGCGATGAGACGGTCGACGCCGTGATCGTGATCGGCGGCACCGGCATGGGCCGGCGCGACGCGTGCGTCCGCGCGTTGGCGCGCAGCGGCCGTGTCGCCGTGCACGGCATCGCCATCAGCCCTGGAGAAACGGCAGCGCTCGGCGAGGTCGATGGCCGCCCGGTGTTGCTGCTGCCGGGACGGATCGATTCTGCTATTGCCGTGTGGCTGCTGCTTGGCCGGCCGTTGCTGGCGCGGCTGTCCGGCTGCACCGATACAGCGGATGGGCAAGACTGTGTCCTGTCGCGCAAGGTGTCGTCGTCGCTCGGCCTCGCCGAAGTCGTTCCGGTGCGCCGCGTAGGCGATGCGGTGGAGCCGCTCGCGAGCGGCTATCTCTCGCTCGCCGCGCTGGTAAACGCCGATGGCTGGATCCTCGTGCCGCCCGACAGCGAAGGCTATCCGGCAGACGCGCGCGTCACGGTCAGGCCGCTGCCATGAACATCGCGCGCAAGACGGCCGAGCAGACGCTGCTCGATGCGGTGCGCCACGCAGCACGGCAGGAGCAGTTCCTCGAAGTGGTCTCTGCCGAGGAAGCGCGCGCGCGCTTCGCGCTGCACATCGACCGTTCGCCGATGCCAGGCGAAACCGTCGCGCTCGCTGATGCCCTCGGCCGAGTACTGGCCGGCGACGTGGTTGCCGCCGTCGATGCGCCGCCGTTTGACCGCTCCAATGTCGATGGGTTTGCCGTGCGCGCCGCCGATACCGCCGGGGCAAGCGATGCCGTGCCCCGGCGGCTGCAGCTCAATGCCGAAGTGATCGCCTGCGGTCACGCGCCGGCGATTGCCGTTGCGCCTGGCACCGCGACGGCGCTCGCCACCGGCGGGATGCTGCCGCGCGGCGCCGATGCGGTGGTGATGATCGAGCACACCGATCTGGTCGAGGCGAAAGACGGTCCGGCGATCGAAGTCCGCCGCGCGGTCGCACCCGGCCAGTTCATCAGCTTCGCCGGTTCCGACATGGCGCGCGGCGAGACGGTGCTGCGTAGGGCTGCGCGCATCGGGGCGCGCGAGATCGGCATGCTGGCCGCCTGCGGGTTGGCGAGCGTCGATGTGGTGCGGCGTCCGAAGATCGCGGTGCTCTCGACCGGCGATGAGTTGGTGCCGCCGGGCGAAGCCCTGCATCCGGGCGGGGTCTACGACAGCAACGGCGCCATCCTCGCCGCCGCCGTGACGGAAGCTGGCGGCGAGCCGGTCGGCTACGGCGCTTTTCCCGACGACGAAGTTGCGCTGGAAAAAGCGGCGCGCACGGCGCTCGCCGAATGCGACATGGTCGTGCTCTCCGGCGGTACTTCGAAAGGCGCCGGCGACCTGTCGCACCGCATCGTATCGCGGCTGGGATCGCCCGGTATCATCGTGCACGGCGTAGCGCTCAAGCCCGGTAAGCCGCTGTGCCTCGCGGTCGCCGGCGGCAAGCCGGTGATCGTGCTGCCGGGCTTCCCGACCTCGGCGATCTTCACGTTCCACGCCTTCGTGGTGCCGGTGATACGTGCCCGCGCCGGGCGCACCGAGGACACCGCGCGCACCCTGCGCGCACGGATACCCGTGCGCGTGGCATCCGAACTGGGCCGGCAGGAATTCGTGCTGGTGTCGCTGGTGGCCGGCGACGAAGGCCCGGTGGCGTTCCCGTCGGCCAAGGGCTCCGGCGCGGTCACGGCGTTCTCGCAGGCGGACGGTTTCTTTGCCATCGATGCGCTGGCGGCGGCGCTCGATGCCGATACCGTCGCTGACGTGACGCTGCTCGACGCTCATGCACGCGTGCCCGATCTGGTCATCATGGGCAGCCATTGCGTCGCGCTTGACGAGGTGCTCGGCACGCTCGCCGCGCAGGGGCTGACCGCACGGACCATCGCCATCGGCAGCATGGGCGGCGTCGCCGCGGTGCGGCGCGGCGAGTGCGACCTCGCGCCGGTGCATCTGATGGATCCGCAGAGCGGCAGCTACAACGCGCACCTGCTGACGCCCGAGCTGACGCTGGTGCCGGGGTGGCAACGCATGCAGGGCTTCGTCTACCGGCGCGGCGATGCGCGCTTCGACGGCAAGACGGCCGAGGCGGCCTTGGCTACTGCGCTCGCCGATTCCGACGTTCACATGGTCAACCGCAATACCGGCGCCGGTACCCGCATCCTGATCGATCAGTTGCTCGCAGGCAGCCGTCCGCCCGGCTATGCCAACCAGCCGCGCTCGCACAATGCGGTGGCGGCCGCGGCGGCGCAGGGCCGTGCCGACTGGGGCATCGCCATCGAATCGGTGGCGGGTCTCTACGGCCTTGGCTTCTTGGCGATCGCGCCAGAGCACTACGATTTCCTGCTGGTCGAAAGCCGCCGCGAACGCCCGGCAGTGCAGGCGTTCCTGGCGGCGCTGCGCGACGAAGCGACGCGCGCGCGCATCCGCGCATTGGGGATGCGTCCCACCGATGCCTGATTCCCATGCCAGGCTGGTGCCACAGATGCAACGGACCTTTATCGTTGCGGTCGCGTTGCTTGTGTTCTGCGCAGCGCCCGTGCAGGCGCAACTGCGCGGCCACGGCGGCCCGGTGCGCGCGGTCGCGGTTGCGCCCGACGGTACGCGGGCGATCTCCGGCAGCTTCGACACCTCGGCGATCCGCTGGTCGCTCACCCGCAATGCCGCCGAGCAGGTGCTGCGCTTCCACGAGGGCGCGGTCAATGCGGTCGTGGTCCTGAAGGATGGACGCCTCGTCACGTCCGGCGAGGACGCGCGCATCGCCATCTGGGCTCCGGGAGAGCCGAAGCCGGCGCGGGTTCTGGAAGGCCACACGGCGCCGGTGGTGGCGCTGGCGCTGTCGCCGGACGGGGCGACGCTCGCCTCCGCATCGTGGGATCGCACGGTCCGGCTCTGGCCGCTCGGCGGCGGCGAAGCGCGTGTGCTGGAAGGCCACCAGGACAATGTCAACGGCGTCGCGTTTGCGCCGGACGGGATGAGCATCGTCAGTGGCGGCTATGACGCGACGATCCGCATCTGGCCGCTGCATGGCAGCGGCGCGCCGATCATCCGCACCCTGCCGACGCCGCTCAATTCCGTGGCGGTCGCGCCCGACGGCGAGATCGTCACCGCCGGCGCCGACGGCGTGGTCTATCTGCTGTCGCCCACGGCTGAGCGCCGCGGCGAGGTCGAGTCGGGGCAGACCCCGATCATCTCCGTTGCCCTGTCGCCGGACGGATCGCGCATCGCCGCCGCCGGTATCCGTGGCTCGGTCGCCATCATCGAACGGCGGCAACGCCTGCACGAGCGCACGCTGGTTGGGCCGGGACTGCCGGTGTGGTCGGTGGCGTTCTTTCCCGACAACCGGACGCTGCTCACCGGCGGCACCGACCGCATGGTACGGCGCTGGGATGCGATCACCGGCGAGCACGTCGGCCAGGTGAACGTAGGCAGCCCGGACGATCCGCTCGCCGCCTACGCGGACGATCCCGGCGCGCAGGTTTTCCGCGCCTGCATCGCCTGCCACACGCTGTCGCCCGATGAAGGCAACCGCGCCGGACCGACGCTCGCCGGTATCTTCGGCCGCAGGATCGCGACGCTACCCGGCTACAATTTCTCCGCGGCGCTGACCAAGCTCGACATCGTCTGGACGCCGGAGACGGTGGCGAAGCTGTTCGAGGTCGGGCCGATGGCCTACACGCCCGGCACCAAGATGCCGGAGCAGCGCATCACCAACGCCGAGGACCGGCAGGCGCTGGTGCGGTTTTTGGAGAAGGCGACGAAGAAGTAGCCTTTCGGCGTTTCCCGGGCGCACTGCAGCACCATAAGCGCGTTCACGCGCGTCTTCGCGCGCTACGGTGCTGCTGTGCAGACCCGGGATCGTTACGGACGCTGTGCTTGGAACGGTCCCCGGCTCTGCGGTGCATCACTACGTGCTGCACCGCGTCCGGGACACGGCCCTACCCCTCCCCCTCCCCCTTCTCCTCCCGCTCCCGCAAATAATCCTCGGTGGTACGCGCCTTCGGGCGCGGCGGCGCGCCGTAGGGGTCGAAGTCCTCCTCGCTCATGGCGATGACGCGGCAGTCCTCGCACATCTTGAGGACTTGGAGCCGCTTGGCGGAGTTGCGGAACATCCAGTGCCGGCCCTCGAGCTTGGCGGTCACGCGCTCGATCGTGCTTTTGACGCCGAACGGCTTGCCGCAGGAGACGCAGGCGAACGGCTCTTCCTCCTTGAGCACGCGCGGCGCGGCGGTGGCGGCGCGGAAGTCGAGCTGCGGCGTCAGCGTGATGACCTTCTCCGGGCAGGTCGCCTTGCACAGGCCGCACTGCACGCAGGCGTCCTCGGTGAAGCGCAGCACCGGCCGCTCGCGATCGTCGGAGAGCGCACCGGTCGGGCAGGCCGAGACGCAGGCGAGGCACAGCGTGCAGCCTTCGACGTTGATATTCACTGCGCCGAACGGCGCACCTGGCGGCAGCGCGATCACGTCGGCCGGCGCCGGCGCGGCGCGATGCAGTTCGCGCAGCGAAAGCCGCATCACGTCGCGCTTGCCGCCGATGGCGGTGAACGTCGCCGGGCGTGGCGCGATCACCTCCGCCGCGATGCCGCGCAACATGTCGCCGAGCGCGAACGGATCGTCGGTCTCGACCGTCGCCACGCGGCCGGCGCCGAAACCGAGCCCCGCGAGGATCGGCTCGGCGAGCGCAATCGTCTGCATCAGCCCGGCGGTATCGTGCAGCGGGCGCGCTCGCAGCAGGAAACGCACGGCGGCGGCACCGTACGCGAACGCCGCGGCAATCGCTTCCAGCCCGACCTGCGTCACCTCGTTGACCGCAATCGGCAGCACGTTCGCCGGCAACCCGTCGCCGTGGCGCGCCAGGGCGTCGATCAGCGGCGCACCGTGCGCCCCGTCGTGCAGCAGCAGAATCGGCGTTGCGCCGCCGGCCTCGCGATAAACCGCGAGCAGCGTGCGCAGCTTGCGCATCAGCGCATCGGCGCTCGGCAACACATAGGCGGCGGCGCCGGTCGGGCAGGCGGCGGCGCACTGGCCGCAGCCGGCGCAGATTTTCGCGTCGATCGCCACATGGTCGCCGTCGGGGGCGATCGCGCCGGTCGGGCACAGATCGAGGCAGCGGTGGCAGCCGACGATCTTCGATCGTGAGTGTGCGCAGATGTCGGCGGTGTAGGTGATGTAGCGCGGCTTGTCGAAGGTGCCGGTGAGATTGCGGGCACGCAGCACGGCGCGCAGCACCGCAGCGGAATCGCCCGGGTCGGCGCGCAGGTAGCCGTCGCGCAAATCGTGGCCGGGAAACAGCGGCGTGCCGCCGGAGAGGTCGAGCACCAGGTCGCAGTTCGATACGGCGCCGTTGCGCGACGGCCCGAAGGTCAGCGCGCCGCGCGACGACGGCGCCGGCACCGCATAATCGTCGACCAAGATCTCGAATCCGCCGAGCACGCCCTTTGCCGAGCGGATCGTACCCTTGACGATCGGAAAGTCGGTTGCGCGTGGCGGCGGAATGTCGCGCGGGCGGGTGATCATCACCGTGACGTCGAGTTGGTCCTTGAGGAGCACCGCCGCTTCGATTGCCTGCTCGTCGCGCCCATAGACGAGGATGACGCCGTCGCTCGAAAGCGTGACCAGCGGATAGTCGGGTGCCGGCTCCGCCGCGGCCGCCAGCAGCGCCGCCATCTTCGGCCCGGCGTCGGCGGCGTCGGCCGACCATCCGGCGTGCTCGCGCACGTTCACGAAGGTGATCGCCGCTGACCCGTCGCCCTCCTCGGCGATCTCGGAAAACAGTGGCGCTTCCTGGGTGCAGGCGACAGTCAACTGCTCCTCGGCGCCGGCCGCCGCGCGAAAGCGGTCAAGCTCGGCGCGGCAGAACTGCCGCCCGGTCGTGAGCTTTGCCTTGCGACAGCCGCGCCGCACCGCGTCGGTATCGAGCGGCATCGTGTCTTCGCACGAACACAGCAGAATGTGGTGCGGGCGATCCGCCATTTGCCACGTCCAATGTGGGTTCCCCTCATCCTGAGGAGGCTGCCATAGCAAGCGCAGCTTGCGTACACTTAGCTGCGTGCAGCCGTCTCGAAGGACGAGGCCCGGCCGCCCATCCTTCGAGACGCCGCCTTGGCGGCTCCTCAGGATGAGGCGGAGCAGCTATAACTATATACGAACTAGTCCAATTCGAGACTGTTGTCGCATGCCGATGCCGGGGACCAGACTGCGCACGCGCTTCGGGACGGACCTCGACCTGCCGCCGCCGTTCACCCTGGTGACGCTGCGCGAGGCGGGGGACGCGTTCGTCCACGCCGCCGGCATCGCGGGGGAATCCGGGGCGGGCACGCTTGTCTTCGTCGGCCGCTTCGATCTCGCGGAATTCGCCGTGGTGCTGGAGCCGGATGAGCCGCTGCACACGGCCCGGCGCGCCTTCTATGCCGGCATGGTGGCCCTTGGCGATGCCCTGATCGCGCATGCGCCGCCGGAAAAGCCGATTGCCTTCGAGTGGCCGGGCTCGATCCGGGTCGACGGTGGACTCGTCGGCGGCGCGCGGCTCGCGTGGCCCGAAGGTGCCGACGAGGAGCAGCCGCCGCCCTGGCTGGTGTTCGGCGCCATGATTCGGACGGTGTCGCTGACCGGCGAACCCGGCTTGACGCCGTTGGTGGCCGCTTTGGAAGACGAGGGGTTCGACGATCTCGGCGCCGGCCGGCTGGCGGAGAGCTTCGCAAGGCACCTGATGGTCGCGTTCGACGCCTGGCGGGAATCCGGCTTCGACGCGGTGGCGAAGGCGTATCTGGCGCGGCTGGCCCCCTCCCTTCCCTCCCCCGCAAGCGGGGGAGGGAAGGGTGGGGTGATGCGCCGAGATATCGATGTGAACGGCGATCTCATGTCGCGGCACGTGGGCCGCGCCCCAGCCGAGCGCTGGCCGCTGGTGACGGCATTGGCGGCACCGGCTTGGCTCGATCCGGAAACCGGAGGGCCGCGCACGTGAAGCTCTTGCGCACCATCCGTCTCGATCCGTCCGATACCTTCGTGTTCGATCGCGCTGCGGTGCCGGGCGAGTGGGCCGTGTCGGGCGCCTTCATGTTCGGCGACACCGATGCGGCGCTGCTTCAGGGAAAACCGCGCACTGCGTTCCGCGGCGGGCTGCTCGGCGTGCAGTCGCTCGGCTGGTCGACGCTCGCGCAGGTCGTCGAGGCGAGCGAAGCCGACCGCGATGCCGCGATTGCGATGCTCGCGCAGCAATTTGTCGCGCAGTTCGGCGCACCCGATCTTGCGACTGCGCGTGCCGCCGCGGAGGAGGAGGTCGCGTTTGCCGCTTCGCTTTGCGACCATCCGCACGACACGCTGATCGCCGTGCATCGCAGCGTCGAGGACGGCGCAATCCGCGAGGCGTTCCGCTCGCTGCATCCGCGCGGGGAGCGCAAGCCGATGCGCGCCTTTGCGTTCCTCGAGGTCGAGGGCGAGGAAGAGCCGGCGGAGCAGGTGGACCTGATGAAGTTGGGCGAGGGAGAGCGGAAGTGACAGCTTTGCAACGCACCGCGGCTTGCGTGTCCCGGATGCGGTGCAGCACGAAGTGTTGCACCGCTGATCCGGGACCCTGGTTTGCGGCACAGGTTGTAGTTACCGGGGTCCCGGGTCTGCAGCGCACCGTTTCACGCTGCGCTGCGCCCGGGACACGCCGAGGCGTAGCCCCATGACCGACTTCTGGCTGTCCTGCGGGCATCATCTGCTCGACCGCGACGAGGGCCGCGGGCTGTTGCTGACCGACGACTTTCTCAAGGTGTATCTGGCGCGTCCCGAACTGACGCCGCCGCCCGAGGCCTGCGTGGTCGAGCACACGCTGCATGCGGCGCTGCTCAACGATCCGCGCCGTCCGGTGAGCGCAGCGGACACCGCCGCCATCGCCGATCCGGAAGCGCGCGAGAACTGGCAGGTGATGCTCGCGTTCCGCGACCGCCTGATCCGGCACCGGACCATCGAGGCGGCCTATGCCGATCTGGTGCGCCGCGGCGTCGGCAATACGCCGCCATTGTTCGTCAATCAGCTCGTGCACGTGATCCTGCGCAACCTGCTTGACGGCAGCGACGACCCGTTCATGGCCCGGGCCGCCGAGCTGTTCTTCCGCGAGCAGCGCATGACGCTGCACGAAGGCTCGCTGCTCGCCGCTGACGAAGAGGTCATCTCCGGCCTCGGCGAGCAGCCGCTGACGCCGCTGGTCTCGATGATGGGACTGCCGGCGGCGGCTCAGATCGAAGTTCTCAACGAGGACAGCGCACAGACTTACTGGGAGCGCAGCGACCGGTTCGACACGGCCATCGATCTCACCGCGGGACGCGGAGGTCTTGCCGCGCTCGGCCGGGTGATCGAGGCGTGGATTGGGCACCTGCTGTCGGTTGCGACCGAGGTCGAGCCGCTGGTCGCGCTGCAGGACGCCGACTTTACGTGGTATGTCGGCCTCGACGCGCACGGCACCCGCATCGGCGATGCGCTGTGGCGCGGCGAGGAGATCGATGAGGCGACGCGCGCCCAGGTGGTGGGGCTGTTTCGCCTGACGTTCCGCGATGCGTCGGTGGTGGATGACAAGATCCGCGGCGAGCCGGTGTTCCTGATCCTGGCGATGACGCCCGACAAGGTGCTGCGCATGAAGCCGCAGAATCTCATCATCGGCCTGCCGATCCGGCAACGGGAGGTCGTGGCATGAGGCAGGGATTGGCCCTTGCATCCTTTTCGGTCGGCGTGGTGGTTGAGCGGGTGAAGGCAAAAAGTCCGTGGATCGACTATGTCTGGCGTCCCGTCGCAGTGCTGCAGGGGGTGCCGGAAACGCCCACATGGACGGTGCTCAAATCCGAAGGCGACACGACGACCTTCTATGGTGGCGCCGCCGAGGTGGTGCTGTACCGGTCCGAGACCGCGAACTATCGCGACAATCTCGCAACCGGCGCGCCGCTGTTGTGGGTGGTATTGCGTCCGACCGAGAGCGAGCCTCCCTATTCCATCGCGGCGGTGACCGCTGACCCTGCCGAAGGCGAAGCCTTCACCGAGGCCGGCAATGATCTCGTCGACTCGGTGCCGATGCCGGACGAGATCGTCCGGGCCATTGCGGACTTCGTCGCCGAGCACCACGTCGAGCGAACATACACCAAACGCAAGCGCGATCGCGCCGATCCGCAGTCGTTGGCGCGCCGCGGACCGGTACGGGAGAGCGGGGACGAATGAGCGAGCCGGAAAATTTCGTGGCGCGCTGGTCGAGGCTCAAGCGCGACGGCGACGCGCCGCTGGAGCAAAAGGTGCCGGCCGAAGCCAGCGTGCCGCCTGAACCCGAGGAGATCGCCGGCGACGCGGCTGCTCCGCCGGAAAGCGCCGCGTCCGAGCCGGAGAGCGCACCTTCTGCGCCAGCCTTCGATCCGGCGAGCCTGCCGCCGATCGACTCGATCACCGCCGCCACCGACATCCGTCCGTTTCTCGCGCGCGGCGTTCCGGCCGCGCTGACGCGTGCGGCGCTTCGACGCGCCTGGACCAGCGATCCCAACATCCGCGACTTCATCGAGATCGCCGAGAACCAGTGGGACTTCGCGAATTCCGACGGCGTGCCGGGTTTTGCGACGTTCCAACCCGGCGATGACGTGCGCAAGTTTCTCGCGCACGTCATCGGTGAGGCGGAGGACGTGCCGGAAAAACCGCTCGAAACCCCGCCAGCCGGCGAAATTGCCTCCGAACCGGCGCCGGAATCTCGCCCGAACCAGGAAATCACCGACAACCGACAGTCCGGGCAGGTACCTGTGCCGGTACCGACAGACGAAGAAGCGTCTCGGCAGTTGGCCGTGGATCACGCGAATGCTCTTGTGCAAAGCAACAAAGACTATGCTGCAACGCGAAATAAGATAACCGAAAGCGAATACGCGGCGCTGCCGGCCCGCCGCAGTCGTGGCCGTGCATTGCCACAATAAATCCGCGTCCATAGCCTGAAGCTATTGACCTTTTAGTGGTTCCAGACTTACCGTTTCGAATGGTTCAAATCTGGGCTTGCCCATCGATTTGGCACGGTCAAGACGGATGCGCGATCTCGGGCTTCAATGGGCGATCGATGCCGTTGGTGGCGTCAGCGAGCTTGCGCGACGTGTCGGGATTTCACAGCCCTCGGTATCAAATTGGGATCGCGTCCCGGCCGAAAGGGTAGTCTCGGTCGAAGCCGCGACGGGCGTCGACCGCGCGACATTGCGGCCCGATCTGTATGGCGCGGCTGGCATGGCAGGTGACGTCGACGAAATCGATTCCGCGCGGGCGCAGGAATATGCGTTGCTCGCCGCGCTGCTCGTCGGTGCGCCGAGCGCCGACATGCTGCAGCGGGCGCAGGAATATGCGTTGCTCGCCGCGCTGCTCGTCGGTGCGCCGAGCGCCGACATGCTGCAACGGCTGGCCGCTTTGCGTGGCGACACAACGCCGCTCGGGGCCGTGCATATCGCGCTCGCCGAAAGCGCAAGCCGCACCACCGCGGAACACGTCGAGCGGGAATACTTCGACCTGTTCATCGGGCTCGGACGCGGCGAACTGCTACCCTACGGCTCGTACTATCTCACCGGATTTCTGCACGAGCGTCCGCTGGCGCGGCTGCGCGAGGACCTCGGCAAGCTCGGCATCGAACGCGCCGAGGGCAATGCCGAGCCGGAGGATCACGCCGCGATCCTCTGCGAGATCATGGCGGGCTTGACGGGCGGCCGCTTCCTGGCGCCGGCCGGCGCCGACCGCGAGATGTTCGAGAAGCACCTCGATCCATGGATCGGGCGTTTCTTCGCCGATCTGGAGCGCGCCGAAGCCGCCGACTTCTACCGGACGGTCGGAACGATCGGCCGGATGTTCATCGACATCGAACGTGAAGCACTTGCGCTGCCGTCGTGACCCCCTCCCTTTCCCTCCCTCGCAAGCGGGGAGGGAAAGGGAGAGCGCGGCAGCGCCCGGTTGGAGACGGAAAAGGAGACACGGCCATGAAAACAGAAAAGAAAGCGACGGTCGGCCGTCGTGACTTCCTGCGCACGCTCGGCCTTGGGACCGGCATTGCGGTCGCCGCCGTGACACCGCTCGCGACCGAAGCGGTCGCAGACAGCGAGAGCAGCAGTGATCGGCGCAAGGCGCGCTACAAGGAAACCGATCACGTGAAGGCGTTTTACCGCGTCAACCGTTATCCATCGAAGTGAGGGAGGGGACGCCGTGCTGATCAAGAGAACAGAGCGTCAGTCCCGTCGCGCAAACCTTGCGACCGCGCTGACGCAACCGTCTGGCGGCGGCCTCGACCGCCGTACCTTCCTGCGCCGCTCCGGCCTTGCCGCGGGTGGACTCGCCACGCTCGGCGCGCTGCCGCTCGGCAGCGTCCGCAAGGCCGCCGCCGCCGGGCCGATCCCGGGTGCGCAGACCACCATCCGCAAGAACATCTGCACGCACTGTTCGGTCGGCTGCACGGTTGTCGCCGAAGTGCAGAACGGCGTGTGGACCGGACAGGAGCCGGGCTGGGACTCACCGCTCAATCGCGGCTCGCACTGCGCCAAGGGCGCGGCAACGCGCGAGATCGTACACGGAGATCGCCGGCTCAGGTATCCGATGAAGCTCGTCAATGGCCAGTGGACCCGCATCTCCTGGGATACGGCCATCAACGAGATCGGCGACAAGCTCAACGCGATTCGCGAGAAGTCGGGTCCCGATTCGGTCTACTGGCTCGGCTCGGCGAAGTTCACCAATGAAGGCTCGTATCTGAACCGAAAGTTCGCCGCCTATTGGGGGACCAACAACGTCGACCATCAGGCGCGTATCTGCCATTCAACGACCGTCGCGGGCGTAGCCAATACCTGGGGCTACGGCGCGATGACCAACTCCTACAACGACATCCGCAACGCCAAGACGATCGTCTTTCTGGGCAGCAACGCCGCCGAGGCGCATCCGGTGTCGCTGCAGCACATCCTCGAGGGCAAGGAGCTCAACCGGGCCAACTTTGTCGTCATGGATCCGCGAATGACGCGTACCGGAGCGCATGCGACGGAATACGTCCGCATCCGGCCCGGCACCGACATCCCGGTGATCTGGGGGATGCTCCACCACATCTTCAAGAACGAGTGGGAGGACAAGGACTTCATTCGCCAGCGCGTCTACGGCATGGACGACGTCCGCAAGGAGGTCGAGAAGTGGACGCCGGAGGAGGTCGAACGGGTCACCGGCGTGCCCGGTGCTCAGCTCAAGCGTGTGGCGGAGATGTTAGCGAAGCAGCGGCCCGCTACGATGATTTGGGCGATGGGCCAGACCCAGCACACGGTGGGCACGGCAACGGTTCGAGCCAGCTGCACCCTACTGCTGGCGACCGGCAATGTCGGCTTCTCCGGCACCGGCGCCAATATCTTCCGCGGCCACACCAACGTGCAGGGCGCCACCGATCTCGGCCTCGATATCGTGACGCTGCCGCTCTACTACGGCCTGGTTGAGGGCGCATGGCGGCACTGGTCGCGCGTCTGGGAAACCGATTTCGAGTGGTTCCGCAGCCGCTTCGCCGACCCGAAGATGATGAACACGGCCGGCATTCCGTCGACCCGCTGGTTCGACGCGACGCTGCTGCCGAAGGATCAGGTTGCCCAGAAGGACAACCTGAAGGCCATGTTCGTCATGGGCCATGGCGGCAACACCGTCACCCGCATTCCCGAGGCGGTGAAGGGCATCGAGGCGCTCGACCTGCTGGTCGTCGCCGATCCGGTTCCGACCACCTGGGCGGCGGTGTCGGACCGCAAGAACGATACCTACCTGCTGCCGGTCGCGACCAGCTACGAGACCGCCGGGTCGCGCACGGCGTCGAACCGCTCGCTGCAGTGGGGCGAGCAGATCGTCAAGCCGATCTTCGAGTCGAAGGACGATCTCGAGGTCATGTACCTGCTGGCGAAGAAGCTCGGCTTCGCCGACCGGATGTTCAAGAACATCAAGGTCGAGAACAACCTGCCGGTCGCCGAGGACATTCTCCGCGAGATCAATCGCGGCGGCTTCTCCACCGGCTACTGCGGCCAATCGCCGGAACGTCTCAAGGCGCACATGAAGAACCAGGCCAAGTTCGACCTGGTGACGCTGCGCGCGCCGAAGGACGATCCGGAGGTCGGCGGCGACTACTACGGTCTGCCGTGGCCGTGCTGGGGCAAGCCGGAGATCAAGCATCCCGGCACGCCGATCCTCTACAACACGACGCTGCACGTGAAGGAGGGCGGCGGCACGTTCCGCGCCCGTTTCGGCGTGGAGCGCAACGGCGTGTCGCTGCTCGCCGACGGCGTCTATTCGGTGGGCTCGGAGATCAGGGACGGATATCCGGAGTTCAATCTCGGCGTGCTCAAGAAGCTCGGTTGGGACAAGGACCTGACGGCGGAGGAGCTGGCGACGATCCAGCGCATCAACTCCGCCAATCCGGACGCCGTCTCCTGGGCGATCGACCTGTCGGGCGGCATCCAGCGCGTCTGCCTCGAGCACGGCGTGATGCATTACGGCAACGCCAAGGCGCGGGCGAACGCGTTCGGCCTGCCCGACCCCGTGCCGGTGCACCGTGAGCCGATCTACTCGCCGCGGCCGGAGCTCGTCGCTAAGTATCCGACGCTGCCGGACGTCAAGGCGCAGTTCCGCGTGCCCAACCTGGGCTTCACGGTCCAGAAGCAGAACGTCGACAAGGGAATCGCCAAGGAATTCCCGATCATCCTCACCTCCGGCCGGCTGGTCGAATACGAAGGCGGCGGCGAGGAGACGCGTTCCAACAAGTGGCTGGCGGAGCTGCAGCAGGATGCGTTCATCGAGATCAACCCGGCGGACGCGACTGCCCGCGGCATCACGGATGGAGCATGGGTCTGGGTGTTCGGCCCGGCCGACACCAGGCCGAAAGCTAGGGTCAAGGCGCTGGTCACCGAGCGCGTCGGCAGGGGCGTGGCGTGGATGCCATTCCACTTCGGCGGCTGGTTCCAGGGCGTCGACCAGCGCAGCAAGTATCCGAAGGGCTCTGATCCGGTCGTGCTCGGCGAGAGCGTGAACACGCTCACGACCTACGGCTTCGACCCGGTCACCGGCATGCAAGAACCAAAAGCCACGCTCTGTCAGATCAGAGCGGCTTGATGTTGAGCGCATTTTCTAAGGCGAACCGCTTCACACTTCGCCGGAAAATGCTTTGAGGAGCAACCGCCATGGCTCGGATGAAGTTTCTCTGCGACGCCGACCGCTGCATCGAATGCAACGCCTGCGTCACGGCCTGCAAGAACGAACATGAGGTGCCCTGGGGCATCAACCGCCGGCGCGTCGTCACGCTCAACGACGGCAAGCCGGGCGAGCGGTCGATCTCGATGGCCTGCATGCACTGCACCGACGCGCCCTGCGCCGCCGTGTGCCCCGTCAACTGCTTCTACACCACCGCCGACGCGGTGGTGCTGCACTCCAAGGACCTGTGCATCGGCTGCGGCTACTGCTTCTACGCCTGTCCGTTCGGCGCGCCGCAGTATCCGCGGGTCGGCAACTTCGGCTCGCGCGGCAAGATGGACAAGTGCACCTTCTGCGCCGGCGGCCCGGAAGCGGACGGCAGCAAGGAGGAGTACGCGAAATACGGCGCCAACCGCCTCGCCGAAGGCAAGCTGCCGCTCTGCGCGGAAATGTGCTCGACCAAGTCGCTGCTTGCCGGCGACGGCGAGATCATCGCGCAGATCTACAAGGAGCGCGTGGTGAAGCGCGGCTATGGCTCCGGGGCCTGGGGCTGGAAGACCGCCTACCGCGAATCCATCGCGTCATAGGAATTGTGGGGCGACCGTTGGAGACTAAAATGCGGACCCGACTTGCGCACATCCGCTTCATCATCGGCGCCTTGGCGCTCGCGTTCGTCGTCGCGGTGGCGGCGCCCGCGGGCGCGCAAGATCGCAATCCTGACGGCTCCGTCAATCCGACGGCGAGCGCTGTCAACGAAGAGCAGTTGCTCAATGCGCTGCGCGGCGGCGCGGTCAGCGGACGCGTCACCATCCCGGACCAGAAGGCAGCGACGCTGATCCAGCCCGAGGGGCAGGTTTGGCGGGATTTCCATGAGGTGACGCTGCGCTGGATCGGGCTCATCGCCATCATCGGCATGCTGATCCTGCTGGTCGGCTTCTACATGTGGCGTGGCATGGTCATGATCCAGAGCGGACGCTCCGGCCGCGTGATCGTGCGGTTCAATGGCTTCGAGCGGTTCATCCACTGGATGACGGCAACTTGCTTCATCATCCTCGCGATCACCGGCCTCAACATCACCTTCGGCCGGCCGCTGTTCGCCTCGGCGTTCGGCTCGGAAGCCTTCACCACCTGGTCGCAGTGGGCGAAGTACGCGCACAACTACTTGAGCTTCCCGTTCACCATCGGCGTGGTGGTGATCTTCCTGATGTGGATCGCCGGCAACATTCCGAACCGGACCGACGTCGAATGGGTGAAACAGGGCGGCGGCATGGTCGATCCCTCGAAGCACCCGCCGGCGTATCGCTTCAACGCCGGCCAGAAGATGATGTACTGGATCGTCGTGCTCGGTGGCACCGCCATGGCGATAACCGGCTACATCATGATGTTCCCGTTCTATGTCACCGACATGGCCGGGATGCAGTTCTCCCAGATCGTGCACGGCGTCGTCGGCGTCCTGTTCGTCGCCGCCATGCTGGCACACATCTATATCGGCTCCATCGGCATGGAGGGCGCCTTCGAGGCGATGGGTACCGGCACCGTCGACGAGAACTGGGCGAAGGAGCACCACCCGCTGTGGCTCGAGGAGCAGAAGAAGGGCCCGGCCGCCGGCGGAGCGCGACCCATGGCGACGCCCGCGGAGTAGGGGCGCGACTCGCCGCTGAACGTCCCCGCCAAGGCGGGGACGACCTCGGCGGGCGGGACGAGGCGATCGCCGATCTGCCGGTGGCCGGCGAAGCGCATGCCTCCAAGACGCCGCTGCTGACGGCCGCCGTCTATGCGGCGGTGGTGGTGATGGACACCAAAGCATGCGGCGATGGCCAGCCTGCGCGGGTTTTTTGCGGGATAGGGTCGGCTCACCACACGCCGTCATGGCCGGGCTTGTCCCGGCCATCCACGTCTAAGAAAGAAAGACGTGGATGCCCGCGACAAGCGCGGGCATGATGCCAGAGTGCGTAAGGCGCAATAGACGGAGCGGATTGCGCCATCGAAGGCCATTAGGCGCAATACGTCTGCAGCCATTAGGCCGCGCTTCATTGAGGCGCATCCAAATCCAAAGCAGAGGGGGAAACGCCAATGTCGGACAACGAGAAGAACGAGAAAGCGAACGTCACGCTTAAAGATATCCGCATAGGGGGCGGACCGGGTTATTTCAACAAGGCGATAGTTGTCGGAGACAACACGAACATTACGGGGAATCGGTTGTTCATCGACAGCGCCGAGATAGGGATTGAGGCTGGGAACAACTGCAACGTGGACTTGACCAACACGATCATCCGCCCAAATGGCAAAATTCCAGTCAAGCTCGTTCAAGCAATGATTGCTGACCTTAAGCAAGGAAAGGCGGAGGAGGAGCTGCTCGCCACATATGGCAAAGACGTCCAAGAGCATGGCATAGACGTCGATAAGTGGCTCGCGCGAGGCGCTAGGTTTACCGACTTAATCTCTGCGGCCGCCCGGCTATTCGGACTGAGTTGACCGCTCGCCTCTTGTCGGTCTAAGGCCTGTTTACAGTCACCGGATTGCGAGGAAAGTGGCGATGAGATTGATGAGCCCGGCAAAACAAGTATCGGTCTTTTCGTAGCGGGTTGCGATGCGTCGGAATGCCTTGAGGTGGCAGAAGAAGTTCTCGACCAGATGGCGCCA
>WHTM01000070.1 GCA_009377755.1 Hyphomicrobiales bacterium | reverse complement strand
GATCGAGGCGCTGATCGCGGACACGGCAAGCGATGCCGAGATGCTGGTAATCGAAGGCGCCATGGGTCTGTTTGATGGTGTGCCGGGCGAGCCCGGCCGTTCCGGCGCGGCCGCAGATTTGGCCGCGCGATTTAACCTGCCGGTCCTGCTGGTGCTCGACGTGTCGGGCCAGTCGCAATCGGCGGCGGCCGTCGCTGCCGGCTTTGCCAATTACAATCCGGCAGTCCGGATCGGCGGCGTCGTGCTCAATCGGTTGGGCAGCGAC
This sequence comes from Hyphomicrobiales bacterium, assembly GCA_009377755.1. GTDB lineage: Bacteria > Pseudomonadota > Alphaproteobacteria > Rhizobiales > Xanthobacteraceae > WHTM01. The sequence goes on along the minus strand of WHTM01000070.1, from coordinate 15,127 downwards.
CGGCATCGCACATTGATAGCGGATGCGCTTAAGGCGTTAGGCATTCCGGTGCTCGGCGCCATTCCCCGTGACGAAACGCTGATCCTGCCTAAACGGCATCTCGGGCTGGTACAGGCGAGCGAGCATGCCGATTTGGCGGCGCGGATCGGGCGCTTCGCCGATGTGGTGGAACGCCATCTTGACCTCGACGCCATCGCTGCGATGGCTGCACCGTTCGTTGCGTCGCGCGCACAAGCCCACACGATGCTCGCACCGCCCGGGCAGCGAATTGCGCTGGCCTCCGATGAAGCCTTCACCTTTGTCTATGCGCATGTCCTTGATGGCTGGCGACGTGCCGGCGCGGAGATCGTTCCGTTCTCGCCGTTGCGCGATGAGGCGCCACCACAAGATTGCGACGCCTGCTGGCTGCCGGGCGGCTATCCCGAGTTACACGCCGGGCGGCTGGCGGCGGCGCGTAACTTTCTGGACGGGCTTACACGCTTTGCCCAAAGCCGGCCGGTGCATGGCGAGTGCGGTGGCTACATGGTGCTTGGCGAAACTATCGAGGACGCGCAAGGCGTGCGCCATGCCATGGCCGGCTTGCTCGGCCACGCCACTAGCTTTGCAAAGCGCAAGCTGCATCTTGGCTATCGTCAAGCCCGGCTGCTTGCAGACGGTCCACTCGGCGTTGCCGGCGAAATTGTTCGCGGTCATGAATACCATCATGCTTCGATCACGACGATGGGCGAGGGCGACGAGCGATTGGTCGACGCGACGGACGCTCAGGGCCGGCCGGTCGCGGAGACCGGCAGCCGGCGTGGACGCGTCTCCGGCACATTCTTCCACGCCATCGCGCGGGAGGGCTGACCGGTCAGTGCGGTTTGCCGGCAACGCCCGCTTCGGCAAACGTGGCCATCCCGGTGTGACAGGCGAGCGCCGCGCGCAGCATCGGCACAGCCAGCGCCGCGCCGGACCCTTCACCCAATCGCATGCCGAGATCGAGCAGCGGTTGCAGTTTAAGCTCGTCAAGCAGTGCCCGGTGTCCGGCCTCGGCCGACACATGCGCGGCTTGAGTATGATCGAGCGCGTCGGCGCGCAATTTTGCCAGCGGCGCAGCCGCCGCGGTGCAGACGAAGCCATCGAGCAGTACGGGAATGCCACGGTGACGAGCGGCAAGCGTGGCACCGAGGATCGCGGCCAGTTCGCGGCCGCCAAATGTGGTTGCGATCATCAGCGGATCGCCGAGCACGGCCGTATGCCGGGCGAGCGCGGTGTCGATCGCTGCTCGCTTGCGCTCCATTCCGCGATCGTCAAGGCCGGTGCCGCGGCCGGCCCAACGCGTGCCGCCGCCGCCATATAGCGCGGCGGCAATGGCCGCGGCCGCCGTGGTGTTGCCGATCCCCATTTCGCCCAGACAGACGAGATCGGTGCCGGTCCGCACGGCGTTGTAGCCTTCGGTCACGGCCTTCAGGAAGGCCACTTCGCCCATCGCCGGTTCAAGCGTGAAATCGGCGGTAGGGTGATCGAGATCGAGCGCGATGACCCTAAGCGTCGCCGACGAAACCTGCGCCAGTTGATTGATCGCGGCGCCGCCGTGACTGAAATTGGCCACCATCTGCGCGGTGACGGCGGCCGGATAGGGCGACACACCTTGCGCCGTGACGCCATGATTGCCGGCGAAGATCAGCGCATCGACGCGGTCGAGCTGCCGGCTGGCACCGCCCCATTTGGCCAGCCACGTGACGATCTCCTCAAGCCGGCCAAGACTACCGGGCGGTTTGGTCAGTGTCGCCTGCCGCGCGCGAGCTTCAGCCGCCGCCGCGTCGTCGCCGGCGGGCAGGGCGAGGCAGGCCGCGCGCAGATCGGCCATTTTGGCGAAGCTTGTTGACTGTTCTGCGTTGCCTGTCGTGGAAGACGGATCGCCGGCTATGTTCGTCATTATTGCTTCTCACTATCGTAGTGTGTTCGAGGGAATCACGTTGCAGACGGCTTTCCTGCTAGAGAGTTGGGGGAGCAACGCTCCCGAGCCATCGTGCCGTAAAGAGAGATCATGTTCGCCGTCGATTGGATGCGTCAGTGTTACGCCGAATTTGAAATGGCCGTCCTCTTCCTGACGCGCCTGCCGCTGTCGCGATTGGCGCCCATCGATCACGGCGATGTCGCGCGCGCGCTCTGGTCGGCGCCAATTGTCGGCGGCGTCATCGGCGCCTTGGGCGGCACGGTCTACACATTGTGCAGTCTGTTGCATCTGCCGGCCTGGCCCGCCGCTGCGTTGGCTGTCGCCGCGACGGCGGGTGTTACCGGTTGTCTGCACGAAGACGGCCTGGCCGATGTCGCCGACGGGTTCGGCGGCGGCGCGACGCGCGAACGCAAGCTGGAGATTATGCGCGACAGCCGGATCGGCACTTACGGCGTTTGCGCGCTGGTGTTGTCGTTCGTATTGCGGATCGGCGCTCTCGCGAGCCTGCGCGATCCCACGCTCGTGTTCGCGGCCCTGATTGCTGCGCATGCGGCGGCGCGCGCCGGGCTGCCCGCTTTCATGCGCTGGGTGCCACCGGCTCGTGCAGACGGGCTGAGCGCCGGTGCCGGCGTGCCCCCGAGAGCGGGCGTGAGCGCTGCGATCGTACTCGGTGTTGCCGCGCTTGGCGGTAGTGTTGGCTTGGCGGCGGGCGTTATCGTACTGGTTGTGCTCGCCTGCCTGCACGGGGCGATGGCCTGGCTGTGCCAGCGGCAAATCCAAGGCCAAACCGGCGACGTGCTCGGCGCCTTGGAACAGGTCGGCGAAATCGCTGTTCTGTTGATCGCGGCGGCGGTCGCGCAGTCGTAGGCCGGTTTGATGACTAGCCAGGTTCACGACGCGACGGTCTTTCTCAGCAAGTAGGTGTCCATGATCCAGCCGTGCCGCGCCCGCGCGTCAGTCTTGATCTTTTGAATTTCATCTTTGCATTCATGCAGCGGGCCCGACGCAAGGATTTCGTCGTTGGTCCCTAGATACGCGCCCCAGAAGATGTCGTCGTCGTCTTCGACCGCCGCAAATGCGCAGCCGCCGTCGAGCATCACCACGGCGTCGTGCGGCGGCCGTTCGGCGAGCTTGCGGCCGGTCGTGATCAACACTGGTTCGCCGATGCGGTTGATCGGAATCTTGTGACGCGCCGCCAGCGCCTGAATGCTGGTGATGCCGGGGATCACCTCAACCTCGAACGCAACCGTGCCCATGGCGGCGACCTGGTCGATGATGCGCAACGTGCTGTCGTAAAGGCAGGGGTCGCCCCAGACTAGGAATGCGCCATGCTGACCGTCGGCCAGTTCCTCGCGGATCATGCGCTCATAGATCGCCGCGCGTTTTGCATGCCATGCGGCGACCTCCGTCTCGTAGTGCGCGGTCGCGCGGTCGCGCTCGGGGTCGGCGGCCTCCACCACGCGGTAGGCTTTGTTGTCGATGTAGCGCGCGCAGATCTCCGTGCGCAGCTTGGCCAGCGCGGCTTTCTCGCGACCCTTGTCGATCAGAAAGACGACATCGAGCCCACTCAGCGCCTTGATCGCCTGGACAGTGAGGAAATCCGGATTTCCGGCGCCGATTCCGATGATGAACAGTTTTCTCATGTTGGGCCGGTCTCCATCGCAGCCGCCATGACGAGCAAGGCCGAAAACGGCATCCACTTTGCCGATGCCGTCCGCGATTGGCGCCGGTCAGCGCGCGAGCGGGTGTGCCACGATGGGCTGGCCGAACCGCGCGGTCAGGCCGCGCTCAGTCAAAGCGCCGAATAGAAGACCGATTGTGGTCCATAGCACCGTATGCATCCCGAGCGACGCAACCCGGAAACGCCACAGCACGACGGCGGAGAACCGGTCCGGCACTTCATCGACGGACGGCAATGAGTACTGCACGATGGCAATGAATACGGCGAAGGTGACGCCGGCCACGATCGCCGCATTCCACGTGCCCAGTCTGGCACCAAGGCGTCGGGCCAACGCGACCGCCAGGATCAGCGCCGCCACGGCGACCACGATCATGAGAAAGAAAAGTCCAGTTCGTGAGCCGATGGTATCGGGACTTCCGACTGAGGGAGGATTGGCTGGATATTTGATGTTGGGCACAAGCACAATGGCGACATAGGCGCCCAGTGCAAGCAGCGCCGCGGTTGCGCGCGCTCCGAGTTGCCCGATGCGGCCATAGGCAAGGGCAAAAACCAGTGCGAATAGTCCGCCGATCGCCGCGCCATAGACAACGACGCCGGTCAGCAGGCCGAGGCCAGCTTGGGTATCGCGGCTAACGAGTTCGGCTTCCGGTGCGTTATCGTGTGTGTGCATTCCGCCGGCGGCGGCGGTTGCGTCGTGGGTATGCGCTGCGACGGGTGCCGATGTAGTCGCCTTGGTCATCAGCTCTTCGAACGCGATCGCGCGATCAATCTGCGGTTCACCGAAGACGCGCGCGAATCCGAATGCCAATAGACCAGCGATTACGCCTACGAGCATGCCCCGCAGGAGAAGACTTCCGACCATGTCCCCGCCCTCTTAATGACAGGGAAAGCCGAGGAGATGACGGCCGTCGTGCAGAAATTCATGGACATACATGCCCGGAATGAGCGACGTCGCTCCCTGCTCGGTGCCGACAAAATAAATCGCGACCAGGAACAACAGGCCGCCGAATACCGCCCATGGCAGGAGATCTCCAACCGGGATCGGAATAGGGCGGACAGCGGGAGCAAGAACGGTATCGGACATGATTTAAGCCTCCTGGGATGACGCGTCCCGTCGATGACAAGCTATGCAATGGGGAGGGTCTGACTTCCGGACCGCGTTCTCGTGCGATACCGGTCACAGTGGCGCGACCGCCCGGATTTACACCGGCTTCCTATCCCATCAACAAAGTCACACTATCGGCGCCATAACGCGACTGTCAATCGGATCGCGTCAGACTGTACAAAAGTAAGCGATTCGTCCGGGGACACGATTTCGATGCCCGCGCGCCTCACCTTAGTCTGTCACGGAGCGACGGCGGCAACGCGTGCGTCTGCCTTTCCGCTCGACGAACCGCTTGAGGATGGCGTCGAGGACCAGGCAAGGACGCTTGGCCTTTCGCTGCGCTGGGACCGCGCGGTGACCAGCCCCGCGCTTCGCGCGCGACAAACCGCGGAAGCTCTGTCGCTCAACGCCCTCGTGCAGCCGGCATTACGCGACTGCGATTATGGGAGCTGGAGCGGTCGCAAGCTCGCCGACATTCAATCGGAATATGCGTCTGAGGTGGCTACCTGGCTCTCCGATCCCAGGGCCGCCCCACACGGCGGCGAGTCGCTTCTGGCCCTGATACGACGAGTCTCGGATTGGATGGCTCACAGGTTGCACGACAACGGTCACACGATTGTGGTTACCCACGCGTCGGTCATACGTGCGGCCGTCATTCACGTGTTGGATGCGCCACGCCAGTCGTTTTGGCGCGTTGATGTAGAGCCGTTGAGCCTCACCGTTTTGTGTTCCGACAAGCAACGTTGGGCCTTGCGGGTACCCGAACCTAGGCTATAGCGGCGCCAATGGGCTAGGAATCGGCCGAATGACGGCAAAGCCACTCTCAAAAATGGTCAATGGCGGATGCAACCCAACGTGTATGCATATGTAGATGGGCGATTCTTGTTACATGTGAACGGCGCGGTAATTGTCGGCGTCTTCCTTCTCCCCTTGCGTGACGTCAGCCTTTGGCCTTTCTCGGAAGTGCCAAGCCCCTTGAAGGACATCTCATGGGGGCAGCTGACTCAATCCGGAGCTGCCGCAGCTTACGACTTGGGCTCGCTTGGTTGCGATTTGGGGAGGCGGTGTCCGAGCTAGCCACATTCGAAACACGCCGTAAACGAAACACGCCGTAAACTTTAGCATTTTTACTTGTCTTCCTAAGGAACTTATGTGGCCATGATAAAAACAATCCCTAGTTACTAAATTTTTTAGAATGAAATTCTTGCTCATCCTACGAATCTGGGGGTCGGACGTTCGAATCGTTCCGGGCGCGCCATCTACGCCAGGCTGCGATCGCTAATCCTGCGATGCGATACCGTACGCATGTGCGTCCGATCGTCCTCCCATGAAGCGCCGCCCCAGCGTAGATGAAACCGAGAACTACGTCTTCTCCGGAGCGCTCTGATATTCCAGCCGTCAACCCGCTGATGCCTCCCCGAGTATCCGAGGCTCGCCGAAGCCACTACGACTGCTCACGGATTGCGCTGCCGGGCATTTTCAGAAGGGACGAACGATTGGCGCAGGCGGTCGTTGGCACCCGGGTGACTGATCGCACCGGGCGAGGCTACCAAAACCGCCGCCTTAAGCGAAGGCTTGAAGGTTGACTTCTTGAAGCTTGGAGCCCGCAAGCAAAGCCTCGAGCACCTGCTTCTTGAGAAAGAGGCACTGCGAACGAGCAAGTTTGACGATGCCGGAAACTTCGCTCACCTCACAGGCATGAACCAGTTCCTTTTGCTGACTGATGATCAACTGAGTGAAGTCGCGCGATTTGAATCCGAGATGGAGAACTCTCTCCGACTGGTCGAGTATCTGACCCAGGAGATGCGCCAGTCGTAAATTCCCCGAGAGCTCTGCGAGGGCAAGACGAAAGGCACGATCAGCCGCGAGGAATGCAACGTGGCTGCGGAGCGTCTCCGGCTTTAGTGCTTTTTTCGCAGCTTGCTTGACATCTTCGAGTCCCCGCTCCGTGAGGCGTGATGCAGCGACCCTGAACACTTCCGGCTCGATCAAGCTGCGGACATCGAAGATCTCATTGACGTCCCGCAGGCTGAGTGGTGCGATGACGTAGCCACGGCGCGGCTCGCTCTTGACAAGCCCCTCCTGCGTCAAGCGGGTCAGCGCGGAGCGGATCGTCGCCTTTTTGATCAGGTATCGATCGCCGATCTGCTTCTCTGTCAGACTTTCACCGGGGCGCAGGACGCAGGCAACGATGTCGCTCTTCACCTGCTCGTACGCCTCTTCGCTACGGAGGACGTCGGCGGTCGATGGCGTCGCCGCTCTACCAGCGAACGGAGCCGATCTCGATGATGCGGCTGCGGATTTCGGACGAGTCATACCGAGAAGAGGAAAGCATCGGTGACGCCGCGGCGGGGTTCGAGGCGAGGTGGGGCCAGCCGTCAATAATCGCTCCAGGTATGAGCAGCCGACGGTCTTTTTTTGCCAGCGGATCGGAATTGGGTTCACTGCCGGACTCACAAAAATCGACCGATTGATGCCGATAGTTGCCGAAACCGAGCAAATTCCGAATCGCCCAAATTTCCCTTTGAAATCGAGAGCTCAAATTTCTGACGGGTCGAGCGGACGGTGTTCGACCGTAGGCAGAAAAAATTGCGGCGTTAGATCAACGAGTTATCATCGCTCGAAATAATGAGTGGGAGTGACGGAAAATAACGCAGAAATAATTCTTGTTCGCGCTCCCGCCGAAGCGCGCTTTTATTCTTATTGCCCACTGCCGCTGTCCGATGTACCTCACCTATCCTTCGGTCTGTGCCGTTCGCATGTTCATTTGAACCAAAGCCTTGGCGAGGGAAAGCACTATCTGCTCGCGAGAGGGCGACCGCGTAGCCTGGCGTAGAAATCGGCGGGTCCGTGCGACGGTTTGAGCTCCACGAGTGTCCTTGACGACTTGATGAAGGCCAATGTGCCTTAGCGCCGGTCGAAGCCACTCCGTTGGACGATCGTGTTTATCGGGGGAGAGCCTGACCTAAGGGTGTTGCGTCATGAGGAGCGGGCGCGGCCCTCGTACATGTAGACCATCGGCTTTTGGTCCCTTCGAATAGCCGGTATTGATGCCGGTGATACGAAAGCCGGCGGTCTCGATCATATTGCGGATTGGCCGGTTCAAATGGCAGCCGCCTCCGATCCTCTTCCAGCACGGGTTCAGCGTATCCTGCCACCAGCGCACATTGGCCTCGGGCGCTTGGCCGTGCTCCACGAACAGGAGCTGTCCGCCGGGCTTCAGCACCCGGCGCATTTCCTCGAGCGCCTGAACCGCTCGCGGTACCGTGCAGAGCGTCCAGGTCGTCACCACGGTGTCGACGCTCCCCTTGTCCAGTGGGATCGCTTCAGCGGAACCCTCATGAAGGTGACAGGCGTGGAGGCGCGGCTTGCTACGCGCTTGGCCATAGCGATAAGCCGGGGCGACGGCTCAAGCCCAAGAACTTCGCTCACCTGCGGTCGATAGAAGGGAAGATTTAGGCCTGATCCGATTCCGATCTCGAGCACTCGACCCTCAGTAGCGGAAATGACGCGTTCGCGATATGGAACGAGATGCCGGTTACGTATGGCCAGATTCAACAGATGCGGCAGGATGCGGTTCTCGTAGAAAGACATGCTGGACTCCGTTCGATTTCTTGGGACATCCGAGACCTCAACTCCGAAGGTATTTGACCAGCGCGACTATTCCGAGAACGAGCGCCAGCAGCACCAAGATCCAGAGCACACCCATGCCGCCCATCATCCAGCCCATGCCATCCATCATGCGGTCCATCATCGTAATCTCCTTACATTTGCTTGGAGCTGGTGTTTTACCGTCCAGCGCTTTCGTCGATCCCGTTAGGCGATGAGCTGCTGTTCTCCGACGCGCGCGGCGAGCGAGCGAGATCGCGCGGACCCTGCCTCACATCCGCCGCTACCAGCGGCCCTTCGCGAAGGCTGTCGCTCATCTCGCGGCGGTTAGCCAGAAAACGGCACCGAAGTTGAGCCCTATGCCGAACCACGCGTGCACAGAGATGTTGACGGCCCGAACCGCCGCGGGTTTCGGAGTATGTGAGGCCATAAAGCCGAGACCGAGCGCCGGCTGCATGACAAACCAGGGCGCCACGAGAAGAATCAGGGCGAAGGCGACAGCGGAAATGAAGCTCGGCTCGGACTCGAAGCCTCGCCTCATGATCACGAGATAGAGCGCTGCGTAGATGATCCCGACGGCATAATGGAATATCCAGCCGATTGCGGCCTCGCCGCGGACCGCCGGCGTTTCCGTGATTGGGCGATGAACGAATTTGCCGCGCGGCATCCACGCCACCCAGCGACCGACCAGTCCCCAATTCGCCGGAGGGAGTCTGGCGACGGCTTGGAGGAGGCGCGCCCACACATCTGCGGTCAGCGTTGCAACGACGCCTATCAGGGTGCTTCCAATCACCAGGCCCCAAGGGGAGTTCAAGTGCCCGGGAACGAATCCGGCATAGACTTGTCCGATCATTTTGGTTCGACCTCCCCGTCAACTTTCGCTCTGCTCGGAGCGCAGGTGCTTGAGGAGCGCGGCCACAGTGAGGACCAGCAGAGCGAGCACCAGGAGCCAGAACAGGCCGCCCGCCCACATCATCCAGCCCATGCCGTTCATATCCATGAAGGAGAAGCAGTCAGTCATTGTTAGGCTCCTCATTTCCAGGCGAGAGCAATCCGCTCGTCGGAGTCGGGCAGCTCGTGCCATTCCAGACGGTCGAAGCCGGCAGAGCGGAGGAGAGCCTCCAGCTCCGGTACCGTCGGAACCTGCCCAGACGGCGTGGTGGCCAAAACGTTGAAGTTCATCATCGTCGCGAAGGGCGGCGACACGCGGTCATCATTGAGCATGATCTGCATCGCCACGGTGCGCCCGCCTGGCGCTAGCGCCGCATGCACCCGGCGCAGCAGTGCTTCGCGTTGATCGGGCGCTAGCAGATGAAGAAAACGTGCGATCAGGACGACATCGTACGGACCACCGAGCTCCGTCTCCAGCGCGTTGCCTGATCGAGCATTCCACCGCTCACCAACGCCGGCGCCGCGGGCGTTTTCTTCAGCGATTGCGAGCACGCTCGGCCAGTCGATAGCTATGACGTGCGCGTCCGGCACGCGCCTGGCGAGGGCGATACCGTTCTGGCCGGGACCAGCGGCAACGTCGAGGATACGCTCGATTGTTCCGCCGTGACTTGTGACCAGATCGGCTAGGAAGATAGCCGAGCGCGCCATCATTGGCGCCACGCCTCGAGCGTACGTTGTCCAGTCGACCTGATCCGGCGCGATAAAATGCTCAGCATCGTCAAGGATGGTTCCGCCGCGGCGGACCACAGCTACAGGGTCGCTCAGCACCGCCTTGAGTACGCTGTCCGAGGTGACGAAATTGAGCGCATCGCCAATGAAGGCCGGCGAGCGTCGGTCGAGATAGGCGGCCGCGTCGGGCGCTGCCACGTAGCGCCCGTCCGCCAGGCCGAGCAGGCCAATCGCGACGAGAAAGTCGCACAAGACCCGCACGCCTCGTTCGGCTGCACCGCAGCGGTCCGCGAGCGCCGCCGACGTGCCGTAACCTTCTCCGATCGCCGTGAACACGTCGAGCCCGACCGCGGCGCGCATGGCCGCCGTCCGTTGGAAGGCAAAGGCGTTATCGGTGAGCCGTGATGGCGACGGCAGGGTGGAGGGGCTCAGAGATTGCCGCTCACTGGGCGCCTTTTGTTGGCCTCGAGCCAACGCCGTGAAAGCGGCACCTTCCTCAAGGTGTCCCAGCGTGATTTCATCATGGCTGTTCCGTCCGTGTTGTTGAGTGGTCATGCTGTGCCTCCAAGCTCGACGCTCGTGGTGCCGCCTCGCCCTGCCGACGCGGCGGTCGGGCGCTTTGCGAAATTGCCGTGCGGCGGCACATTCGTTGGCCGGTCAAGTGCCGGTTCGCTGTGGAAGCTATGGCGAAGGAGCGGGCCGCGCTTCGAGCGAATTCCCCAATTTTTGCCGATTGGCAAATTGGGTAGTTCTCCCCATGGCGTGGTTCAGTGCGCTTCAGACTAGCTTGTGCTTGTACGCGTACGCGGTCGCGGCCGCCCGCGACGGAACGTCGAGCTTGTTGAAGATGTTGCCGACGTGCCGGTCGACCGTCTTCTCGCTGATGAACAATGCGGTCCCAATCGCCTTGTTGGTCTTGCCGGCTGCAACCAACTGAAGCACTTGCAGCTCTCGCTTTGTCAATCCGTGGGGGCGATTGGGCGCCGATACTGCCGCTGCTCGGGCTTCGAGGCGAGCAAGATCCGGCGCGGCTCCGAGTTGCTCGAACACGCGGCGCGCCGCATCCAGCTCGAGCCTGGCGCCGTCGTCGTCGCCGAGAGCGCGGCAGGCCAATCCAATCTGAACGCGCACCCGCGCCGCCAGATACGGCGCCTCTGCCCATTGCCAAGCCTCAAAAGCGCGGCGCAGCGGACCAAGGGCTGCCTGCGCGTTGCCCTCGGCAAGCGCGACCGCCCCGCGGGCGTGCGAGGCGATCGCTTCGAGCACGTCCGAGCCAAAGCTCTCGGCGATCATCCCGAGTTCGCTGGCCGCACTGCGCGCCGCCTCGATATCGCCCGCAGCCAGCATGATCTCGACATAGACGGGCAGGAGCCTCGCACGCTGCAGCCGATCGCCGGCTCCGTTCAAAACGCGACGCATCGCGGCCGATGCTGCGTCAGGGCGACCCTGTGCAAGCCGCAGCAAAGCGAGGCCCGGCTGCGGCTCCCATCCCCATTGGCTCGCCATTTTGTACGCGTCTTCGGCTGCCGCGAACTCGCCCCGAAGTCGATGGACCTCCGCCTCTTGATAGAATGCCGCGGCCGCAGCCTGTTTATCGGCCCTGTGGGCGAGGCGCTCGCTCGCGCGGCGCGCCTCTTCGATTGCATCTGGCCAGGCGCCGTTCAGCTGCATGATCTCCGCGCGATGCACAAGGCACCTGCCGGTGAAAACCAGATCGGGTTGCTCCTTGCACCATTCGGCGAGCTTGGCAGTCCAGTCACGGGCCCGGCTCACTGCGTATACCTGCTGGCAGCCATCGATGACGCTGCAATAGATCAGGCCGGTGACCACGGGCGACAGTTCGCCCGCCGTGACCATCACCATTGCTTCGTCCAGCAATGCCAATCCCCTTTCGACCCGCCCCTGATGCAGCCGGGCTCGGCCCTGGAGAAGTTGGGCGGCGGCGATCAGCTCTGCTTCTGTGAATCGTTCGCCGAGTTCTGCTGCTTCGGTCGCGCCGGCAAATGCCGCATCCCAGTCACCGGCCTCTAGATTCTGGAGCACGGTCGGCAACAGAAGATATCCCCACTCCACGCAATCGTTCTCATCACGTTCGAGCAGGCGATGGGCGCGAGCAAGCCATCCGTTTCCAGGGCCATGTTCGCCTCGGAAGATAAGCTGCAGTCCCAGCCAGAACGCACATCGAACAGCCTGTGGGCAGTTGCCGGCCGTTAGATGTGTGTGGTGGGCGCGCTCGAGTATTTTCAGGTATTCATCATCATGGCCGATCAGATATGCCGACGTCGCCAGCAGCTGGAGATCGTCGGCAGCAAGCGGGGCTGCTTGATCGGCGCGCGTGAGTGACCTGTAGGCATCGGACCAGGCGCGCTGTCGAAAACACTCGCGGCCTCGCTCCAGTTCGCCGTTCTCGCGCGCGCCAGGATAGCGATGATTGAGATTGGCCATCAGTTCGCTCCGGGAGGGACGAAGTATAGCAGATCGCCGTTGCATCGCTGACGGCAATCATTACGTTGTGGGACCATCCGATGGAGTAAGGGGGAGTGGCGGCTATCGGTGGAAATAAAGTACGGGAGCGAATGTCCGTCTTCGATAGATACCGAACGTCCGCAAAGTTCACATGGTGTGCCTTGTTTGTCGACAAGTGCCTCGCGCCGTCGGTCACACCTGCGTGTGGCCGGTCACCTCCGTCGCCGAATCGGGCTTTCGGGTCAGGCTTTACCGCTCCGCCCGGCGTCCACCGTCTCGTCCCATCTCCTGTCAGGGGCGGCGTCGGCCGAGTACTGGTCGTGCCAGTTCCACCACTTGTAAGGCGGGCTCTGGGGATAGCCTTCCGGCGAGTCCTCCCAGGTTTCCTGGCGGCCGAGCGAGGCGAGGTCGAGGTAGCTCCAGGTGGTCCCCATCGCCTCGTCGCCACGGTTGTTGATGAAGTAAGTGCGGAACACCTTGTCGCCGTCGTGGAAGAACACGTTGTGGCCGTGCCACTGGTCCACGCTGAAGTCGACGTCGAAGCTATCGGTCATGGTGTACCAGGGCATATCCCAGCCCATCTTCGCCTTCATGCGCACGATGTCCGCCTGCGGCGCGCGCGAAGCCCACGCGAGGGTGGTGTCGCGGGCGTTCAGATGGGCGAGGTGCGAGACCTGGTCCCCATGGAAGGAGCAGCCGAGGCAGGCATGATCGGGCCAGCCGGCGACCCCAGGCTCGAAGAAGGCGCGGTAGACGATCAGCTGGCGGCGGCCCTCGAACAGGTCGAGCAGGCTCGCCTTGCCCTTCGGGCCCTCGAATTGATAGGCCTTCTCGACCGGCATCCACGGCATCCGCCGACGCTCGGCGGCCAGCCCGTCCCGAGCTCGGGTGAAGGCCTTCTCTTTCACGAGCATCTCAAGTCGCGCGGCTTCCCACGCCTCAGGCGACACGATCGGTGGTGTGTTCATGGCAATAATCTCCTGTGCGATATCGCTTTCACTGCATGAAGCCTTCGGCGAGGACCTTCCCGGTCGCCAGGCTCGCGGTCCCCACGCCCCAGATCTGTCGCTCATTGACCCAGGCATAGTCCTTGGACGCGGTGGAGAGGCGGACGTTTGCGAAGATGTCGAGCACCGGCTTGCCGGGTCGCGGCGCCGCCTGGCCGTCGCCAGACAACGCGATCCGGTGGCCGTCCTCGGTCTCGATGATCAGGTGCAGGTCAAGGTCGATGCGACCATCGGCGCGCACCCGCAGATAGTCGACGCCGTGCGCGCGTCCCGCGAGGCGGCCCTTGAACGGCCCATCGACCGCAAGGTCAAATCGGGCTCCGTGTAGTGGAATCGCTTCCTGGCCGGCAAGGATGGCGTCCATGCTCACGCCGTAGTCGGTGACTCCAGAGAGATCGAGTTCCATCTCGTAAATCTTCTCGCCCCTCATTGCAGCATTTTGAGTCATTGCATTTCTCCTGGTTGTAACGGATGGACGGCACACTCAAGCGCTAGGCCACCGCCACTGGTAAGTCGAACCGGGATTTGGTTGCATATACGACCACGGTCGTATATGCAACCACCTGGGCGTCGCTGCGGTTCCGAGTAAAAATTGGTGGACTACGGATTTATAACCGCAGCCTCGCCGACCCCCTTGGCATTGCTGGCGGCAAGGAGCGATTACGAGGATGACAAAGCGCGCGAAAGCGAGAGAGAAGCTCCCGGATATTGTATGTGCCTGTGCAACGCTTCGAAGGGTGGCGCGGCTCGTTACGCAGCTCTATGACGAAGAGCTGCGGCCCCACCTTCCGACGTCCCAGTTTGCATTGCTTTCGGCTATCGCCAGTAGGCCCGGCTGCAGCCAGTCCACGCTCGCTAGAACGCTTGCTTTCGATAAGACCACGCTTTCGCGAAACTTAGCGTTGCTGAAAAGAAACGGATGGGTCGAGCACGCGGCGGCTGACGATCAGCGTGAGCGCGGCTTCCGCCCTACGGCAGCCGGAGAGGATTTGCTGACGGCTGCCAGGCCTGGATGGCGCCGAGCACAAAATCGCCTGCGCTCAAAAATGACCGCGGCGCAGTGGCGCGACATGTGGCGGGTTCTGCACGACGTGACGGACAGCGCACACCAAGCTCGTAAGGAGATGGGAGATTGAACGAGGCAGAAATTGAGGTCCCTGCGAATCCACTGCTAGCAGATTGCTGGAACGCTTCTCCGACCGCTTGCCCTGTAAGCGTTCTTTCCCTCGGATCGAACGCGCGCTGAACTTAGACGCGGGCCAGATGCGACCGACCGCCTACGTGCTGAAAGGAGCTGACCGTCGCAGAAGAGGCAGCGATCGCTACACTCGTGAAAAGAGCGATGAGCCGAGGAGTGAGTTGACGGTATTTTCACCAGGAGAGAGCAATGGCCTCGTCGGTTGGGATGCCAAGAACCGAACCGATCGATGTCGATAGTCGCTGAAACCGAGTAGATTCCGAATCCACGAAATTCCCTTTTGAAATCAAGAGCGCAAATTTCTGACGGATCGGGGAGACGGTTCTTCATCGCGCGCAGAAAAAATTTGCACCGAAAAATCAGTGCGTTACCATCGCTCAGAACAATCTGTTGGGAGTGAGGGTACAAACGGCGGCAATAGCGTAGTTTCGGCGGCGAACTTCGCCGTCGCACAATGTCGTTGCAGTCCGTATCTTACTCCGCGGAGCTGGCGTTCTCCGTC
>WHTM01000028.1 GCA_009377755.1 Hyphomicrobiales bacterium | reverse complement strand
CGTCAATCAAAACGCTTGCCAAGACGGCGGCCAGCGTCAATCATCACCGCACACGGCTGCCTCGTCTCATCCAGATTGCCGCGCCGTTCTCATCCTGATTGTCGCGCTATAGTCTAAAATCCTGTTAACCGGGCAACGGCGCGTGCCGAACGCCGACCGGTACAGCAAATTGGAGAAATAGGTGGCTAATACTCGGTTAATGGCGCGGCCGCCGGCCCGGTGGACGCCCGGCCGGGATCATTCGTATCGGCGCGGAATTTCGGGCTCAAGCCGATTGTTATCTGGCAGGGTCGTCACCAGGGTACGGCCAAGACAGCCCACCGGCAACACTCACCCGGTGGATCACGGGAGGATGGACATGAAGAGCCGGATAGGTTTGCCGATCGCAGCGTCGCTCGCATTGCTTTTGCTGGGCTCGACGAGCCCGTTGCAGGCGCAACAGGGCGGCGCGGCCAATATGACGTTCTTCATCACCAGCGTCGGCGCCGGCAAAGGCGCGGACTTCGGCGGCATCGCGGGTGCCGACCAGCACTGTCAGACCTTGGCGCAGGCGGCAGGTGGCGAGGGGAAGACCTGGCGCGCCTACCTGAGTGCACAGGCGATGGGCGGGGCCTCGGCCGTCAATGCACGCGACCGCATCGGCGGCGGCCCGTGGCAGAACGCCAAGGGCGTCGTCGTCGCCAAGAGCGCTGACGACCTGCACGGCGACAACAACAATCTGACCAAGCAGACCGCGCTGAACGAGAAGGGCGAAATGGTCAACGGTCGCGGCGATGCGCCGAACCAGCACGACATTCTGACCGGCTCGGACCCACAGGGTCGTGCGATGACGGGCGAAAAGGACATGACCTGTGGTAACTGGACGAAGGGCGGGGAAGGCACCGCGATCGTCGGCCATCACGACCGCATGGGTCTGCGCGACGATGCGCCGTCCAAGTCCTGGAATTCCTCGCATCCCTCGCGCGGCTGCAGCCTGGACAACCTGAAGGCTTCCGGCGGCGCCGGCCTGCTGTATTGCTTCGCCGCGAACTGACGATCCCTTTCTGGGGATCACGTCCACACCCACGTCGTCCCCGCGCAAAGCGGGGACGCAAACGCCGTGTCTGTGAGGTCTGTGGTTATGGGTTCCGCTTGCGCGGGAACGACCCGCGGGGAATCCCTCAGCGTCCATCCTCATAGAGACCGCCTACCGCCGCGGCGTACCGCTCGACCGAAGCTCGCATGGCCTCCTTGGCATGCGCCCGGATAACGCGGTCGAAGTAGTGGCCGTAAATCGTATCGTAAGCGAACGGCTCCAGCGCCGCCGCGATGCTGCGCACCTGCTTCGCCGACAACGGGATCAGGTTGGGATAGCTGCGCATGAAGGTGAGGAACTTGCGGTCGACCGTCACGGTCGCGGTGTCGGCCGTGCACAGCACACCCTTGCCGCTGGCGCCCTTCGCCCAGTGCAGACAGGCGGCGCCGGGGAAATGCCCGCCGCAACGGATCAGCGTCACGTCCGGTGACAACGGCATCGTCTCGCCATCCCAGAACCGGATCACCGGATCGGGCCGCATGACCCAGTCCCGGTCGGCGGCATGCAGGTGGATCGGCGCGCCCCCGAAGGCCCGGCTCCATTCCACCATGGTCGTGTAGAAATGCGGATGTGAAATGGCGATCGCCTTGAGGCCGCCGAGCGCGTTGATCAGGGTGACGGTCGCCGCATCGAGCATGGAGATGCAGTCCCACAGCACGTTGCCGTGCGGCGTGCGGATCAGAAGCGCGCGCTGGCCGATCGCGAAGCTGGGCTGGGTGCCGATTCCGAGCAAGCCAGGCTCATGCTCACGGTAGCTGTTGACGTGTCGTGCCGCGAGCGACTCCAATGTCGTCCAGGTCTGTCCGCCCGGCGGCACGTATTGCCGCTCTTCGTCGCAGATCGGGCAACGCGGCGGCGGTGCCTCGCTGGGCGCACATTGGGTGCCGCAGGCGGTGCAGATGAACGCGGGCATGGCTGGACTCCCGGCATCAGACTTGAGCGTGGCGGCCCGTCGTACCACAGACTTCCCGAACAGAAAGCGCGGATTCGCTTGGAGCCGTGCGACCCATCAGGATGCCGCAGCCTTCATGGCCGCAGAGGCGCGCAGGCCGTTGTCATTTGCCGGTCTTCTGCGCGCGCTTGATCCAGGATACGACCCTTCGTTACTGCCCGGCGGCCGTAAAGTCCTCCGCTTCGGCTTCATGAAGTCCGCGGGCGACTTGGCTCAGCATGGCATCGAGCTCATCCGGATCGACGGCATCGGCCTGCATCACGGCCGTGACAATGGGATCGGACAGGATCTCCTCGAGGGTCGGTTCGCAATGGCTCCAACTCATGTTCCGCCTCATCGATCAGATGTTCGTTTCCGCCGCGCTTGCCTACTCATAAAACCATGATGCGACCTAATTACGTCGGATCATGATCCAATCCTGATCGCGCATGAGCTTTTTTCGAGACCGTTGCTCACTTTTCAGCGATCATGCGCTAAGCCGCGATCCGCTCCGGCTCCGTGTGCGGAGCTAATGCATCATCTACCTCGCCGCCGCTCGCGTCTTCGGTCGCCGGCTCATCCTGCCGCACTCGGAACCAGAGGGCATAAAGCGCCGGCACGACCAGCAGCGTGAGGATCGTCGCCACGAACAGCCCGCCCATGATGGTGATGGCCATCGGGCCCCAGAACACGCTGCGTGCCAATGGAATCATGCCGAGGATCGCGGCGAGCGCGGTAAGCACGACCGGCCGCGCACGGCGGACGGTGGCATCGATGATCGCCCGATGCCGCGCGTGGCCGGCCGCGATGTCGCGGTCGATCTGGTCGACCAGGATCACCGTGTTGCGCATGATCATGCCGGCGAGCGCGATCAGCCCGAGCAGCGCCACGAAACCGAAAGGCTGATTGGAGATCAGCAAGGCGCCGGTCGCGCCGATCAGCCCCAGCGGCGCCGTCACGAACACCAGCGCCAGTCGCGAGAAGCTCTGCAGCTGGATCATCAGGAGCGCCAGCATCGCAATCGCCATCAACGGGAACACTGCGGCGAGCGCGCCATTCGCCTTGACGCTTTCCTCGATCGACCCGCCGGTCTCGATGCGGTAGCCGTAGGGCAGCGTTTCCTTGATCCCCTGCAGCTTCGGCAGCACCTCGTTGCTCACATCTGGCGCCTGCACCCCGTCGACAACATCGGCGCGCGCCGTCAGCACCAGATCGCGGTTGCGCCGCCACAGGATCGGCTCCTCGTACTCGTAGGACAGGCGCGCGACCTGCGACAGCGGCACCGCGACCCCGTTGCGGGTGGCGACGGTCAGCGCCGGCAGCCGGTCGAGGTCGAGCCGCTCGGCGGGAACCGCACGCGCCACAACGTTGATGCGCTCGATGCCTTCGCGGTAGTGCGTCACGGTATAGCCTGATACCAGCGTCTGCAGCGTCTGCGCGATGTCCTGCGGCGTCAGCCCGAGCGCGCGTGCGCGGTCCTGGTCGACCTCGAGACGGATCGACTTCACCTGCTCGCTCCAGTCGAGGTGCGGGTCGATGAGTTTGGGATTCTCCGCCATCACCTTGCGCACCTCGTCGGCAATGGTGCGCACCTTCATCGGATCGGGGCCGACCACGCGGAACTGCACTGGGAAGCCGACCGGCGGGCCGAACACGAACCGGTCGACGCGCGTGCGTGCCTGCGCCAGCGCCCCCTCGGCGAGCGCCTTCTCGAGCCGCGCCTTGACCCGCTCGCGCGCCTCGACGCCCTTGGTGACGATCACGATCTGCGCGAAGTTGGCGTTCGGCAGGACCGGGTTGAGACCGAGCCAGAAGCGCGGCGCGCCTCGCCCGACATACGTCGTGTAGGTCGCGACGTCCGGATCGTCGCCGATCAGACGCTCGGCCTGTCTGGCGGTGGAATCGGTGACGCCGATCGCGGTTCCTTCCGGCAACCGCATCTCGAAAAACAGCTCGTTACGGGTCGAGGTCGGGAAGAACTGCTGCTGCACGAAGCCGAAACCGGCGATGCTGGCGACGAACATCAGCACCGTGGCGGCGACGACGGTCTTGCGCCAGCGCAAGGACCGCTCGATCACGCGCCGCAGCGCCCGGTAGACGCGGGTGTCATAGATCGCGTCCGGATCGTGATTGACTCTGTGCTTGGCGAAGTCCGGCAACAGTTTCAACCCGAGATACGGCGTGAACAGCACGGCGACGAACCAGGAGGCGATCAGCGCGAGGCCGACCACCCAGAAAATGCCGCCGGCATATTCCCCGGCGCTCGATTTGGCGAAGCCGACCGGCAGGAAGCCGGCGGCGGTGACCAGCGTGCCGGTCAGCATCGGGAACGCGGTCGAGGTCCAGGCGAAGGTCGCGGCGCGCGCCCGGTCGAAGCCCTGCTCCATCTTCACCACCATCATCTCGATGGCGATGATCGCATCGTCGACCAGCAGCCCGAGCGCGATGATCAGCGCGCCGAGCGTGATGCGGTGCAGGTCCATGCTCGTAGCGAACATGACCACGAACACGATCGCCAGCACCAGCGGCACCGACAGCGCGACGACGATGCCGGTGCGCAGGCCGAGCGACAGGAAGCTCACCACCAGCACGATCACCAGCGCTTCGGCGAAGACCGTGAAGAATTCCGAGACCGAGTCGTCGACGATGTGCGGCTGATCCGCGATCTGCGTCACCTCGATGCCGACGGGCAGCTCGGCGGTGATCGCATCCATCGCCCGCTTCAGGTTCTCGCCGAGCGTGATGATGTTGGCGCCCTCCTGCATCGCAACGCCGAGGCCCAATGCCGGCTTGCCGCCCGTGCGCACGATGAAGCTCGGCGGATCCTCGTAGCCGCGCTTCACCGTGGCGATGTCGCCGAGCCGGAACACGCGCCCGTCCGCCTGCACCGGCACCGCGGCGATCGCTTCCGCGCCGCTGAATGCGCCGGTCACGCGCAGATTGATGCGATCGGCCGAGGTGTCGATGGAGCCGCCGGAGACGACGGCGTTCTGCTTGGCGACGCTGTCGAAGATCTGCTGCTGGGTGATGCCGAGGGTCGCGAGCTTGGCGTGGCTGAACTCGATGAAGATGCGCTCGGGCTGTTCGCCGATGATGTCGACCTTGTTGACGTCAGGCACGCGGAGCAACCGCTGCCGCATGCTCTCGGCGCGCGCCTTGAGCTCGGCAAAGTTCAGGCCGTCCGCGGATAGCATGTAGAGTGCCGAATAGACGTCGCCGAATTCGTCGTTGAAGTTCGGCCCAACGATGTCGGACGGCAGCTCCCCGCGGATGTCGCCCACCTTTTTGCGGACCTGGTACCATAGGTCCTTGACCTCGGCGGGCGGAGTCGTATCGCTGAGGAACACCCGGATGAACGACACGCCCGCCTGAGAGTAGCTCTCCACGCGGTCGAGGTGCGGCAGTTCCTGCAGCTTCTTCTCGATCTTGTCGGCGACCTGCGTCTGCATCTCCGCGGCGGTCGCGCCCGGCCAGGCGACGTTGACGACCATGATCTTGATCGTGAACGAAGGATCTTCGGCACGGCCGAGATTGAGGTAGGAGTAGGCTCCGGCCGCGCTGAGCAGAAGGATCATGAACAGGATGAGCGGCCGATGCGTGATCGCCCAGGCCGACAGATTGAAGCGCTGCATGACGCCGCTCCCAGAATTATGCAGTCCTGTGTCCCGGGCGCGGCGCAGCACGCAGTGATGCGCTGCAGAACCGGGACCGTTACGGACTCCGAGTTTGGAATGGTCCCGGCTCTGCGCAGCAGCGTTGCACGCTGCTGCGCGTCCGGGACACGTATCGAGAGTTGGCAGGGCGCACGTCCATCACCGGCTTTCCACGGTACGGACCTTGAGACCGGCTTCGAGCTTCTGAACGCCGAGCGTCACGACCTTATCGCCGGAGCCGATTCCGCCGGTGACAAGCGCCGCGTCCTCGTTGAACGAGGCGATGGTCACCGGCCGCAGCGCCAGTTCGCCGGAGTCGTTGACCACGTAGACCGACGGCCCCTTGCCGCGGTTGAGCACCGCCGACAGCGGCAGCCTTGCAACCGGCGTATCGGCGCCGCGGGCGAGCGTCACGGTGGCGGTCATGCCGAGCGCGACGCTGTTGTCAGCCTCCGCGATCGTGAAACGCGCCGCGTAGGTGCGGGTCGCTGGATCGGCCTGCGGCGACAATTCGCGCAACCGTGCGGCAAAGCGGCGGCCGTTGGCGGACCACAGGCTGACGGTTGCCTTCGCCTCGCGCGCCTGGCCGAGCCAGGTCTCCGGCAGCGCAACCACGGCTTCCTTCTCGCCGCGATGCGCGAGGCGCAGCACCGGCTGACCGACAGCGACGACCTGTCCGGGCTCGGCAAGCGCCGCCGTGATCACGCCGTCCGCGCCCGCCTTGAGGTCGGCATAACCGAGCTGATTGCGCGCCAGTTCCAGCGCCCGCCGTGCGCGCGCAAGCCGTCCTTCCGCCTCGCCCTTCGCCGCGGTCTTGCGATCGAACTCTGCGATCGATGCGAAGCCGCGCGCCCGCAGCGTGGTGTAGCGCTCATGGTCGGCGGCGGCCTGCGTGAGATTCGTGGTCGCGGCGGCGAACTCGGCTTCGGCGCTCTCGGCCTGCAGCCGCAGATCCTCAGGGTCGAGCTGCGCGACCAGGTCGCCTGCGCGCACGCGGTCGCCGACATTGACCCGTCGGGCAACGATCTTGCCCGCGACGCGGAAACCGAGGTCGGTCTCGTAGCGCGCCCGCACCACACCGACAAAGTCGTGTGCTGTGTCCTCGGTCTCGAATGCGACGCGTTGCACCTGCACCGGACGCTCGGCCTCAGGGGCCGGCGCCGTCTCGGCCTGGCAGGCCGCGAGGAACAGGAGCGCTGCGAGGGCGATGATGGGCTTCTGTGCCGAGCTTGCCGGAGACATCGCGAGATTTCCTTGTCACTGACTTGTGATGACTGACGAAACTGTTATTTCGTCATATTTTGGCCACACGAAATCGCCGAGCCGGTCGGGCATGAGATTATGTCCTTGGGGTGATCGCGCGCAGGACGAAGCGGACCATGGTGCGGGCCTCCGCTTCGACGTTCTCTTCGCCAGCAAGACACTGGCTGATCAGCACCGGGTGCATGAAAGCGACCAGCGACCGCATCAGCAGCCGTGAGGTCTCGGTCGGATCGACCCGCTCGAACTCGCCGGCCTCGATGCCGTCGCGCAGGATCAGCTCGGTGACGTTTCTGATGACGTCCTTGTGCGCCTGGATGGCGTCCCAAGAGTCCTCGATCGCGACCAGCACGATGTCGTTGACGCGCTTGTCGGTGAGGAGATTATCCTTGTGGTACGCGAGGATCTCGAGCACCAGGCGCTCGATCCGCGCCGCTGCCGGGCCGCGCGAGCGGGCGATCGCCCAGGCGCGCTCGTCGACCTCACTCAGGCAGCGCCGGCAGATCGCCTCGACGATGGCGTTCTTGGAGGGGAAGAACCGGTAGACGTTAGCCGGGGACATCCCGAGCTCGCCGGCGATGTCGGCGACCGCGGTCTTGGCGAAGCCGAGCCGCCGGAACAGGGCGTCGGCGACGTCCATGATCCGCTCGCGGGTATCGTCGGGCTTGATCTTCGCCTGCGGGATCACGGGATGGCCCTTTCGGCACCGTTGCTATCGACTGACGACTTTCATAAATCATCAGTCATCGGCTGTCAAGGCCTTTGAGCGCTAGGACCGCCGTTCCCGGATGTCGCGTAGTTTATCCTCGGGCGCGCCGAAGGCGCGACCCGGGGGCTCCATCCGGCTACGGCGATCTCCGTGCTGATCCGCGTGGGCTTCGCTTTCGCTCAGCCCACCCTACGCGTGCTGCCGCGAGTCCATCAAGCGAACTTCTGAACCAAACCACACTAGACTCAATAACTTGCTAGTGTCCTTCGAATCCGAAGTTCGCTACGGAGGGCGCCGCAAAATCAAGCGAACTTCGGATTCGGGACACTAGCACGGAAACGAACGAATTGGGCCGGAGGCGAATCCGTTTGACGTTTTCGACGCGGCATTGAGAATTGGGGCGCGCTGCTGGGGGGCGGCGGGCGAGCAGGAGACTGCCCATACACACGGTCGCAACCGATAGCGCAACACTGCGGTTCACACGCGACGACATCCTGACCCGCAGCGGACTGGAGACGTGGCGCGAGATTATGGGCCGGTCGGTGCTGGGCGTCGACCTCGCGCTCGTTCCGGGGCGGCGTTCCATTCCGAAATTGCGGCGCACCTCTTGCCTGGATTGCGGATTGCCTTCGCGCTCGAATCGGGCCTGTGCGTGGACCGGTCGCGCCCGCTGCTGGCCGACGGCATGAGCAACGGCCAGGGTAGCATCATCATGATGCGGTGAGAAGCCGCGTGGAGCATCGATGACCGACCGCAGCAACACCATCCAGAACGCTCTTCGCGACCTGATCATCGCCAACCGGATTCTCGGCCGCGAGGGGGTGGTCGATGCGTTCGGCCATATCAGCATCCGGCATCCGGAGAATCCCGGGCGCTATTTCCTGGCGCGCTCGCGCAGCCCGGAGCTGGTCGAAGACGACGACCTGATCGAGTTCGATCTCGACAGCAGTGCGATCGACCTCGACAACCGCGTGCCTTATGCCGAGCGTTTCATCCACGGCTGCATCTACCGGGCGCGCGCCGACGTGATGTCGGTGTGCCACAGCCACGCGCATGTGCTGATCCCGTTCACGATCGTCGATGCCCCGGTGGGCGCGGTCTGGGTGATGGCGTCGTCGATCGGCGAACACGTTCCCAACTGGGACATCCGCGACGACTTCCCCGACGAGAAGACCATGCTGGTGGTCAACGACGCGATCGGCCGTTCGCTCGCCAACGCGCTTGGGCAAGGGCCTGCCTGCCTGATGCGCGGGCACGGCGCCGTGATCGGCACCAGCGACGTCAAGCGGACGGTGCTCACCTCGATCGGCCTGATGCTCAACGCCGACATGCAGACGCGCGCGCATCTGCTCACGCTCGGACGCCCCGGCGCCAAGGTGAAGGCGCTCAGCGCGGCGGAGGTCGAGTCGACGCGGGGCGTGTTGTTCAGCCCGCTCGGCACGGACCGCGCCTGGGAATATTTCGCGACCCGCGCCGGCTTCCCGCCGCCGAAGTGAGGCACGCGGCTTCAGCGCTTGCGCGATTTCGCCCTGGCGCGGCTGGACTTCGGGCGCGCCTTCTTTGCCTGCCCCGCCCTTGCCACGGCGAGCGCTGTGCGCGCCCATCGCGCCAAGTCGTCGGGATCGTCATAGAGCCGGTCGGGCATGCGCCAGTACGACGTGATCTGGCGCGTGCCGTCCTTGGTGGCGTAGCTGAACGGTCCGCACTCCTCGCGCACGAACGCGTCAGTGCCATCGGGCGCGGTCTTGAGGTAGATCACGCCGTCGGCGACCAGCGCGAACATGGTGCCGTCCGCATAGAGGCCGGCGCCGCCGAACATGCGCCGCACCGACACCGCGCCGAAGGCGGAAAACAGTTCCTGGATGTGATCGGGATCGAGCATTGGTAAACCGTAGGGTGGGCAAAGGGCGCGGAACACGCCGTGCCCACGTGTCGACAGATCGAACCGTACGCTCATCTCTCCCTCCCTGGTCCACAACGCCCTGATCAACAGGATCCAGGCAATCGATCGTCTTTCTCTCCCGTCGGAGCGTTCGTGCCCTGCGGGATCATCTGCTTCAGCAGCGTCAGCAGAGGATGTGCACGGCGAACGAACGGTTCCCGGCCGTGCCGGCCGCATTGCGGGTCACCACGAAGAGCTCGTCGTCGGTGCCAGCGCGCCCGGCCACGGTGATCGTGCCGGCCTAGTGTCGCGATTCGGAAGTTCCGCTTGAGTTTGCAGCCCGCGCCGGAGCGAACTTCCGAATCGGAACGACACTGGCAACGTTATGAATCTAGTGTGGTGCATTTGAAGTTCCTGCCCTCGTTGCGGCAGGCTCATTGCAGGAACTTCAAATCCAAACCACACTAGCTGACGAGCTTGAGCCCGACGATCCCCGCGACGATGAGGCCGATGCAGCCGAGCCGCAGCACGGTCGCCGGCTCGCCGAACAGGACGATCCCCAACGCTGCCGTGCCGATCGTGCCGATGCCGGTCCACACCGCATAGCCGGTGCCCACGGGCAAGGTCTTCAAGGCAAGGCCCAGCAGGCCGATGCTGAGCGCCATGCAGAGGACGGTGAGCACCGTTGGGAGCAGGCGGCTGAAGCCTTCCGTGAACTTGAGACCGATCGCCCAGCCGATTTCAAACAGGCCGGCAAAGAACAGCAAAACCCAGGCCATGACAGGACCTCCGTCATTGGCAGGACCGTCCCCACCGAGAAAAAGGGAAAGATGCGAGGTCGTCTTTTGCGCGGTCATTTAGGCTATGGCTGTTGCGCCGGCAAGGTGCGTGCGTCGCTCAGCGGAATGTCGCCCTCAAAGGCGAGGTGCAACGCCGCACGCAAAGCCAGCGACGGAAACCATCGAATCGCGAGGGCTAGTGTCCCGAATTCGAGTTTCGCTCCGGAGCAAGCCGAGCACTCAAGCGAACTTCCGAATCACGACACTAAATTAGCGATCGGCGCGCCCGAATAACCACGCGGCGCCAATGATCTCATCAACCTAACAATGATATGAATCGGGACTAGCCTTGCGGTTGTGTTTGGAGGTATTGTCCGCGCTTCCTTCCTCAAAAGTCATTGTCACGCACATGGGAAAAAAGCCTGACCCTGTCGATATCCTTGTGGGTCGCAACATCAAGCTCCACCGCCTTGCCAAGTCGATGTCGCAGGAGGAGCTCGCACACCAGCTCGGTCTGACCTTCCAGCAGTTGCAGAAGTATGAGCGCGGCGTCAACCGGGTCGGCGGCGGACGCCTGTTCCGCATCGCGTCGATCCTCGGCATCGAGATCAGCGCGTTCTTCGAGGGCGCCGAGCGGCCCGATCGGGCGTCGGTCGACGACTTTTCACCGCTCAGCCTGATTGCCGATCCGCAGCCGTTCCGGCTGGTGCAGGCATTTTCCAGGATCAACGATCCGGAAATGCGGCGCACCCTCGTCAGCCTCGTCGAAAAGATCGCCGACGAAGTTCATTGATCGGGATCGCGTCATCTGCGGCGCGGCCGTCTACGAACGGGACCGCAGGTTGCTGACCGCGGCGGCGACGTCGATCACGCTCGTGTCCTCGGCCAAGGTCGCGATCGCAAGTTCAAGATGGCGACCGCTGCGCTCACTGAGCGCGCGCACATCATCGAGCGCGTACTGCAGGAACGAGATCAGCAGCTCGGGAGAGTCCTGCGCGCTACGGCGTGTGGCCTGGGTCTTTGCTTGGGGCATGGGCGTCTCCTTTTTTCAGGCAGCTGCAATTCAGGCAACGGCGGCAGTCTTCACGGTTTGACGCAGACCAACCTCGATGCGGATCTGCGGCGGAATCAACGTCACGGACGGCTTCGGCGGCGGGGCCGGAAATGGCGAGACATCCTTGAACTCGAGCGAAGCGGCCATCTCCAGCGCCAGCAATTGCAGCTCGAGCAGCCCGACGCCCATGCCGACGCAGGCGCGCGGCCCGGCGCCGAACGGAATGTAGGCGGGGTTCTTCATATGCGCCCGGCTGACATCGAACTCGTCCGGCCGATCCCAGTAGCGTGGATCGCGATGCAGATGCCAGGCGCTCATCAAGAATGACGTGCCGCGCTTAAACTTGCGGCCTGCCAGCTCGACCGGCTGCTTCGCCTCGCGCGACAGCCAATAGGCCGACGGAAACAGCCGCAATGTCTCGCGGCCGGCCGCCAGGCTCAGCGTCGCGTTCTTAAGCATGTCCAGCCGAATCTCGCCGGTGTCGTCGGAGACCGATCGCGCCTCGTGGGCGATGGCGTTGCACAGACTGTCGTTGGCGGCGAGATGATAAAGCAGCCACGCCGCCGCCGTGCCACTGGTGTGATGACCGGCCAGGAACAGCAGCAGGACTTCGTCGTTGAGCTCCTCTTCCGACAGGTTCAACGTTTGCAGCGCGCGCAGCAGACTGCTCTCGGCGGCCTTGGAGCGCGCGCGGCTGATTACCAGCGACATCATTTGCCGCCCCTCCTGCAGTCTCTGCTTCTTGCGCCTGCGCACCCAGGGCAGATCGGGAACGATCTTGAACATGTCGGCGGCGAGATCGTCTTCGACCATGTGGACGGCCTCGACCAACATGTTCTCGTCGCCGGGCGATAACGCCCGCGAGCCGAACAGGATCATCGACGTCATGCGCAAAGCCAACGGCGCGGTGGCGGCATGAGCATCGAACACCTGCTCGCGCGCCAGCAGCGCCGCGTGGTGGCGGATGATCGCGGAAATCTGCGGGATATAAGTGGAGGCCAGGCCGCGCGCGAGTTGCTGATGGATCACGGCACGGCGTTCCCGATGCCGATCGCCGCTGAGCACCATCGAGCTTTGCCCGATGATGTTGCGCAGCTTTTGGATGAGCCGTCCCTTGTCGATGGTGTCCTCGCTCGCCTTCATGATCGGCTTGATGTAGGCTGGATCGGTGACGAGGTAGACAGGCGCAAAACCCATCGCGAGCTTCACGAAGGGTTCCTTCGCCGCGATCCCGCGTTGGAGGAAGAATTCGAGCGGATCACGCCGAAACGCGGACAGGTCGCCAAACCAAGGTATCATCTCGTATCTCCATAGATTCAGAACAGGTTCTGAGGAATTGCAGACGGGTCCGCTCCTGCTCGGCGAGCGGGATTTCGCCTGCGACGATCTGAATTGGCTCGCTCATGCTCGGGTCACCGAGTACGATCGGCGGGCCATAACGGCGGGTCCGGATGCCTATCTTGCCAAGCAACCTCTCATGGCTAATGTCAGCCACAGCAACCAGAGCCTTTGCTCGGCGCATCTCCGCGAAGTGAAACATCACCGCGTACAACATGACGCCGTACTTGCGATGACGGCGACGCACCCCGAATCGGCTGATCTCCCAGTAGTCGGGCCGCTCCGGATAGGGCCGTGTCGTGGCAAGGTGGGGGAACGCGTCGCGGGCGAGGTAGGGCTTGTCGCAGCAGATCGCCCGAAAGCCGCCGACGACTGCATCGTCCGCCAAGAGCGCGCAATAGACGGTATCGGACGTATCGAACTGGTCGGTTTCCGCGTCCGAGCAGACGGGCAGGTCCCAGCCGCACTCGTCGACAAACAGCGCCTTGCGAAACCGGAAGAAGGCCGCAGCCATTTCCAAATTGCTCTGTTCATGGAATATGACAGCAACCAAACGCGACAACTGCCACATTGCTCTTCCCCCTGACTTCGAGGCACATCAGGGCGGAAAGGTCGGACTGCGCGCAATCCCGGAAATCCGGGAGTTATGGGATGAGGGGGATTGAGGAAGCTATTGTTGCAATCGAGCGTTGCGAAACGCTCGAAGCGCTGACGTGTGCGCTTCAGGCCAGCATCGAAGCCCGCGGCTTTTCCCACTTCGCCTTTATCGATACGTCGGTGGCCGGTGCGGACCAGCCGACTCTCATCGCCACCGTTCCCCCGGCCTGGGAGCGGGAATACCGGTCAGGCGGCTTCGTGCACGTCGACCCGATGTTGCCGGTGGCGCGGCGGACCAATACCCCGTTCCACTGGTTGTCCGTGCCGCTCCCGAAGCGGCTCGGACGCAAGAAACCCGGGGCCATCAAGACCATGGAGGCAGCACGCGACCACGGTTTCACAAACGGGTTGGTGATACCGTTTCATTATCTTGATGATCTGGGGCGGTCTTATTCGAGCGTCTGCACGTTCTTCTGGAAGGACCGGGTCACCCAGTTCGTCTCCATGTTCAAGCAGGAACGGCTGGCGCTGCACATCATCCTGCTCTACTGGGCGCAGAAGGCCGTCGAGATCGAGTCAAAAAACCGCAATCGGCCGAGCCGGTTCCTGGACGCCGAAGGTTATCCGCTGCGGTTCGTGGCGCTCACCGATCGCGAGCGGGATGTGCTGTCATGGGCCGGACGCGGCAAGACCGTTCCCGACACCGCCGATATCTTGAAGCTGTCGGAGGAGACGATCGACACGCACATGCGCCACGCCATGCAGAAGCTCGGCGCCAACAACAAGACGCATGCGGTGGTGAAGGCGATCTATCTCGGGCTGATCGACGTTTAGCCGGCGCGCGTCGCGGAAGAGCCGGAGCGCTTGGGCGGCGAGTTTCCTGAGCGGCCCGGACGGTATCCGCGCAACCTATGCAACGATCGTGAAGACCAAGCCGATGGCCGTCATGCCGATTGCGAGAGCGGCAATGGGCAGGAGGACCTGCACCGCCGCTTCGCGTCCCGAAATCCGGCACTGCCAGGTCGCGAACTCGCGGCTCGCCCAGTCGCGAAACGGCGGTCGGTGCTCGTTGTTCGCGGTGGCGTGGTTTCTTCGCCACGTCAGCCACAGCATGGCGGGGAGGGCGATGAAGATGAACAGGAAGCCGGTGACCACCGCGAGCAAGAGGCCGGTATAGGGCTCGTCGTCGAAGAAAGTCCACGCGGCCAGCACCAGCCAGAGCGTGAGGCCGATGATGGCAAGGTAGAGGTACGGGTGGAGCTCGTCCGAAGCCGGCGCCTCATATCGGATGAGATTGTTGGTCATTGGCGCTCTCCTCGATGTGGGAGGCGCGGCCGGATCGGTCGCAATACTCACCATCGCTGCGTGTGCCGGCAATATCGCGCGGCCGCGCTACGCTCCGATGGTGATGCATAGATAAGAGTCCGGACCGGCTTGGGAACCGCCCCACAAAATTGCCGCACAGATTCCCAATTCGTGGCGGGGCAGTAGTGTCCGATTTTTGGCGCAGGGGAGCGCGACCGGTCGACTAGATGTCGAGCGCCGCCTCCCCCGCGAACTCCGCCTTCTCCTGGATAAAGGCGAAGCGGGCGTCCGCCTTGACGCCCATCAGCCGCTCGACGGAATCGGCGGTGTCCGCGCGTTCTTCCGCGATCAGCGTGACCCGCAGCAGCGTGCGCTTGCGCGGGTTCATGGTGGTCTCCTTGAGCTGGCTCGCCATCATCTCACCGAGCCCCTTGAAGCGGCCGATCTCTACCTTGGCATTGGCGTGAAACTCAGTCTTCAGCAATTCGTCCTTGTGCTTGTCGTCGCGCGCATAGACCGACTTGGCGCCGTGCGAGAGGCGGTAGAGGGGCGGCACCGCGAGATAGAGGTGCCCCTCGTCGATCAGCTTCGGCATCTGCCGGTAGAAGAAGGTGATCAGCAGCGAAGCGATGTGGGCGCCGTCGACATCGGCGTCCGTCATGATGATCACCTTCTCATAACGCAGGTCCTCTTCGCGGTAGTGCGCACCGGTGCCGACGCCGAGCGCCTGCACAAGGTCGGTGAGCTGCTGGTTCTGCGCCAGCTTGTCCTTGCCGGCCGAAGCGACGTTGAGGATTTTTCCGCGCAGCGGGAGGATCGCTTGGGTGGCGCGGTCGCGCGCCTGCTTGGCACTGCCGCCGGCGCTGTCACCTTCGACGATGAACAGTTCCGAGCCTTCGGACGCGGTGTTGGTGCAATCGGCGAGCTTTCCGGGCAACCTCAACTTGCGTACGGCGGTCTTGCGCGAGATTTCCTTTTCTTGACGACGGCGTACGCGCTCTTCCGCGCGCTCGACAACGAAATCAAGCAGTTTGTTCGCTTGGTTCGGGTTGCCCGCGAGCCAGTGGTCGAACGGGTCGCGGATCGCCTGCTCGACGATTTTCTGCGCTTCCACAGTGGCGAGGCGGTCTTTGGTCTGGCCCTGGAACTCCGGCTCGCGGATGAACACGGAAAGCATGCAGGCGGCCCCCGCCATCACGTCGTCCGATGCGATCGGGGCGGCGCGCTTACCCTGGCCGTTGCGCTCGGCGTGGTCCTTGAGACCGCGCAGCAGCGCGGTGCGCAATCCGGATTCGTGGGTGCCGCCGTCCTGCGTCGGGATGGTGTTGCAATAGGAGGAGACGAAGCCGTCGGCGTCGGCGGTCCAGGCGATCGCCCATTCCACCGAACCGCGGGCGCCGGTCTTGCCGCTGCGCCCAGTGAAAATGTCGGGATGCACCAGCGTGTCGCCGTGGATGGCGGAGGCGAGAAAATCGCGCAACCCGTCGGGGAAGTGGAATGTCTCCTGTGCCGGTACGTCGTCGATGCCACGCAGCAGTTCCGGAGCGCAGCTCCAGCGGATTTCGACACCGCCGAACAGATAGGCCTTCGAGCGCGCCATCTTGAACACGCGCTGCGGCTTGAAGCGCGCCTGGGCGCCGAAAATCTTCGAATCGGGCTTGAACCGGACGGTGGTGCCGCGCCGGTTCGGGATGCGTCCGAGATTGCGCAGCGGACCGACCGGCTTGCCGCGCTCGAACGCCTGCGCGTAAAGCGTCTGCTGGCGCGCGACCTCGACCTCGAGCCGTTCCGACAGCGCGTTGACCACGGAGACGCCGACGCCGTGCAGCCCGCCCGAGGTTTCATAGACCTCGGAATCGAACTTGCCCCCGGCATGCAGCGTGCACATGATCACTTCGAGCGCCGACTTCTTCGGAAATTTCGGATGCGGATCGACCGGAATGCCACGGCCGTTGTCGATCACGGTCAAAAAGCCATCGGCGGACAGTTCCACGGTGATGACGGTGGCATGCCCAGCCAGCGCCTCGTCCATGGCATTATCGATCACCTCGGCGAACAGGTGATGCAGCGCTTTCTCGTCGGTGCCGCCAACATACATGCCCGGCCGGCGCCGCACCGGCTCGAGCCCTTCTAGCACCTCGATGTGCTTGGCGGTGTAGCCGGAATCGGCGCCCACGGTGCCGCGCGCGGCCTTGGCGGTGGCGCGGCGGGGGCCGGATTCGGCGGAATCGAACAGATCGCGCGTCTTCGGCGTCGTCTTGGCGGCTTTCGGCATGCAGGAACGGACCGTTGGTTAGTGGAAGCGGACGAATCACGAGTGGCGCGATTCGGACGTTCGCTAGAGTTGCAGCCCGTTCCGGAGCGAACTTCCGAATCGTAGCGACACTAGCAACTTTACGGGCCGGCTTGCCATGGAGGGTGAGCATCGATCAACTTCGGCGGAATCGCTGAAGGTCGATTATGGCACGTTTTCCGGTGCGGCAATTCTCCTTTCCGGCTGGGACTTCAGCGCCGGGCGGACCGCTGGCGCCGCGCCGCCGCGCACGTTACATACGGGTACCGGTGGGCTCGCAATGATTCTCGAAGAATATGGCCACGCACTCGTTGAATTTGTGCGCACCCATCAGGCATGGGCAGCGCCGGTCGTCTTCGCGCTGGCGTTTGCCGAGTCGCTCGCCTTCATTTCGTTGCTGGTGCCGGCCTGGGCGGCGCTAGTCGGGATCGGCTTGTTGCTGGCGTCGAGCGACATCCCGTTCTGGCCGATCTGGATTGCCGCCTCGGTCGGCGCGGCGCTCGGCGACTGGCTGTCCTATTGGATCGGCCTCAAGCTAGAGAATGCTGTCTATCACATGTGGCCCTTGTCGCGACACCCAGGCCTGATCCCCAAAGGCGAGGCGTTCATCAAGAAGTGGGGGGCGCTCGGCATCTTCATCGGACGCTTCTCCGGTCCCTTGCGCGCCTCGGTGCCGCTGGTCGCCGGCATTTTCGCGATGCCGTTCTGGCGCTTCCAGCTCGCCAACTGGACCTCGGCCTTCGTGTGGGCGGCGGTGCTGCTGCTGCTCGGCGACGTCACCACCAAGGCGGTCCGGTGGTTCTGGGGGTGAGGGCGGCGGCCAGCGCCCGCGGCTTGCATCGGCGGCCGCCGCGGTCACGTTCGGGTGAACGAATGCGGGGGGTACCGAAATTTGGACTGGGCATGGTCGGCCCGGCGAGTTCGTGCCGGAGGCCAACTGCTCAACACCACTTTCGACGCGCTTATTTCCGTTCCGGGTTGCGCGCTGATCGGTAGAATCTCACACGGGCGGTGACATGGACGGCGAGCAGGGCGCGCGTACGCGCCGCAAGCTCTACGACATGCTGGCGACCGACCGAATCCTCCTATCGGGCTACCATTTCCCGTTCCCGGCGCTCGGCCACATGGAGAGGGCGGGCAGCGGGTACCGCATGGTGCCGGTGAACTGGAATCCGGTGCTATAAGTTCACCTTGCGTGCCCCGGACGCGGTGCAGCACACCCGAAGTCGGGCGCTCCCCGGGTGTTCGCGACTTCGGGCGCTCATTGAAGTCTCGCAAATTGAACTCGAAACCGAGTCCCGAGTCTGCAGCGCACCGTTTCACGCGCGCTGCGCCGGGGACAGCCCTGGCCACGGCCTGTTCGAGCGACTATCCTACGCGCGGAAAGAGCGAACGGGGTCGCCGGTGACCGAAATGACGTTCGAGGCCGCATTGGCCGGCCGGGTCGAGCACATCCTCGACGCCTGCACGCGCTGCGGCAAATGCTTCGAAGCCTGTCCGGTCAAGGAGCCGGCCGGCGTCGCCGGCGCCGATCCGCAAGCCGTCGTCGCGGGGGTGCTGGAGATCCTGCGCAGCGGTGAAGGGCCCGAAGCCTCGCGCAAGTGGGCGGAGGGCTGCATCCTCTCGGGCGACTGCATCACGGCCTGCGACTACGGCGTCAATCCGCGCTTCATGCTGTCGATGGCACGCATCGCCATGGCAAAGGGGCGCGATCCGTTGCCGGAACAGCGGCGCAAGGGCGTGATGGGCTATCGCGCAGTCGCGGACGGCGTCAACGTCATCGCCAAGCTGCAGCTCACCAACGAACAGCTTCTGCGCCTCGGCCAGAGCAGCAAGGCACGCTCGCTCGCACCCGCCGCGGCGGCGGGCGACGAGCGCCCCGATTTTGTGTTCTACACCGGCTGCAACGTGCTCAAGACGCCGCACATCGCGCTGCTCGCGCTCGACATCATGGATGCTCTCGGCGTCAGCTATCGCGTCATGGGGGGCCCGAGCCATTGCTGCGGCGTCGTGCACATGCGTTCGGGCGATACCGAGACCACCGGCCGCATGGCGACCGGCACGGCCGACAGGCTGGCGCAGGGCAAGAGCGGCCAGGTGCTCGCCTGGTGCCCGAGCTGCTACGTGCAGTTCTCAGAGACGACGCTGCCGACGGTCGAGAAGGCGCGCGGGTCGCGGCCGTTCGAGATGACGCCGTTCATGGTGTATCTCGGCAGCCGGCTCGATGCGCTGCGGCCGATGCTGCGCCAACGCGTCGACATGCGCATCGCGCTGCATCGGCACCCCGGAATTCCCGGCGTGGTGACCGCGGCGGAAGCGATCCTGCGGGCGGTGCCGGGCGTCGAACTGGTCGACCTCGGCCAACCGGCGGTCGGCCTGATGGCCAATTACTTCCGCGCGCTGCCGGAATACCGGCGCCAGCTCTATCGCGCCGAACTCGATGCCGCGCGCGCGGCGGGCGTCGACGCGTTGGTCGCAGTCTATCACGCCGATCATCGCGAACTGTGCGCGCACGAGGGCGAGTATCCGTTCCGCATCGTCAACCTGCTGGAGATCGTCGGCGAGAGCATGGGCCTAGCGCAGGCCGACAACTTCAAGCGGCTGAAGCTGATGCAGGACGCGGACGCCATCGTCGAGGACTGCCGCGACCTGATCGCCGCCCACGGGATGGACATCGGCGAGGTGCGGCGCTTGGTCGAGACGGCGATGCTGGCGGAACAGCCGCTGCCGCTGGGCGGCGCCGCGCGCGCTTGACGGGGCGGCTGGCGCGGGTTTATAGCCCACGCGTATGATCACGACGGGTCACATAAGATTGCGTCGCCGCCGCGCCCTTGTGGCACGGGCGATGACGTTCGGGTGATCGTCATCGTGCCGCCGGCTGAAGCTCCGCGGCACATTTTCTCAAAAGCACCGCGGCCTGTTTCGTCCGGCCTTAAGAGGTAAGGAAGAAACGAGGGCTGCCATGCCTGCCAAAGCCAGGATCGGAATTCTCGGCGCCTCCGGCTACACCGGGGCGGAACTGTTGCGGCTACTGATCCGCCATCCGCGGTTGGAGATCGTGCTGCTCACCGCCGACCGCCGGGCTGGCCAGGCGATGCGCGACGTGTTTCCGCAGTTCTCGCCGTATGACTTGCCGCACCTGGTATCGATCGAGGGCATCGACTGGGCTGCCGCCAAGCTCGACTTGATCTTCTGCGCGCTGCCGCACGGCACGACGCAGAAGGTGATCAAGGACCTGCTGACCAAGGCGCCGGCGACCAAGGTGGTCGATCTGTCGGCCGACTTCCGGCTTGCCGATCCGGCTGCCTATGCGCGCTGGTATGGCCACGAGCATCACGCGCCGGAACTTCAGTCTGAAGCGGTCTACGGTCTCGTCGAGGTCTATCGGCGTGCGATCAAGACTGCGCGGCTCGTTGCCAATCCGGGCTGCTACACCACCTGTGCGCAGCTTGCGCTGCTGCCGTTGCTCAAGGCGAAGGCGATCGCGACCGACGAGATCGTGATCGATGCCAAATCGGGCATGACGGGCGCCGGCCGCGCCGCCAAGGAGGCGATGCTGTTCTCGGAGGTGTCGGAGGGGTTCCACGCCTATGGCGTCGGGCATCACCGGCACATGGCCGAACTCGACCAGGAACTCTCCAGGGCCGCCGGGCGCGAGGTGATCGCGACCTTTACGCCGCATCTGGTGCCGATGAACCGCGGCATCCTCTCGACCATCTATGTGCGCGGGCGCCGGGGCCGGGCGCCGAGCGAACTGCACGCGCTGCTCGCCACGGCCTATGCCCGGGAGCCGTTCGTGCATGTGCTACCGTTCAGCGAGACCCCGCAGACAAGGCATGTACGCGGCTCCAACATGACCTTCATCGGCGTCGCCAACGACCGCGTGCCGGGCCGTGCCATCGTCGTTTCCGCGCTCGACAACCTCACCAAGGGCGCATCGGGCCAGGCGGTGCAGAACATGAACCTGATGCTCGGGTACCCTGAGACGATGGGAATCGATCAGGTGGCGCTATTTCCATAGCCGCTATTTTTTCCGCGGTCCCTTTGCGCGCGCAATCTCACGTCGCACACGTCGAGACTGAACGGGCCGCAGTTCAACGAGCGGCTTGCCCATCCTTGTGATGAGTACAGGCTTGCCGGTGCGGGCGACTTGGTCCAAAAGCCCATAGCACTGGTCGCGAACTTGGAGCACCCCAAGCGTCTTCTCGGGTTTCGGTTCAGTCATCCCACTATCCTATGAAAATGCCTGGCTAAATGGGAGCCGAACTCGCCGGCTTCCATTTGCTTGATAGCTCAACTGATCGCTTCCATCTTGCCGCCGACGGGAATGTTGGGCGCGGTCTTGTTGTCGGTGATGACGATGTCGTACTTCGACCCGCCGCGCAGCCGCCACTGGCCGCCCACCAGCGGCGTCTTGGCGATGTTCTTCTGCGCGAACGGCGGCAGGTTCTTCTGCCCCCACTCGATATGGCCGACGATGGTGTCGAGCTTGGTGGCGGCGATCGCCGCGACCGTCGCCTTGGGATCGTTCTTCTCGGCCGAGCGTTTGAGCACGTCGACCGCAACCTCGAACAGCGCGTGGGCAAAGCCGATCGGCTGCGTCCATTGTTTCTTGGTTGCCTGCTCGTAGGCGTCGGCGATTTGCTTGGCCGACTGGCCGGTCAGCGACGACTTGAACGGATGGGTCGGCGACCACCACACCTCCGATGAGAGATTGTTGCCGCTGGCGCCCAGCGCTTCCAGGGCGACAGGGAACAGCAGCGCCTTGCCGACGGACGCGACCTTTGGTTTGTAGCCCTGCTGTAGCGCCTGCTTCCAGAAGGTGGTGAAGTCCGGCGGAATGACGACGCCGGTGACGATCTCGCAGTTGTCGCGCTTGAACGCTGTGATCTGTGCCGTGAAGTTGTCGGTGAGGTTCTGGTAGCGGCCGGGATCGGTGAGCTTGTAGCCGAGCTTGTCCAGCACCGGCGGAAAGCCAACCACTTTGTTGCCCCAGGCATTGCCGTCGCCGTCGTTCGGGAACAGGCCGCCGACCGATTTGTTGGTCGCCACCTGGCCCCACATGTTGGTGAAGACGGCGATCACGTCTTCAAGCCCCCAGAAGAAGTGGAAGGTCGAGTTGAACGGCTTCCACGTCTTGGGGTCTCCCGGGTTTTGCTGCCGGCCGATGAAGTAGGGCTGCCACGGCGCGACCGTGGAGATGCACGGCGTCTCTTCCAGCTCGCAGACGGTGGAGACCGGATTGGTCGTCTCCGGCGTCGAAGCGACCAGCATCAGGTCGATCTTGTCGGCGACGATCAACTGCCGCGCGACATCGGCGGCGCGGCTCGGGTTCGACTGGCTGTCCTTGACCGCGACCTCGACCGGATACGTGCTGCTGCTGCCAATCTTCAAGCCCCCCTTCACAGTATTGAGGAAGTTGGAGATGACGAAATTGTCGGCCTCGGCGAAGGCGGCGAGCGGGCCGGTCTGCGGGCTGACATAGCCGAGCTTGAGCGTCTTGGCGGCATGCACGGCCGGCGCGAACAGCGGCGTTGCGGCAAGCGCGGTTCCGGCGGCAGCAGAGCCGGCGACGAAGTTGCGGCGGCTCAATGCGATGGGTCGACGATTCTCAGCCATGTGCCTCTCCCCGTGGAGGGCCCCTGCGGGCAGCGCGGGACCTCGTAATGGCGTCCTCCGGACTAGCGTTTTTGGCGCATTGACGGCGCGCACTTGTTCGATTACCGAACAATGGTCGACTATCGACCATTGTAGAATGTGGAGGTCCAGTGTCAATCGCACGCGCCCGTGCCAAGTCAGTCCCCGCAGCGGCCGACGACACCGCGCCGCCCACGGCGCGCCGCCGCGCAATGGCTGACATTGCGGCCGACAAAGAATTCATGACCACGCTGGCGAAAGGCCTCGCGGTGCTGGAGGCGTTCGACCGGGATCGGAGCAGCATGACGCTGTCGGAAGCAGCCAGCGCCGCAGACCTTTCGCGCGCGGCCGCGCGGCGCATCCTGCGCACGTTGGCGCAGCTCGGCTACGTCGATCAGGAGGGCCGCAATTTTTCGCTCTCGCCGAACATCCTGCGGCTCGGTTTCGCTTATGTGGCCACCCAGCACTGGATCGAGCGCGCACTGCCGCTGATGCGCGCCTTGAGCGAGCGGACGCGCGAGTCATGCTCGGCGTCGATCCTGCAGGGCGACGAGATCGTCTATGTGGCGCGCGTGCAGACGACCCGCATCATGTCTGGCGCTGTGTCGGTCGGGAGCCGGCTGACCGCATTCCATACCGCGATGGGACGCATCCAGCTCGGCTTTCTCGATGACTCCGAGATCTGGCGGCGTTTGAGCAGCGCGCGCATCGAGCCGCTGACGCCCTACACTATCACCGACTTGCAGGCGCTGTTCGATCGCGTCAAGGCCGATCGCGAACAAGGGTTTGCGCTAGTCGACGAGGAACTGGAGCGGGGGCTCCGGTCGGTTGCGGTGCCGATCGTCGACCGCCAGGGACAGGCCGTCGCCGCGTTGAACCTCAGCACGCATGCGTCGCGCACCACGCGCAACGAGATGCGCGACCGGTTCCTGCCGGAGCTCAAGTCGCTTGCGGGCCAGATCGGGTTGTTCGTCGGTTAGTCCTTCAGCCTCATCCTGAGGAGCGCTCTGAAGGAGCGCGTCTCGAAGGATCGGCAGCGCGCTCTGTGCCCGCGGCCCATCCTTCGAGACGGCTGCTGCGCAGCCTCCTCAGGATGAGGCGGATCATAGCGCGCACTTGTCTTCGAGATGCCGGCGACGTAACGTGTTCGTAAATCGCACTTATGTTCGATAATCGAACGACATGGGGAGCAGCATGCCAGCCAAAGCCCGCAGTGACCGGTCGGCCCAAACCGTCAATCCGGAGACCATCGGCAAGGTCACCAGCAAGGCGCCGCAGACCGGCAAGGAGTATCTCGCCTCCCTCAGCGACGGGCGCGCAGTCTACATCTACGGCGAGCGGGTCAAGGACGTCACCACGCATCCGGCGTTTCGCAATACTTCACGCATGGTCGCACGGCTGTACGACGCTCTGCACGATCCGAAATGCAAAGGCAAAATCCTGCTGCCGACCGACACCGGCAACGGTGGCATGACGCACGCCTTCTTCAAGGCGCCGACGACGCTCGAGGAGACCATCGCCGGGCGCAACGCCATCGCCGAATGGGCGAAAGTGACCTACGGCTGGATGGGCCGCGCGCCCGACTACAAGGCGGCGTTCCTTGCAACGCTCGGCGCCAATGCCGACTTCTATGATCCGTATCAGGACAATGCGCGCCGGTGGTACAAGTTCAGCCAGGAGCGGGTGCCGTTCATCAACCACGCCATCATCCATCCGCCGATCGACCGCGATCGGCCGCCGAACGAGTCGGGCGACGTCTGTTGTCACGTCGAGAAGGAGACCGATGCCGGCATCATCGTCTCCGGCGCCAAGGTGGTGGCGACCGGGTCGGTGCTGACCAACTATACCTTCGTGGCGCACCACGGGCTGATCCCGGTACAGGACAAGAAGTTCGCGGTCGTGTTCATGCTTCCCACGAATGCGCCGGGCGTAAAATTCATCTGCCGCACGTCCTACGAGATGACGTCGACGGCGATGGGCTCGCCGTTCGATTATCCGCTGTCGAGCCGCATCGACGAGAACGACGCCGTGTTCATCATGGACAGGGTGCTGGTGCCCTGGGAGAACGTGTTCGTTTACGGCGACATCGACAAGGCCAACAACTTCTTCCCGCGCACCGGCTTTCTGCCGCGCTTCGTCGTGCACGGCTGCACGCGACTCGCCGTGAAGCTCGATTTCATCGCAGGCCTCCTGCTCAAGGCGGTCGAGGCGGCAGGCACCAAGGACTACCGCGGCGTGCAGGCGAACGTCGGCGAGGTGATCGCCTGGCGCAATCTGTTCTGGGCGCTGTCCGACGCCATGGTACGCGATCCGAAGCCCTGGATCGGCGACTACAAGCTGCCCAACATGGATCCGGGTAACGCCTACGCGATCATCGCCACCATCGCCTACACCAAGATCAAATACATCATCGAGCAGACGGTGGCGTCAGGCCTCATCTACCTCAACTCGCATGCACGCGACTTCAAGAACCCCGAGGTTCGGCCCTATCTCGACCGCTATCTGCGCGGTTCCAACGGCTACAAGGCCGAGGAGCGGGTGAAGCTGATGAAGCTCTTGTGGGACTGCCTCGGCTCCGAGTTCGGCGGCCGGCACGAGCTCTACGAGATCAACTACGGTGGCTCGACAGAGGAAATTCGCCGCTACTGCCTGTTCGGCGCACAGGCGTCCGGCAATGCCGATCGCTTCAAGGGCTTTGCCGAACAATGCATGGCGGAATACGACCTTGACGGCTGGCGTGTTCCCGACCTCACCGACCCGGGCGAACTGAACTACCACGTGATGCGCGGCACGGACGCCGCACCGGCGCGTTCGGCGGTGATGGCCGCGAAGGCGAAGAGCGGGAAGAAGACGGCAAGGGGAAAGGGAATGGGCGGTAGGATACTCTGATAATGACTCTCCATTGTCATCCCGGCCGAGCGGAGCGAGAGCCGGGACCCATGTACCCCGGTGCTGCTCACGTGCACCAACGAAGACCGGGATTCGCGGGTCCCGGATCGCGCACCCAAGTCGGGTGTTGCCGACTTGGGCAGTTTAAGCGCCGATCTCGGGTAAACCCGAGATCGGTGGCGCGTCCGGGACGACAGCGGAAAGCTAATCCCGCACCCTCACGTAACTCCCCGGCGCGTCCTCGATGGGCGTGAGCTTGCCGCCGCCGGGCGGGCGCGCCTTCACCCGCTTGTCGTCCTTGTCCGTGATCCAGGCGAGCCAGTCGGGCCACCAGGAGCCGGGATGCTCGGTCGCATGGCTGAGCCAGGCGTCAAGGTCGCCGCCTTTCGGCGTCTCGCCGGTCCAGTACTGATACTTCTTCTTCGCCGGCGGGTTGACCACGCCGGCGATATGCCCGGACCCGGTGAGCACGAACTTCACCGGGCCGCCGAACAGGTTCGATCCGCGCATCACCGATTTCGCCGGCGCAATATGGTCCTCGCGCGTCGCCAGATTGTAGACAGGCACCTTGATCTTGCGCAGGTCGAGCTTGACGCCGGCGATCTCCATCCTGCCCTTGGCGAGCCTGTTGTCGAGATAGCAGTTGCGCAGATAGAACGAGTGGTTCGCCGCCGGCATGCGGGTCGCGTCGGAGTTCCAGTACAAGAGGTCGAACGAGGCCGGCGTCTTCCCTTTGAGGTAGTTGCTGATCACGTACGGCCAGACCAGGTCGTTGGAGCGCAGCATGTTGAAGGCCGACGCCATCTTCCTGCCTTCGAGGTAGCCGCGCTCCTTCATGCGGCGTTCCAGCGCCTCGATCTGTTCCTCATCGACGAACACGAGGAGATCGCCGGCGTGGGTGAAGTCGACCTGCGCGGCGAAGAACGTCGCCGATGCCACCCGCTGGTCGCGCTTCGCTGCGATATACGCGAGCGTTATCGCGAGCAGCGTACCGCCGACGCAATAGCCGATGGTGTGCACCTTGCGCTCGCCGGTCACCGTGTCGATGACATCGAGCGCGGTGAGCGGACCCTCGCGCATGTATTCTTCGAAGTTCTTCTTGGCGAGCCGCTCGTCCGGATTGACCCAGGAGATCACGAACACCGTGAGCCCCTGATCGATGCACCATTTAATGAAGGATTTGTCCGGCGTGAGATCGAGAATGTAGAACTTGTTGATCCAGGGCGGCACGATTAACACCGGCCGCTTGAGTACGTCCTCGGTGGTGGGTGCGTATTGGATGAGCTGCATCAGCTCATTCTGATAGATCACCTTGCCGGGCGTCAGTGCGAGATTGCGACCGACCTCGAACTGCGCGGCGTCGGACTGGCGAATCTTCAGGTCGCCGTGGCCGGCCTTGATGTCCTCGGCGAGCATGTGCATGCCGCGGACCAGGTTCTCGGCGTTCGAGTTCAAGGTTTCGCGCAAGAGCTCCGGGTTGGTGAGCACGAAATTCGACGGCGAGACCGCGTTGGCGATCTGGCGCAGGTAGAACTCGGCCTTCTGCCTGGTGTGCGGGTCGAGGCCGGCGGCATCGTCGACCAGGTGCTGCGCCCACTTCGTGCTCAACAAATAGGCCTGCTTGAGAAAATCGAAGAATTGGTTGCTTGACCACTCCGGATCGGCAAAGCGCTTGTCCCGCGGGTCGGGCGCCGCAACCGGCGGGGTCCGTTCGCCGGCAAGCCGTTTGGCGGCGTGCGCCCAGAGATCGAGGTAGGCCTTGCCGAGCGCGCTTTGCAGCGCCAGTGCGCGCGCGGGGTCCGACAGCCAGTATTCGGCGACGCTGCCGAGCGTCTTGACTGCGTCCGTGATGTCAGCCGGCGGCTCATCCTTGACCAGCCCCTGCTCGCGCGGTTTCAGATAGGCTGCGAGCGCCTTGCCGCCTTCCTCCACGATACGGGCGAGATTGCGGGCGAAGGCTTCGACGTCGACCGCGCGGATATTCGGCGGCTCTGTGGATGTTTGCTCGCTCATGTCTCGATGCTCGCCGTTGCCGGCGCTGGGGGTTCCTCAATGCGGCAAATGGTCGGGCAACGCCTTCCGTGCAAGGCTCCAAGCCTTGCATGCCCATGCGCTGGCGGTTCCCCACGCCTCGGCAGTCTACCGGAATTGCCTAGCGAATTTGCGACCTCATCGCAATTGATTGAAAACAAAGGGTTTCCATTGCGTTGCGAAATGGCTTGGGGGGTCGCCCGCGGGGCCTGGCCGAGCAGCAAGCGGGCAGGGGGAAAATTGCGCCCGGGCCGCAGCCAGGCGCGCGACCCGGCCGGTCCCCTGAACCAAACACTCGGCCGTACGCTGCCTCGATCGGCCGCCGAGATGACACTGGCGCCTTTTTGGGCGCGTGATAAAAAGCTCGCGCGAAGATGCTCGTGAATCCGTCACGATTCGCGGGTAGGAGCTAGTGCCTCGCTTCTGAAGTTCGTGATACATTGCAGCACCCTCCGACACGAACTTCGGAAGCAAAGGGGCACTAGCAAGTCTATGATTCTAGTGCCGCTTTCGATTTGAAGTTCCTGAATGAGATTGCCGCAAGTGGTGCAGGAACTCCAAATCGGCGGCACCAGGTGGGGGGTTCAGAAGTTCTCATTGTTCGTGCCGCGAGTCATGATGAGAACTTCTGAACCAAATCACACCAGCCTCGATAACCTGCTAGTGTCCTTTCGAATCCGAAGTTCGCGAAGAGGGCGCTGCAAGGTGGTGCGAACTTCGGATTCGGGACACTAGTGCCATGGAAGAGTTTCACCGCATTCGCCGGTTGCCGCCCTATGTCTTCGAAGAGGTGAACCGCGCCAAGGCGACGGCGCGGAACGCCGGTGCCGACATCATCGACCTCGGCATGGGCAACCCGGACCTGCCGACGCCATCGCATGTGGTCGAGAAGCTCAAGGAGACCATCGGCAAGCCGCGCACGGACCGCTATTCGGCGTCCAAGGGAATTCCGGGGCTGCGCCGGGCGCAGGCCGCCTACTACGGGCGCCGCTTCGGCGTGAGGCTCAATCCTGACACCCAGATCGTCGCGACGCTCGGCTCGAAGGAAGGATTCGCCAACGTCGCGCAGGCGATCACCGCGCCGGGCGACGTGGTGCTGGTGCCGAACCCGAGCTATCCGATCCATGCTTTCGGGTTCTTGATGGCCGGCGGTGTGATCCGTTCCGTGCCGTCTGAGCCGACCCCGAACTTCTTCCACACACTCGAGCGCGCGATCGTGCATTCAATCCCGAAGCCGATCGCCGTGGTGGTGTGCTACCCCGCCAATCCGACGGCCTATGTCGCTGATCTCGACTTCTACAAGGACCTCGTCGTCTTCGCGAAGAAGCATGACATCCTGGTGCTCTCCGACCTCGCCTATGCCGAGGTGTATTTTGACAGCGTCCCACCGCCTTCGGTGCTGCAGGTGCCGGGCGCGATGGACATCGCGGTCGAGTTCACCTCGATGTCGAAGACCTATTCGATGCCCGGCTGGCGCATCGGCTTTGCGGTCGGCAACGAGCGCGTCATCGGGGCGCTGGCGCGGGTGAAATCCTATCTCGACTACGGTGCCTTCACGCCCGTTCAGGTGGCGGCGGCCGCCGCGCTCAACGGGCCGGAGGAATGCATTACGGAGATGCGCGACACCTATCGCCGTCGCCGCGACGTGCTGGTCGAGTCATTCGACCGCGCCGGCTGGCACGTGCCGGCGCCGCGCGCCTCGATGTTCGCCTGGGCGCCGCTGCCGCCAGCCTTCCGCTCCATC
This sequence comes from Hyphomicrobiales bacterium, assembly GCA_009377755.1. Classification (GTDB taxonomy): domain Bacteria; phylum Pseudomonadota; class Alphaproteobacteria; order Rhizobiales; family Xanthobacteraceae; genus WHTM01. Next base: position 37,943 of record WHTM01000028.1, on the reverse strand, counting down.
GGCAGCGTCGAGTTCTCGACGCTTCTCGTCGAGCAGGCCGAGGTTGCGGTGTCCCCCGGAATCGGGTTCGGCGAATACGGCGAAGGCTATGTCCGCATCGCGCTGGTCGAGAACGAGCAGCGCATCCGCCAGGCGGCGCGCAACATCCGCCGCTTCCTTGAAAGCGCTCCGGAAAAGTTGCACAACGTCGTACCCCTCGCCACGCGGCGCTGATCCGCGCCGCCTGCACCCGGATAGTTGCTGTTGATGAGCGCGCCGCTGAAAGTCGGTATCGCGGGATTGGGCACGGTTGGTGCCGCCGTGAAACGGATGCTCGATGCGCGGCGCGATGCGCTGGCAGGCCGCTGCGGCCGGGCTGTCGATGTCGTCGCTGTCACCGCTCGCACGAAAAGCAAGCAGCGTGACGCCGAGCTCGTGCGTTGCCGCTGGGTCGACGATCCGGTGGCGCTCGCGCGCGACCCGGAGATCGATGTGTTTGTCGAATTGATCGGGGGCGAGGGCGACCCGGCCAAGGCGGCCATGGAAGCGGCGCTCGCCGCCGGCAAGTCGGTCGTCACCGCCAACAAGGCGCTGCTTGCCAGGCATGGTGCGGCGCTCGCCGCGCTTGCCGAGCAGCACAATGCCGCGTTGAATTTCGAGGCGTCTGTCGGTGCCGCGATACCGATTGTGAAGACCCTGCGTGATAGCCAGCGCGGCAGCGCGATCGAGCGCGTCTACGGAATCCTCAACGGAACCTGCAATTACATCCTCACGCGGATGGAGCGCGAGCGGCTTAGCTTCGAAGTCTGCCTGAAGGAAGCGCAGCGGCTCGGCTATGCGGAAGCCGATCCATCGTTCGACATCGAGGGGTTCGACAGCGCGCAGAAGCTCGCGATCCTGGCGAGTCTCGCCTTCGGCACCAGGGTTGATCAGGACGCCGTCCATGTAGAGGGGATCTCTTCGATCACGCTCGCCGACCTCGATGCCGCCGATGAGCTCGGCTATCGCGTCAAGCTGCTGGGCGTCGCGGTGCGCACCGACACCGGCATCGAGCAGCGGGTGCATCCGACCATGGTTCCGAAGGATTCGTCCATCGCGCAGGTGATGGGCGTCACCAACGCGATTACCGTCGATGCTGCGGAGATCGATCCGATCACGCTGGTCGGGCCCGGCGCCGGCGGGATGGCTACCGCCTCGGCGGTCGTATCCGATATTGCCGACATCGCCCGCGGTGTTCGTTCCGCGCCGTTCGGCCGTCCGGCCGCAGACCTTGCGGTCAGCGAAAAAGCGCCGATGCAGCGGCACGAGGGTGGGTACTACATCCGGCTGCTGGCACGCGACCGTCCGGGCACCGCCGCTACCATCGCGACGCGGCTTGCCGAACAGAACATTTCGATGGAATCCATCGTCCAGCGGCATCGCGGCGTTCGCCCGCAGGGCGGCGACCGGCCCGGCGGCGCGCCGGTGCCGGTGATCCTGATCACCTACGCCACCACCGAGGACGCGGTGCGGACCGCCTTGGCGGCGGTCGAAGCCGATGGGGTCATTGCCGAAACGCCGCAATTGATCCGCATCGAAAAAGATTGAAGATGGAGCCGGTACCGGGACAGCAGGGGAGCGCTGACGCATGGCGTTGATTACTATCCAGCCGGGTCAGGCGCTGGAGCGCATTCTTTCCCTGGAGATCGTCCGGGTGACCGAGCGCGCGGCGGTGTCCGCGGCGCGGCTGCGCGGGCGCGGCAACGAGAAGGCCGCCGATCAGGCCGCCGTCGACGCCATGCGGCGCGAGCTCAACAAGCTGCCGATCGACGGCACCGTCGTGATCGGGGAGGGTGAGCGCGACGAGGCGCCGATGCTGTTCATCGGCGAGACCGTCGGCAATAAGAAAGGCCCGAAGGTCGACATCGCCGTCGATCCGCTGGAAGGCACGACGCTGTGCGCCAAGAACATGCCTGGCGCCATCGCCACCATGGCGATGGCCGAGGGCGGCACGCTGCTCAATGCGCCCGACGTCTACATGGAGAAGATCGCCATCGGTCCAGGGTACCCAAAGGCCGTGGTCGATCTGGATGCGCCTGCGGAGGAGAATATCCGCAGTCTCGCCAAGGCCAAGGACGTGACGCCCGGGGCGATCACCGCGCTGATCCTCGACCGCCCGCGCCATGCCGATCTGATCGCGGCGGTGCGTAAGGCCGGCGCCTCGGTCCGCCTGATCACCGACGGCGACGTCGCCGGAGTCATTCATACGGCAACGCCCGATCAGACCGGCATCGATATTTATATCGGCATCGGCGGCGCGCCGGAGGGGGTGCTGGCCGCAGCGGCGCTGCGCTGCATCGGCGGGCAGATGCAGTGCCGGCTGGTGCTCGACACCGAAGAGAGACGCGTGCGAGCTGGTAAGATGGGCATCCACGATCCGCGCAAGAAGTACGCGATCGAAGACATGGTCAAGGGCGATTGCTTATTTTCCGCCACCGGCGTCACCAATGGCGACATGCTGCGCGGCGTGAAGTTCGGCAAGGAAATCATCGAGACCGAGACGGTGGTGATGCGCTCGGTTACCGGCACCGTCCGCTGGATACGTGCCGAGCACCGGCAATTGGACAAGTTCCATCTGGATTGAGGGGAGAGCGCAATGCAGAAGTCCGCGGTCATCGAATACATGCATGACGGCTACGGTTGCGAAGGGTTTGCCGTGTGGGACGACGCTGGAGCCAAGCGGCCGGGTGTGCTGGTTTTTCCGGAATGGGTCGGGGCCGGCGAATATACCCACAAGCGCGCGGAGATGTTGAGCGAACTCGGCTACAACGCGTTCGTGGCGGACGTCTACGGCAAGGGCATTCGCCCGGTCACGATGGAAGCCTGCGAAGCCGAGATGATGAAATACGCCACCAACCGCCCGCTGCTGCGGGGGCGGGCGCGGGCCGGGTTCGACGAGCTGCGCAAACTGCCGAACACCGACCTGAGCAGGATGGCGGCGATTGGTTACTGCTTCGGCGGCATGATCGTGCTGGAGATGGCGCGCGACGCGCAGAACGATCTCAAAGGCGTGGTGAGCTTCCACGGCGTGCTCGCGACGCCGACGCCGCTGGCCGCCGATGCTTACAAGGGCAAGATCCTGGCCCTGCACGGCGTCGACGATCCCGTCGTGCCCGACGACCAAGTGCTGGCGTTCTGGAACGAGATGCGCGACGCCAAGGCGAATTGGGAGTTCGTCTCCTACGGCAACGCCTTGCATACGTTCACCAACTGGCTGATGCCCGAGGACGGACCGCCGCCCGCTGTCTACAACAAGCAGGCCGACCGGCGCTCCTGGATCGCGATGCAGGATTTCTTCAAGGAAGTCTTCGCGTAAGGCGTGACTTCACCGTTGTCGTCCCGGCCAAGCAAGCGCAGCGAGCGCGAGCCGGGACCCATAGCCACAGGTCCATCGAGAGGCCACGGAGTATGGGTCCCCGACGACCGTAGAGTGTATGGCACGCGTTGGAGACGCCGAGTGAAAGGCGGGGACAACGCGGTCCGAGACCCGAATTTGCGGCTATCCTGAGCGGGCAGGACGACTCGGATGACTCTGGCAGCGCTCGCATCACCGTGTGAATTGGCGCATCGCGACGCATTCCTTGGCGTCGAGCGGTCGGCGACAGGCCGCGTCTGGCGTGCGCGCCTTGACGAGCGCGGCAGTGCGATCGCCATGGCGATCGCGCAGCAGCACGGTCTGCCGGAGTTGCTGGCACGCGTCCTGGCCGGGCGTGGCGTTGGCGTCGACCAGGTCGAAAGCTTTCTCGATCCGACCGTCCGGCGGCTGATGCCCGATCCGAGTGTGCTCACCGCCATGGATGCGGCGGCGAGCCGCATCGCCGACGCGGTCGAGCGCAAGGAAACCGTGGCCATCTTCGGCGACTACGACGTCGATGGCGCTACCTCGGCGGCGCTGTTGGCGCTGGCGCTGCGCCGGTGCGGGCTGGCGCCGATCATCCATATCCCAGACCGGTTGTTCGAGGGCTACGGGCCCAACGTCGACGCGACGCGCGCGCTCGCCGGGCGCGGCGCCACGCTGATCGTTACGGTCGACTGCGGCACCACCAGCCGCGAGCCGCTCGAGGAGGCCCGGCGGCTCGGGCTCGATGTTGTCATCGTCGATCATCACCAGGCGGATGAGGCGCTGCCGCCGGCGGTCGCGATCGTCAATCCGAACCGCCGTGACGATCTCTCCGGCCTTGGCCATCTCGCCGCGGTGGGTTTGACCTTCATGACGGTCGTTGCTGTCAACCGCGAACTGCGCCGCCGAGGCTTCTGGACCGTCGAGCGGCCGGAGCCGGACCTGCTCGACGACCTGCACCTCGTCGCCCTCGGCACCGTGGCTGATGTCGTGCCGCTCAAGGGGCTTAACCGCGCCTTCGTCGCCAAGGGACTGCTGGCGCTGCGCCGGCGCGAGCATCCAGGCCAAACCGCGCTGATGGATGTGGCGCGCCTCGCCGGACCGCCGGAGCCGTGGCACCTCGGCTTCCTGCTCGGGCCGCGCATCAATGCCGGCGGACGCATCGGCCGCGCCGATCTCGGCGTGCGGCTGCTGCTGTCCGACGATGCCGTCGAGGCGGCACAGATTGCCGCCGAGCTCGACAGGCTGAACCGCGAGCGCCAGGCGATCGAGCAGGCAACCCTGGCGCAAGCAGAGGCCGAGGCGCTGGCCGCGCTCGGCCTGGAGGACAAGGGCGCGGTTGTCGTCACCGCGTCCGAGGGGTGGCATCCCGGCGTCGTCGGCCTGGTCGCGGCGCGCCTGAAGGAGCGGTTCTCGCGCCCCGCGTTCGCCATCGCGCTGGAGCCGGGCGGTATCGGTACCGGCTCCGGCCGTTCGATCCCCGGAGCCGATCTGGGAGCAACGGTACGGCGCGCGGTGGGCGAAGGCATGCTCCTGAAGGGCGGAGGGCATGCGATGGCCGCCGGCGTGACGTTGCGTAAGGATGCACTCGCCGCGTTTCGCGCCTTTCTGGAGGACGCACTCGGAGATGTTGTTGCGGCGGCCCGACGCGACCGCGCCTTGCTGATCGACGGCGCGGTGACGGCGCGCGGCGCCGCGACCGAGCTCGTTACCACCTTGGACCGTGCCGGGCCGTTCGGTGCCGGCAATCCCGAGCCGCTGCTGGCGCTGCCGGCGCATGCGCTGGTCTATGCCGAGCCGGTCGGACAGGTGCACGTGCGGGCGCGGCTGCGCGCGCCTGACGGCGCCATCGTCAACGCGATCGCCTTCCGCGCGGTCGGGCAGGTGCTCGGCAACGCGCTATTGCAGAACCGCGGCGCCAAACTGCACGCTGCCGGTACATTATGCATCGACCGTTGGAACGGTGCCGAGCGCGTGCAACTGCGGCTGGTGGATGTCGCGCTTGCCAATTCTGGTTCTCTGGGATCGAGCCGCTAAGCTCCGCTATCATCCCGGCCGAGGGCGAAGCGCGAGAGCCGGGATCCATGCCTCGGCACATCCGGTGAAAGCTGTGTGTATGGATGGATGGGTCCCGGCTCGCGCGACGCTGTGCGTCGCTTGGCCGGATGACAACCGCGAATTGCTGCGGCGCTTTGCATCCCGTCCGCTTTCGCCTATGAACGCCGGATACAAATACGTCCGGGAGAAATGTCTGCATGTCGAAACTGAAATTGTCCGTCGCCGTCGGCCCCTATGACCGCACCCGCGCCTTGGTCGACGGATCGGTCGAGATCGACGGTGTCGAAGCCATCTGCATGACGCTGCCGCCGGAGGAAATCTTCTTCCGCGCGTTCCGGCAGGAGGCGTTCGACATTTGCGAGTGCTCGCTGTCGAGCTTCACGGTGAAGACCGCGCTCGGCAATTCTCCCTATGTCGGCGTGCCGGCCTTCGTCTCGCGCATGTTCCGCCACACGTCGATCTATGTACGCACCGACCGCATCAAGAAGCCAGAGGACCTCAAGGGCAAGCGCGTCGGTGTGCCGGAATATCAGCTCACGGCCAATGTCTGGGCGCGCGCGATCCTTGAAGAGGATCACGGCGTCAAGCCGTCCGACGTGATCTGGGTGCGCGGCGGCATCGAGGACGCCGACCGGCCGGAGAAGATCACCCTCAATCTGCCGAAGAACGTCCGCCTCGAAGATGCGCCCGAGGGCAAGACGATCTCGGCTCTCCTCGACGAAGGCGCTATCGACGGCTTCATCGCGCCACGGCCGCCGGCCGGCGCCGCGATGCGCAATCCGAACATCGGCTGGCTGTTCGCCGATCCGACGGCGGCGGCGAAGGACTACTACGCGCGCACCAGGATTTTCCCGATCATGCATCTCGTCGGCATCAGGCATGCCTTGGTCGAGCAGCATCCCTGGCTGCCGGCGGCGGTGCTGAAGGGCTTCGAGGAGTCGAAGGTGAAAGCGTTGGAACTGCTATTCGATACATCAGCGACCAAGGTGACGATGCCATTCGTCGAGGAGCAGCTCAAGGCGGCGCGCGCATTGATGGGCGACGACTTCTGGACCTATGGCTTGGAGCCCAATCGCAAGACGCTGGAAACCTTCCTGCGCCACCATCATGCGCAGGGCCTGTCGTCGCGGCTGGTGACGCCGGACGAGCTGTTCCACCCCTCGACGCACGAGACGTTCAAGATTTGATGACGTTTCCCGGGCGCAGCGCAGCACGAAGTGGTGCGCTGCAGACCCGGGATCGTATCTACGGCAGCATCTGGAACGGTCCCCGGATCAGCGGTGCAGCATTGCATGCTGCACCGCGTCCGGGACACGCAAGCCTACTTCTTCGCCGGGCGCAGCTTCACGTGGATGTTCTTTTCCTGCGTGAAGGCGAGCAACTCGTCGATGCACTCCTCGCGGCCGACGCCGGACTGCTTGAAGCCGCCGAAGGGGGCGCCGAGGAAGTGCTTGGAATACTCGTTGATCCAGACGTAGCCGGCCTCGACCGCCGCCGCGGTACGGTGGGCGGTCGAAAGGTCGTTGGTCCAGATCGAGCAGGTGAGGCCGTATTCGACGACGTTCACTTGTTCCAGCATCCTCGCCTCGTCGCTCCATTTGATCACGGAGACTACCGGGCCGAAGATTTCCTCCTTTGCGATCCGCATGTTCATATTGACGTCGGCGAATACCGTCGGCTCAATGTAGAATCCGCTGGCAAGCGCCGGATCGTCGGGCCGCTTGCCGCCTGAGACGACGCGCGCTCCTTCGCTCTTGCCGGCGTCGATGTAGCTCATCACGCGGTCGTACTGCACCTTGCTGATGATCGCGCCCATGGTGGTGGCCGGCTCGGTCGGGATGCCGGGCTTGTAGTGCTTGATCTTCTCCTTGACGCGCTCCAGCACGGCGTCGTGGATTTTTTCGTGCAGGAAGGCCCGGCTGGTCGAACCGCAGGACTGGCCGCACCAGGTGAAGTTCATGCCGCCGACGAGCGCGCCCGCGACTTCGTCGGGATCGGCGTCCGGATAGGCGATCAGCGCGTTCTTGCCGCCGAGTTCGAGCAGCACGCCCTTGAGCGTGTCGGCGGCGGCCTTCATGACCGCACGTCCGGTGGGCACGCTGCCGATCAGCGCGATCTTGGCGACGTCCGGATGGCTCGCGAGCCGTGCGCCGGCCTCTTTTCCGCCGGGCACGACGTTGAACACGCCAGGCGGCAGGATGCCACCGATCAGCTCGGCGAGCCGCAGCGACGACAAAGGCGCCTGTTCCGGCGGCTTGGTGACGATGGTGTTGCCGGCAGCAAGGGGGGCCGCCGCCTTGCCGGCGCAGAACATGAACGGGTGGTTGAATGGAATGATGCGCCCGACGACGCCAAGCGGCTCGCGCACCGAAAAGTTCACCACGTCCGGCCCCATCGGGATCGACGAGCCTTTCATCTCGGTGACCAGCCCGGCGAAGAAGTCCATCTGCGCTGCCGCGATCATGGCATCGCTGATCATCTCGGTGACCGGATTGCCGCAGTCGGCTGAGTCGATCATCGCCAGCTCGCGCGCATTCTCGCGCAGGATTTCGGCGCAGCGGCGCAACATCTTCGCGCGCTCCAGCGGCGTCACGCATTTCCAGTCCTTGTAGGCCGCCTTGGCTGCGGCGACCGCGGCATCGATGTCCTCGGCCGATGCGTCGGCCACCTTGCCAAGCGATCCGCCGGTCCCGGGATTGATGGTATCGACATAGCGGCCGGACTTCGGCTCGTGCCATTTGCCGGCGTAATACGCACCGCGTTGACTGGGCAGTTGCAACGCTTGTGCGGACGCAGCTTGCGGAGAGACAGCGGTTGTCATGGCACTTACCTCCCGATGACGATTGAGAAAGCGGCAGGCGTTGCGCCTGGCCGCGGATGACGCGTGGCGGCAAACTTGCCACCATCGTTTGAGGGCTGCAACAGCGAGACGGTTGTGGGAGACCAGGGTCTGCTACAGGCCCTGGCGCAGGCGCGTCAACACCTTGACGCCCGGGTAGCCGTCGGCCGGATCGAGACCGACCTGCTGCTGAAACTTTCGCACCGCCCGCATCGTGCCGGAGCCGACGCGTCCGTCCGTGCCGCCGGTATCGAACCCGAGCTTGGTCAGGCGTTGCTGGATTTCCTGCAACTCGGCCACCGTCAGCGTGCGCTCGCCGCCGGGGAACTGCTGGATAAACGGCCCGTCGCCGCGAATGCGGTCGCCCAGATGCACCAACGCCTGCGCGTAATTGTACGACGGGTTGTAGGAGCGGGCTGAATAGAAATTCTGTCCGAGCATAATCGACGCCCACGTTGAGCCAAACCTCCGGCATCCATTGCGTGTGTCCCATGGCGCCGGCCCATGAGCCGATCATCTGCTCGGGCTTGGCCCAGCCGCGCTCGACGATCACCAGCGCGTTGAGCAACTCCTGCTCCCAGTATTTGCGGCGCCGCGGCTCGCCCCAGGCGAGCGCGGCCAGGGCGGGAAAGATCGGGCGCATGTACTTGTTGTCGTCGATGACGTTGCCGAACACCGACTCCATGCCCCACAGGCCGAGCAGCAGAAAGCGGTCGACTCCGGTCTCGCGCTCGATGCGGGCCAACAGCGCCGCGTGCTCCTTGACGCGTTGCCGGCCGATCTCGATGCGCCAGTCGGAGACGCGGCGATTGAGGTATTGCCACAGCTCTTCGGTGAATTCCGGCTGGGCTCGGTCCAGCTCGTAGACGCTGGCGTCGGGCTTGAGCCCCTGCATGACGCGGTCATAGGTTGCATCGGAAAGAGCCCGGGCGCGAGCCCGGACGCGAAACGATTCCACCCAGTCCGAAAAAGGGGTACGAGCGTGCGCCGGGAGCGGACCGACGGACAGCAGGGCTATACCGCCGAGGAGAGCCTGCAGGCTTTGCCGGCGCGAAATGAGGAGCGGCTGAAGGCGCAAATCGTTGGCCATCTGGCCTCGCTGCGAATGCTGGTCCAGCGTAGTCGCCCAACGGTTAGCATTCGTTTACCATCGGCGTAGCCCTCCAGTGCATCGATCGAGGTTCGACATGAACGTCCACGACCACAAGACGACCGTCACCCGTCTGTCCGGAGATGAGCGCCTGCCGCAGATCGTCGACACCGGCGGCGGGGCGCGCGTGCACCTGACCATGGCGGTTGCCGACTATGATCACATGCGCGATCTCGTGCACGGTGTGGTTCGCCCGGAGGGGATCCTGCTGACGGCCTTCACCACGGCGGTCGTCGAGGAGATCTTCTTCCGCTTCATCAAGCATCGTGAATTCGACGTCTCGGAGATGTCGTTTGCGAAGTACGTCGCACTGAGCTCGCGCGGCGATGCGCCGATGGTCGGGATTCCGGTGTTCCCGTCACGCGTGTTCCGGCATTCCGGAATCTACGTTCGCGCCGACCGCGGCATCAGGACCGCGAAAGAGCTGGAGGGCCGCACCGTCGCGATACCGGAATGGGCCCAGACCGCCGGCATCTACGCACGCGGGATGCTGGCGGAATATTATCGCGTCGATTTGACCTCGATCCGCTGGGTGCAGGCCGGTGTCAACGAGCCGGGGCGGGTGGAGAAGGTCGCTCTCGAACTGCCCGCCAGCATTTGCTACCAGAGCCGGCCCGATTCCAGCATCAGTGCCATGCTGGCGAACGGCGAGGTCGACGCGGCGGTATCGGCGAGGGCGCCGGATTCCTTTCTCGATGGGCATCCCGAGATCGTGCGGCTGTTTCCGAATTACCGCGCCGAGGAGCTGACCTATTTCCAGAAGACCGGCGTATTCCCGATCATGCACCTGATCGCCATGCGGCGTGCCGTGTTCGAGCAGCATCCATGGACCGCGATGAACATCGTCAACGCCTGCGAGGAGGCGAAGCGGCGCTGCCTTGAGCGCATTCGAATGATCGGCGTCGCCGCGATTCCGATGCCCTGGGCATCAGGTTTCCTGGAGGACTGCGCGGCGACTTTCGGGGCCGATCCGTTCCCGTACGGGCTTGACGCAAACCGGCCGACCCTCGACGCCTTCTGCCGCTTCGCCCACGATCAGCACATTACCGAGCGGCCGATGACGCCGGACGAACTGTTTCCTCCCGAACTGCGCACGGTGGCAAGGTCGTAAGGACTCTTCTTTACCTCTCCCCGCAAGCGGGGAGAGGTAAACTCAATCCTTCGCCCGCTCCACGTACGCTCCGTCGGCGGTCATCACCACGATGCGCGTGCCGGTGGCGATGTGCGGCGGCACCATGGTGCGCACACCGTTCGAGAGCACGGCCGGCTTGTAGGAGGATGATGCCGTCTGGCCCCTGACCGTCGGCTCGGTCTCGACGACTTCGAGGGTTGCGCGCTGCGGGAGTTCGATCGAAACCGGCACGCCCTCGTGGATCGCCAGTTTGACCTTCATCTCCGGCTCCAGGTAGACCGCCTGGTCGCCGATCAGGTCGGCGGGCAGACTGACCTGATCGTACGTTTCCGAATTCATGAAATGGTAGCCGTCGGCGTCGTTGTACAGGTATTGGAACTCGCGGTCCTCGACATGCGCGCGTTCGACCTGCTCAGTGGTCTTATAGCGTTGCGCGGTCTTCACGCCATCGCGGATCCGGCGCATGTCGACCTGGGTGGTCGGCGTGCCCTTGCCGGGATGGAAACTTTCTGCGTTGAGCACGACGAACAGGTCGCCGTCGACCTCAACGATATTGCCCTTGCGCAGGGAGCTGGCGATGACTCTCACGGATGGTTCCTCAATGCATGCCGCCGGCGGGACCGACCGAAACGGCCGCCCGGCAGCGCTTTCGAGGCGCAACATACTGATCCTGACGGCGAACGCTAGTGTGGTGGCCACGGGATTGTGTGGTAGCGGAAGCGGTTGATGCCCGATCCCTCGCCCTGGTGGTCGCCCCACGTGCATGCCGATCGCCGACCGTTCCTGCTGGCTCGGGGCAGGATCGCAGCGGCATTAAGGGCCTGGTTCGGCGCGCGGGATTTCGTGGAGGTCGAGACCGCGGCGCTTCAGGTCTCGCCCGGCAATGAAGCGCACCTGCACGCCTTCGCGACCAGACTGCTGTCGCCGGATGGCACCGAGCAAGGCCTCTACCTGCGTACCTCGCCGGAATTCGCCTGCAAGAAGCTGCTGACCGCCGGTGAGCGCCGCATCTTCGACTTCGCGCGGGTGTTCCGCAACCGCGAGCGGAGTGCTCTGCACCACCCGGAATTCACCATGCTGGAATGGTACCGGGCCGGCGAGCCTTACACGGCAGTGATGCAGGATTGCGTGGAGATTGTCGCCGAAGGCGCCAGCGCGGTGGGAGCCAAGAGATTGACATTCCGCGGAGCCGACATCAATCCCGCGGGCCCCCCTGAGCGGCTGACCGTCGCCGAGGCCTTCATGCGCCATGCCGGCATTGACCTCCTGGACCTCCTGGACCTCCTGGACAGCCTGACCGGCGGAATACCGGACAGAGATCGGCTGGCGGCGGCGGCCAAGGCTATCGGAATCCGTGTGGCCGAGGACGATCTGTGGGGAGATATCTTTAGCCGCATCCTGGTCGAGCGTGTCGAGCCGCATCTCGGCCGCGAGCGGCTCACATTACTATATGAGTACCCGGCGGTGCAGTCGGCGCTGGCGCGGCCGAGCGCACTGGACCCACGCGTCGCGGAACGGTTCGAGCTCTACGCCTGCGGGGTTGAGCTCGCGAACGGATTCGGCGAACTGACCGATGCCGTCGAGCAGCGACGTCGGCTGGAAGCGGAAATGGACGTGAAGGCGCGGGTCTATGGCGAACGCTATCCGATCGACGAGGATTTCATCGCCGCGGTGGCGCAGATGCCGCAGGCATCGGGCGTCGCGCTCGGCTTCGACCGGCTGGTGATGCTGGCGACAGGGGCCACGCGCATCGATCAGGTGCTGTGGTCGCCGGTTCCGGAACCGCCGTGAAAGGTGAAAGGAGAGACGATGGCAGCCAATGCCTTGCGTCAGCCGGCGCAGCTCGTCGAGGCCGGGCTTGTCCCGGCGGATAATCGCGCGGAACTGGAGGCTGTGGCCGCGCGCTATGCGGTCGCAATTACGCCGGCCATGGCCGATCTCATCGACCCGGCCGATCCCGCCGACCCTGTCGCGCGCCAATTCGTTCCCGATGGGAGCGAATTGACTGTCGCGCCGGAGGAACGGCCGGACCCGATCGGCGACGACTCACACAGCCCAGTCGAGGGCATCGTCCATCGCTATCCGGACCGGGTGCTGCTGAAGCTTGCGCATGTCTGCGCGGTCTATTGCCGCTACTGCTTCCGGCGCGAACAGGTCGGGCCGGGCAAGGGCAGGGCGCTGTCGGCCGCCGCGCTCGACGCCGCGCTCGCCTATATCGGCGCGCATCCGGACATCTGGGAGGTGATCCTCACCGGCGGCGATCCGCTGGTGCTCTCGGTGCGGCGGGTGCGCTCGGTTGTGCGGCGCATCGCCGCCCTCGGCCACGTCAAGGTTCTCCGCGTCCATACCCGCGTCCCGATCGCCGCCCCGGAGAGGATCACGCCGACGCTGGTCGGCGCGCTGCGCGTGGAAGGTCTCGCGACCTATGTCGTCACGCATGCCAACCACCCGCGCGAACTGACACCCGCAGCGCGCAAAGCCTGCGCACGCTTCGTCGATGCCGGGATTCCCGTCTTGAGCCAATCGGTGCTGCTGCGGGGCGTCAACGACGACGCAGAGACGCTGGCGGCGCTGATGCGCGCCTTCGTCGAAGCACGGATCAAGCCCTATTACCTGCACCACGCCGACCTCGCGCCGGGAACCGCGCATATGCGCACCACGATCGCGGAAGGGCAGGCGCTGATGCGTGCCCTGCATGGCCGGTTGTCCGGCCTGTGCCAGCCGGGCTATGTGCTCGATATCCCCGGTGGGTTCGGCAAGTCGCCGGTCGGCCCGTGCTATCTGCATGCGGACGCCCCCGGCACCTATCGGGTCGAGGATTTCAATGGGCGAACGCACGGCTATCCGCCCAAGGCCTGAGATCAGAGATCAGCGCGTCAAGCGCTCCAGTTCTGGAAACGGCTGGTAGGCTGCCGTCTTGCACACGTCGCGCAATTGCTCACGGATGGCCGCATCAGCAGCGGTTTCGTCGGGCGTGAGATCGATGAAGCGGTCAAGCTTGCCGGACGTATTGAACACGGCGGCGGTATCGAGCAGGCCGGCATATTTCCCGTCGCTTCTTCGCGCATTGAAGCGAACGCAGGCGGCATAGCGCTCATCGCGGCCGACGCGCTGCAAGCTCGGCGGGGTCACCGCCGCCTCACGTAGGTTGGTCGGGTCGTTGAGATAGGTGCGCAGGAACGCCAGGATGTCCGCCTTGTAATTCGCTGGCGCCGAGTTGCGCTCGAACGGGTCGCGCTGGCCGGCGCAGGCCGCGATCCCAGCGGCGAGAATGAGCGTTGCCCAGCGGAGCGGTCGAAGAACCATCAAGAGCATTCGTGCTTGGAGGAATATCAATTCGGATCCGAAGCGTACCTAAACCTGGGAAGGGACGCCGTGAACACACCGTTGGTAGCATCGTGGTCGCTCCGCCACAACGACGGGAGCGGCAGTGCGGCAGCGCGCCTCGGGCAGTCGATGGAACCGGTGGAGGAGTTTGGCGCGCCCTACGGGACTCGAACCCGTGTTTCCGCCGTGAAAGGGCGGCGTCCTGGACCGCTAGACGAAGGGCGCTTCACATGAAGGGCGTCCTGGTGTGGCCAATCAGCCGTGCGGCAGGACGCGGACGCCGCGACATATAAAGGGCTTCGCCTGGTCCGGCAAGCGAGCGGCCGTGGGCCTGAGATTCCACCTGGAAGGCAAGCGATTTCACCACTTTCCGGTGTTCGGCATCGAGGTCCATGGCTCCTTCGGCGGCAGTGGACCGTTCTTTTGCAACAGCTCGATGGAATGCCGGTCGGGTGAGCGGACGAAAGCCATCATGCCGTCGCGCGGCGGGCGATTGATGGTGACACCGCCCTGCATCAGGCGATCGCATTGTGCGTAGATATCGTCCACCTCGTAGGCGAGGTGGCCGAAATAGCGTGCCTCGCCGTAGTCCTCGGTGTCCCAGTTGTAGGTCAACTCGACGCATGGCGCGTCCCGGCGTCCCGCCTTGAGCGCGGCCTGTGCCGCCGGGACGTCTTCCGCGGCCGCCAGAAAGGCCAAGGTGTATCTGTTCTTGTCGTCCACCCTGCGGCGCACCTCTTGCAGCCCGAGCTTGTCGCAATAAAAGTCTAGCGCTGCATCGAGATTGCGCACGCGCAGCATTGTGTGAAGATATCGCATCCTGGCGTTCCCCGAAAACGGGCCGGCGTCGGGCCGGCCACGATCCGGAGACCATACATGACTGCGCCCGACCTTGAGACAGGCATCGGACGCCTACGCGACCTTGTCGCCGGCGCCTCACGGGTCGTGCCGTTCACCGGCGCCGGCATCTCGACCGAGTGCGGCATTCCCGACTTCCGCTCGCCGGGTGGCATCTGGACGAAGATGCAGCCGATTTCGTTCGACGCCTTCCTGGCGAGCCAGGAGATGCGCGACGAATCCTGGCGCCGGCGCTTCGCGATGCAGGATCAGTTCGGGCAGGCGCAGCCGGGACGGGGGCATCTCGCCCTCGCGGCACTTTATAGAGTGGGCAAAGTGCCGCGTGTGGTGACGCAAAACATCGACAATCTGCATCAGGCATCGGGAATCGCGCCGGATGATGTGGTCGAGCTGCACGGCAACACCACCTATGCCACGTGTTTGGATTGTGCGGCGCGTTATGAGCTTCGTTGGGTGCGTGAGCGCTTCGATGCATCGGGCGGACGCGCGCCCGAGTGTTCCTCCTGCGGCGGCTACATCAAGACCGCCACCGTCTCCTTTGGTCAGGCGATGCCTGAAGCCGCAATGCATCGGGCGCAAAGGCTGACGCTCGCCTGCGACCTATTCCTCGCCATCGGATCTTCACTCGTTGTGTGGCCGGCCGCCGGTTTCCCGTTGATGGCAAAGCGAAATGGTGCCGCTCTCGTCATCATCAACCGTGAATCGACGGAACTTGACCAGATCGCCGACCTGGTGATTCGCGAAGATATCGGCACGGCGCTGGCGCCTTTCACCGCCAACTGATTCGCCAACGGATTCCGCTCACCAATCCAACGATGTTCACAGGCGCGCACTGAATTTGCATGACAGCGCATTTTCCGCTTTTACAAAGTCTGCCCGATGTTATCTTCATTTTCAGAGATTCGCGAAGCGCTCGGAAGAAGCGAAGAAACAGCGGCGGCAAGCGGCGTCATGGCGTCGGACGGATTTGAGCAAAAGAGCCCGGGCACGGGAAACGGCTTCGGACCTGACGCGGCGGGTGGACTCCCCGAGGAGGGCGTTACCGTCATCGAGGTCTCCGGTGTCATCAAGTGGTTCGATGTCTCGAAGGGATTCGGCTTCATCGTCCCCGACAACGGGATGGGGGATATTCTGCTGCATGTGACTTGCCTGCGGCGTGATGGATTCCAGACCGCATACGAGGGTGCGCGGGTCGTGTGCGAGGTGCTGCAGCGGCCGAAGGGCCTGCAAGCCTTCCGCGTCCTGTCGATGGACGAGTCGACAGCGATCCACCCGGCGCAAATGCCGCCGCCACGACTGCATGTTACAGTGACGCCGACCGGCGGATTCGAGCGGGCGCAAGTGAAATGGTTCAACCGCCTGCGTGGATTCGGTTTTGTCACCCGCGGCGAGGGCACGCCAGACGTCTTCGTGCATATGGAGACGCTGCGCCGCTACGGCATTGCCGAACTGCGGCCTGGGCAGATCATACTGGTCCGTTTCGGGCCCGGCCCCAAAGGGCTGATGGCTACCGAAGTGCGGCCGGAGACCGGTCCGTACGGTCCGGCCTCCCACTAACGGGCTGCCTCTTACAACGCGATCGTGCTAAGCGTCGCTGTAATGCATCGCACCATCGTGGCTTTATCGGCTTTTTCAGGTCTGTTGACCCTGGCCTTGCTCGTCTGGGTCGGGACGGTGGGGCGTACCGCCGCCGCTGAGACGCAGATTCTCGAGATCGCCAGCAAGTCCGGCGTCCATGTCTTCGCTGTCGAGATGGCCGCGACCGATGCTGATCGCTCACGCGGCCTGATGTTCCGCAAATCGCTACCGTCTGGACATGGCATGCTGTTTGATTTCAAGCAGGATCAGGTCGTCGGGATGTGGATGCGCAACACTTACATCTCGCTCGACATGATTTTCATCCGCAGCGACGGCACCATAGCGCGGATCGCGCAGAACACAGAGCCGCTCTCGGAGCGGGTGATCTCCTCGGGTGTTCCGGTCCGTGCGGTGCTTGAGATGATCGCCGGGACCGCCCGCCGGCTCGGGCTGGCGCCTGGGGATCGGGTCGCGCACCAGATGTTCCGCCGCTGAACGGCTCGGCGGCCGGTGTCGCCGACTTGCTGGCCCGCGGGGAACCGTGTATTTCGGCGCTCGGCGTTCGGGGTATAGCGCAGCCTGGTAGCGCGGCAGTTTTGGGTACTGCAGGTCGCAGGTTCGAATCCTGCTGCCCCGACCAGCACAGCCTTGCACCCAGTGTCGCGATTTCGGAAGTTCGCTTGAGTTTGCAGCCCGCTCCGGAGCGAACTTCCGAATCGGAACGACACTGGCAACTTGATGAATCTAGTGTGGTTTTGGATTTGAAGTTCCTGCGATGAGCTTGCCGCAACGAGGGCAGGAACTTCAAATCCACCACGCTAGGACGAACCACGGAAGCAGCGGATGAGCGCACGCATCTACAAGCCGGCGCAGACTGCGATGCAGTCAGGCAGCGCCAAGACCAAGGAATGGGTGCTCGATTTCGATCTCGAGCAGCGGCGCGATATCGAGCCACTTATGGGCTGGACCAGTTCCGGCGACATGCGCCAGCAGGTGCGGCTGCAATTCGATACGAAGGATGAGGCTGTCGCCTATTGCCAGCGGGCCAATATCACTTATCGCGTGGTTGAGCCGAAGCAATCCTCACGCCGGACGATCGCCTACGCCGACAACTTCGCCTATACCCGCCGCGACGGATGGACGCATTGACCGCTCGCCGTTGGTGGGTGCAGCCGACTGCGTGAATCTGAAGCAGGCCGAGTCTAGAGCTGATCCAATGGTTGCAGGTTGGCCTTGCGCGCCGCGGCTGCCTGCTCGCCTGCGGCGTCGCACTTGGCCCGCTGCCGTTGTTGTTAAGGCGGCCCTGCGACCGCTGTTTCAATAATGAGTCGAACCGTCCCTCCGGCATCGGCTGGCCGACGACAGCAATACTGCCGAAATTGTGGGCAAGATCGATTACTGTCTTGCACAGCCGCTTGTCTGTCCCGCAGTCGGTGACAATCGGCCTTCAGCTCGGCGAACGGCATTCCTTCGGGCGCGCCAGCGAGGAGTAGCCACGACCAAAATCGTCGATCGCCAGCTTGATGTTGAAACGGTGCAACTGCTTGGTGATCGAATTCGCCAGCGCGAGGGTCGGTGACGATCTGCTCCTCGGCAACGTCGATAATCAATCCGGGCCGATTGTCGCCGGCGCCATGAACTCCTCGCCGCGCGGTACCGCGCCGCTGTGGGGCCTCTCGGGGCCGGGGGAAACACATTGCAAGGTCGTACGCGGCAGGGCAGGGAAAGGGCACGATGCTGCACCCCTCGGGCACGGACAGGGGTCGGACATCACGTAACAGGGACTGGGACATCGATAATGAGTGGACAGGGTGAGACGGAACAGGCCATGACCGCGGACGACGTCGGCATCGGCGCTCCATTGCCGCGATACGAGGACCTGCGACTGGTCCGCGGCGCCGGCCGCTATACCGATGATCATCATTTTCCAGGTGAGGCGCATCTCGTTGTCATGCGTTCGACCCGCGCCGCAGCGCGCGTCGTCAGCATCGACGCCGCGGGGGCGCGCTCCGTTCCGGGCGTTCTCGCCGTGCTGACCGGGCCCGACTCGGTCGCCGATGGGCTTGGGCTGATCAATTGCGGCGTCGAACGTAAGCTCGCCGATGGCTCGCCGATGCCGCGTCCGCCCTATCACGTGCTTGCCGTCGACGAGGTGCGCTTCGTCGGCGATGCCGTCGTCGCCGTCGTCGCCGACACACTTTACGCTGCCCAGGAAGCGGCCGATCTGGTGGTCGTCGAGTATGAGGACAAGTCGTGCATCACCACCGCTGCCGAGGCGGCAAAGGCCGAAGCGCCGAGGATTTGGCCGCAACACGCACCTGACAATGTCTGCTACGTGGTCCGGAACGGCAATGTGAAGGCGGTGGACGAAGCCTTTGCCCGCGCGGCGCATGTCGTGCGCACCGACCACCGCGTCACCCGGGTTTCCACGAATGCGATGGAGCCGCGCAACGCCGTCGGTCTCTACGATCCGGTCGAGGATCGGTACACGCTGCATGCCGGGACGCAGGTACCGCATCGGATTCGCAACGAGATCGCAGAACATGTGCTGCACATCCCGATTCACAAGCTGCGGGTCGTATCGCTCGACGTCGGCGGCGGTTTCGGGATGAAGGGCGCGCATTATCCGGAGTACATGCTGTGCCTGTGGGCGTCGCGGAAAGTCGGACGGCCGGTGCGCTGGACCGCGACGCGCAGCGAGTCGTTCCTGTCGGACTATCACGGCCGCGACAGCCACTGGCTGGTCGAGCTGGCGCTCGACAAGGACGGAATCTTCCTCGGGCTTCGCGCCAAGGTCCTTGCCAACGTCGGGGCCTATCTCGGCCTCAGCACGACTTTGCCGCCGGCGAACAATATCGGCGGCATCGCGGGCGTCTACCGCACGCCTGCGATCTGCTCGGAGGTGACGGCGTATTTCACCAATACCGGGCCGATGTCGCCGTATCGCGGCGCCGGCCGTCCCGAGGCGACCCTAGCGATCGAGCAGATCATCGATGTCGCCGCCGACACGCTCGGCATCGAGCCGGTCGAGATCAGACGCCGTAATCTCATTCCGCCGGATGCGATGCCCTACAAGACGGGCCTCGTCTTCACCTACGACTGCGGCGAGTTCGAGAAGAACATGGATCTCGCAATCGAGGCCGCCGACTGGAACGGCTTCGCCAAGCGCCGGCAGGAGTCCGAGACGAACGGCAAGCTGCGTGGACTGAGCGTCGTCAATGCGATCGAAGTCGCCGCCGGTCCGTTCGGCCGCCCGAGCGAGGAATATGCCGAAATGCGGTTCGATCCGGGCGGCAACCTGACGGTCCTGCTCGGCACCCACAACCATGGTCAGGGACACGAGACGGCATTCCGGCAGATGGCGCATACCTTGCTCGGCCTCGATCCGGAGCGTGTGCGCGTGCTGTGGGGCGACACCGATCTGGTAGCCCACGGCGTGGGAACCTTCGGCTCGCGTTCCATGATCGTCGGCGGCACCTCGATGAAGGTGGCGTCCGACAAGATTATCGAGCGCGGCCGGATGGTCGCGTCGCACATGCTGGAAGCCGCTGCCGCCGACATCGTTTTCGACAAAGGCAGCTTCAAGGTCACCGGCACCGACCGTCAGGTGCGGATCGAGGACGTGGCCAAGCTGAGCTACCGCCCGCACGGTCTGCCGGTCGGCGAGGAGGTCGGGCTGTGGGCGTCGGCGATGATCGCGCCCGACAACATCACCTATCCGAACGGCTGCCACGTCTGCGAGGTCGAGGTCGACCCCGAGACCGGCAAGGTGGACGTGGTGCGCTACGTCGTGGTCGACGATGTCGGCACCATGGTCAATCCGATGCTGGTGAAGGGCCAGATCCACGGCGGCATCGCCCAGGGGCTCGGGCAGGTGCTGATGGAGTCGATCGAGTACGATGCGGGGGGCCAGATGGTCACCGCGTCCTACATGGACTACGGCATGCCGCGGGCGCACGACTTTCCGTATCTCGACATCCACAGCAACTCGGTGCCGACCGCGACCAATGTGTTCGGGGTCAAGGGCGTCGGCGAGGCGGGAACGGTCGGCGCGGTGCCGGCGGTGCTCAACGCGATCGTCGACGCGCTCAAGCCGCTCGGCGTCACGCAATTGGACATGCCGGCGACGCCGGCGCGCGTGTGGCAGGCGATCCAGGCGGCGAAGGCCTCGTGTCCCGGGCAAGTGCAGCGAGCGTAGGCGAGCGAAACGCGACCCAGCGCGAGACTGGGCGCAGCGCAATCTTGAGACGCGGCTTGCGCCGCGGCGAGGTTCTCCTGGCGAGGCGGTCGAGTAGGTGCGAGTCACGATGTCACAGCAAGTCTGCAAGCGTTGCCCACATTTGGCTGGCCGCATGCGGCAGCGGGGGCGTAACCGGGCTCGGAAACCTCATTGCGGATTGGTAACTTATATGATACCCAATGCCTGAGCTGGAGATGAGGTCGTTCGTCGAGCGGAGCGGCCGCGTTCCGTTCGAAAGGTGGTTTGCTTCGCTCGACAGGCAAGCGCAGGCCAAGGTCACCATTGCTTTGTCCCGGCTGGCGCGCGGAAATCGCTCTCACGTCAAAGGGGTCACCGAGCTAAAGCTGGATTGGGGGCCGGGCTACCGGGTTTATTTCGGACAGGAGGGCCAGACGCTCGTCATCCTGCTCGGCGGCGGCACGAAGAAGCGACAGAGCGAAGATATCGCAGCCGCCAAGGCGCGGTGGGCTGAATACAAGGGCCGAAAAGCGACACGTATCGGATGAGGCCGCACATGGTTCTGACCCGCAGTTTCAAGGATTTCGTCAAGTCCAGAATCGAATCCGATCCGGAATTTCGGCAGGCGCTGCTTCAGGAAGCCGTGCAGACGCTGATCTCGGGAGACTCCGATACGGCGCGTGCGGTGCTGCGCGACTTTATCAACGCGACCGTCGGCTTCGCAGCGCTGGCCGAGGCCACCGGCACACCGCCTAAGAGCCTGATGCGCATGTTCGGACCGAATGGCAATCCCACCGCGGCCAATCTTTCGGGCGTCATCAGCGTGCTGCAGGAGAAGACGGGCGTGCATCTCGAAGTGCGCGCGATCGCTCCGGCGGCCTGAGGCCTGCCGCCAATGTCGCAATTCGACTTCCTGCAAGCCGAATTCCCCGAGGTCTTCGGCCATGCGGCGCGACCCGGGACCCAGCGCGAGACTCGCGCAGCGCAATCTTGAGACACGGCTTGCGCCGCGGCGAGGTTTCTCCTGGGTCCCGGATCGGCGAACGATGCGAGCGATCACAAGGGTCGCCCCTACGCGTCCGCCATCGGCAGCTTCAACAGCTTCGCCGCGTTCCTCCAGAAAATCTTCTCGTGCTGCGGCTTGGGGATGTCGAGGTCTTGGATCAGCTTGATCGCCCGCGGGCGCAGCGAGGTCAGCGGCGGGGCGTCGCTGCCGTAGAGCACGTGATCGGGCCCGAGCGTATCGAGCACCAGCCGTACCGCCGGCGTATGATACGTGACGGTGTCCGCGTAGATCATTTTCAGATAGTGGCTCGGCTTATGCTTGATCTTCATCGGCGCGTAGGAGCCGAGGAAATACGCCTCGTCCTGCAATTCGTAGGCGTAATCCATGCGGCCGATCACCTCACAGATGCCGCCGCCGCCATGCGAGCTTACCAGCTTCACCCGCGGAAAATCTTCGAGAATGCCGCGCACGATGATCCGCGACAGCGCCAGGCATAGGTCGAACGGCCGGCCGACGCTCGACGCGAGGCGGTATTCCCGCATCCGCTCCTCGCCGAATCCGATATGCGGCGGATGGATCATCACCGGCACGTCGAGGTCCTGCGCCAGTTCCCAGAACGGGCGCGCCTCGTCGTCGTCGGGATAGTGTCCCTTGTGGTTGGAGTGGATGAACAGACCCTTGAGGCCGCAGTCGCGGATGGCGCGCTCCGCTTCCCTGATCATCGCCGGCCCGCCGCATGGGAGGATGGTCGCCAGGCCGTAGACGATGCCCTTGTGGGTGTTCTGCAATTCGGTCGCGTAGTCGGTCCAGCGCTGGATCGAGGACAGCTCCTGGTTCACCGGCTTGCCGCGCATGTAGTGCGAGGCGTTGCTGATGACGGTGACGTCGATGTTGTTCTTGTAGTGGGCATCGAGCACGTTCTCGATGGTCATCGGGCAGCGCCCCTCCCAGGATGGACCGTCCCGGCCGTCCCAGGTCGGAGAGTCGTTTGCCTCTTCCGGCGGATAGACATGGGTGTGCCATTCGATGATCACGTGACCTTCTCCTCTGCCTCGGCGAGCAACGACAGTCTGGTGAGGGCAGGGGGCCGGGTCAACCGCTGCGCGAATTGTGTCCGCACGGTCGCCATTCCCGGATCGCGGTTGTCACGGTCGTGTTGCTCGGCCATGGTCCGCGCGATCTCGTCGCCGGATCGTAGGGAGCAAACGCATGCGTTACATCGATGCCTTCACTCATTTTTTCTCCAAGCCGTTCTTCGACGCCTTGGTGCAGACGCCGGCCGGCCAGAAGGACATCGGCAAGCGCGTGCGTGGAATTCCGGCGCTCTACGACATCGATGATAGGCTGCGCATCGTCGATCTGTATCCCGACTACACGCAGGTCCTCTCGATTGGCATGCCGGCGACCGACCGCCTCTGGGGTCCGGACCAGTCGCCGCAGTTCACCAGCATGGGCAACGATGGCCTCGCCGAGATTTGTGCCAAGTATCCCGACCGCTTCGTCGGCTGGGCCGCGTCGCTGCCGATGAATGCGCCGGATGCGGCGGTGAAGGAAGCCGAACGCGCGATCAAGGACGGCGCCAACGCCATCCAGCTTCATACCAACGTCAACGGCGCGCCGCTCGATGAGGAGCGCTTCTGGCCGATCTACGAGGTGATCGAGAAATCGGGGCGGCCGATCCTGCTGCATCCGATCCGCACCCGCGACATGGCCGACTACAAGACCGAGACAAACTCGAAATATGAGATCAACAGCGTGATCGGCTGGCCGTTCGAGACCGGCGCGGCGCTGGCGCGCCTCGTCTTCTCCGGGATCATCGATACCTATCCGAACCTGAAGGTGATCACCCATCACCTCGGCGGCATCATTCCGTATTTCGAGGGCCGCGTCGGCCACAGCTGGGATCAGATGGGCGCCCGCACCTCGGACGAGGATTATTCGCTGGTGCTCAAGCGGTTGAAGAAGCGGCCGTTCGACTACTTCAAGGGCTTCTACGGCGACACGGCGCTGGCTGGCGCGCGCGCCCCGACGATCTGCGGCATCTCCTTCTTCACGCCGGACCATGTGCTGTTCGCGTCCGACTGCCCGTTCGATAAGGAGAAGGGGACGATGTACATCCGCCTCACCATCGAGGTGATGGAGTCGCTCGATCTGCCGCCCACCGACATGGCGAAGATTTGCCACGGCAATGCCATCAGGATGTTCGGGCTGAAGGGCTGAAGCTTCTGCGTCAATAGCCGCGCTTGCGATCGACTTGGTGCTGCAGCGGCGCACCGGATTGCAGGCGCCTGATGGCATCGCACACGCGCGGGGCGAGATTGCCCGGATAGATGCGGCGCGAAGCGTGCGGCGTAATGGTGATTTTTGGATGGCGCCACAGCGAACTGTCCTTCGGCAGCGGCTCGATTGGAAAGACATCGAGCGTCGCGGCGGCCAGGTGACCGCTGTCGAGTGCCGCCATCAGGTCGACTTCAGCCACGTGCGGGCCACGCCCGAGGTTGATGACCGAGGCACCCTTCGGCAGTTGATTGAAAGTCGCGGCATTGAGGATGCCCTTTGTCTCCGGCGTCAGCGGTAGCAGATTGATCACGATCTCGCTGCGCGCGAGGAATGCAGACAACTGTTCGCTTCCGTGAAAGATAGCGATGCCGTCCGCCTGGCGTGGCGAGCGCACCCAGCCGGCGACATCAAACCCGTGCCGCGCCAGCGTCTGCGCCACTGAAAGTCCGATGGCACCAAGGCCCATGACCCCGACGGGGCGCTCATGCGCATGCTTGGGCTTGATGGGAAGCCATTCGCCTTTCTGCTGCGCGAGCGCGAAAGCCGGCATCTCGCGGTGGTGACGCAGGACGTGGAGCAGGGCGAACTCGTCGATCATGACGTCACCATCGGGGTCCGCGGCCCGCACGATCGGAACGGCGGGAAGATCAGGATCGCCGAGAAGCATATCGATGCCCGCCGTCAGCGACACGATCAGGCGTAGATTGGGAAAACTCTTCAGCTTGCCGCGCGGCAAGCCAGCGACGGCGGCGACCTCGATATCGGCGGGATCGCCGGTGCCCGGCCAGATGCGCACATCCACGTCCGGCATTTCAGCCGCAATCAGTTTTCGCCATTCTTCGGGCGCCCCGAAAATGGCGGTGAGCAGAAGTGCCATGGGACCTCTCTGGTAAGAGCCGCGACGCCGGCAGAATAGGCAAGACGCGACGGCGCTCAAGTCCCGGGCGGGTTGCGCGGGTGAACATTGGCAATGTGGTGCGGGCGGAGGGAGTCGAACCCTCACGGGCTTACGCCCAACGGATTTTAAGTCCCTAGGATAGGTATTTCACCCTATTGCATATCCGTTCATTCTGTTTCCAAAAGTGCCGATAGCTCTTGCCTTCCCTGTTTCTTCCTGTATCATTCCGTTTCATCTGGCAACACCCAATTGCACCAAATCTGTTGCCAGCCTGTTGCCAGAATGGAGGGCGGCATGGCGAAACGGAACCTGACCGACCGGACCCTGAAGGCCCTGAAGCCGGCACCGGCCGGCAAGCTGTATGACGTATGGGATACCGGGTTCCCCGGCTTCGGCGTCCGCGTCAGCGACACCGGCCGTAAGACGTTTGTCTTGGCCGCACGCTTCAATGGGTCGAGCCATCCCACGCGGCGCGCCCTGGGGAGCTACCCGGCGATATCCCTGGCTGATGCGCACGAGAAGGCGCGCGCGTGGCTCAAGCTGATCGCGGCCGGCCGCGACCCGGCCGTGATCGCCGAGCAAGCGCGGCAAGCGGAACTGCGGAAGCAGTCGAACACCTTCACGGCGGCGGCGGAGGCGTTCATCCGGCATATCCACAGGCAGAAGCTGCGCAGCGCCGGCGAAATGGAGCACCAGTTGCGGCAAGAGTTTGTCGCGCGGTGGCCCAAGCGGCCGGTGACGGAGATCACGTCGAACGACATCAAGAAGGTGATCCGGGAGGCGGTCGAGCGCGACGCCAAATACGCCGCGTTCAAGCACTTTGCCCTGATCCGGCGGTTCTTCAATTGGGCGATCGGCACCGACGACTACGGGATCGAGGTCAATCCCTGCTCCCGGCTGAAGCCGGCCGATCTGATCGGCGAGCGCAACAGCCGGACCCGCACCCTGAGCGACGATGAACTGCGCGCTTTCTGGCGGGTGACGGGCCGCTGGGACTACCCGTATGGGCCGCTCTACCGCCTCCTGGTGCTGACCGGTGTCCGCCTTAACGAAATCGCCGGTGCAAGTTGGAGTGAGATCGACTTGGCCGCGCGGACATTGAAGGTGCCGCTGGGGCGGGTGAAGAAGGTGAAAGGGCAGGAGCCCCATCCTCGCCTTGTTCCGCTTAGTGATGCTGCGGTCGAGGTCCTGGAATCGCTACCGCGCTTCAAGTCCGGCGATCATCTGTTCTCGTTCTCCGCCGGCCGCCGCCCGCTGAAGCCAAATCAGTTCTCCGACCCTAAGGCGAAGCTAGACAAGAAGATGCTGCACACCATGCAGGCCATGGCGCGGAAGCGGGGTGACGATCACAGGCGCGTGACGCTGCCGCACTGGATCAATCACGACGTCCGCCGCACCATGCGCACGCACCTGTCGGCGCTCAAGGTGGCCGAAGAAGTCCGCGAGACGTTGCTGGAGCACGTCCGGCCGGGGATCAAGGGGGTGTACGATCTTTACGAATATGCGGACGAAAAACGCGAGGCCCTGATCTTGTGGTCAGCCCGACTGCGCTCGATCGTCGATCCGCCGCCCGCGAACGTGGTCGAGATGAAGGCGAGGGCGTGATGGGCGGCAAGACCGTACTAGCGTCCGCGCGCGGCAAGCAAAAGCCGGAACCTTGGAATGTAGAGGAACGAAGGAACGTTCTACGCAAGTCCCTGGAAATCACCAAAGCAATGGATGAAGCCGGGCTATTACGGAAAATATTACATGAGGAATTAGACCGGCTGGATACGGCGGAGCGCGCTCTCTGCGAGCGCCTAGATATTCCGTGGGAAATGCCGGAACTGCACCGCTGGGCGCTAATTGGCTATCATCTCGCCGTGAAGGAGAAGGAGTTTACCAAGCGCCGCAAACGGGGTGCCCCAAAGAAGGCGCGCTCCAAAAATGAAGATTTGTTCGAATGCGTTGAATTTGGTCGCAAGATGTTTCCCGGTGTGAAGGACAAGGAAATTATCCGGGCAATGAAAGCGCTGCCCAATAAACATCCGAGTGTCGAAAGACTCTTTCGGGCCGGGGAACCCTCCCTGGCAAAACGAGTTTCGGAAGCACGATCCCGAAAAAATACCCTCACATTTAATCGGGACTGACAGGGCCGGTCACTCGCCTATCTTCACTGTGATTTCACTCAGTGAGGAAACGGCCCCATGCAGTTACTCGACCGCGACGCCCTGAAGGCAAAGGGGGTGCCGTATTCGAAGGTGCACCTCTGGCGCCTCGTGAAGACCGGCACATTCCCGAGACCCGTCAAGCTTAGTTCAGCCGCTCCGCTTCTGTGGGTCGAAAGTGAAATTGACGCTTGGCTCGAATCACAGGTTGCCAAGCGCGATCAAGTAACGGAAGCCGCCGCCTAAACAAGAAAGCCCCAGCCGCAAGGCCGGGGCTTCTTTTCGTTTGGGGCGGGCAGGTTTGCGGCGCCGGGTCTTGGAAGCCAAACGCGCCGTCGGTTCAAGTCCGATCCGCTCCACCAAAAGCTACATCAAGGATGGCTGGCAAGCGGCCCTGATGTAGCCCACCCGAGCCGAGCACGCAAGTGCAGCAATTGGAGCTACATCACCATGAGTGCCTCCGAGCAAATTGCTACCAGTAGCAAAAAGGTCCGCGGGATGGCGCAGGCCTCCCTCGACCTGATCGACGCCGCGGCCGAGGCGGCGCAGCCTGAGGTCGTCGAGAAAGCCGAGCGCGAGTCGCTGCGACATGTCCTCGATCGTTGGAAGGGCGTGGCATGAGCCAGCGCCGCCGACTTCACAGCCGCCGCCCGGCCGAGACGTTAGATTTTGAACACGCCGGCCAGCACTTCGTCGCCTCGCTCGGCTTCTACGAGGACGGCTCGCTCGGCGAGATATTCGTCAGCGCGCGGAAGCTCGGCTCTGGTGCCGACGCCATCGCGCGGGACGGTGCGATTCTCGCAAGCTTCGCCCTACAGTTCGGCGCGCCGCTTGATGCCTTACGGAAGGCCATGACGCGAGACGGCAGCGGGCGAGCATCATCACCGATCGGCGCACTCCTCGATCTTATCGGGAGCGCACCATGACGACCGGCTCCGTCATCCAATTCCCACCGCATCGCTTCGCCGCCGTGATGGTGTTGAAAGAAGGGCCCGCCTGGTTGGTGTTGCTGCGCTCGCATGGCTGGTTGTTCGGTTGCAGGCATGACGCGCTGATTGAGGCTTGCGCCCTGGCATCGGCAAGCGGCATGCGCGTTGTGGAGTGTGCATCATGACCGCGCCCTCAGCACCGCAAGACGGGGGAGCGTTACAGGAGGGTGATATTTCTCAAGAGAACTATCGCTTACCCGTAACGCGGCCTGACTGTTGCCACTGGTGCGGGGATCGCTTCGAGCCGCCGACGTTGAAGCGTTTCGTTATCCTCGAAGACACCAATCACGGTTGGGGACTCGTCTCGATGTGCTTCGAGTGTTTCAAGCATGGTGATTTCTCGGAAGATAGCGGACTAAACCTCGACCGGGAACAGCGCGACTGCGCAGGGTGCGGTGAGCCAATCAGCATTCCTGTTCCCGGTCCCGGAAAGCACTTCCGGGGCACCGCGCGCTGGTTCAACTGGGCCGTCTGTTCGAACCGTTGCTATCAACGCGCATATCGCAAGCGGCGCCGGGAGAACGGCGGCAAGTCCACGCTCGATTGGAAGTGGGGGCGCCCGAAGAACTGCGAGGCCTGCAAGAAGCCGCTGCCGAAAGGTAGGCGCGGCGATGTCAAGTTCTGCTCCAATCGTTGTCGGCAATGGACATACCGGCGACGCCACCAAGGCGAGGCCACGCCATGACCGCCGCCGCAATCACCCAGGCGCTCGGCGGGAAGTCGATGCTCGACTCCTACCTTTGCCGCTGCCCGGTTCCCGGCCACGGCAAGGGCAACGGCGACCGCAACCCATCTCTTCTGGTCAAGGACGGCAACAAGGCGGTGCTGGTGAGGTGCTTCGCCAACTGCTCCACCGCCGCCATCCTCGATGAACTGCGACGGCGCGGATTGCTCGATGGTGAAATCTCGCGGCGCCGCGAAGTTGTTGCGGCGGCGCGAAAGTCTGTTGAGCACAATCCCGATCCTGCGGCCATCACGATATGGGCCGCGGCCGGCCGCGCCACCGGAACGATCGTCGAAAAATACTTGAGGGCCCGCGGAATCATCATCGACGTTCCGCCGTCGCTGCGATGTGGCGGCTCTACGTATCTCGACAAGTACCAGTTGCCGGCGATGGTGGCCGCGGTGCAGGCGCCGGACCGACGCACCATTGCGGTGCAGGTGACGCTGTTAGACCCGCGCGGCACCCGCAAAGCGCAGGTCGGCATCCCGCGCAAGACGACGGGCGCGCTCGGCCACGGTGCTGTTCGCCTCGGTGCTGCCGGTGATGTGCTCGGCATCGCCGAAGGTATTGAGACCGGGTTATCCGCCATGCAGCTCTCCGGCGTGCCGGTGTGGTGCTGCCTCGGTGCCGCGCGCATGAGCCGCGTAGCCATTCCCAATAGTGTGCTCGAACTTCACGTCTTCGCCGACTCCGACGATGCGGGACGGGCCGCCGCCGAACGCACCGCGCATGCGCACCGCCACCGGCGCGTCGTGCTGCGATATCCGCCGGACGGCTGCAAAGACTGGAACGACGCCCTACGGGCGCAAGCCGGGAGGGCCGCAGCATGACCGCAACCGCAACGAAACTCCCCAATGAGCGGCAGGAAGTTCGCGAGCCGGCACCGCCGCGCCTGGTGCTAATCCCCTGGCACCAGATGCACCTACCGCCGAAACGCGAGTCGCTGATAGCCGATCTTCTCGACCGTGGCGCAATGTCGATTGAGTACGGTGCAAGCGGCAGCGGCAAGACGTTCGACGCCTTGGACAAGGCAGCGCACGTTGCGCTCGGCTGGAACTGGCGCGGACGCACCGTCCGGCAGGGTGCCGTCGTCTACGTCGCCGCAGAGGGCGGACTCGGCATAGAGGAACGGCTGACCGCTTTCCGCATCCACCACCAAATCGACGTGACCAAGGTGCCGCTCTACGTCATCCCGGAGCCGATCGACCTATGCCGCTCCGATGCCGATGCAAAACTCCTGATCCAGCGCATTCGCGAACTGCCACCGGGGCCCCCTGACCTGGAATTGATCGTCGTCGATACTCTGAGCCGGGCCCTGAGCGGCGGCAACGAAAACGATAGCAGCGACATGGGCAAATTTGTCGCTCACTGTGACCGGCTGCGCCTCGAAACCAAGGCGCACGTCATGGTGATCCACCATGCCGGCAAGGATGACAGCAGGGGCGCACGAGGGCATTCGTTGTTGAAAGCGGCGGCCGATACCGAAATTGAGGTATCGAAGTCGGAAACCGGCATCGCCACCGCCACCGTCGCCAAACAGCGCGACCACCGCACCGGCGACACGTTCGCCTTTCGCCTGATGTCGGTGGAGATCGGGCAGGATGTCGAGGGCAAATCCGTCACCAGTTGCGTTGTCGTGGCCGCCGACGCGCCGATCAAGTCGGCCGCCCCAAAGACCGCCAGCATGCCGAAGGCCGCACGAACGGCTCTGAGGGCGCTTGCAGAGGCCATCAACGAACAAGGCGAACAGCCGCCCGCAAACGGGCACATCCCGCACAACGCGAAGGTGGTGAACGTCGAAGCTTGGCGACAAACCGCTTACCGCATGGGAATCAGTGCCGCCGACTCCACCGACCGCGCCCGACAGGCCGCATTCAAGCGGGCAAGCGACTACCTGATCGGCAGCAATCGAGTCGGCTTCTGGGATGACAGCGCATGGCTGGCGTAAGGGCGAAGGGTGACGAACATATGCGAACATCCCTAAAGGGATATGTTCGCCAATGTTCGCCGTACACCCGCGAACAATGTTCGCCAATGTTCGCCTGTTGTGAAGCAACTAGCAGGTCGAATAAGCAACTCACTCTCTCGGGGCTTGCGTGAGGGCGCGCCTTTTTTTCTTCGGCCGTCCCAATCCGCCGCTGCTGGCGCGCTTGTTCGCGCGCTCATATGGCCTCACCAACGGGTTTTATATCCCTTGCGTCACATTGACTTTGTACCAAAAACACCATATTTCAGACAGCTGTGAAGCCGAATTGCTTCGTTTCTGGCAACATGCTGGCAACGGGGCTGCGGTTTTCGAGGCCCGCCGGGAGGCGCGCCCGGCCCGTTGAAGGAAGGGTTGGAATGCACACAGACCGCACCACGGTCGCCGCCCGTCCACCCGCGTCTCGCAGCGCGGTCGCCAACCAGTCGCGGTTGTTTGTCGAGGGACTGGACGGCCGCAGTGCGCTCGCGCGGCGCTATCGCGATCTTGTCGGGCAATTCACCAGCGACGTAGGCGGCAATCCTGCTGAGGCGCAGAAGCAAGTGATCCGTCGGGCAGCATCGCTGTCGGTGTGGTGCGAGGCGGTCGAGGCGCGGTTGGCGGCTGGCGAGGACATCGACATCGGGCCGTACACGACGGCGTGCAACTCGGTTCGCCGGCTGCTTCTCGACATCGGCTTGCAGCGCGTGGCGCGCGACGTGTCTGACGACCTTTATTCGTACATGCGCGAGAAAGCGGCAGAGCGTGCCTCCGGTGAGCCGGCGGTTGTCGAGGCGGCAGAGCCGGCCTCCGACGAAACGCGCGCCAGCTCTCCGGTGAGCGCGCCGGTCCTTTCCGATGATGGGGGCGAGCATGACTGAGGCGCTTTGCGCTCATTGTGGTCAGCCATTCCAGTCCCAGCGGGCAACGGCTCGCTACTGCTCTGACATGCACCGTATTGCGGCCCTCCGGGCGCGCAGGCGCGTTCTTAGCGTTACAGGGCATCCCGCCAAGGGTGAGGCCGATGTAACGCTACAGGAGCCTGTTCCGCAGGCTAGGCCGGTGGCGTCGGGCGGCGGTGTTCCGGGTCCGGGCGCCGGCATGGTGGCAGGGGTAGTCCCGACTTCTGGGATTCGTCTGCGGACGCATGGTGGGCCGTATCAGGACATGCCGGACTTGCCCGCCTTCTTGCGGTTGACGGCTGAAGAGCGGCGCGCCGCCTGGGATGCGTGGTTGTCGGATCGTCGTCCGGCCAAGCTAGCGGAGGCGGCATGACTGCCCCGGCAACGATCGCCCCCGATGCTGACATGGGTGCTGCAATCCTGGCGGCTGCTGATCGTGTGGCCACGCGTGAGCGGATGTTTCGGGGCGCTTACGAAGTCGAAGCCGAGGTGGCGCCGGCCTGCTTCTATCCCGAAACGGCTTGGATGCATCCTTGTGGTGTCGTTCATATCCGTGAGTGTCTTCAGGACATGCAGCACGCGGCCTTCGACGGCGACGTTGCCGAGTTCGGGCGGCTTGCCGGTGTCATTCATTGGCGCATGCGGACTGAGCTTGGGTTCCATCTAGAGAATTGCTTCACGGCCTCGCGCACGCGCTGGGAGGGCATTATGGAGGCTTACCTCTGATGCCTAAGCCGCTTGCCTCCATCACGTATGCCGACGCCTGCCGCGACCCGAAGCTGTTCGGGCCCTGGTTCACGGGCGAGTCCTGGGCATCGTGGCGTGTGGTGGACAAGGCGTTGTTTGGTCTGCCGCTGGATGCCGGCGAGTTGACGATCTTCCGCGAGTTGACGGGTCGCGCGGATGCACCGACGGCGCCGGCGAGCGAGGGGTGGTTTCTGATCGGCCGGCGTGGAGGCAAAGATGTCAAGGCGGCGTCGCTGGTCACTTATCTTGCCACCATCGGTGCTGAACAGCTTGGCTTCCGGGAACGGCTCACGCGTGGTGAGCGTGGGATTGTCCAGTTGCTTGCGGTTGACAGGGATCAGGCGCGGGTATGCTTCGACTATCTCAAGGACATGTTTGAGCAACCGATGTTCAAGCGGCTGGTGAAGCGCGTGACGGCCGACAGTGTTGAGCTGACGAATCGGTTTGCAATTGAGATTTTCACGAACGATCAGCGGCGGGTGCGTGGCCGCACGGTGGTTGCGGCGGTTTTGGACGAGGTTGCGCACTGGCGGTCCGAGGCGACTGCAAATCCCGACGAGGATGTTTATCAGGCGATCAAGCCGGCGATGGGGACGATGATGCCGGGCGCGATGGTGATCGGCATCTCCTCGGCGCATGCGCGGCGCGGGTTGCTCTTTCGCAAGTTCACGGAGAGTTACGGCCAGCCGGGCAATGTCCTGGTCGTGAAGGCTCCCACCTGGGTGATGAATCCGCTGCTGCCGGAGGACGGCGAGGTGGTTTCCGCGGCGTTCCGGGACGATCCGGTGTGGGCTGCGGCCGAGTATGGGTCGGAGTTCCGGTCGGATGTCGCATCGCTGGTGACGCGGGAGGCGGTTGAGGCTTGCACGGCGGCTGGCGTGCTGGAACGTCCGCCGGAGAATGCACACACCTATGTTGGGTTTGTCGATCCTGCCGGCGGGTCCGGGCAGGACGCGATGTCGCTCGCCATTGCGCATCGCGAGGGCAAGGTGGCGGTGCTGGACGCGGTTCGGGAGTTCAAGCCTTCGTTCAATCCCGAAGCTGTGACTGCGGAGTGTGTGGCGCTGCTGCGGCGCTATCGAGTGGCCAGCGTGACGGGCGACAATTTCGGTGGTGAGTGGGTCCAGGGCACCTTTCGTGGGTTGGGCGTCAATTATGAGAGGTCAGCGAAGGTCAAGAGCGCGCTGTATCTCGACCTGTTGCCGATGCTGAATTCTCGTGGCTGTGAATTGTTGGACGATCGCACGTTGAAGCAGCAGCTTCTGAGTCTTGAGCGCAGTGTGACACGCGGCGGTGCGGACAAGATCGATCACGCGAAATATGCGCATGATGATGTTGCGAACGCTGCGGCTGGTGCCCTGGGGTTGGCGACCAACCCGAGTTTTGGACCGGTTCCGGAGTGGGTGCAGCAGGACATGGCGTCGGGTGGCGCGTCGTACAGCGTCGAGGACGACGATCCGTTTAAGGATTTCTCAGTATGACGAAGCCGAAGACCGACAAAAGCGGCCGGATCATCGACTCGCCGCCCAAGTCTGCTGCCGGCACGGACATCGAGCGGCGGTGGCGCGACAAAGGCCACGACAGGTACGGCCGCGCGCTGCCCGGCCGTCGTTGGGACACGGTTGCGCCGGACGACGATCCTTTACGTCAGTGGGGAGAGACGTAATTCCGAGTTGGAACACGAGTGCGCGTGACGCATATATCAGCGCGCAGTTGTCGCTTATCGCGGCGCGGCGTGTGACGCAGCCGGCCGAAGAGGCAGACGCCCACGCGGTTGCTGCTGCGCGTCAGCAATACGAGGCGCAATCCCTGCGCGGTTCGGCGGAGGTTTCGGCTTCTGAGCGGCCACCGCGCCGGCAGCGACGTCTCGGGATTGGAGCACCGTCATGAGCACCCCGCTGCGCGCCGATCTGATCGGTGAAGGCTTCCTACGCTGTGGCCCTGTCAGCGTGAGCGGGCCGTACAGCCATTCGAGCGTTCGGACGCTGTGCGAACGGTTGCTGCGACAAGGCTTTGATCCTCGACAGCGGCTCCATATTTTTCGCGGCGCCTCGATTTACGAGCGGGTCAGCTCGTTGCGAGATGCGATCACATCTAACTGAATGAAGGGAAATGTATAATGACGAAATCCAAGTCTCCGGTCACGCCAATCGGCGAGACCACGTTGCCGGCCACTGATGCACCATCGCTTGCCGAGTTGGCGGCGAAGGCGGTCACAGCAGCGGATCACGCGGCGGTGGTCAAGCGCCTCGATGCTGAAATCGATCATGAGCAAGGCGTGCTGAACACTCTCGACCGCAAGCGCGAGGCGAAGGCGATGGAGGGAACGGCGGCGCTGCGCGATCATGTGTTCAGCATGACGGTGCAATCCGATGTCGTGCGAGCCTTGGAGGATGCGCGGGCCAAGGCGGCGACGCGGCTGGCAGAGGTGAGCAAGCGTGAGGCGAAAGCGAAGGTCGAGGCCGAAGTGGCCAAGACGCATGCCGAGAACATTCCCGCATTGGAAGCCGCATGGAAGCGGCTGCACGGCTTGCTTACCGACGTTGCCGCCGCCGCCGCCGATATCCAGCGCCACGAGACGGCCGTGGAAGCGGCCAACTGGACAGCGCGACACGCCGACAGGCCCGACTTGGTGCAGCGGGTTCGCAGCGTGCGGGATGGCGTCGCCGCGGCGCATGCGGTGCCGATGCCGGACCGCCTGGCCGGTCCGCCGCCGGTGCCGCTGAAGGGCGAAACTAACGACGCCTTCAGCCTGCGCGTTGCCAATCATCAGGCGGCGCGGACTGACGTGGCCCGCCGGAATGAACCGTTTGTGACTGCCGGCACGGCGGCAATCGAAGCGATTGCGAAAGTCGCCGTCGATGATCCGGATGTGCGGACGGCGCTTCGTCTCAAGATGGCCAAGCGGCTGGACAAAGTCACGCCGCTAAAGCCGCCGCCGGGTGAGGCTAGCAATGATCCCGCCGAGCGCGCGGCGCTGGAACGCGCGTTCAAGCAGCAGCGTCAACATCGTGACCCCTCAAACCTGGCCCCTAAGGGCGATGCCGGGCCGCGTAGTGGCGCATCGACGTACAACCGCTATGAGTTCGGAGGCTTATGATGACGGACGCACCAACGACACCCGCCCCGGCACAAGCCGCTGATGGGGCACCGGCTGCCCCGGCGCCTGCACCGGTAACGCCGGCACCGCCTGCTGCACCGCCGGCAGACTCGATAATGGCAAAGATCATGGCCGATCCCGATGCGCGGCGGGCGTATCAGCAGCTTGCCGGCGAGAAGGCCGAGCGGGACGTGAAGGTTTCGATCCCGGCAACCGAGCAGGCCTGCACTGTCGATCCTGCCGTTCGGTTGCAGCAGCTTGCGTACCTGGAAAAACATGATTCCGCGAGGTTCAAGGTCGAGAACCTCGCTGCCGAACGCGAGGCGCTGCAAGCCGAGCAAGCTAAGAGTCCAGCAGTTCGCATTCTCGATGACAGCGCCATGAAATCGAAAATGCAAGTGATGGACACCGGCGCACAGTGGCTATCCGATCAGGGTGAGGGCGCCGACGCTGCACTGCAAGCCGCTCGTGGTGCGACGAATGACATGCTGCCGGACATCGGCAATGCCGAAGCGCAGACCGACTTTCACCAGCATGTGGGCACCCTTCCGGACGTTGTGCAAATCTCGCTGGTTGCCGAGCTAGCGCAACCGGCACCGGCCGTGTCTTCGCTGGCCAGCACGGAACAGCTTCGGCGTTTCCGCGACGATGACGTCGGCAAGGCGCTTCTTGCGGAATGGGGCAGCGAGGCGCCGCGCAAGGTGCAGGTGCTCGCCGAGCGCTACAAGCGCATTATCAAAGGCATGCCGCCGAGTGCTGTTGCTGCTCTCAGCGCGTGGGAAGCCGGGTTGACTGACCGTGAGGTGAAGTCGATTGCCCGGCGGATGGCGCGATGACCGGAGCATCGTCCTGGTTCGTCCATCGCCGCTGGTACAGCCGACCGGCGAACGACAACGTGCGTTACTTTGTGCCCGGCCTCGCTACGGTGCTGATCCTGGTGGCGTTGTCGCTGATCGGGCGGCTGCTGGTGGCGGCTCCATGACGCCGCTCACATTCGCCTACGTGCAGGTCGCGGCCGCACTTCTGTTCGGCGTCGTGATTCTGTTGATGTGAAAGGACTCGCTTATGCGGCCATGGCTTTTGCTCACACTTTATTTGGCAGCCGTCGCTGCTGTATCCGCGATCGGCTGGACGCTGGCCACCCACTACGCGGCGGGGGCGGAAATGGCCAAGTACCGGCCGTTCCCCGGCCAGCAGATCAGGCGGCCGCTGTACACGCCCGGCATGGCTGCCAAGCCGTATGCCGCGCCGTGGCGTCCCCACCCCTGCCATGAACACGGTCTCACCGATCGGCGTGACCACCCGCGAGAACGTCGTTAGCTAGGTCACCGTCGACGGAATGGGAGAGGACGGTGCGGGCCATCGAAATACGGCCAGAGCCAATGTGCTCCGTCACGGAGGACTTTTGGCCCCTGCCTGTCTTCTTCGGCTCCGAATAAATGAACGCCACCGCCATGGCGCGCTGGCCCTTCGTCATGTGGCGGCGATCCGCGCGGCAGGTATTGCGCCCGGCCACGGGAGGCCCTATTTCGGTAATACCGCGCAATAAGGAAGATTTCTGCGCGATGACAGAGAAGAAGGGTGCGAAGTCTACTGGCCGGCTGCCCCGCGGCCGTGATCCTGTCGTTCTCGTTCGGATGCCGCCGGCATTGATTGCCGCCATCGATAGATGGATGGCCTCCCCAGGCGCGGGCGGACGATTGAACCGGCACCAATCGAAACGGAGCGCGGTTCGGTCTACCTCGTCTCGCTCCGACGCTATCCGGCAACTGATCGTCAAGGCCCTGGGGCGCGCTGGGCAACGGGCAATGGAAGCTGCAAAACGAGATGCAGCCCGAGGAATGGGAGTCGTTGACTGACGATATCCGCCGCATCGCGGGAGAGACGGTGCAATCGTGAGCGCGACCGTCCGGCGCCGCCGCCATGGCAAGAAATCAATCCCCAAAGATTTGGGGATTGATCCGCACGAGATGCCGCCTCGCCCGGGCGCGCTCGCCCCTGCCATAGCCTCCACGTAGCCTATTGCTGCTGTTGACTGATTCCGCGCGTTTGCGAGCGCTGCACCGATATCGGCTGATTTAGGAATCCGTTCGCGGCCTCTCCTTTCGTGAAGCCGGCTCCGCCACTCTCGCGCCCCACCCAAATCGCAGAAACCCCCGGACACATTGACTTGACGTGTGCTTAATTTGCGATATTTTGAACACATGGACAAGGACACAGAAGCCATCCGCCGTATCGCCGAGCTTGAGGACAAGCTCAAGGAGGCTGAACGTCAGATTAAGGACCTTCGCGCCGAGCGGGATGATCTCAAGGACCTGGTGCAGCGGCAGGTCGAGCACGTCGATAGCGCCGACAGCGTGATCGAGCAGTGGATCGAGGCGCTCGACATGCAGCAGGGCGATGACGGGAAGTGGACATGGGCGCCGTTCATGGAGCGACACAACAAGCTGGTCGAGGACTACAACGCTCTGATGCGGGATTGGAACCGGCTTGTTCCCAACTACAATGCTCGTGTTGCACCGCGTCCGGTCGGACGTCCGATCGCCGCCAGTGAGGCACAACAGAAACAGGTGTTGAGTGCCGCGCGACAATCAAGGTGAGACGTCAGCGTCAATCAGGATGAGAATGCGCCGGGGGGTGGGTTGACGGAGGGAGGGCGTAGCCCGACCGACGGCAGTCCACCCCCCGG
>WHTM01000003.1 GCA_009377755.1 Hyphomicrobiales bacterium | reverse complement strand
GTCGGCCCCTGCACCTTAAGGAATTGGCCCGTCGCTCGCTGCTCCACCCGACGCACCCCAACCCTGCGGCCGAAATAGGGGTGCCAACGGTAATGGACTTCCAACTCCTGCCCGACATGGGCAGAATGAACGGGTGACTGTGCTCAATCGCAAGAACGCGCTGTTCGCGGGCCACGACGAGGGGGCGGAGAACTGGGCCTGCATCGCCTCGCTGATCGAGACCTGCAAATTGAACGGCGTCGAGCCGCAAGCCTACCTCGCCGACGTGCTCACCAGGCTGGTCAATCTCTGGCCGGCCGCGCGGCTCGACGAGCTCATGCCCTGGGCATGGGGTTCTTCCAATCGGGTCGCCGTACGGGAGCAGGTTGCTGCATGATGGCCGATCCGACGGCAGTCTGGTCGAGCTTCCTAGCCTCGCCGCAGGCGCCGAAGACAGCGATGTCGCCGCTCGAACTCAATGGCTATCTGACCGGCATCGTCGTGACGCCGCAGGCGGCCCCGATCCTGCCGAGCGCGTGGATGGCGCGACTGTGGGGCGATGACGGACCGATCTTCGAGGACGAGGCGCAGATCGATACCGTGCTCGGCGCGGCGACCGTTCATTACAACACCCTCATCCGCGATATCGACCGCAGCCTGAAGCGGCTGGAGACCGATCGCGTCGTCGATTATCGGCCCCTGTTCCTGTCAGGCGACCAAAAGCCGACACACGACGCCGTGCGCGCATGGGTCCGCGGCTTCTGGAAAGCAATGGCGCTTGCCCCCGAGACCTGGAGCGCACTCGCAGAGGACGAGCGGACCACGATCATCCTTGCGCCGTTCGTCGGGTTCCTCGACCTCGACAATCTCGAGCCTCTCGAAATCCCTGACGACATCGATGACAGGCTCGACGAGCACGCCGCCCTGATCCCGCGCATGATCCTCGTCCTGCGCAAGCTCGCCCGCATCCGCGAAGCCGCCGGCCGGCCGGCCCCATTCGCACGCCAAACCAAAGTTGGGCGCAACGATCCGTGCCCCTTCGGCTCAGGCAAGAAATACAAACGCTGTTGCGGTCGCAACTGATCCGTCAACTCCCAAACGCCGTGGGAGCAAAAGACCGCTTACACCCAAACACCTCCAACTTGGTAGGATCGGGACGGTGGAGTTATGATGGCGGCGATCGGGGGGGAAGCTAATGCCCTCAGATCTCCACGGTCAGGAAGTGTCGGTCTCGGTCGAAACCAGCCCGGCCATGACGAGCAAGTGGTTATGCCTCGGCCATCTTCTCATACGCTCCCGCTGCCTGTAGCGCCGCGACGATCCGGTCCGGCGTCAGCGGCGCCTCGGCAAACCGCACGCCGAACGGCGCCAGCGCATCCTCGATCGCGCCGATGATCGCCGCCGGCGCCGGGATGGTACCACCCTCGCCTGCGCCCTTGACGCCGAGCGGGTTGAGCGGATTGGGCGTTTCCACATGCTCGATGGTGCAGCGGGGAACGTCGGGCGCCGACGGCAGCAGGTAGTCCTGGAACGTCGTCGTCAGCGGCTGCGCATGGCCGTCGTACTTCATCCATTCGAATAGCGCATTGCCGATGCCATGCGCGACGCCGCCCTGCACCTGGCCGTCGACGATCATGGGATTGATGACATTGCCGCTGTCATGCGCCACCGTGTAATTGAGGATTGTCACCCCGCCGGTCAGCGGGTCGACCTCGACCTCCGCCACGTGCGTGCCGTTACAGTAGGACGCCTGCGGCGGGGTGAAGTAGGCGGTGTGCTCGAGTCCCGGCTTCTGGCCAGGCGCGAACGAGAATCCGGGCATGCCCTGGGCAAGCCGCGCCAGCTCACCGAGGCTCAGCGACTGCCGGTTGCCGCTGCGCGCGATGGCGCGTCCACCCTCGATATCGATCTCGTCCTCGACGACACCCAGCGCGCGCGCCGCCGCCGCGACGATCTGCCGGCGCACGCTTCCACCGGCGATCAGCGCAGACGATCCGGCATTGATTGCCTGCCGGCTGGCGAAGGCGCCAACGCCCTGCGCGATCGCCGCGGTGTCGCCGACCGTCACGACGATGTCCTCGATGGGGCAGCCGACCTGGTCGGCGACGATCTGCGCAAGCGTCGTTCCGGTGCCCTGGCCTTGCGTGGTGGCGCCGGTCGCGACGGCAACCTTGCCGTTCGGCAGCACGCGAACCGTCACGCCTTCGAACGGTCCGAGCCCGGTGCCCTCCACGTAGTTGCCGATGCCGATACCGATGAAGCGGCCCTCTTTGCGCACGCGTTCCTGGCGCTCATGGAATCCGGCGTAGCCGGACAGCTCGATCGCCCGCTCCATGCTCTTCGGGAAATCGCCGCTGGTATAGACCAACGGCTTGCCGTCGCGAAACACGAGGCCGACCGAATAGGGCATCTGGTCGGCCCGGATCATGTTGCGCCGGCGCACCTCCGCTCGATCAAGGTTGAGCTCGCGGGCGACGCGGTCCATCAGCCGCTCCATGGCGAACACCGCCTGCGGCCGGCCGGCGCCGCGTACCACCGTGGTCGGGACGCGGTTGGTGAATACCACGGTGGTCTCCATACGGAAGGCCGGCACCGCGTAAGGCCCCGGGAACGTCGTCGCCGCGATGTAGGGCACGATGATGCCCCACGGCAGATAGGCGCCGGTGTCGTGCAGCATCGATCCGCGCAGGCCGAGGATCTTGCCCTCGGCATCGACCGCGATCGCGACAGACCAGTATTGGTCGCGCTCTTGGGTTGCACTTAGGAAGTGTTCACGGCGGTCCTCGACCCACTTCACCGGCCGGCCGAGCTTCATCGCCGCCGCCGGGATCACCGCCTCCTCAGCGTAGTACGGCGCCTTGGTGCCGAACCCGCCGCCGACGAACGGCGCGATCACGCGGATCGACTCGAGGTTGCGCTCGGTGAGGTCGGCCAGCGTGCCGCGCCCGAGGTGCGGGGTCTGGGTCGCCGACCAGACCGTCAGCATGTCGGCAACGCCGTCGTAGCTCGCCAGCACAGCGCGGCCTTCCAGCGTCATGGCGCCGCCGCGGTGCTGAAAGATATTCTCTTCGAAGACGTGCGCGGCGTTTGCGAAGGCCGCGTCGACGTCGCCGTAGCTCATCGGCACGACGGCGGCGACGTTGTCGGCGAGATCGCCGTGTACCCGCGCGGCGCCCGGCGCCGCGGCATCACGGCAATCGCTCACCGCCGGAAGGATATCGAAGTCGATGTCGACCGCGCCGGCGGCGTCCTCGGCACGATAGCGGTCGTCGGCAATGACGACTGCGATGGTCTGACCGACATAGCAGACCTCGTCGCGTGCAAGTGCCAGTTGCGTGCGCGGCGTCCTGATCAGGGGACTTGGTACCAGCATTGGGATCTGGCTTGACCCCATGCGCGGCGGCAGATCGTCGGCGGTGAGCACCGCATGCACGCCCGGCATCTTCCGGGCCGCCGCGGCATCGATGCGGCGGATGCGCGCATGCGCCTGCGGGCTGCGGACGAAGCAGGCATGCAATGTGCCAGGAACCCCGACGTCGTCGACAAAACGGCCTCGCCCGGTGAGCAAGGCCGGGTCTTCGAGCCGGGTGACGCGGGCACCGAAGTAATTCGCACTCATTCCAAGCGACACAACCACGTTAATTCGGCTGTCACAATGTTCTGGCGCATGGCGGTGATGAGTTTTTCGTCACCGCACCGGGTTTCAATCGCACTGCCGGTGCGTTACTTCTGGGCGGTCATTCCGGGTGAGCGGCCGAAGGCCGCGAGGCCCCGGAATCCATACTCCCTGCAGTGGTTATGGATTCCGGATTCCCTCGCGGAGCCTGTCATCGGGCCGGCCAGAGACCCGGACCTCTTGGCCCGGGCCCCGGAATGACGCGCGGGGAGTTAAGCACCCATGCTCGACAAGCCTGCTTCAGTGTTGCATCAGCCGACCCGCGCGGATGGGCCGCCGCTCGACTTCCAGGAGCACTTGGTGCGGCTCGAAGCCGCAGGCCTGCTCACGCGAATCGACCGACCGATCGACAAGGACACGGAGCTGCATCCGCTCGTGCGCTGGCAGTTCCAGGGCGGGCTCGCCGAGGAGCAGCGGCGGGCGTTCCTGTTCACCAACGTCGTCGACGGTTCCGGCCGGCGCTACGATATCCCGGTCGCGGTCGGAGCGCTGGCGGCGTCGCCGCAAATCTACTCCGTCGGAATGGGACAGCCGGTCGAGGCGATCGGCGATGCCTGGATGCGCGCGATCACCCGGCCGATCCCGCCGGTCCGTGTGCAATCCGCGCTGTGCCAGGAGGTCGTCATCACTGGCGACGCGCTGCGCAAGCCCGGCGAAGGGCTGGCGCGGCTGCCGGTGCCGATCTCGACGCCGGGATTCGATTCGGCGCCGTATCTGACCGCGACTCTGTGCGTCACGCGCGATCCCGACTCCGGCATCCAGAACATGGGCACCTACCGCGCGGCGTTGAAAGCGACCGACCGCCTCGGCGTGCGTATGTCTTCACGCGTGGGCGGCGCCGGCGGCTACCAGCACTGGCGCAGGTATCGTGCGCGCGGCGAGCCGATGCCGTGCGCCATCGTGATCGGCGCTGCGCCGGTCGTGGCCTTCACCGGGCCGCAGAAGCTCGCGCTCGATTTCGACGAGATGGCGGTTGCCGGCGGGCTTGCGGGCGCGCCGATCGAGACGGTGCGGGGCGTTACCGTCGACCTCGTGATTCCCGCGCATGCCGAGATCGTCATTGAGGGCCTGATC
Source organism: Hyphomicrobiales bacterium (assembly GCA_009377755.1). Classification (GTDB taxonomy): domain Bacteria; phylum Pseudomonadota; class Alphaproteobacteria; order Rhizobiales; family Xanthobacteraceae; genus WHTM01. Next base: position 187,877 of record WHTM01000003.1, on the reverse strand, counting down.
GATCCGGAACTGCTCGAGCCGGAAGGGCCGTTCGGCGAAAGCCACGGACATGTCGCGCTCGAAGACTTCAACATGTCGATGCAGGTGACGGCGATCACCCACAAGCGTTCGCCGGTCTTCGTCTCGATCGTCAGCCAGGTGACTCCGAGCGAATCGAGCGTCATCAAGAAGGTGGCGTTCGAGCCGGTGTTCCTCTCACACCTGCGCGACCACCTCGGCGTCAAGGGCATCCGCCGGGTGGTGATGCACGAACCCCTCAGCAACCTCCGCAAGATCGTCTTCCTGCAGTTCGCGGCCGCCACGCCGCGCACGGAAATCTGGCGCGGCCTCTCCGGCGCCTCCACGCTCAAGGCCGACTGCGGCAAGATCGTCGTCGCGGTGAGCGACGACGTCGATGCCGCCAACGCCGACGCCGTGTTCTGGTCGATGGCCTATCGCTGCAACCCGATCGACGACGTGCACATAGTGCCGTATCGCTCCAGCGGGCACGGCCCGAAGTCGGGCCGCCGCACGGAAGACTCGACCATGCTGGTTGATGCCACCGCGAAGCACGCCATGCCGCCGCTCGCCTTGCCGAAACGCGAGTTCATGGAGCGGGCGCGCGGCATCTGGGAAGAACTCGGGCTGCCGGTGCTGTCGCCGCAGCCGCCGTGGCATGGCTACACGCTCGGCGACTGGACCGAGACCTGGGACCTGTTCGCCCAGCGGGCGGTCGAGCGCCAATGGGAAAAGACCGGACTTGAAACATTCGCGCGCCGCCGCGGCGGTTTGACGCCGGAAACGCCAACGCGGGAGGCAGAGGGGAAGCGATGAGGTAGTTGCTGTCATCCCGGCCGAGCGAAGCGAGAGCCGGGACCCATGTATCCCGGAATCAAAAATCGGGGTGTGAGCGCAGAGATATGTGGGTCCCGGATAGCCGCCACCCAAGTCGACTATTGCCGACTTGGGCATTAATGGCACCGATCTCGGGTAAACCCGAGATCGGTGGCGGCTTCCGGGATGATGGCGGAGAGGTTAGAGTATGGCGCATCCACCGCTCACCGGAATCAAGGCCTGCGTCTTCGACGCTTACGGGACGCTGTTCGACTTTGCCTCGGCGGCGAACCGTTGTCCGGATGTGCCGGCCGACAAGATGGGTGCGCTGACCGCGCTGTGGCGCGACAAGCAGCTGCAATACACCTGGCTGCGCAGCCTGCAGGGAATCCACGCCGACTTCTGGCAGGTGACCGGCGATGCCCTCGACTTCGCCATCGAGACGCTGAAGCTAGAGCGGCCCAGGCTACGCGACAGCTTGATGCAGCTCTACCTGACGCTCGATGCTTTTCCGGAAGTTCCGAGCGTGCTGGAGCGCCTCAAGCGCGCCGGCCTGCGCACCGCAATTCTGTCGAACGGCTCGCCGCGCATGCTCGACGCCGCGGTCAAAAATGCCGGCCTGGCCGAACTGCTCGACGACGTGCTCTCGGTCGAGGAGGTGGGCGTGTTCAAGCCTTCGCCGAAGGTGTACCAGCTAGCAATCGACCGGCTCGGCCTCCCGGCGACCGAGATCTCGTTTCAGTCGTCGAACGCCTGGGACGCTTACGCGGCGTCGGCATTCGGGATGCGGGTGATCTGGTGCAACCGTTACGGACAGCGGCGGGAGCGGCTGCCCGGCAACCCGGACGCGGAGATCACGACGCTGGCGGAACTGCCGGAATTGGTGGCGGGATAGCCCGTCAACCAATCCAGGCGGAATCCGTTGCGCGGCCCGCGGCCTGCGCCGCATGATAGCCGTAGCGGCAAGAATGTGGCGTCCTACGGGTCGAGCGTATGAAAGTCATCATCGTCGGCGGCGGGATCGGCGGTCTGACCACCGCGCTGATGCTGCATGCCCGCGGCATCGACTGCGAAATCTACGAGCAGGCCGACGCGGTGCGAGAGCTCGGCGTCGGCATCAACACCCTGCCGCACGCCATCAAGGAACTGAAGGACCTCAGCCTCTTGGAACGGCTCGATGCGGTCGGCATCCGCACCTATGAGCTGTTCTACACCAACCGCTTCGGCCAAGAGATCTGGCGCGAGCCGCGCGGCACCGACGCCGGCTACGAGGTGCCGCAGTTCTCGATCCATCGCGGCCGCCTCCAAGCCGTGATCTACCAGGCCGTGCGGGCGCGGCTGGGCGAATCCCGTATCCATACCGGCCACCGCCTTGGCGCCTATACGCAGGACGAGAGTGGCGTTACGGCGTACTTCTTCGGCCGCCACGGCTCCCATATCGCCACCGCGCGGGGCGACATCCTCGTGGGCGCCGACGGCATCAATTCCAAGGTGCGCGAGACACTGTTCCCGAACGAGGGCCACGCCGCCTGGAACGGCATCATGCTGTGGCGTGGCGCGCTCGACTGGCCGGCCTTCCTCACCGGCCGCTCGATGATCGTCGCCGGCGGCCTCGCTGCGAAATTCGTGTGCTACCCGATCGCCGAAGGGTCGCGGCCGGACCATAAGCTGACCAACTGGGCGGTCACCGCCAAGGTGAGCGATGACGGCGGCCCACCGCCGGCCAAGGAGGACTGGTCGCGCGCCGGCCGGATGGAAGACCTGGTGCCGCACATCCAGCGCTTCAGCATCTCCCACGTAAATGCCTGTGCGCTGATCGAGGCGACGCCGGAATTCTGGGAATACCCGATGTGCGACCGGGACCCGCTGCCGCGCTGGTCGCATGGGCGCGTGACCCTGCTTGGCGACGCCGCGCATCCGATGTATCCGGTCGGCTCCAACGGCGCCTCGCAGGCGATCCTCGATGCCCGCTGCCTTGCCGATCGGCTGGTCACGGCCGAGCACGCGCGCCATGCGCTGTGGGCCTACGAGCAGGAGCGGCTGCCGATGACCGCGCAGCTCATCCACATGAACCGCCGCGGCGGGCCGGAAGGCGTGATCGACGTGGTGGAGGAACTGGCGCCCGACGGCTTCAGCAATATCGACGACGTGCTGTCCTACGAGGACCGCAAGGCGATCGTGCGCGGCTATGCCTCGACGGCGGGGTTTGCGCGGGAGCAGGTGAACAGGGCGGCGTGAGACAGGGGTCGCCGCCATGCCGGCGACAACGGTTCTCCTGTTCTCAAGCCAGGTCGGCGACTTCCGCGTGGATCCGCAGCAGCTCCGGGATCGTGCCTGGATCGCGCCTGCCGAAGCCGCACTCAGTCCCGATGGAGAACTGCGAAACATATTTCTGCGCGGTGGCGACGCGCCGCCGCGCGCCCGCGACGCCATCGGTATAGTGGACGAGCCCAAGGCACAGCTCGGTTTCCGGTCGCAGCTTGAGCCGCCGCAGCGGCTCGAAATAGGCATCATCGCTGCGCGACCGCGGCACCGGCATGTGGATGAGCTGTATCGGGCGCCCCATCCGCTGTGCGACGCGATTGGTAAACTCGACCATGTCGCCCATATCAGTCGGCTCGACGACGTGGCGATGATTCGAGTCGCCGTAGCAAAGGTGGTGGAGCAGGTCGACGTCCGGCGGCACGTGGTTGCCGAGATCGATCAGGATGCCGCTGAACATCTCCTGCATCTCGGCCTTGGTGCGCCCGTATGAGCTTGCCTCATTGCGCTCGAGCCGCGCGAAGACGGCCGAGGCCACATCGAACTGGACCGCCAACTCGCCATGTGGAATGGCCGCGACGATCTTGTCGATCTCGCGCTTGACGGCCTCGTTGTAGATCGGGTCAACCGCGGTGTGCAGTTTCTCGACCAGAAACAGCCAAATGACGGAGTGCGCCGGAACCAGGTCCACCTGAAACTTCGTCCCAGGCGGGATCCTGCCGGCGTCCTTCAGCCGCTTGAACACCGCATAGGAATCCTTCGCGATGTCGGCGTAGTACAGATTGTCAAAGCGGACGTCCTGCGGTGAAAGGCCGGGCTTGAGCCCATAGCGCTCCCGGCCGGTTCCGCTCGCATGCACGCGAAAGAATTCGCCGGACTTCTGCAAGGCCGGGCTGTTGGCAAAGACCGGCTCAAGCCAGGTGATCCAGTCGCCCCGCTCCCCCGTCTCGCCGTCCGGGATGCGCTTGATCCTCGCACCGAGGGCGCTGCTGACGGCCTCGAACACCTGTTCTGCATTGGACATCGGCACGCTGCCGACAAGGTAGACGTCACGACTTGGAATCGGGGCCTCCCGTTTTTGGTGTGTCGCTTTCGCTTGGCAAGCAAGAAGGCCCGCCGTGAAAGCCTGTCCGGAGCGAGTCGAGTGGGGTCCGTGCTGTCGATCAGCCAGATACGATTTTGACCGAACGCCTCGTCACAAGGTGTCCTTCTTCGGCGGCCACAAGCCCTGTTCCTGGAAGAACTTGATCGCTCCAGGATGATAGGTGATGTGGTCGTACTCCTTGGCCATGTCGTTCGCCTCGAACAGCCGCAGTGCTCCCGTGACCGATGCCAACGCCGCCTTGTTGCCGTGCAGAGTCTTGGTGATCCTGTAGACCACCTCATCGGATGTCTTGGCGTTCGCGAACAGGACGACGTCGTACGCCATGACCGACGTCGGAACGCGGACTTCCTCCATCGCCCTCGATGGCTGCAGCAGATACGGATACGCGCCCGGCATGAGCTTGCGCATTCGTTTCACCGCTTCCGGCGAGGTTTCGATCGGCAACGTCCGCAGACCGCCGACCGAGGCCGCGACTTCCTTCACCTTGGCGGCTCCGAGCGCAAAACAGAAGGTGTCCACTTTGCCGGCGGTGAAATCGTTTGCCGATGCAAATACGCTCGGGGTCAGCACCTGCTGCACATCGGTGTAGCTGAAGCCGGCGTTCGCAAAATACGCTTCAATCACACGGCCGATCGTTTTCTGAACGCCGAAGCCGGCAGGAATCTTTTTCCCCTTCAGATCGTTGACCGTCTTGATGTCGGAGTCGGCGCGAACGAGCATGCCGGCGAATAGGGTCGTCAGGCGCCCAATCGTCCGGATATTCTCTTTGCGGCCCTTACCCTCATAGTCGCCGGTGCCGCTCACAAAAAACCCGATATCGAACGAGTTCGACAGGCTCAGATTGGCGTCGCCGGAATCGACGGAGTCCATGCCGCTTCCGGCCTGTGACGAGACGACCAGACGAAGTCCGCCCTTTTCGGAAACGACCTTGGCAACCGCCGAACCGACCGAATGTGTCAGCGTGCCGGCAGGCGTTGTCGCCACCGTGAGGACCTGGGCCTGCGCAACACCAAGGGCCGATGACAGGACCAACGACAGAGCCATCAACGAGAAAGTCTTCATGCCACACCTCCCGAGATTCGCTGTTATGTTGACTGCACGGTAATGCTTCGTTCCGTTGCGTGGGTCTTCAGCTCCAGATTTTGTCCACCTTTCACCATGTGGGCGAGCTTGCGCTCCTCGTCCTCGAACGTGAAACGCGTCGTCTTGATGGCGCTCGAGCGCTCTCAGCACTGGTTGTTGTCATGAGCGTTGGCTGAGCCTCAAAAGGTTGACGCAAGCACTCCCATAATGTCCAATATGATTATTGGCCTTTGGCATAAGCAGGAATTATATGTGCCGTGCCGGCGCTCGACCCAAAACGGCTGATCGAGCTGCTCCGCATCGCACAACACGGCTCCTATACGCGTGCCGCCGCGGCGCAGGGTGTTTCGCAGCCGGCTCTCTCCAACAGCATGGCGGTTCTCGAGAAGTCGCTCGGCGTGCGGGTGCTCGAGCGGGCGCGCCACGGCGCGACGCTGACCGATGTCGGGCGGATGCTGGTCGGTCATGCGGAAGCGATCGACGCCGTCCTGGCCCGCGCCGCCAGCGACGTCGAGCTGAAGCAGCACGGCCTCGAGGGATCGTTGATCTTGGGCGTCTCGCCGATCGCGTGCGCCGATATCGTTCCCGATGCGCTCGCTCGCCTGAAGCGTGAGATACCAAATATTGCCATCCATGTTTGGGAACGGCCGGATGACGATCTGACCGCCAGCCTGCGCAGCGGCGAGATTGACGTCATGATCAGTCCGACCGGACTGATGACCGATCCGCCCGATATCGAATGCCATGTTCTACTGCACGACATCTTTGTCGTCATCCTGCGCCGCGAGCATGCTCTGGCGCGGCTGAACTCCGTCTCGCTGTCGGAGCTTCGCGGCCAGGAATGGGTGATGCCGAATGAGCATACGACGATGCGGCGGCAGATCGAGGCCTTGTTTGCGGCGGAGAACGAGCCGTGGCCGATGTCCTGCATCACCACGGATTCCATCACCGGCATGAAGTCGATCGTGATCCGCAGCAACTGTGTCTCGGTCGCCTCTGCCCGGCTGATGCGGCTGGAAGCGCAGGCCGGCTATCTTGCCTGCTTGCCACTAAGCAAACCACACTTCGTACGGGAAATCTGCTTGCGGCACCGCCGGCAGGGCAGCCTGACGCCGGTCGCGCAGCGGTTCATCGCGACGATCCACGCCGTGGCGAAGGAAATGCGCAGGGCGGGGTTGTGAGGACCCGGATTACCCGGTCCCGCCGTCGCGGGACGACACCTGGATTCGCGGTGAGGATTCTGCCTCACTCCTCCGGCGGGAGGAACACCACCTCGTACTTGGCGGAAAGCTCGACCACCTCTGGCGGGTTCTGCTCCTTCATCGAGTGGATCGCCCAGAACAGGTCGTAGAGCTTGCGCGTCGGGGTAACCCAGAAGAAGCATTTCACCGGCTGGTCGGTCTTGTTGAAGATGCCGTGCGGGATCTGCATCGGCAGCCGGATGAGGTCGCCGGCGGTCGCGACGTAGCCGCGGCCGTCGATCAGCAGGTCGAAACGCCCCTCCAGCATGTAGATGAACTCGTCCTGGGTCGGATGGATGTGCGGCGGCACGAAGGTGCCGGGCGGGAATGTGGCGTGCCAGGAGAACGAGGCCTCGGACATCTGCTTCGGCACATAGACCTGGCCGAGGATGTTCCAGACGATGCCGTCGATCCCGGTGCCCGCCTTGGTGATGCCTGCGGTCATCTGCTGCATGGAACGCGCGCTCCCTTGCCCATACGTGAATGGCGCCGCATTCAAGCATGAACACCGCGGCGCCGGAACGGGTCCGGACGGTCTTTCTTGCGTCAACCTAAATGGCGGCGTCAATGAATCCCAGCGGTTGTCATCCCGGCCGAGTGCCGAAGGCCCGAGAGCCGGGACCCATGTCTCCCAGCGCCGGGGTACATGGGTCCCGGATCGCGCCACCCAAGTCGGCTGTTGCCGACTTGGGCAGTTTAAGCGCCGATCTCGGGTAAACCCGAGATCGGTGGCGCGTCTGGGATGGCAGACCGAGATGCTATTCGGCCGCGACCGTGCGCGCGCCTTCGCGCTCCGCCTCGCCGGTGGGCGCGAACCGGCACGCATAGGCCTCGATGTCGGCGACGGTGAGGCCGCGGATCGCATTGCCCTGCCGGCGGTTGTATTCGGGCGACTCCAACTCGGTCCAGAACGTGTCGTTGAGCCGGTTGATCATGTTGAACATCGCGCTGGCGAGGGTGATTTCGACGATCTCGGCATCGGTGAATAGCCGCCGCATCTCGTCCCACAGCGCCTTGTCGCTCTTCGCGGTATTGCGCGTGACCGCCTCCGACCAGGCGATGACGGCCTTCTCCTTCTCGTTGAACAGCGGGTCGGTGCGGTAGGCGTCGCCCTGCATCGCAGCAAGCTCCGCATCGCTCAGCCCCAGGGTCTGGCCGAGGATCGAGGTATGCGCCGTGCAATAGCTGCATTCGTTGGCCATCGAGGTCTTGATGGTCGCCAGATTGCGGAGCCGCATGTCGCTGACGGCGCCGAGATCGGGCTGGCGCACCGCCGCGACCAGGCCGAGGAACCACCGCGCCAGATACGGGCTGTGCTGCGACAGGATGCGGACCAGGTTGGAGGTCCGGCCGAGCAGTTGGTTGGAGCCGTCGATCGTCGCCTTGGCGGCGCCGGTTGCCTCTTGGTCGGATACTCCCTGAAGGCGCTGCATCATGTCGGGCTCCATGGGTTGGAGGATCACGCGGCATAGTACCGGATCAGCGCCCGCAGGCGAAACGCGGAAACAAGGCCAGCGCATTGATCCGGTCGAGCTGCGCCTGCCGGTCCGGCGTCAGCGCAAGCTGCTCCAGTTCGCCGAGCGAGGCGCGCACCAGTCCCTCGCTGGCGAACGGGCAGTCCGATCCAAACAGCAGGTGCTCGAACGGCGCGAGCGTGCTCAGCGCCGCGAACGTCGGACGGCTCAGTGATTGCGTGGTGTCGTAGTAGAAGCCGCGCAGCACCTCGGTCATCTTCTCGGGGCCGCGCAGCTCGAACCTGGCGTTGCGCTGCGACAGCGCCGCGGTGCGTCCGGCCATCGTGGGCATTGCCCCGCCAGCGTGCGACCAGATGAATTTCACATCCGGGTGGCGCGCTGGGGTTCCGTAGTAGAGCACGCTCGCCATGGCGCGCGCCGTGTCGAACGGGAATTCCAGCGTCGACAGCGACACGCCGGGAAATCCGCGGAAGCCGAGTGGCTGAGAAGGATGCACGAGCAGCACGGCCTTGCGCCGATTCAGCTCCTCGAACACGGGTGAGAAGTCCGGGCTGCCGATGTACGTGCCGCCGTAATTGCTCATTACCACGGCGCCATCGGCGTGGAGCGCGTCGAAGGCGTGTTCGATCTCGCGCAGGCTCGCATCGATGTCGGGGAGGGGCAGGACGGCCAGGCTGCCGAAGCGCCCGGGATGATCGTGCACGTAACGCGCCTGCGCCTCGTTGCAGTCGCGCGCGAGCCGCGCGGAGCGCTTCGGCATACCCATGTCGACACCCGGCGCCGACACCGACAGGATGGCGGTCTCGATGCCGGCGATCTCCATGAAGGCAAGCGACTGCTCGGCGGTGGACGCCTCGGCATGGCCGGCGGAGCCCGGCGAGGCGACGCGCTCGACACCCATGGCATCGATATAGGCCTGCGACATGAAGTGGTGGTGGACGTCGATGCGGCGGGCCATGGGGTGATGCCTAAAATTGATTGGCGAGAAATGCCTCGAGCGTCACCGGGTCCGCTTTCAGCGTGGGATCGCACAGCGGCTTGCCGGCAAAGTTGCTCGCCTCGTAGAACCATTTCTTCGGCGCCGGCAGGCCCCAGAGCTGCGACCGCCGCGTATCGGAGAGGTCCCAGCGCAGCGGTGTGTGATTGATGTCGATCGCCTGGTAGTGCGCGTTGAACAGTTCGATGCGGTGCCCGTCCGGATCGCGAAAATAGACGAACAGCGCGTTGCCGATGCCATGCCTTCCCGGCCCGCGCTCGAAGTGTTTGTTGAAGCCGAGGCTGCCGGCGACGTCGCAGACCTGGATGATGTCGCGGATTTCCGGGACGGCGATGCCGCAATGGTGCAACGCCGGCCCGCGGCCGTTGACATAGACCACGTCATGCGGGTTGCCCTTGCGCTGGAGCCAGGTGCCCCAGAGCTCCTCCTTGCCGTCGGTCGCGGTGTATTCGGTGAGCCGGAAGCCGAGCGACAGATAGAAGTCGGTCGCCGCTTGTACGTCGTAGGTGACGATCTGGTGATGATCGAGACGCATCGGGCTCGCACCGTGATAGCGCTCGAACCTTTGCAGGTTGGTCGGCAGGTCGTCCATTACCGAGCAGAATTCGAGCGGCGTACCGACCGGGTCGTCGACGTGCAGCGTGCGGCCCTGATACGGCACCTCGACCCAGGCCGGACTGAGGTTGATGCGCTTGAAGTGATCGAAGGCTGCTTCCAAGTCATCGTCGGTGAACACCCGCAAGCCGACTCGTTCGCAAGCCGGTGCGCCGCTGGTCTTGCGGAACACCAGGCTGTGGTGTCCGCGCTCCTCGAGACCGCGCAGATAGATCGCATCCTTGTCGCGCGCACTCAACTGAAAGCCGATCAGGTCGCAGTAGAACGCCTGCGTCGCGTCCAGGTCGCGCGCGGTCATCACCGCGTGGCTCGCCCGCGTGACGTTGAACGGCGGCTTCGGGTTGGCTTCGTGCATCCGCGTCAGGCCTTTGCGCTTTCCGGTTTACCCAGCGTCAGCACCCGCTCGAACAATGGGCTGACGAACAATGCCCTGGTCTCGCGCGAAACAAACAGCCAGCGGCCGTCCACCTTGCGGTACGTGTCCGTGTAGTCCTGCACTAGCATTGGCTCGGCGGGATGCGGCGGCGGCCCGTCGGCGGCGAACAGGAGCAGAACGCACGTGCCCTCGGCTTCGTCGGCGGAACGGACGGTGAGACGCAGGTTGGTGAAGATGTGGCGCGCCGTGCGCTCGCCGCGCTCGGCGCGCCCCGCATAGGATTTGTGGATCGCATCGCGCCCGACACTACGCGCGCCGCCTTCACGCCCGTACCAGCCGTCCTGCGTGAACAGGTCCGCCACCTTGCCGGTCTGGTCGTGGTCGATCAGGTAGGCGAACTCCGCAATCAGGGATTCGATCGCGACACGGACGAGCAATGCCTCCAGATGATCGGCCTTGCTCTCACTCACGTTCGTACCCCTCCGCTGTCATCCCGGCCAAGCGAGCACAGCGAGCGCGAGCCGGGACCCACGTATCCCGGTGCAGAAGATTGATCGCAAACGCGTGGGTACATGGGTCCCGGCTCTCGCTTCGCTCGGCCGGGATGACAGCGGAAGGGCCGTCAACCCGCCGAAGACAGATTGCCTAATCATCCTCGTGCGTCACGGGATTCGACAGTGTCCCGATCCCCGCGATGGTGACGGAGACCGGGCCGCCCAGCTTGTTGAGATCGACGTTCTGCACCGCGCCGCCCTGCGCCGACTTCTTCAGCGCCGTGCCCATGGCGATCACGTCGCCGGGCTCGAGCGTCAGGTAATGCGAGACGAAGGCGACCACGTCGGCAGTCTTGTGGAACAGGTTGGTGGTGTTGTCCTCGGTGATCAGCCGCCCCTGGTGATGGCAGGATACGTCGAGGGCGTGCGGATCAGCGATCTCGTCCCGGGTGACGATCCACGGCCCCAGGCAGCCGAACGTGTCTGAGCCCTTGTAGCGACCCGAGTAGCTGACCCAACTGTCGACGTACTCGATCTCGCCCGGATTGTTGTTCTTCGGGTGGATGGCGCGGTAGTGGAACGTGTCTTCGCCGCGCATCGTCGGTGAGGTGATGTCGTTCATGATCGTATAGCCGAACACATGCTCGAAGCCGCTCTCCGGCTTTACGTTCTTCGCCCGCTTGCCGATCACGATCGCCAGCTCGGGCTCCGGATGCACGCGGCCGTAGCTCGACTTGCAGATAATTGGTTGATTGTGTCCGACCAGCGAGCTTGCGGTCTTCAAGAAAATCGCGGGATGCTTCGGTCCCTTCATGATGCGGTCGGCGTTGGCGCTGTTGTTGAGCGCGAGACAGCAGATTTTCAGCGGCCGCCGCACCGGCGGGTGCCAGACCACCGACGACAGCAGGAATGACGCGACGGCATCCGGCTTGGCGCTCACCGCCGCCACCGCCCCGCGCACCAGCGACATCATCGCCGCGCCGCCTTCTAGGAGATCGATCATGGTGCGCGGGCAGTCATAGCTGCGGCCGATCAGGGCGATCGCCGCCGCGAGGTCGACGAGGCTGTTGCCGTCAGGCGAATAGCCGATCCGGTCCTTGCCGTCGGCATGGAAGCTGGCGAGTTTCAACGCGGCCTCGTTGGTGTGGAAGTGCGATCAAAGCGGAAGGTTGCGGCGGGCTGTGAGCGGTCAGCGTAGCCAGCCGGCCAACCTGCGGCAAGCCTAACAACACAAGACCTCATCCTTCGAGATGCGGGCTTCGCCCGCTCCTCAGGATGAGGGTAAGAGGTTGCAGCAGTAGCCGTCATATCCCGAGATAGCGGTGCTGCACATCCGGTGCGGCGGCGAGTTCCGGCGAGGTGCCGGTCCAGACGTTGCGGCCGCGCTCGATCAGGTAGTGGCGGTCGGCGATCTCGGTCAACGCCGCGACGTTCTTGTCGATCACCAGGATCGCCAGCCCCTCCGCCTTGAGCCGCGCGAGGCAGCGCCAGATTTCCGCGCGGATCAGCGGCGCCAGGCCCTCGGTTGCCTCGTCGAGGATCAGCAGGCGTGGATTGGTCATCAGCGCACGGCCGATCGCCAGCATCTGCTGCTCGCCGCCGGAGAGCTGGTTGCCCAAACTGCTCGCGCGCTCGGCCAGGCGCGGGAACAGGTTGTAGACCTTGGGCAACGTCCAGGGATCGGCAGGGTCGGCGCGCTCGGCGGCGGTCGCCACCAGGTTCTCGTGCGCGGTCAGGTTCGGGAACACCTGCCGTCCCTCTGGCACCAGCCCAATGCCGCCCTGGGCGACGCGATAGGGCGGCGCGGCACTGATCTCCGCGCCGTCGAAGCGGATCGATCCGGCCATCGCCGGCGTCAGGCCCATGATCGAGCGCACGGTCGTGGTCTTGCCCATGCCGTTGCGGCCCATCAGCGTCACCATCTCGCCGGGCGCGACCGAGAGCGAGATGCCGAACAGAACCTGGCTGCGGCCGTAGCAGGTCTCGACCCCGTCGAGCGCGAGCAGCATGGCGTCACCCATGGACCGCCTCCTGCTCGCCGAGATAGGCTTGGCGCACCTCCTCGTTGGCGCGAATCTTCGCCGGCACGTCGGACGCAATGACGCGGCCGTAGACCAGCACGGTAATGCGGTCGGCGAGCGCGAACACCGCCTCCATGTCGTGCTCGATCAAAAGAACCGGCAATTCGCCCTTCAGCTCGCGCAGCATCTCAACCATGCGCGCGGACTCCTCCGGCCCGAGTCCCGCCATCGGCTCGTCGAGCAGCAGCATGCGCGGCTTGTTGGCGAGCGCCATGGCAAATTCGAGCAGACGATGCTCGCCGTGGCTCAGGTTGGCGGCCATGACGTCGGCGCGCTGGCCAAGGCCGACACGCGCCAACGCCGCGCGCGCGGGCTCACGCAGTTCCGCTTCGCTGCGCGCGTCGCGCCAGAAATGGAACGAGTGTCCGGCATTGGCCTGCACGGCGAGCGCGACATTGTCGAGCGCGGTGACGTCGAGGAACAGCGAGGTGATCTGGAACGAGCGCGCGAGCCCGAGCAGGCTGCGCTGGAAGGTCGGCATCGCCGTGATGTCTTCGCCGTCGAAACGGATGCGGCCGGCATCCGGCCGCAGCTCGCCGGTGAGTTGGCCGATCAGGGTCGTCTTGCCGGCTCCGTTTGGGCCGATGATGGCGTGCAGCTCGCCGGCGCGCACGTCGAGCGTGACATTTTCCGACGCGACGACGCCGCCGAAGCGCTTGGTCAGGCCTTCGATCTGCAGCAGCGCGTCAGTGCCGCCGATTTGAAGTTCCTGCACCACTTGCTGCAATCTCCTTCAGGAACTTCAAATCGGAAGCGGCACTAGAATCATAGGTTTGCTAGTGCCCCTCTGCTTCCGAAGTTCGTGTCGGAGGGTGCTGCAATGTATCACGAACTTCGGAAGCGGGGCACTAGCCACGGCGCATCCTCGCCAGCAGATTGCCGATTCCATGGGACGCGGAGCGGTAGTGGTCGTGCCAATGCAGCAAAATCCCGTCGACGCCGCCGCGTGCGAACAGCACCACCAGCAGCAGCAGCGGTCCGAGAATGATCTGCCAATACTCGGTAATGCCCGAGAGCACCTCCTCCAGCACCAAGAGCGCGACGGCGCCGATCAGCGGGCCGAACACCGAGGCCATGCCGCCAAGCACCACCATCACGATCAGGTCGCCGGAGCGCGTCCAATGCATCATCGCCGGACTGATGAAGTCGGTGTGGGTGGCGAGCAAGGCGCCGGACAGTCCGCACAGCATGCCGGCGATGACGAAGCAGGTGAGCCGGTAACGGAAGGTCGGGAAGCCGATCGCCCGCATGCGCCGGTCGTTGGAGCGCGAGCCCTGGATCACCAGGCCGAAGCGCGAGTTCGCCAGCCGGTGCACCAGATAGATGGTGCCGAGCAGCAGCACGACGCACAGATAGTAGAACACGGTCTTCTGCGAGAGATCGATCAGCCCGGCGAACTGGCTGCGGGTGTAGATGGTCATGCCGTCGTCGCCGCCGTAGCGGTCGAGCGCCAGCGCGACGTAGTAGATCATCTGCGCGAAGGCAAGTGTGATCATGATGAAATAGACGCCGCGCGTGCGCAAGGACAGTGCGCCGACGACAAGCCCGAACACGCCGGATGCGATCAGCGCCAGCGGCCACTGAAGAAACCCGGTGGTGATGCCCTCGTGCGCCAGAATGCCGACCACGTAACCGCCGATGCCGACATAGGCGGCGTGGCCAAAGCTCACCATGCCGCCATAGCCGAGGATGAGATTGAGCGTGCTCGCCGCCATCGCCAGAATGACGATGCGGGTGAACAGCGACAGCAAAAAGTAGTTGCCGGTACCGCTGGTGTAGACCGGAAGCAGGACAACAAAGGTAAGGATGGCGGCAACGACGACATTACGCGGCGTGATCCACCCCCGCCGGAACCAGGCTCCGGACGTCATTTGTTGGACACCGGAAACAGCCCCTCGGGCCTGACCACCAGGACGATCGTCATCAAGAGATAGATCAGCATCGACGACACGGCCGGGCCGGCGGTCGAGGCGGCCGCCTGGCTCAGCACCAGCTTGAATATGTCGGGCAGGAACGCGCGGCCGACGGTGTCGATCAGCCCGACGAGGATCGATGCCACGAAGGCGCCGCGGATCGAGCCGATACCGCCGATGATGATGACGACGAATGCGAGGATGAGGATGTTCTCGCCCATGCCGATCTGCGCGGTCAGGATCGCCGCCTGCATCAGCCCGGCGAGGCCGGCAAGCGCCGCGCCGAGCCCGAACACCAGCGTGTAGAGCAGCTTGATGTTGACGCCGAGGGCCGAGACCATCTCGCGGTTGGAGGCGCCGGCGCGGATCAGCATGCCGATCCGGGTGCGCATCACCAGCATGTAGAGGAACAGCGCGACGGCGAGCGCGACAACGATGATGGAGAATCGGTAGCTCGAGTACGGGACACCGGGCAGGATTTCGATCGACGTGTTCAACCAGGACGGCAGCGTCAGGTTCATGCCGGCGGGACCCCAGATCAGGCGCACCGCCTCGTTGAAGAACAGGATCAATCCAAACGTGCCGAGCACGTGGTCGAGATGGTCGCGGCCGTACAGTCGGCGCATGGCGATCACCTCGACCGCCATGCCGACGAGACAGGTGGCGACCAGCGCCAGCAGCACGCCGCCGATGAAACTTCCGGTCAGAGCGGTGAAGGTCGCGGCGAAATAGGCGCCGACCATGTAGAGCGAGCCGTGCGCCAGATTGACCAGGTCCATGATGCCGAAGACCAGCGTCAGTCCGGCGGCAAGCAGAAACAGCAGCAGCCCGAACTGCAGACCGTTCAGGCACTGTTCGACAAACAGCAGCATGGTTCCCCCGACCGTCGTCACCCGCGCATCCGGGTGACCCAGCAATCCGAGGCACCTTTTTGTCGACCCGTAACGCTGCGGATTACTGGATGCCCCACCGGAGCCTGTGCTCGGGCCGGCCAACGGCCGGACCCGAGTACGGGGCATGACAGCTCGTGCGATTCGAGCCGCTCACCACCTCATCGGACACTTGGAGGCGTGCTCGTCCTGGCTGTTCTCGACGATGGTCGCAATGGTCTTGAGCGTCAGATTGCCTTCGGCATCCTTGACCACGTCCTGCAGGTAGAAATTCTGGATCGGGAAGTGGTTGTTGCCGTACTTGTACGGTCCGCGCACCGACGCGTAGTTGGCCTTGCGCATCTCGGCGCGCATGGCGTCCTTCTTGCTCAGGTCTCCGTTCACCGCCACCACCGCGCTGTTGATGAGGCCGACCGCGTCGTAGGACTGGGCGCCGTAGAAGGACGGATAGGCCTTATGCTTGGCGCGGAAGTCGGCGACGTATTTCTTATTGGCGTCGTTCGGCAGGTCGTTGACCCAATGCTGCGCACCGGGGATGCCGAGCGCGAGATCCTTCTGCCGCGGCAGCGACAACGAGTCGATGGTGAACGCGGTGTAGAGCGGGACGGTGCCCTTAAGGCCGGCCTGATGATACTGGTTCAGGAACTGCACGCCGGCGGCACCCGGGTAGAAGACGAACAGAGCTTCGGGCTTGGCGTTGCGCACCTTGGTCAGCTCCGCCGAGAAATCGAGCTGGTCGGGCCACTTGGTGAGGTCCTGGCCAATGACCTTGCCCTTGTAGGTCGACGCCACGCCCGCCAGCATGTCCTTTCCGGCCGCGTAGTTCGGGCCGAGCAAGTAGACCGTCTTCACGCCCTTGGTATTCATATAACGGCCGATGGCCTGCGGCGTCTGATCGTTCTGCCACGAGGTCGAGAAGAAGAACGGCGAGCAGAGCGCGCCGGCAATTTGCGACGGCCCGGCATTCGCGCTGATCAGAAACGTCTGCGAATCGAGCACCGGCTTGAGCGACGCCAGCAGTACATTCGACCAGATGTAGCCGACGACGAAGTCGACCTTGTCGGACTGCACCAGCTTCTCGGTCTTCTGCTTGCCGACTTCCGGCTTCTGCTGATCGTCCTCATAGATGACCTGGACCGGCCGGCCGCCCATCTTTCGGCCAATGTGGTCGAGCGCGAGCTCGAACGAATTGCGCATGTCGTTGCCGATCACCGCGGTCGGCCCGCTGAACGTGCTGATGAAACCGATCTTGACCGGGTTCTGGGCCGCTGCCGGCCCGACGGCGAGCGCGATCGCCGCGCCGGCCGCGAAGAAAATCCTTCTCATACCGTCCTCCCAAGGAAACACAGCCCGAAGTAGCGGTCAGTCTAGACGATCGGTTTCTACGCCAAAAGGCCCCATAGGCGCGCCCCAAGCGCGCAGTCTCTACCCCTTGGCAGCCTGCCTCGCGGCGGTCAAACTGGAGAAAACATCGCAGGGGCAGCCGCCACCGCCCGGCTACTCCAAAACGCAAAGGAGACCGCTGTGCCGGCAGCCCTCGACCGCAGCTACGACGGAATCATCATCGGCGCCGGCCATCACGGCATGGTGCTCGGCTCATACTTGGCGAAGGCCGGGCTCGACATCCTACTGGTGGACCGGCGGCTGAAATACGGAGGCGGGCTCTGCACCGAAGAGCGGACCGAGCCCGGCTTCTATCACAATCTCCACTCCATCAATCACTTCCACATCAGTGAGACCCCCTGGTTCAAGGACCTGGGGCTGAGCGAGCGTGTCACGTACATCACGCCGCCCTACGAATTCGGGCAGGCACACCTCGACGGCACCGCCCTGGTGCTGGGGCGCGACCTCGACGAGACCTGCGCCAACATCGCCCGCTTCTCCAAGCGCGACGCCGAGACCTTCCGCGCCTGGAACCGAATGGCGGAGAAGGCGACGGCGCAGATTCTCATTCCCGAGCGGTTCGCCGAGCCGTTATCGCAAGCCGAGCGCGAGGCGCTGTTGTCGCGCAGCGAGGTCGGGCGCGAGTTCCTCGCCGTGGCACTGCGGCAGCCGCTCGACGTTGTGCAGGAGCTGTTCGAAGACGAGCACGTACGACTCCTGTTTTTGTTCAAGGTGTCGCTGTTCGGCACTTGGCTCACCGATACGCTGTCGAAGACCAGCCCGATGGGATCGGTCATCCGCGCCTTCGACCTGCAAACCGGCTACCAGCTCTGCCGCGGCGGCTCGTTCAATCTCGCCCGCGGCCTGATGGAGACCTTCATCGGCGCCGGCGGCCGGTTCCAGCCGCAGGTGCAGATCGAGCGGATCCTGATCGAGAACGGCCGTGCCACCGGCATCGTGCTCGCCGACGGGCGCACGGTGCGCGCCAAACAATTCGTCGCCAGCACGCTTGACGTGCATCAGACGTTCGAGAACCTGGTCGGCCGCGAACAGCTTCCCGCGGAGTTCCTGAGCAAGATCGACGATTTCCAGTACACCGCCTGGAGCCTGTACGGCCTGCATCTGGCGCTGCATGAAAGCCCGCGCTTCGCCGCGGCCAGCTTCGACCCGAACATCGACCGCTCGCTGAAATGGAGCATCGGCGCCGAGACCATGCAGGACCTGTTCGAGGCGCACGAGGACGTGAAAGCGGGGCGCGTGCCCTCGATCATCCAGTTCGGCTCCGGCCCGCTGAGCCTGCTTGACCCGACCCAGGCGCCGCCCGGCAAGCACACCACCTACGCGTGGCACGTGTTGCCGCTCTACCCGAAGGGCGGACAGGACATGCCTGATTTCAACGAGGAGTTCGCCGAGAAGATCATCGAGTGCTGGGCGAAGTACTGTCCGAACATCACTCGCAGGAACATCATCGGGCAGTACGTCTACACCGCCGAGCGCTACTCGCGGGAGATGATCAACATGCGCGGCGGCGACATCTTCATGGGCGCGTTCAATGCCGAGCAGGTGATGTACAACCACTTCGGCTACCGCTCGCCGATCCCCAATCTCTACAGCGCAGGCTCACCCGGTCATCCGGGCGGCGCGATCTCCGGCGGCGCCAGCTACATTACGGCCGGCATCATCGCAAACGAGCTCGGCATCAAGCCGTGGTGGACGCCCTGGGATGCGCGCGCGGAACTGGGACGGCTGCCGCAATACGAGGCCGCGGCGTAGCAGAGAATGCGGCCATCCTTCGAGACGCCCGCCTTCGCTGCGCTTCGGCGGGCTCCTCAGGATGAGGGCATCGTTTTGTGGCAACCGCGAAGCAGGCCGCACACACCGCCCTCATGGTGAGGAGCGCGCGCCAGCGCGCGTCTCGAACCACAGCCGCAAGCACCAGCGAGCGAGCCCTACTCCGGAGAACCGCCGTGGCTGATATCAGGGACGACCCAGCCTTCCGCTACTTTCCGACCAACTATCGCTGGTCGATGGGGCTGCTGATCTGTCTGAGCGGGGCGCCATGGGGCGGTGCCGAGATCGACGAGGTGAACCGCGTCGGCCGGAGCTTGCGCGATAAGGTCGGCGACGATGATGCCTGGTTCGCCGAATGGACGCAGATGGGCGACATCGTCGAGGCGCGTGGGCGCGCGGCGGAACACACCGGGCATACGCAGACGGCCGCTGCCTGCTTTCTGCGTACAGAGCGCTACTACCAGACCGGCGAGCGCTTCCTACAGCCCAAATCCGAGCGCGGCATGCAGGTCTACGCCAAGGCAGTGCAGACCTTCCGGGATGCCACGCAGTACATTCGCAACCCACGCATCGAGCTATTGGAAGTGCCCTACGAAGGCACCAGCCTGCCGGCGCTGTTGGTGCATCCTGACCCGGCTGCCGCCGGGCCCAGCCCCGCGCCCGCCATGGTGTTCTTCGACGGATTCGACGTTACCAAGGAGCTGCAATACGGCTACGGCATCCCCGATCTCGCAGCGCGCGGAATCGGCTGCCTGATCGTCGACGGACCGGGCAACGGCGAGAGCGTGCGCTTCCGCAATCTGCCGCTGATCGCCGAGGCCGAACGCTATGCGACGCCGTGCTACGAGTATCTCGCGGCGCGGCCCGAATTCGATGCAAAACGCATCGGCGTGATGGCGCTCAGCCTCGGCGGCTATTATGCGCCGCGCGCGGCCTCGCTGGAGCGGTTCGCCTGCTGCATCGCCTGGGGCGCGCAATGGGACTACCACGCGATCTGGGCGCGGCGGCTCGAACAGCTCGACTCCGGCAAGGTATTGTCGCTTTCGGTGCCGCCCGAGCATCTGCAATGGGTGCTCGGCGTTCCCGACCGCGCCGCGGCCCTCAAGAAGCTGGAAGGCTTCCGCCTCGACGGCATCGTGCAGCAGATGACCTGCCCGTTCCTGCTGCTGCACGGCGCCGCCGATGAGCAAATTCCGCTGTCGCTCGCGAAGCAATGTTTCGCGGCGGTCGGCTCGAAGCAGAAGATGCTGAAGGTGCTTACCCGGGAAGAAGGCGGCCACCACCACTGCCAGGTGGACAACATCACCATCGGCGTCCACTTCATGTGGGATTGGCTGGTGGATGTGCTGAAGCCGGGCGCGTGACGCGCTCTCCGCTGTCATCTCGGAAGTAGCCTAGAGTGCGCAAAGCGAAGCGTGCACACGCGTCTCACGGCAAAGTGGCGACGTCGACGATCTTGGCACGCATCGAGGCGTTGCTGTCGCCGCGCATCACGTTGAGGTCGACGATATTGCCGATGCCGGCTTTCTCGATCTCCTCGATCAAGTCGGCGAGGCGATGCACCGGCCGCCCATTGGCGGCGACGATGATATCCCCGAGCGCCCGGGTGCGCGGGTCGATGCCCTGCAATCCGGCCAGCTCGGCCGGTGATTTCGGCAAGGTGCGCACCACCACGACGCCCTGGACGCCGAGGCGCGTCGCGGTTCCCTCGTCGGCGGCAATGATGCCGATGCCGGCCATCGGCACGCGGCCATTGCGAATGAGCTGCGGCACGACGCGATTGACGACATCGACCGGCACGGCAAAGCCGATTCCGACATTGGCGCCGGTCAGAGAAAAGATCGCCGTATTGACGCCGATCACCCGCCCCGCCGAATCCAGCAGCGGACCGCCGGAATTCCCCGGATTGATGGCCGCGTCGGTCTGGATCACGTCGGCGATCTCGCGGCCCCCACTGGTCGGCAGGCGACGCTTGAGCGCGCTGATGACGCCGGTCGTCAGCGACTGGTCCAGGCCGAACGGATTGCCGATGGCGAAGGCCGACTGTCCGACCTTGAGATCCGACGAGCGCCCGAGGGCAACCGGCCGCGGCAAGCGGCGCGACGAGGAGATCGACAAAACGGCGAGATCGACGTTCGGCGCCGCCCCGATCACCCGCGCCGGCAGCACCTCGCCGCTTGCCAGCCGGACCGCGAGCGTCGATGCCCCCTGCACCACGTGACTGTTGGTCACGATGTGGCCGGCATCGTCCCACAGAAAGCCGGTTCCGGTCTGCACCTGCGCGGTATCGAGACCGCTCGAGAGGACATTCTCTTCCGCGCGGCCGGAAACATGCACGACCGAAGGTGCGACCCGCTGAAAGATTTCGATCGTCGCCCGCTCCACGTCGGCGATCTTGCCGCGCGGTTCGATGGGACGCGGCTCCGTCGCCGAGAACAGGAACCGGTCGAGATACGGCTGGACAGCAAGGATCGCCAGCAGGACCAGCAGGCCGACGACGACCAGGCGGGTCAAACGATCTTGCATCGCACTTCCATCCTCCGACCACGCCGCTCACGCGACCACATTCGTGCCACCCTGCAATCTGAGACCCACCGGGCGCGCTTCCGGCAACCGCCGGCCCGGATGGGGCCTCGCTCCTCCGCCGATTTTCCGAGGCATCACTGCAACCAGAGCGAGTAGACGCCAATGCTTGAACCAGACTCCTCGACCGGGTGCCGCCACCCCGCGAAACCCAATGTTCGGCGCCGTTGCTCCTTATTTTGAGCCCGAGGCAAGGATCGCACAAGTTATCGGCACCGGGCCTTAACGTCGCGGGTGTTGACAGAGGGTGCGATCGCCATTACCGAGTGAACGTTCATTCTCATTTTCTGCATCGCACAAAGACTGCCGTCCCGGAACCATGCGCCGCGTTAACACCCAGCGCCATTCGGACCGCCGGGCCGAGATTCTCGCCGCAGCCCAGCAATGCTTTGCCCAGATGGGCTTCCACCAGACCTCGATGCAGGAGATTTGCACCGCGGCGGGGATGAGCCCGGGCAATCTGTATCGCTACTTTCCGTCCAAGGAGGCGATCATTGCCGGCATCGCCGAGCGCGACCGGGCCGAGGTCGGCGCGCAGCTCGCGAACGCGCAATTCACGACCGACTTTTTCGCCACATTCGGTGCACTCGCACGCCACCATTTCGTCGAACGGACGGCCGAAGAAGTCGGGCTCTGCGCCGAAATCATGTCGGAAAGCCGCCGCAATCCGACAATCGCCAAAATCATGCAGGGCTTCGATGACGAGGTGAAGGCTCGCCTGATCTCCATGCTTCGTGCTGCCGCCGAGCGCGGTGATGTTTCCCGGGACATCGATTTCGAAGGTGT
This sequence comes from Hyphomicrobiales bacterium, assembly GCA_009377755.1. GTDB lineage: Bacteria > Pseudomonadota > Alphaproteobacteria > Rhizobiales > Xanthobacteraceae > WHTM01. Next base: position 165,989 of record WHTM01000003.1, on the reverse strand, counting down.
CGTCACCATGATGATGGTCATCGCGGACGGTGTGTGGTGGCGGCGCGCGGTCGATCCGCAGTTCAACGCCGAAGCCGTGCTCCCGATCTTCATGGATCTTACCCATCACATGCTCCTCAGCCGCTCCCAGGGCGAGAGCAAGGACAAAGAGGCTGAGTGATGAAAGCAAGTCGCATTGCCGCGATCGGCCTCGTAGCGGCTGCCGGTCTCTGGATCGGATCGGGCTATTTCCTGCCGCACGAGTCGCAGGAAAGCCGTGCCGCCATTCAGCCGAACGAAGCCGCGGCGGACAAGCTGTTCCGGGTTGCGGTAGCCACCGGGCATGTGGTTCCGCACAGCCGCAAGCTGATCCTGTCCGGGCGCACCGAGGCCGACCAAAAGGTGATGGTGACCGCGCGCACCAGCGGAGTCATCACCGAGCTGAAGGTCCGCCGCGGCGTTCGGGTGAAGAAGGGCGACGTCATGGCCGTGCTGTCGGACGAGGCCCGTGAAGCCCAGGTGGCACAGGCCGAGGCTCTGGTGACGCAACGCAAGACCGAGCTCGAGGCGAAGCGCAAGCTGATCGAAAGCGGCACGCTGCCGCGGCTCAACCTGGTCGATCTCGAATCCCAGCTCAAGGTGGCGGAGGCGACGATGGCCGCGGCCATCGCCGAGCGCGACCGCGGCGTCGTCCGGGCGCCGTGGACCGGGATCGTCACCGATGTGCCGGTCGAAGTCGGCAAGGCCGCGTTCTCCATGGCCGGCCAAGAGATCGCCCAGCTTGTGTCGCTCGATCCGATGCTGGCCGTCGTTGAGGTGTCGGAACGCCAGCTCGCGGGCGTCAAGGTCGGCGACAAGGCCGACATTCGCTTGGTCACCGGCGAGACGGTCACCGGCAGGATCCGATTCGTCTCGAAGTCCGCGAGCGCCACCACCCGCACCTATCGGGTCGAGGTTGAGATCACCAATCGGGACGGCGCGATCCCCGACGGCATCACCGCGGAAGTGGCGATCCGTCTGGCCCCGGCGCCGGCGGCCCGCATCCCGCGCTCGGCACTGACCTTCTCGGCGGCCGGCAACCTCGGCGTCCGCACCGTCGATGCCGGCGGCATGGTCGCCTTCGTTCCGGTCAGGCCGATCGAGGACGAGCAGGGATTCATGTGGGTGACAGGTATTTCCGACGGCGCGCTCGTCATCGTGCAGGGGCAGGACTTCGTGCGCGAAGGCCAGCGGGTACACCCGGTCGAAGCAAACGCGGCGCTGAGCGCGGCGAAGTAGATGTTGCTGTCATCACCGGGCTTGTCCCGGTGACCTCGATTAGGAAGGCAGTGCCTCCCTAATCGGGATGGCCGGGACGAGCCCGGCCATGACGCGGAGAGGTTTCATGTTCAAGCTTATCGACTACGCCATCAGCCATGCGCGTCTGACGATCGCGACGCTGCTGTTCCTGCTGATCGCCGGGTTCGTCTCCTACCAGACGATCCCGAAGGAGGCGGAGCCGGACGTCCGGATTCCCATCATCTACACGCAGTTGACGCAGCGCGGCATCAGCCCCGAGGACGCCGAGCGGCTGCTGCTGCGTCCGGTCGAGACCCAGCTCAAGTCCGTCGCCAACGTCAAGGAGATGCGGTCGACCGCCTACGAGGGCGGCGGCTTTGTGCTGCTCGAGTTCGAGGCCGGGTTCGACTCCAAGGCGGCGCTTGCCGACGTGCGCGCCAAGGTCGACCAGGCCAAGCGCGATCTGCCGGGTGACGCCGAGGAGCCGGAGGTGCAGGAGGTCAATCTCTCGCTCTACCCGGTGCTGGTCGTGGCGCTCTCCGGCGAAGTGCCGGAACGAACGCTGCTGCGCATCGCCCGCAACGCCAAGAACGTCATCGAACAGGTCCCGGGGGTGCTGTCGGCGGAGCTGCGCGGCGCCCGTGACGAGGTGGTCGAGATCAATGCCGAGCCGATGCTGATGAAGAGCTACGGCATCGCCCTCGACCAGCTGATCGCCATCACCACCGCCTCCAACAGTCTGGTAGCCGCCGGCGCGCTGGAAGGTGAGACCGGCCGCTTCGCCGTCAAGGTGCCGTCACTGATCGAGAAGCCGCAGGATGTGCTGAGCATCCCAATCGCCTCCTCCCAAGGCGCAACGGTGACGCTCGGCGACGTCGCACAAGTAAAACCGACCTTCAAGGACGCCACCACTGTCACCCGCATCAACGGCAAGCCGGCGATGACCATCGAGGTGTCGAAGCGCACCGGCGCCAACCTGATCGAGACCGTCGACGGTGTGAAAACCGTCGTCGAGAAGCTGAAGACGACGTGGCCGGCCACGCTCCACGTCGCGTTCACCCAGGACAAGTCGAAGGTCATCCGGACGATGCTCAGCGATTTGCAGAACTCGGTGTTCATGAGCGTGCTGCTGGTCGCGGTGATCATCCTGTTCGCGCTCGGCTTCCGCGCTTCGCTGTTCATCGGCATCGCGATTCCGGTCTCGTTCCTGGCCGGCGTGCTCGGATTGCAGATCGCCGGGCTGACGGTGAACATCGTCGTGTTGTTTTCGCTGATCCTCGCCGTCGGCATGCTGGTCGACGATGCGATCATCGTCTCCGAATTCGCCGAGCGGCGCATGTCCGAGGGCATGGAGCCGAAAGAGGCCTACGCGCTTGCCGCCAAGCGCATGGCGGGACCCGTGACGGCGGCGACGGCGACGCGGGTGGCAGCCTTTTCGCCGCTGCTGTTCTGGCCGGGCGTGGTGGGCGAGTTCATGAAATACATGCCGATCACGCTGATCGCGACGCTGTCCGCCTCGCTGGTGACTGCGCTGATCTTTACGCCGACGCTCGGCGCCCTGCTCGGCAAGGCCGCGCCGGTGCCGCACGACGAGCGCGCCAAGGCCGGCGGTCCTTACATGCGGCTGGTGCGGATGGCGGTGCGCCATCCCGGCTCAACCATCGGAATCGCGGTCCTGCTGCTGGTGGCCGTGCAGATCGCCTATGCGAAGTTCGGCCATGGCGTCGAGTTCTTCCCCAAGGTCGAACCCGACTACGGGCAGGTGCTGATTCACGGCCGCGGCAACCTCTCGCTCGAGGAAAAGAACCGCCTGACCCGCGCGGTCGAGGAGCGGGTGATGGCCGCCGAGGGCTTGAAGACCGTCTATGCGCGCGTCGGCGAGCAGCCACGCACCACCGCCGACATTTCAGAGGACACGATCGGCGTCATCCAGTTCGAGTTCTCCGACTGGCGGACACGGCGCTCGGCGCATGAGATCATGGACTCGATCCGCGAAAGGACCGCGGACATTCCCGGCATCCTGGTCGAGGTGACAGCGCCGCGCGCCGGGCCGCCGACCGGTAAGCCGGTGCAGGTGCAGTTAGCCGCTGTCGATCCCGAGGCATTGCCGGCCGCAGCCAAGAAGGCCGCCTCCATTCTGGCGGCACGCGCGGACATTCGCGATCTCGACGACGGCCTGCCGCTGCCGGGCATCGACTGGAAAATCGAGGTCGATAAGGCGGAAGCGGCGAAGTACGGCGCCGGTGTCAACGTCGTCGGCAACGCCGTGCAACTCGTCACCAACGGCATGAAGGTCACCGAGTATCGCCCGGCTGACAGCGACAAGCAGGTCGACATCATCGTGCGCTTTCCCGAGAACCGGCGCAGCCTCGATCAGCTCGACGCGCTCCGCGTCCAGTCAAGCGCCGGCGACGTTCCGATCGGGAACTTCGTCACCCGCAAGGGGGCGCATCGCGTCGGCAACATCCAGCGCGTCGCCGGCAATCGGGTGATCACGGTGTCGTCGAACGTCGCCGAAGGGGTGCAGAGCGCCAAGGTGCAGCAGGACATCGCCGCGGAACTCGCGCGCACCGATCTCGGTCCGGGCGTCACCTTCCGCCTCAAGGGCGAGGACGAGGAGCGGGAGAAGGCAGGGGCCTTCCTCATGAAGGCGTTCGGCACCGCGATGTTCCTGATCTTTGCCATCCTGCTGGCGCAGTTCAACCGGCTGACTTCGGTCGGTCTGATCCTCACCGCGGTGCTGCTGTCGACCATCGGCGTGCTGCTCGGTCTTCTCATCATGGGGCAGCCGTTCGGCGTGGTGATGACCGGCATCGGCGTCATCGCCAATGCCGGCGTGATCGTGAACAACAACATCGTGCTGATCGACACCTACGATCGCCTGCGGCGCGAGGGCGTGGCGGCTTACGAGGCGGTGATCCAAACTTGCCACGAACGTGCGCGGCCGGTGGTGCTCACCGCCGTCACCGCGGTTCTTGCCGTGTTGCCGATCGCGTTCGGCGTCAACCTGGAGTTCATGACGCGCGAAGTGATGATCGGCGCGCCGTCGACGCAGTGGTGGATCAACCTGTCGACCGCGATCGTGTTCGGACTCGGCTTCGCCACGATCCTGACGCTGATCGTGACGCCGGCGGCGTTGATGGGCATCGAGAACCTGCGCGAATGGCGCCTGCGCCGCGTGGCGGCGTGGCGCGACTGGCGGCTGCGGCGGGCCTGACACAACCTCGCATGTGTCATTCCAGGCGAGCGGCTGAAAGCCGACCCGGAATCCATACTCCCTGCAGTGATTATGGGTTCCGGGTTCGTCGCGGAGCCTGTCATCGGGCCGGCCAAAGGCCGTTCGCTCGGCCCCGGAAAGACGGCCTCCGCGGCCGCCGATCTGCTTGCCGCAAGTGACGAAAAGCCGCACAATTGCCTTCTGGCATGGTGGCGCTGTTGCAGCACAATCCCCGCTTCCATGTGGCATGTCATGCGCGAACGGCGCCGGACTGCCTGTCCTGCTTTGTTGTAGCAATCAACGACGGACCCAAAAGCACCCGGGCCGACCAGGGAGGACGCGATGAAGACCACGAAACCACCACAGGGCGCCTTGAGCCGGCGCACATTGTTGGCGGGTACCGCCGCGGCGACTTCGTTCCTTGTCATTCGCCCGCACGGGGCGGACGCGGCCGGCTGGCCGGAGAAGCCGATCACCATCGTGATCATGTATGCGGCCGGCGGCGGCACCGACGTCGTCATGCGGGTGATCGCCCAGGAGATGGCCAAGTCGAAGGGCTGGAAGATCGAGCCGCTCAACAAGCCGGGCGCGGTCGGCGGCATCGCCACCAACTACGTCCTGCAGCAGCCGGCGGACGGCTACACGCTGCTCGGCGCGGCGAACTTCAACAAGTTCGTGCGCGTCATGGGCCATACCACCAGCGAGGTCTGGACCGACTGGACCATCATGCAGGGCGGCAGCTCGCTCGCGAGCTGGTCGGTGGCTGGCGGTTCGCCGATCAAGTCGCTAGACGACATGGTGAAATACGCCAAGGCCAATCCCGGCAAGCTGACCATCTCGACCTCAGGAACCGGCGGCATCTGGCACGAGGTCGGCATGCTGATCGCCGACAAGCTCGGCATCGAGGTGCAGTTCATTCCCTATAAGGGCGGCCAGCCGGCGACGCTCGCCGGATTGCAAGGCGAGACCATGATTGCCGGCGGCGGCGTGCACGAGCACATTGAGCTGATCCGGGTCGGCAAGCTGCGCAACGTGTTCCATTGCGGCTCCAGCGACATCAAGCTGAAGGACGGCAAGGTCCTGACCTCGATCGGCACGCTGGTGCCGTCGACCAAGCCGCTGCTGCCGGCGGGCGGCACCTACAACCTGATGCTCAGGCGCACCGTGCCTGCGGCCGTGCAGAAACAGATCACCGAAGCGTTCACCAGCGCCATCAATTCCGATGCGTTCAAGAAGGTCGCCGAGTCGAAGTTCTTCGAAATCGAGATCCTGACCGGTGAGGCGGCGGACAAGAAGGCCGCACGGCTCGAGGCGCAGACGGCCGAGCTGTTCAACAAATATCAGAAGCAAGTCGGCGCCAAGGTGAAATCCGCCAAGGAACTCGGCCTGCCCGAGCCGAAGGATTTCGACAAGTGGTGGCCGCCGAAGGACTACAAGCCGGTCGGCGTGTAACTCTGCGCAGACGTGCCCCAGCTCAGCGATGCAGCATTGCATGCTGCATCGCTGAGCCGGGGCCGTTCCAGACGCCGGAATCCGAAACGGTCCCGGTTCTGCAGCGCACCGTTTCACGCTGCGCTGCGCCCGGACACACGCTCCACTGCCATGACCGATCAACCCAGAACCGTGCTGTCGGAAGACCCGAACGCGGGTCTGGCCACGCCGCTGATGGATCTGATCGCGGCGGGCATTCTCGCCGCGGTTTCGCTGTGGCTGATGGTGGAATCGCTGCGGCTGCCGATGCCAGGCGGCATCGCGACGGCGCCCGGCCTGCTGCCGTTCCTCACCGCCGCGAGCCTCATGATGATGGCGCTGGTGCTCGGCGCCGACGCGCTCACCCGCCGGCGCAAGGGGATCGCCGGCCTGCCGGTGCCGGACGGCTTCGACCTGCCGCCCGACTTTCGCCGCTCCATGGCGCTCGGCGTCATTCTGATCGTCTATGTGGCGGCGCTGGAATTCGCCAGCATCGAGATCGCGTTCGAGCTGTTCGGACTGCGTTTCATCATCGGCGCTTTCGAGACTGTGACAGTGATCGTGCTGGCCGCGATTCTGCGCATCTACTGGCAGGCGCCGCTATGGACCTGCGCCGCGGTCTCGTTCGGCTGGATTGCGTTCCTGTCGATCGTGTTCCGCCTTGTCTTCCATCAACAATTGCCTTGACCGGCACCGAGATGAGCGAAACGACGCACGAGACCGGCCTCCATGATTGATGCCTTCATCCACGCGCTCTCGCCGACGCTGCTGTTGATCAGCCTGGGCGGCGTGGTGCTGGGCGTGATATGGGGCGCGCTGCCCGGCCTCTCCACCACCATGGCGATGATGCTTTTGATTGGCCTCTCGACCGGCCTGTCGCTCGACGTAGCGCTCGCCTTCATGCTCGGCGTCTATACCGGCAGCACCTTCGGGGGGGCGGTGTCCGCCGTGCTGATGAACATACCCGGCACGCCGGACTCGATTCCGACCATGATGGAGGGTTATCCGCTCGCCAAGCAGGGCAAGGGCGGCGAGGCGCTCGGCCTTGCCATCACCGCATCGTTTCTCGGCAACTGGTTCGGCATCATCCTGCTCGTCGTCTGCATGCCGGTGATCCTAACGATCGCGCTCAACTTCAAGTCCTGGGAAATGTTCCTGCTGGCGGTGATCGGCATCTCCGTGTGCGGCACCATGTCGGCCGGCACCGTGCCGCTGAAGGGCTGGATTACCGGCTGGCTCGGCCTGCTGGTCGCGTTCATCGGCTACGACGCGATCCACGGCGTCGCGCGCTTCACCTACGACATTCCGACGCTCTACGACGGCGTCAGCTATGTGGCGATCCTGATCGGCATGTACGGGCTGGCCGAGGTGCTGAAATCGCTGCCCGAGCGTGAGGGCTCGGTGATCCCTGAGAAAGTCGGGCGCACGACGCCCTCGATCGGCATCCTGCTGCGCCACATGCCGGCCGCGTTCCGCTCCGGCATCATCGGCACGATCGTCGGCGCGATCCCTGGTGCCGGCGCCAACATCGCCGCGTTCCTGTCCTATGACATCGGCCGCCGCCGCGCCAAGCCGGAGGAGCAGGCCAAGTGGGGCAAAGGCAGCTACGAAGGCATCGTCTGCGCGGAAGTCGCCAACAATGCCAACATGGGCGGCTCGATGCTGCCGACGTTAACGCTGGGCATTCCCGGCAGCGCGCCGGCCGCGGCCATGCTCGCCGCGCTGCAATTGAAGAACGTGGTCCTCGGCCCCGCCATCGAGGTCGACCACCCTGGCCTGGTCGCGTTCATCTATGCGCTGCTGATCGTCGCCAACCTGATGACCTGGGTCGCGGCGCTCGTCCTGATCAAGCCGTGCGTGAAGCTGTTCACGCTGCGGCGCGAGCTGCTGCTCGCCCTGATCATTCCGATCTGCGTGATCGGCGCCTACTCGGTGCGCACCAACATGTTCGACGTGTGGATCATGCTGGCGGGCGGGTTCCTCGGCTATTTCTTCTACATCTTCAAGTTTCCGGCGGCGCCGGTCGTGCTCGGCGTCATCCTGGCGCCGATCGCCGACGAGAATCTGCGGCGCGCGCTGCTGTTGTTCGAGAACAAGGGCCTGCCGTTCTTCGCGCAGCAGTATGTCGGGCACGTCCTCCTGCTTGCCATCGCCGCCGTGTTCGTCGAAGGCCTGCTGCGCGAGCGACGCACCCGCCGGCGCGTGGCGGCGGCGCAACCGCCCGAAGCCGTGACGCCCGCCAAGCCGCACGCTTAGCCTAGGCGAGGCCGGCCGCCCGTGCTGCTTCGGTACGGATATCGGCGACCGCATCAACGAAGGCGGCGCGGTCGAATCGATCGGCGCGGACGATGTCGACGCCGTCCGCGAGCAGCGTGGCGAGACATAGTTCGTCGTCCTCGGCGGCATCGCGGCGCTGCGCCGTGGTCGCCTCCGTCATCGCGTCGACGATCGCGGCGCGCACGTCATCGGGCCATTGCGCGAGACGCGCGCGATTGCACAGCACCAGCGCAACGCCGAAGAAGTGTCCGGTCAGCGTCACGAAGCGGTGCGTCTTGTGCAGGCTGAAATTCACCAGGTTGGTGAGCGGATTCTCCTGCGCATCGACCCGGCGCTCGCTGACGGCCGCCGCCAGCTCCTTGACGTCGATCGCCATCGGCTCGAACCCGAGGCGGCGGAACACGCGCTGATGCAGCGCATTGTCGAGGGTCCTGATCTTCAGCCCGCGGCAGTCGCGCGGATGCATGATCGGATGGCGGCCGTTGGAGATGTGGCGGAAGCCGTTGTCCCAATAGGCCAGCACGGAAAAGCCGGTCGCCGCCGCGACATCGCCGGCGAGCTTGCGGCCCGTCGCACCGTCGGCAAACGCGTAGGACGCACTGCGATCGGCGACGGGAAACGGCAGATCGAACACCTCGAGGGAGGGCACGCGCGCCGTCAGGTAGCTCGATGCGAAGTAACAGATGTCGAGTTCATGACCCTCGGTCATGGGTAGGAGATCGGCCGCATTGCGGCCCGCCGCCGTAACATTCTCGGCATACCGGATCTCGACCCCCTTACCGAGCCGCCGGCGTATCGCGTCGGCGAAGACGTGCATCGCCCGCGTGTGCACCGAGCGCGCCGGCTGGTAGCCGCCGAGACGTAGGCTAATCTCCGGCATCGTTAACATTTCCTTGCTCAGCCCGGCGAGCCGCGGCCGGCGATTGACATCGCCCGGCAATGGAAACAGGCTTGGTTAATCCGACTACCAGAGAGGACGCGCGATGCAACCGGTCATCATGATCATCGGGGCGGGGGCCATGGGCGCGGCGGTCGGGCGCCGGCTCGCCGAGCATGGCGCAACGGTGATGTGCGCGCTGGCCGGTCGCAGCGAGGCGAGCGTGGCGCGGGCCCGCGCCGCGGGCATGCGTCCCGCCCAGGACGCCAAGGCCGGCGAGGCCGAATTCGTCCTCTCGATCATCCCGCCCGGGGAAGCGGTGGCGACGGCGGAGCGGTTCGCGCCGATCCTGGCGGTATCCGCCAAGAAGCCGACCTTCGTCGATTGCAACGCCGTCAATCCGGAGACGGTCGCGCACGTTGCGGCCGCAATCGAGCGGACCGGGTGCGGCTTCGTCGACGCGGGCATCATCGGCGGACCGCCCAAGGAGGGATATAAGGGGCCGACCTTCTATGCCTCCGGTCCGCGCGCGGTGGATTTCGCTGGGCTGGCACAATTCGGCCTCAAGATTCACCTGCTCGACGGGCCGGTGGGGGCAGCCTCTGCGGTGAAGATGTCCTATGCGGGCATCACCAAGGGCATCACGGCCCTTGCCGCCGCCATGATGCTGGCGGCCTCGCGCGCCGGCACCGCCGACGACTTGCGCGCCGAGCTTGACCAAAGCCAGCCCGCGCTGCTCGCCTGGTTCGACCGGCAAATTCCGCAGATGTACGCCAAGGCCTATCGTTGGGTCGCGGAGATGGACGAGATTGCCGCGTTCGTCGGCGAGGATGCGGCAGCGCATTCGATCTTCGACGGCACCGCGCGCGTCTACGAGCAGCTCGCCCAGGACTACGCCGGCGACAAGGCGGAGATCGCGGCGCTCGAGGCCTTCCTCGGGCGCGCGGCGGGATCGGTGAAGGCTGCGGAATAGTATTCGGTACTCGGTATGATGAGCAAGCATGGTAACCGGAGCGTCAATGCCGCTGCGGAAGGTGGATCCGAATTTGCGTCATTTGTGAATTCGGACCGATAAGGTCCGGTTGCATCTGTGGAATAAGCAATCGGCCGTTGCCCCCTTGACGCCTTGGCAGTCCCTTTGCGGCGAATTTTACGCAATTCGTCGTCCGAATCTTTAGTGCGCCCCGCTATCGTCCGGCCGTGTTGGGACGCTTTTCCGCCACAACGGAGGAAAGAGAGCGCAGCGCATGTCTGTCATCGTCATTCTCGACGACCGGGCCACCAACCGGAAGATTTTTGCCAAGCTCACCGCGTCGATCGAGGCGGACGCGCAGGTGCATTCGTTCGGCGATCCGGCAGACGCGTTGGTCTGGCTGGAGACACATACGCCCGATCTGGTCGTCACCGACTACAAGATGCCGTCGATGGACGGCGCGGAGTTCATTCGCCGGTTCCGCGGACACCCGCAGCTCGCCGAGATTCCCATCATCGTCATCACGGTCTACGAGGAGCGCGAGTTCCGCCTGCAGGCGCTGCAGGCCGGCGCGACCGACTTCCTGCGCAGCCCAATCGACCATCAGGAATTCATTACCCGCGCGCGCAACCTGTTGAAACTGCGGCACCAGCAGCTCATGCTCGCGAGCCGCGCCGCGGGCCTCGAGCGCAAGCTTGAACACAGCCAGGAGGCCTTGCGCGATTCCAGCGAACGGCTGGCGCAGGTGATCGATACCGTTCCAGCGATGATCAGCGCCGCCGACAAGGACGGCCGCTTCCTATTCGTCAATGCCTATCAGATGTCGATCACGGGACTCGATTCGACCGCGGTCGTCGGCAAAGAGATCGCCGCGTTGTTCGGCGAGGATCCCGGCGCGCGCAGCCGTGCGCTCGACCGCAAGGTGTTTCGGACCGGCAAGCCGCTCCCGAGCTACGAGGAAGCGATCACCGATCGCTCCGGCGTGAAACGCGTGTTCCTCACGAGCAAGTCGCCGCTGCGGGACCATTCCAATGCCGTCATCGGCGTGCTGACAAGCTCGCTCGACATCACCGAGCACAAGCGCGCCGAGGACCATCTGCTGCACATGGCGCAGCACGACTCGCTGACCGGCCTGCCGAACCGGACGCTGCTCTCCGATCTGTTGCGGCGGGAATTCGTCCTGGCGCGGCGCGGCGATCGGCCGTTCGCGTTGCACAGGATCGATCTCGATGCGTTCAAGAACGTCAACGACGCCCTCGGCCATGGTGTCGGCGATCGATTCCTGAAGGGAATCGCGCGACGCCTGCAAGCGCTGACCAAGGATAGCGACGCCGTCGCACGGCTCGAGGGCGACGAGTTCGTCGTGCTGCAGACGAACGCGACGCACGAGGAGGCGGAACAGTTCGCCCAGCAGGTCGTCGCAACGGTCTCGCAGCCGTTCGTGTTCGCCGACGATCTGGTCGAGATCACGGCGAGCGTCGGCGTCACGGTACATCCGCGCGACGGCATGGATGCACAGGAACTGCTGAAGAACGCCGATCTGGCCATGTATCAGGCCAAGGGCGACGGTGGAAATCGCTTCCGCTTCTACGCCGCCGACATGATTTCGCGCGCCCGCGAAGCTCTGGTGCTCGATTCGCGGCTGCGTGAGGCGGTCAACCAGAACCAGTTCCTGCTGCATTTCCAGCCGCAGATCGACCTCCGCACCCGCCGCATCGTCGGTGCCGAAGCGCTGGTACGCTGGCAGACGCCCGACCGCGGACTGGTCGGTCCCGCCGAGTTCCTGCCGCGCGCCGAGAAGACGGGATTGATCCTGCCGATCAATGAATGGGTACTTCGCGAAGCATGCCGTGAGGCCGCCACCTGGCAGCAGCGCGGCCTGCCGCCGCTGCGCATCGGCGTCAACCTGTCATCGATTCAGTTCCAGAAGCAGAGCGTGCCGCTCCTGGTTGCGCGCGTGTTGGGCGATACCGGCCTCGACCCCCGCCGGCTCGATCTCGAGCTGACCGAAAGCATGCTGCTGGAGCAGACCGAAGCGGTGGTGCGCGATCTGCGCCAGTTGCACGAGCTCGGCGTCAGCATCTCGATCGACGATTTCGGCACGCGCTACTCCTCCCTCACCTACATCAAGCACTTCCCGATCGACCGCCTGAAGATCGACCAGTCATTCGTCCGTGATCTCGGCTCCAATCCGCACGATGCCGCCATCGTTCGCGCCATCGTGAGCTTGGGGCACAGTCTCGAGCTCGAAGTCATCGCCGAAGGCGTCGAGTCCGCGGAGCAGGTCTCGCTGCTGCATGCCGAAGGGTGCGATGAAGTGCAGGGCTATTTCTTCGGCAAGCCGATGCCATCCAGCGAATTTGTCGCCCGCGCCATCGGCGAACAGAAGCTCAAGCGCAGCGCATAGTCATGGAGACCCATGCCACGATAGGCGGCAGAAGCGACGCGCGGCGGATCGCCGATGCGCTGTCGTGGATCGGCGGACGGCTGCGCAAGCGGCCCGATACCGAGCATGAGATGACGATCAACCGCCTGGTGCTGAGCGGGCTCACGCTCATCTACCTCGTGGTCGCCAGCGGCTTTGGTAACGCCAGTGCCGCCGGGATGCTCGACGCTGCCGGTCCATTGCTCGCGCTCTATTGGACCTGCTCCTTCGCCCTGTTCGGCCACATCCTTTACCGGCCCGGCGTTTCAGTGGCGCGGCGTCTGATCGGGATGCTGATCGATTTCGGCATCTTTTCGTACTGCATGCACATCGGCGGCGAAGCGATGGCGCCGCTCTACCCAATCTACCTCTGGGTGATTTTCGGCAACGGCTTTCGCTTCGGCCTGACCTACCTGGCGGCGGCCGCCGCCTGCGGAGTCGTCTCGTTCACCATTGTGGTGCTGACGACGGAGTTCTGGCATAGCCATTTACCGCTATCGGCGGGACTGACCAGCGGCCTCATTCTGCTGCCGATCTACGTGTCGAGCCTGATCCGCAAGCTCTCGGACGCCAAGCGCCAGGCCGAGGAGGCCAGCAAGGCGAAGAGCCTGTTCCTCGCCAGCGTCAGCCACGAACTGCGGACGCCACTCAGCGCCGTTATCGGGTTGAGCGACCTGCTGCGCGACACCCGGCTCGATGCCGAACAACGGGACATGACGCAGACGATCGGCCAGTCCGGCCGCACGCTGCTCAACCTCATCAATACCATCCTCGACTTCTCCCGCATCGAGGCCGGACGGATGCCGTCGCGGGTCGAGCCGTTCGACCTGTATGGCCTGCTCGGCGGCATTCGCCGGCTGCTGCTGGTGCAGGTGCAGGCCAAGGGCCTGCGTTTCGCTCTGCACGTCACCTCGCGCACGCCGCAGCACCTGTTCGGCGAGAAGAGGCAGCTCGAGGACATTTTGGTCAATCTGGCGAGCAATGCGGTGAAGTTCACCACCGCCGGGCATGTTGTCATCGCCGTCGACGCGGTCGCCCGGTTCGAAAACAGATTGCGTTTGCGCGTCGAGGTCACCGACACCGGCATCGGCATCGTCGAAGAGTCGCAGAAGCGCATCTTCGAGAGCTTCACCCAGGCGAACGAGAAGATCATCGATCAGTTCGGCGGAACCGGGCTGGGCCTTGCGATCGTCAAGCAGCTCGTCGAGCTGCAGGGCGGCGCCATCGGCGTCATCAGCGCGCCGGCGCAGGGCAGCACGTTCTGGTTCGAGATCGACATCGGCGTGCAGGAGGATGCGCGGAACTTGCCCCTGTCGGCAGCGGAACCGATCGTCCTGTTGTCGACGAACGTCACGACGCGCGCCCTGCTGCGGGCAAGTCTCCCCGCGCCGCAGTTCGCCGATACCGCGGCCGAGGCGGCCGCACTTCTCGATGCGGCGCGGCAGGACGGCATCCGGCAACCGATCGCGATTCTTGAGTTGCCGGATGACGCCGACGCGGCCACAGCGCTGACGCGGCGGCTAGCCGGAGACGACCAGGCCACGGCGGCGCTGCTGATCGCCGTCACCGACAGCGACCACACCGGAATGCTGCCCGAGCCGCAGCGCAGCCTTTTCATCACGACGCTGCCGCGACCGATCGACAGCGCCGGCGTCGGCGTGGCGATTGCCGTCGCCAACGGATGCCGCCACGGGGCCGACATGTCGAACGTCACCACATTCCCGGCTCCTCAACTGCATCGCCGACTGTCGATCCTGGTCGCCGAGGACAATCGCACCAATCAGAAGGTCATCAGCAAAATTCTCGAAAAGGTGGGACACGACGTGACCATCGTCGAGCACGGCGAGGCCGCACTGGAAGCGCTGCACGAGCACGATTTCGACCTTGTGCTGATGGATATCAACATGCCGGTAATGAACGGCATCGAAGCGACAAAGCTGTACCGCTTCGGTGCCCTCGGGCAGAAGCATACTCCGATCGTGGCGCTGACGGCCGACGCCACAGTGGAGGTGAGCGAGCGCTGCGAGCGGGCCGGCATGGACGGCTGCCTGACCAAGCCGATCGAACCGGCTCGTCTGATCGAAGTCATCGACCGGGTCGTGCGCTCCAAGCACGACGCCGCGGCAAAGGCGATTGCCACCGAGGAGCCTGACGCCGGCACCGCCGCGGTCGAAACCGGGTCGGCCCCGCTGGCAGTCGACGCCTACAAGCTCGAGGAGCTGAAACGGATCGGTGGCGAGGACTTCGTGAACGACCTGGTTCAGCAGTTTCTCGACGATTCAATCGACGTGCTATGCGAACTCGCGGACGCGGTTCGTTCAGGCGACGTCGATACCTTCCGCGAGCGGGCACATGCCCTGCGCAGCGGCGCCGCCAATGTCGGCGCACGCGGCGTCTACGAGAAGTGCCTCGCCTGGCGGCAGATCGATGCGGAAACGCTGCACAACGACGGCTCAGACCATGTCAGCGAACTGGAAGCCGAATTCAAGCGCGTCCGCGAGGCGTTGGAAAGCAAGGCCGCCGCCTGAGGCCGCCGCCTGAGGCCGCCGCTTGGGCTCAGGCCTTTTCGCTGGCCAGACGCCGGTCCTGAGCGGACCGCAGCCGCTCCATCTTGCGCAGATCGGACTCATCCAGCCGCAACGCGTGCTCGACCCAGACGTCCGCGACGTCCCGCAGCTCGTCGAGCGTCAGCGGGATGATGCGGTTGCGGACCGCACGGATGCTGCGATGCACGGCATGATGCTTGACGTTGCGCGCGATGTAGTCGCGCACCGCCGCTTCACCTTGCCCGTCCTCGGCAAGGATGTCGATCAGGCCAAGGTCGTATAGCTGCTTGGCCGAATAGATGTCGCCGCTGAGGATCATGCGCTCGGCACGCGCCGCATCGAGCTTACGCGATATGAAGCTGTAGGCGCCCATTCCGGGGAAAAGATTGACCAGGATTTCCGGCAAGCCGAACTTGGCGCTCTTTTCCGCGACGATCACGTTGAACGAGAGCGCGCCTTCGAAACCCCCGCCGAGCGCATCGCCCTGCACCAGCGCGATGGTGATCATCGGCAACTCGAAACCGGTCCACATATGGTAACCCACGTCGACGCAGTCGTAGGCGTAACGCCGCAGGCCTTCGTGATCCTGCGTGCGGATCTTCTCGGCGAAATAGGTCAGGTCGCCGCCGAGATTGTAGATGCGCGGCAATCGCGATCCGCCGACGAAGTATCGCGGGGGCGGATCTGAGTACGGAGTGGCGTGCGCCGCCTGCAACGAGCAGCGTAACCCGATCAACTCGTGCAACAACGACGGCGTGAAGCTCGGCCGCCCCTTCGGGCGCATGTAGCACCACAAGGTCTTACCGTCGGGATCGCCGAAAAGATCAAGTTCCTCGAAGTGCGGTCGCGGCTCAGGACCATCGAGCTGCGGCTGTGTCGGGATCGGCTCGCGCACCACGCGGCCAAGCTCGCTGCGTCGCAGCGTCCACAACGGCGATTCTGCACGAATGCGCGGGCGCCCGATCTGTGGAGTGTGCGGCTTGATGTCGGACCTTGTTCCGACGAGATTTGCAGTCCATCGCAATGTGGCTATCATTAGGCGGTTCCAGCCTCGTGACTGCCGCTCCGTCATCATCTTAACAAGTTATTAACCGGGACGAAGCGGAAGCTTTCAACGTGGCTAATCTGCAATTTTTGCATGGGCCGCGGCGATCTCGGCGCGCTGGCGGCCGGCTGGCGCTGGCGGCCGGCCGGCGGCATCGAGCGCCCAGCACTCCGGAGCCGGGGCCCCATAACCACAGACCTATCGAGAGTACTCGGCGTATCGGTCCCGCTTTCGCGGGGAGGACAGCACCGGCTCAATCCAGCCGAAAGCCCTTGCCGCGCACGAAGGCGCCGAAGTCCGCGCGCTGCGGCGTCGCGTATTGCCGGGCCTTGTCTTCGGACCAGCCGTAGTCCGGCGCGGTGCCCCAGCGTGCCTCGTCGCGCTGACGCCGGTAGGGCATCCGGCCAGCACGGCGCCGGTCAGAGGCGGCGATGCGGGCAGCGATTTCGCCGTCGTCGTAGCGGTTCTCGTGGATGGTCAGGTCGAGACCGAGGCGTGGCGTGATCGGCGGCGTATCGGCCGGCCAGCCGAGGCAGAGCCCGGACACCGGGATCACCCGCTCCGGCAAGTCCAGCAGCGCGCTCACAGTCGCCGCATGGTCGCGGATCACGCTGATCGGGCAGCAGCCGAGGCCGACCGCTTCGGCAGCGCGCAAGAAGCTCGCCAGCACCAGTGCGGCATCGACCGTGGAATTGAAGAACGCGTCGAGGTGGTCGTTGACGAACGGCCTGTCACGCCTCGCGAACAGGTCGTGAAAGCGGCGGCCATTGGCGAGAAACACCAGGAACACCGGCGCGTCGCGCACGTGCGGCTGGTCGGGAAGAAGGTCGGCGATGACGTCACGCTTTGCCGGATCGCTGACGATCATGATGTCGGCCTGCTGCAGGTCGCTCTTCGACGGCGCCGACAGCGCGCAGGCGCAGAGCAGCCGCACGAGGTCCGCCCCGACCGCCCGCTCGGTATAGCGGCGATGGGTGCGGTGCCCGGCCATGCGTGCCAGTTCGTCGATCCCAGCAAGCGAGGCGTCGACCGGCGGGCTTTCGCCGAACCGCGCCAGCAGTGCGTCGCGGACGCGATCGGCATCACCTTCGGACATGGCTTGCCTTCCTCTTCACCCACAGGGACGACAGGGTTACACTATGGTCGTCTTCTGGACCAGGAAACGCCATGCGCCTCCGTTCGATCACGCCAATGACCGTCAGGTTGCCGCTGACGAAGCCGCTCAAGCTTGCCGACATGACCATCGATACCGCCGACAACCTGCTGGTGCGGGTCGTCGACAGCGACGGCAATGTCGGCTGGGGGGAAGCGGCATCGGCCCCCACGATGACTGGCGAAACGCCGGAGGGCATGCTGGCGGCGACCCATTTCATGCTGCCGCGGCTGGTCGGCAGCGAGGTCGAGGACCTCGCCGCGTTCGGAACGTATCTGGACGGCCTGATGTACGGCAACAGCGGCGCCAAGTCGGCGATCGACATGGCGATCTACGATCTTGCCGGAAGGCGCGCGCGCGTGCCGGTGTCGGAACTGCTCGGCGGGGCCCTGCGCCGCGAACTGCCGGTACTGTGGATGCTGGCGGCGAACGACCGGACTGCCGATACCGCTGCGGCCATGCGCATGGCGGAGGCGGGCTTCATCGCCTTCAAGGTCAAGGTCGGCAGCGGCACAGTCGCGGGCGACCTGGCGCGTGCCGCCGCCGCGCGCGAAGCCGTCGCGGCGACTACGCGCATCTCCGCCGACGCCAACCAGGCCTTCACGCTCGCCGATGCCGTCCGCTTCGCGCAAGGTGCGCAGGCCGCCGGCCTCGATTTCATCGAGCAGCCGGTGATGGGACACGACCTGGATGGCATGGCGGAGGTGGCACGGGCAACGCCGGTGCCGGTCGGCACCGACGAAGGCGTGCACAGCCTCGCCGACATCAAGCGGCATCACGCGATGCGCGCCGCCCGAGGCGCCAGCCTCAAGACCATCAAGCTCGGCGGGCTCGCCCAGGTGATGGCGGCGGGCCGCCTGATGCATGCCCTCGGCATGCACGTGAACCTCGCCGGTAAGCTCGCCGATTCCAGCATCGCCAGCGCGGCGATCGTGCATGTCGGCGCGGCGCTGCCGCAGCTCGACTGGGACATCAGCATCACCTGCCAGTATCTGGCGCAGGACCTCGTCACCGAGCCGCTCAAGGTCGAGCGCGGCCACGTGCGCGTATCGGACCGCCCGGGTCTTGGCATCACGGTCGACGAGAGCCGCCTGTCGCGCTTCACTTCGCCACGGATGGCGGCGTAGCCGTTCGTGTCCCGGACGCGGTGCAGCACACCGGAAGTCGGGTTTACCCGACTTCCGGCCAGTTCATACGTCTCGCAAGTCGGAAACATCCGACTTGCGATGTGATGCACCGCTGATCCGGGACCCCGGTTCGCTTTGCTTATCTGAACATAACCGGGGTCCCGGTTCTGCAGCGCACCGTTTCACGCTGCGCTGCGCCCGGGACACGTGCTGCTACGCCTTCAACCCCAGCAGCGTCGCCGCCGTCCTGCCGGTGATCATGTCGACCTCGGCCGCCGTGATCCCTGGGCACCGCTCGACAAAGCCGATCGGATCGGCCTCTCCGACCGGATAGTCGCTGCCCATGACGACGCGGTCGGCGCCAACCACCTTGATCAGCGCCGCCAGAATGCTCGTGTCGTACAGGCAGGTGTCGTAGTAGAACGCGCGCAGATATTCGCTCGGTTTCTTGGTGATGTGCTTCATGCTGTCGGGGCGATTGGTAACGTTGCGATCGAGGCGGCCCATGTTGTGCGGAAAATAGCCGCCACCGTGCGCCATCACGATCGGGATGTCGGGATATCTCTCCACGATACCCCCATAGATCAGCGATGTCATCACCTTCGCTTCCTCGATGGACTGTCCGATCGAGTTCCACATGCCATACTGCTGAAACCAGAGGTCGCGGATGCCGTCGGGGTGAATCCAGACGACAATGCCGAGGTCGTTCACCGCCTCCCAGAACGGCGCGTAGCGCGGCTCGCCGAGATAGGTGCCGTCATAATGCGCGCACATGTTGGCGACCGAAATCTTCAGCTGCGTCGCCGCCCGCTCCAGCTCCTTCAGCGAACGGTCCACGTCCTGCATTGGCAGCGTGAAGCTGCCGACGTAGCGGCCGGGATACTCGGCGCACCATTCGGCCACGCGGTCATTGGAACGCCGATCGAGATCGAACGCGATCTGCGGATCGGCCCAGGCGGTACCCTGGATCACGGTGCTGGCCGAGATCACGTTGACATCGACGCCGAGCCGATCCATGTCGGCGAGCTGCTCCTTCGGGTCGGTCATCCTCAGATAAGTACCTGGATTGTTCGATTGGGTTCCGGCGCCCGGAACGGCGCCGTAGCCGGTGAGCACGGTCTTGTTCCGAGCACACTTGTGGACCTCGACCTCCAGCATGTGGGCATGGAAGTCGACGATCGGACGGGCATTGCGTGGCATGGATGTTTCTCCCGGTAACGCGTAACGAGCGCCTCACCGGATCATGGTCGCCGGCAGCCACAGGGCGAGCGCCGGAAACAGCACGATCAGGATCAGCTTGACGAGGTCGGCGACGACGAACGGCAACACCCCGCGATAGAGGACTCCGAGCGGAACGTTCGTTCCGGCGATGCTCTTGAGCACGAACAGGTGGATGCCAAACGGCGGCGTGACCAATCCGGTCTCCAGCACGATCAGGTTGACCACGCCCCACCACACCGGATCGTAACCCATGCCGGTGACGATCGGCGTCACGATCGGGATGGTCACGAACATGACCGTATGCGAATCCATGAACGATCCCAGCAGCAGATAGACGATCAGCAGCACGGCAAGCACGAGCAGCGGTGCCAGATTGAGGTGCTCGACGAAATCCGTCAGTCGTTTGGGCAGCCCGGTGACGCCCATCGAGAACGAGAACATGAGCACGCCGAAAATGATCAGATAGATCAGCGCCGTCGTGGCGGTGGTCTCGCCCATGACCTGCAGCAGCGTGGCGCGCGTGATCCGCCCGCGCAGCAGCGCGAAGATGAATGCGCCGCCCGCGCCGATGGCGGCCGCCTCGGTCTCCGTGCAGATGCCGGTATAGATGCTCACCACGACGATCGCGAGCAGCAGCAGCGCCGCCCATGCCTTCTTCACGGCGTGAAGGATTTCGCGCGGGCTGGCGCGATCCTGCGTCGCGGGCGCCGCCGTCGGCACCAGACGCACCACGACGGCGACGGCGACGAGATAGAACAGGATCGCCATGGCGGCTGGCACGACCGCGGCGACGAAAAGCTGGCCGATCGACTGCTCCGTCAGCAGTGCGAAGAACACCAGCGGAATCGACGGCGGCACCAGCGCGCCGAGCGTGCCGCCGGCGGCGACCGATCCGGCGGCAAGCCCGGTCGAATAGCCCCGCGCGCTCATTTCCGGCAGGGCGACCCGGCCGATGGTGGCGACCGTCGCCAGCGACGATCCGGTAAGCGCCCCGAAACCGCCGCAGCCGCCGATGGTCGCCAGCGCCAGGCCGCCGCGGCGATGCGCCAGCAGCGTATGCGCAAGGTGGTAGATGTCGCTCGACATGCCGGCGACCACCGCGAAGCTGCCCATCATCAGGAACAGCACCGCGACCTGCGAATTGGTGAGGAACTGCACGGACTCGTTGCCGAGCACTGTGAGGGCCGGATCCAGCGTGATGTACGCCACGGTGCCGATGAGGCCGAGCAGTCCCATCACCGCCGCCAGCGGCACCGACAGCAGCAACAGAATCCAGAGCACGACAATGATGAGCGCGGAGAACGCGAGCGGCTGACTCTGGGCGAACCGGGCGATCGGGCCGAGCGCAGCATCGAAAGCGGCCAACGCCAGCGCTGCGGCGACGACGATGCCGAAACCCACCGCCTGCACGCGCCGATCGTCGATATCCGGCCGTCGCGATGGCGCGCCCACGTCATCAGCCTGGCCGATGCTCCAGCCCGAGGGACTAGGCACGCCGGCCAGCGCATATTTCACCGCGACCAGGAAGGCAACCGTCTGCACCAGCGCACTGATTCCGAGAAACATCGACACCGTCCATATGAACGGCGCCATCGGCAACTGCACGTAGACCGTCTCCGCCGCGCGCGCCTGCAGCTTCATCGCATAGATACCGATGCGCCATGCCAGGAAAGCGTAGAAGACGAGCAGCAGCAGCGCACCCGCGACCTTGAGCCAGGCCAGCCTGCGCGGGCTGACGCGGTCGTTCAGAACATCGATGGTGAGATTGACGCGCTGCGCGGCGCCCGCCGGAAAGGTCGCCGCCACTGCCACGGCCATGCCCATGCCGACGATCTCGTTGAGGCCGTCGATCGGCGCGCTGAACAGCCAGCGCAGCAGCACATCTGTGGTCGTCACGAAGGCGACGACGAGCATCGTGAGCACGCCGGCAAACGCGATGCGCTGGGTGATCGCGACGGCGCGCGCATCGAGCGCGTCGAGGAAGTTGCTCACCGACGCCCCTCTATCAGAACGAATGCATCCACGAGGCCGGCGCTCGCCTCTCGCGCCCTCTCCCGCCCGAACTCGGGTTTACCCGAGTTCGGACCTTTTGAGTTTTGCCGAAGTTGGAAACATCCGACTTCGGCTGGGAGAGGGCCGCACTGGAGGTGCAACAAACTCTGTTGGGTGAGGGGTAGCAGCATCACCCCTCACCCATCCTTCTTTGTTGAAATTCTGAAGAGCCCTCTCCCACAAGGGGAGAAGGCGCATCAACAATTACCGGCACAAGGAGATGCGAGTCGTACGTCTCGCCGCAGTGGATCGTGTGTCGTCCGGCATTGATGGTCTCGTGGTGCCCCGTGCAGATGCGCCCATGCTTGAGCGGCAGCGGGTTCGAACGGGTATAGATGAACGATCCGCCCTGCACCTCGAGCCGCAGCGTCTCGCCCGCGCGAAACAGCGTGCTCGACGGCCAGACCTCGATCTCGACCGGGACGATCTCGCCGGGCTCGAGCTTCAAGGCGCGCTGATGCTTCAGCCAAGGCTGGTACGGCGTCGAACGCGCCGGGTCGATCTCGCGGTGCGACACGCGTAGCCAGCCGCGCGCCACCATGCCGTGCTCGATGTGGTTGAAGTCCGGGAAGTGCATCTCGTTGCCGCGCCGGTCAAGCTTCCGCAAGCCGACAAACAGGTCCATGTCGTCGCCGGTAATCGATCGAAACCCACAGCTTCAGCTTGATGTAGCCGGAAAGTTCCGTGATGCTTTCGAACGTGTGCGTGAACACCGCGCGGCCGGCGTCGGTGTTCGGCGCGGTCGAGTTGTAGACGATTTCGCGGTGAGTCTGCGCCGGCCGGATCTGCAGCGTACGGGTGCGTCCGTGCAGGTGATATTCGGTGTACTGCGTGTCCGGCAGCGGCCAAGCTGCGGCAAATTTGGTCTGCCCGTCGTAGAAGCGGTTGCGCAGCTCGTAGCGCACGCGCGGCGTGTCGAGCCAGTCGTTCTCCTCGCCCTTGAGGAAGTAGTCGCAGAACCGCAGTTGCCGCTCCAGCGCCTCGCGGTGGAAATAGGTCTCCCATTCCTTGCGGCCGTGCACCTCCAGCCATTTGTGTTCCGACGACGCCTGCCGGAAGCCCTCGATGGTGCCGCGGTTATGCAGCCCCTGCGTCGACCAGCTGGCGCAGACGTAGAGCGGCACCTTGATGTCGGCGAGGTTGCCGTGGCGCGCTTCCCAGTATTCGTCGAGGAACGGGTGCTCGCGCTTGCCGACATCGAGCTCGTCGAGGTCGCAGCCCGGCCAAGTGCGCTTGAGCAGCGAGTCGAGGAAGGGGCAGAAGCTCGTCTCCGGAATGCCGCCGTGGAACGACCACTCGCGGTAGAGGTCGCTGACACCCTCCCATGGAATCATCGCTGCAAGGTGCGGCGGATTGAGCTGACCGACCCGCCATTGCGTCATGGCGAGGTAGGAGACGCCATTGGTGACGACCTTGCCGCTGCTCCAGGGTTGCGTACCGCACCACTCGATGACGTCGTAGAAGTCCTCCGCCTCCATCAGCGACAGTGGCGAAATCTTGCCCGTCGCTCCGGACGTGCCGCGCGCCGCCGCCTTGACCACCACGTAACCGTTGGGCACCCAGAACCCCGGATCGGGCGCCTCCCAGGCGGCGAACAGCGAGGCGTCGTACTGGCCAAGCGTGTACGGGCCGCCGGCGGGCATCCGCGCAGCCACGTGGATCGTGTCCTTTCCGTAGACATCGAACGACACCACAACCGGACATTTGCCGTCATGCGGCGGGCGACACACGTTGACGTAGAGAATCGTCCCGTCGCGGGTGCGGACGGCCGTGTCCTTCTCGAAGATCATCCGCTTGAGGCCGTAGTGCATCGTGCTGACCACGATGTCGTTGCGGCCCGGCCTGGTGTCGTCCGGATGCGAAGGCTTTGCGTCCGCTGCGGCCTGATCGCGCGGCTCCGCCGCTTCGCCGGTGAAATCGGTCATGGTGCTTCCTCAACCCGTTCCGGCTTGTCGTTAGGAGGCCAGACCGCCTTGCGCCGGATGGACCAGTCCACAGAACTCTGTGTACTGTAGATCGGGACCCAACCCATAATGACGACAATCCGCGCGGGGGGAAAGCCATGAACAAGTTCGGCATCGGACAGGCGGTGCGGCGCGTCGAGGATCAGCGGTTTCTCACCGGGCGCGGACACTACGTCGATGACTTTTCGCTGCCACACCAGTGCTACGGGATCGTGGTGATGTCGCCGCACGCGCACGCGAAGATCAAGCGCGTCGACGTGTCCGCCGCCAAGGCCATGGACGGCGTGCTCGCCGTGCTCACCGGCGCCGATGCCATCGCCGACAAGCTCGGCGGATTTCCGCCGCTGTTCACGCCGGAGGATATGGGCGGGCCCAAGGGCTACAAGACCGTGCGTCCGGTCCTGATCGCCGACCGCGTGCGCTGCGTCGGCGACCGGGTCGCCTTCGTGGTCGCCGAGACACTGGTGCAGGCGCGCGACGCTGCGGATGCTGTCGTCGTCAACTACGAGCCGCTGCCCTCGGTCGTGAACCTTGAAGCCGCCGTCTCCGACGGCGCGCCGAAAATCTGGGACGACTGCCCGACGGGCAATGTCGCAAGCGGCCTGATGTTCGGCAACAAGGAGGCGACCGATGCCGTCTTTGCCAAGGCCAGGCACGTCGTCAAGGTGGAACTGTTGAACAACCGCGTCAGCGCCAATTCAATGGAGCCGCGCACCTCGATCGGCGATTACAACGCGGCCGACGACACCTACACGCTCTACGCGTCGTCGCAGAACCCGCACGGGATGAAGACGCTGCTCAGCACGGCGGTATTCCACGAGCCGGAGACCAAGTTCCGCGTGATCGCGCCGGACGTCGGTGGCGGCTTCGGCATGAAGGCCGATTCCTATCCCGACGACGCGCTGGTGCTGTGGGCCTCACGCCGAATCGGCCGCCCGGTAAAATGGGTGGCGTCGCGCAACGAGTCGCTGCTCGGCGACAATCATGGCCGCGACCAGGTGATCCGGGGCGAATTGGCGGTCGACGAGAACGGCAAGATCCTGGCGCTGCGCGCGCACGCGCTGCATGCGCTCGGCGCCTATATCGCGGGCGCCGCCTATGCGCCGATCGTGTTTTCCATGCGGTTCATTCCGCTGGTCTACGACATCCAGACCATCCACATCTCGACCAAGGCCGTGTTCACCAATACCTCGCCGCTCGGCCCGTATCGCGGGGCCGGCCGGCCGGAAGCGACCTATCTAACCGAGCGGCTGATGGACAAGGCGGCCGATGCCGCCGGCATCGACCGCGTCGAGATTCGCCGCCGCAATGTCATTCCCACCGCGAAGCTGCCCTACGCGACGCCGACCGGATTTGTCTATGACTCAGGCGAGTTCGAGCGCTGCATGGATATCGCCCTCGGCCTCAGCGACCCGAAGGGCTTCGCCCAGCGGCGCAGCGAATCGGAGAAGAAAGGCAGGCTGCGCGGGCGCGGCTACTGCTTCTTCATCGAGCAGGGCGGCGTGTTCAACGACCGCATGGAACTGCGCTTCGATCCCGGCGGCACCGTCACCATTGTGGCCGGCACCCATTCGCACGGCCAGGGCCATGCCACCACCTATGGGCAGATGGTCACCGAATGGCTCGGTGTTCCGTTCGAGAGTATCCGCTTCGTGCAGGGGGACACCGACGCGGTGCCGTTCGGGCGTGGGACCTACGCGGCGCGCTCATCCATGGTCGGCGGCTGTGCGCTGAAGAATGCGGCCGACGCGATCGTCGAAAAGGCCCGCCCGATGGCGGCGTTCCTCATGGAGGCGTCGGCCGCGGACATCGAGTTCAAGGACGGCCACTTCCGCGTGGTCGGAACCGACAAGGCGATGTCGATGACGGACGTGGCGCGCGGCTTCTACCGGCCGATGGGCCTGCCGAAGGAATTCTCGGTCGGCCTGGAAGCCAGCGGCTCGTTTGCAACCGAGCCGCCGAATTTCCCCAACGGCTTCCATGCCTGCGAGGTGGAGATCGATCCCGACACCGGCGCGGTCACGATTGACCGCTACGCGGCGGCTGACGACCTCGGCCTCATCATCAATCCGATGATCTGCGAAGGCCAGATCATGGGCGCGCTGGCACAGGGCATCGGTCAGGCGCTGATGGAACACGTCATCTACGATCCGTCGACAGGCCAGCTCGTGACCGGCTCCTTCATGGACTACGGCATGCCGCGGGCCGACGACATTCCGGAGGTGCATTCGGAGTTCTTCGAAGTGCCCGCCAAGACCAATCCGCTCGGCATCAAGGGCATCGCCGAATCCGGCTCGATCGGCGGACCGCCGGCGATCATCGGCGCCATCCTCGACGCGCTGAAGCCGCTCGGTGTCGAGCACATCGACATGCCAGCAACGCCGGCGCGTGTGTGGGCGGCGATCAACGGCGCGAAAGGGACGGCCAAGGCGGCGTGACAGCCCGCCGACGCGTGTCCCGGGCGCGTCGCAGCACGAAGTGGTGCGCCGCAGACCCGGGACCGTAACGCTGGCAGCGTATGGAACGGTCCCGGACGCGGTGCAGCGTCTTCGCGCCGCACCGCGTCCGGGACACGGCTGCGAGGGCCTACTTCTTCCCAGCCCTCACCGTCGCGACCTCGGCGCGGAACGCCTCCAGCACCTTGGCGCCGCTCGGCGTATTGGCGGCCCAGTCCTTGGCGATCGGCGCCAGGGCCTCCTGCCACCGTTTCTCTTCCGCCGGGCTGAGCGTCACGACCCGATCCTTGACGATGTTGCGCGTGCGTAGCCACTCCTCGGTGGTCTTGGCGCCGAGCTTCTCCGTCAGCGGCAGATACGAGTGCTTGTCGATCGCCGCCTTCGCCTGCGCCGGCAGGCTATCGTACTTCTGCTTGTTCATGAACAGCAGCGCCGAATCGCTGCCGAGCGCGGCGTCCAGGTGATGCTTGGCAACCTCGTTGACCTTGAACACCGCCATGCCGGTGAACGGCATCAGTCCGCCGTCGGCAATCCCGCGGCTGATCGCCTGGTACGCCTCGTCCGGACGGAACGTCACCGGTGTCGCGCCGAGCGAAGTCGCGATCTTGGCGGCGATCAGGTTGGATGCGACGAGCTTCTTGCCTTTCACATCCTCCAGCGCCTTGACCAGATCCTTGGTGTGCAGGGCGGCGTTGGGGAACACCCAGATGCCGAGCGGCTTGATCTGGTTGAACTCGGGCGCGGTGACGCCCTTTTCGTACAGCTTCCACAGCGCGACCGCGGCTTCCGTCGAGGTCTTGGTCTCGAACGGCAGCGAAGCGACGTCCTGCTGCTTGAGCTTGCCGCCGGCCATGGCCGTGAGGATGAAGCCGATATCGGCGACGCCGTCGACGACGCGGTCATAGGTGACGCCGAAATGCCCCAGCGTACCGCCATAGAACATCTGGATCTTCAGCGTGCCGCCGGCATCCGCCTCGACCGCCTTGGCCCATGGCTCGAACACGCCGGAGTGCAGGTACGAGCGCGGCGGCGCCGGCGAATTCAGCTTCAGCGTAATGGTCTGCGCCGCGACCGGCGCGGCGATCAGCACGGCGGCGACCGCACCCAGAATGCTCCGTGTCAGCATATTGTCCTCCCGATGGTCCGATGCTTGGCCGGTTGTTTCGTATGGCGGGCAAGACTAGCCCGCATTGCGGACCCGGCCAAGGGGCGCAAGCAATGCCTTGCCGTCATTGCGAGGAGGCGGAGCCGAGGAAGCAATCCAGTTTCTTGCCATGGGCCTGGATTGCTTCGCCCTTCGCTTCGCTCCGGGCTCGCAATGACGGCGCCAATTTGGGGCGCTGGTTGCATCAGCGTGTCCCCATTAGCTCCCGCACCTTCGCCGCCGCCTGGTCGCGGCTTGGGATCACCAAGGGCTCCAGCGTGCGGCTGAACGGGATCGGCACGTTTGGCGCAGCGAGCCGCATCACCGGGGCATCCAGCCAATCGAACGCCTGCTCGGCGATCAGCGCTGCGATCTCGCCGGTGACGCCGAATTGCGCGTACCCGGCATCGAGCACCAGTGCGCGCGAGGTCTTCTTCACCGACTTAAGGATCGTGCCTTCGTCGAGCGGCACAAGCGAGCGCACATCCACCACCTCGACGCTGATATCCTCGCCCGCCAGCCGCTCGGCCACTTGCAGCGCGACCCCGACCATCGCGCCGACGGCGACGATGCTCACATTGCGGCCTTCGCGCGTGACGGCCGCCTTGCCGATCGGAACGACATGCTCGCCATCGGACACCGGTCCCTTGGTGTTGTAGCTCGACCGGCTCTCGAAGAAGACCACCGGGTCACCGTCGCGGATCGCGGCCTTCATAAGTCCCTTGGCGTCGGCCGCGTTCGACGGCATCACCACCTTCAGCCCCGGCACATGCGCCACCCAGGCGTGCAGGCTCTGCGAATGCTGCGGCCCAAGATTGCCGCCGACGCCGATCGCGGTGCGCAGCACCAGCGGCACGGTGAAGCCGCCGGCCGACATGTAGCGCACCTTGGCGGCCTGGTTGACGAGCTGGTCCATACCGAGCGTGATGAAATCGCCGAACATGATCTCGACCACCGGCCGCAAGCCCGTCATGGCAGCGCCGATCGCCATGCCAACGATGGCGGATTCCGAGATCGGCGTGTCGATCACGCGGCTCGCGCCGAACTCCTCGAACAATCCCTTGGTCTGCAGGAACACGCCGCCGGCCGCGCCGATGTCCTCGCCGATCAGCACGACCGACGGATCGGCGCGCATCTCCTCGGCGAGCGCCTCCAGTACCGCGTCCTTGAAGGTGACCTGCCGCTCAGCCATGGAGGTGATCCTCCAGCGACGCCGATGCGGGCTCCGGCATTGCGCGCGCCTGCTCGGCAACGGCGGCGATGTCGGCTTCAATTGTCTTGCGCAAGGCGGAGAGCGAGTCAGCGTCGGCGAGTTTGTTCGCGACGAGCCTACGGCCGAGGGTTTCGATCGGGCACTTGGCGGCCCAGTTCTTTGCCTCCGCGTCGTCCTTGTAGCTTTGCTTATCGCCGGCATGGTGACCGGAGAAGCGCCATGTGTCGCATACGAGCAGGCTCGGCCCCTGCCCTTCTCTGGCACGCGCGACAGCGTCCTGCGCGGCCGCATGCACAGCGAGCACGTCCATGCCGTCGATCTCGGCGACCGGAATGCCGAACACCGCCGCACGGCCGGCGAGCGTTCCGGCGGTCACGTCGTCGATACGGGTGAATTCGCCGTAGTGGTTGTTCTCGCACACATACAGCACCGGCAGCTTCCACAGTGCCGCCATGTTCATGCACTCGAACACGATGCCCTGGTTCATGGCGCCGTCGCCGAAGAACGCGACCGCGAGCCACGACGCGTGCAGCGTCTTCGCGGTGAGCGCGGCACCGGTCGCGAGCGGCACCCCGCCGCCGACGATGCCGTTGGTGCCGAGGTTGCGCGTCGCCGGATCGAGGATGTGCATCGAGCCGCCGCGCCCGAGCCCATAGCCGGCTGTTCGGCCGAGGATTTCCGCCATCAGCCGCACCGGATCGGCGCCGCTCGCAAGACAATGGCCGTGGCCGCGATGGTGGCTGGTGATGGCATCGTCCGGTTGCAGCGCCGACGACACACCGACCGCCACCGCCTCCTGCCCGGAATAGAGATGCGTCAGTCCGGGCACCTGGCCCGCCGCGCTCAGCGAGCGCACGCGTTCCTCGAAGGCGCGGATCGTCACCATCCCGCGGTAGAGGGAGAGGCCGAAATCGCCGGTGAGCTTTTCGTTTGTTGTCACAATCAACGACCTATAGCATCACGTGAGGCGAGTTGGCGATTAGCCGCTACCCTTGTGAAGCTAACGTCGACGAACGCGAAGCGAAATCGGGAGGACCCATGACCCAAGCCTGGGACAAGGCGCGCAAGCTCGGCGTGCTGGAGCGCATGCTGGTGATCCGCCGGTTCGAGGAGAGCCTGGTGCATCTCTTCAACGAACACGCCTTCATGGCGCACTATCATCTCTATATCGGCCAAGAAGCGACCGGCGTCGCGGTGATCGAGACGCTGAAGGCCGGCGACAAGCTCGCCACCACCCACCGCAATCACGGACACGTGCTGGCGCGCGGCGCCGATCCAGCGCGCGCCATGGCGGAAATCCTTACCCGCACCACCGGGCTGTGCAACGGCTTCGGCGGTACGCTGCATCTCACCGACCCGGACATCGGCTTCATCCATACCTCTTCAATCGTCGGCGGCTGCATCGGCCTTGCGACTGGCGCGGCCTTCGCGCTCAAGAACGAGGGCGGCGACAATGTCTCGGTGGCGTTTTTCGGCGACGGCTCGCTGGAGGAAGGCATTTCCTACGAGTCGATGAATTTCGCGGCGCTGTGGTCGCTGCCGATCGTCTACATCTGCGAGAACAACAGCAAGGGCGCGCTCGGCTCGGTGAAGGGCGGCTTCCCGACCTCGGTGTCCGCCGTGAAGGACATCAAGCGCATGCCGCACCTGTTCGACATGCCGTGCGAGGAGGTCGACGGGCGTGACCTCGATGCGGTGTTCGCCGCGACCAGCCGCCTCGTCGACCACGCGCGCAGGCGCAAGGGCCCGGCGTTCCTGCATGCGGTGACCGACCGTTTTGCCGGCAGCAAGCCGCTGTGGCCGGAGTTGCCGGCTGGCGACACCGACATTGCCATGGCGTGGCAGACGACGCCGTTCACCGGCGAGCACGCCGACTGGTACCAGAACCACGATCCGATCTTTCTCTACGTGCGCAAGCTCATGGCGGCTGGCGACATCACCCGCAACGAGGTGACGGCGCTCGACCGCAAGGTGAGCGAGCAAATGGCGGCGGCGCGCAAGTTCGCGCTCGAAAGCCCGTTGCCGCCCGCCGAAACCGCGCTCGATCATGTGTTCGGGTAGGAGGACTGGTCCAATGGCAACGCGCCGCATGAACTACGCCGATGCAATGGTCGACACCTTCCGCATCTGCTTCAAGGAGGACCCGCACTTCACCGTGATCGGCAACGAGGTGCTGGGCATCGGCCCGACGCGGTTACAGTTCGAGCCGCTGCAGGCGGAGTACCCGGACCGCATCTACTTCCCGCCGACCTCGGAAGCCGCGTTCACCGCGCTTGCCGCCGGTGCCGCCATGTGCGGGCATCGTACGTTTGCGCATCTCGGCGTGGCGAGCTTCACCTATCCGGCGGTGTCGTCGATCGCCAACGAGGTGGCGACCATCCGCCTGTCGTCCGGCGGGCGCATCAAGGCGCCGTTCATCATGCACCTCAACCACGGCGTGGTGATGGGCACGTCGAGCCAGCACAGCGAAAGCCCGCAATGTATGTATTGGAACCTGCCGGGTATCGAGATCGCGCTGCCATCGAGCGGCAGCGAGTTCAAGGGGCTAATGCGCACCGCGATGAACCGCGACAACCCGGTGATGCTCTTCACCCACGGGCTGCTCTATCACGTCGAAGACGACGTGCCGGAGGGCGAGTACACGATCCCGTTCGGCCAGGCCGCGGTCAAGCGCAAGGGCAAGGATGCGACCGTCGTCGCCACATCGCTCACCGTCGGCGTCGCGATGCAGGCAGCCGACATTCTCGCGAAGGAGAACATTGACGTCGAGGTGATCGACCCGCGCACGCTGGTGCCACTCGACAAGAAGGCCATCCTCGACTCGGTCGCCAAGACCGGGCGGCTCGTCACCGCCGACGAGACGCGGCTCAACTGTGGCGTCGGCTCGGAGATTGCCGCCATCGTCGCCGAGGAAGGCTTCCGCTCGCTCAAGGCACCGATCGTGCGTGTCGCCCGCGCGCAGGCGCCGGTCTCGGCCGCGCCGACGCATGAGGCCTACGTGATCCCGACGCCGGAGAAGACCGTCGCCGCGGTGAAGAAGGTGATGGCGTAGCTTGTGCTCACATCTATCGGCTGTCATCCCGGACAGGCCGAAGGCCTGATCCGGGACCCGGGCGACGCCGTCGCCCCGGGCCCACCTACGTTGCGACCTTCGGTCACACGTCAGGACACATGGGTGTCATGGTCGAAAGCGGCCAGGAACGGCTGCTGATCGGTGGCGATGCTCTGAGCCATGTCGCCGTATCCTTCGCTCGACCGGACTGGCGCCTCGGCAGCGACTATGACAGCGATCGCGCGGTCGCGACCCGCCGACGCCTGCTCGACCTGCTTGCCGCCGACCGGACACCACTGGTCGGCTTCCATCTCCCCTATCCGGGGCGCGGACTGGTCGAAAGGAGCGGACTGGCCTACCGGTTCGTCGCGATATAATTCCACTGCCATCACCGGGCAGCCGCGAAGCGGCGTGACCCGGCGATCCGATTTGGGTTATGCAAAGCGTCACACAGCGGCGCCGGGACAGCCCGGCGATGACAAGTTCGAGGATGAGAAACGAGGGAATCGATGCATCGACTATTGCTGGCTTGTGCCGTGGCCATCACCTTCGCACCCAGCACAAAGGCGCAGGATGCCGCCGCAGGCGAAAAAGTGTTTGCACAGTGCCGCGCCTGCCATCAGGTGGGACCAACCGCGCGCAATCTCGTCGGGCCGAAGCTCAACGGCCTGTTCGGGCGCAAGGCTGGCACTATCGACGGCTACAGTTACACCGATGCCAACAAGAATTCTGGCATCACGTGGGACGAAGCGGTGTTCTCCGAGTACATCAAGAATCCGCGGGCCAAGGTCCCCGGGACAAAGATGGTCTATGCCGGACTCAAGGACGAGCAGCGGATCACAGACCTGATCGCCTATCTCACGCAGTTCGACGCATCGGGCAACAAGAAGTAGCCACTCCATCGGTTGTCGTCCCCGCGAAAGCGGGGACCCATACTCCGCGCGCTATCGATCGACCCGTGGTTATGGGTCCCGGGTCGCCCTCCCCCGGATCAAGTCCGGGGTCGGTTGCCCGGGACGACAGCCAGTACGATTTGCGCCTACCCGTCGAGCCGCTGCATCAGCCGGCCGAGCTCCGGCATCTGCGCCGGCTCGCCAAGCGCTGAGCGCAGGCGCTTGACGCAGCCCCAGAGCACCGCCTGGTTGCTGTTGACCACCGGCTTGCCGAGCGTGCGCTCGATCGCCTCGATCGCCTCGATCTGCCGGGTATTGGTGCAGCTCAGGAAGATTCCGTCGGCCGCGGGACGGTCGTGCTCGACCGCGAGTTCAAGCCACTGCTGCGGCGTAACCTCCTCGAACGCCGTGGCCGATTTGAGCCCCAGCGCCTTGTCATGCACGACGGTGAAGCCCCGCGCCGCGAGATAGGGAATGATGTCGTTGTTGTCGGCGTAGGGACTCAAGACCACGAGCGACTTGAGCCCGACCGCGCGCAGCGCCTCGACGACGAGGTCGCTGGTCGATGCCGGCGGAATGCCGGTGGTCTTGCGGATCTGGTCGAGGATGCGCGCCTCGCCGGCCGGCCCCTCGCTCATCGCGGTGCCGGTGCAATGGAAGACGATGAGGTCCGGGCCGCAATCCATGAGCGTCAAGGCGGCGCGCTCGATCTCCTTCGTCAACTCCTCGGGCGTACCCTTGACGTGGCCGGCGATGCGGCCGCGCGCGACGTGGACGCGCAGACCGGGCGGCGCATAGCGATTGAACTGCGGCTCGGTCATGCGGTTGACCGACGGGATGATCAGTCCGACGCGGGCGCGGGGCGCGGCGATCTCGTCATGGGTAATGTCGGCGCGTGTCACGGCGTCCATGTCGATCCTCCGAGGCTGTCCGGTATCCTGTCGGGCGCGCGATACGTCATGTCGATTGTGCGCGCCAGACTCGGCCTGTGGCAAGCCTGGACATCATGGACGCGCTGACCAATAGATCGCCGAAAGTTGGCCTATTGGTGATGTCTGGCGGTCCCGGCAGGACTCGAACCTGCGACCTTCGGTTTAGGAAACCGCTGCTCTATCCGGCTGAGCTACGGGACCGTGTCTGGAGATGTTGCTCGCGAGGCGCCACAATCCCAGATCGCACGACGCCCCGGAACATGGCTGCCAGGCCCATCAAGGCCGACCTTGGCCCTGAAATAACAGAGGCCGCGGTTCCGAGCCACCGATAATCCGCCGGCCCCGCCCCCCTGCGCACAGGCTCGATCCCCGCCCGCCAATTCGCTAATCTGCCTCTCTTTCTCCGGAGCAGGGCGGACGCAGCATCATGGACCTGGCGCCGATCGTCGTTGTCATTCCCCACCGCCACGGCAAGGTGGAGGCCACCCGCCGGATCAAGGCGGGCATCGAGGAGGCACGCACGCACTACGCCGCCAAGTTCAAGGTCGCCGAGGAGACCTGGGATGGCGACCGCCTGAGCTTCAGGATTGCGCTGCTCGGCCAACCGTGCACCGGCACGATCGAGATCGGCGATGACGATGCCCGCGCCGAGGTCAAGCTGTCGTGGTACCTGGGGCACATGGCCAAGCCGGCGGAGAGGTTCATCCAGCAAGAGGGTGCACGGATCCTGTCCGGCCCGTGATACAGGGACCGGACATCACCGCGGCGACACAACGGGCCGGCATTCAAGGAGGAAACCATGGTAACATCGACAGCCGCCGTTGCGGCGCTCAAACCCGGCATGAGCCCCGAGGAGTGGAAGACGCGCGTCGACCTCGCGGCGGCGTTCCGCCTCGGTGCGATGCTCGGATGGGACGAGCTCCTGTTCGCGCACATTTCCGCGCGGGTCCCCGGCGAACCTAATCATTACTTGTTTCACGGCGCGGCGCTGCTGTTCGAGGAAGTGACCGCCTCGAACCTGCACAAGCTCGACGAGAACTGCGAGCACGTGAACCCGTGCGACGAGGTGCAGCACCGGTTCGCGTTTCCATTCCACAAGGGCGTCTACGATGCCTGTCCGGAGGCGAATTGCGTGGTCCACCTGCACACCAAAGCGGCCACCGCTGTGGCGATGCAAGAGCAGGGACTGATTCCCGGCAATCAGTACGCCATGTGGCTAGGCAAGATCGGCTATCACCCCTACGAAGGCTTCATCTCGACGCCGGAAGAAGGCGTGCGGCTCGCCAGGGCCTTCGAGGGCGTGCAGGTCGTGCTGCAGAAGGGGCACGGCCTGGTGCTGTGGGGCCGCTCGATCCACGAAGCCTACATGCTGGCGTTCCTGCTCAACCGCGCCTGCGAGGTGCAGATCGCCTCGCTTGCCGGCGGCGTCAAGCCATACGTGCCGCCGCAGGATGTCCTCGACATCGTCCCCGAGCAGGCGCGGATCATCACCGACGGCGATGCGCCGTTCAACTTGATGACTTGGCAGGCCTTGCTGCGCAAG
Source organism: Hyphomicrobiales bacterium (assembly GCA_009377755.1). GTDB lineage: Bacteria > Pseudomonadota > Alphaproteobacteria > Rhizobiales > Xanthobacteraceae > WHTM01. Next base: position 131,152 of record WHTM01000003.1, on the reverse strand, counting down.
CTCGACCGCGATCAGCCGGAGTATAAGAGGTGATGCTTGGCGTGGACTCTCCCCTCGGTCGTCCCCGCGCAGGCGGGGACCCATAACCACAGACCTAATCGATAGGACACGGCGTATGGGTCCCCGCTTTCGCGGGGACGACAGCGGTGTGTAACGGAGAACAAGATGAACGTCATGGAATCCCAGGCGCCGGTATCGACGCTGCCCATCTATCACCGCTCGATCGACTGGGACGCGTTCTATCGGCGCTATCCGGTTCCCGACGTGTTCGAGAAGACTCGCTGGCGCTGGTCGGCCGACCAGATCCGCGCGTTCCAGAACGAGCAGTTCCTCGACCTGATGAAGGTGGGCTGGGAGAACGGGTTCTATCGCCGCCGCTGGAGCGCCGCTGGGATCGAGCCGGGCGACATCAAGAGCATCGACGACATCGCCAAGCTGCCGACCTTCGACTCCGACGATATCAAGAAGGACCAGGAGGCGAACCCGCCGTTCGGCCTGATCAACGGCGACGTGCGCGAGCGGCTGAAGACCGAGCCCACCAAGGTGCAGACCTCCGGCGGCACCACCGGCAAGCCGCGGCCGACGATGTATGGGCCGATCGACTGGGAGATGAACGGACTCACGATGGCGCGCGTGCAGTACATCTGCGGCTTGCGCCCCGGCGACATCATCCAGATCCCGCACACCTGCTCGCTCGGCAATGCCGGCTGGTGCTGCTACAAGGCCGCGCACGACTATCTGGGTGCGCTGCCGCTGACCACCGGCACCGGTGTCGTCACCAGTTCGCGGCGGCAGATCGAGATCGCGCGGGAGTGGGGCACCAACGTCTGGTACGTGCGTCCGGAATACTCGACGCAGCTCGCCAAGGTCGCGCGCGACGAGCTCAACTTCGACCTGCGCGAGCTGAAGACCAAGTTCCTCGGCTGCGGCCTCGGGCCCGACACCGACGGCGCCTTCGCCAAGCAGATCGAGGACCTGTGGGGCTGCCCGGTCTACGACATGTACGGCACGCACGAAATAGGCATGGGCTCGTTCGAGTGTCAGGCCAAGAGCGGCATGCACTTCATGGAGGATTGCACGTTCTTCGAGATCGTCGACACGGAAACCGAGAAGCCGCTGCCGGACGGCACCATCGGCAACATGGTGTGCACGATCCTGTTCCGCCGCTCGATGCCGGTGATCCGCTTCAATCTGCGCGACCTCACCAAGATCGTCGCCACCGACCGCTGCTCATGCGGAAGCTGCTTCCGCCGCATGCAGAAGATGCTCGGCCGCTCGGACACCATGGTACGCATCCGCGGCGTGAGCATCTGGCCGCAGGCCTGTCTGCCGGCAATCAAGAGCGATGCCCGCACCACCGGCGAATGGCTCTGTGTCGCTGAGCGCAAGGTGCGCGACGGCGTCGTGCGCGACGAGATGACGGTCAAGGTCGAGGTGCGGAACGACGCGCCGGGCTGGGACGGCTTGCAGGAGCACGTCGTGCGCCGGCTGCATTCCGACCTCGGCATCACGCTGGGGGTCGAGCTCGTGCCCGAGGACGCGCTGATGGAATGGTCGAACCGCGGCCGCGAGGGCAAGCCGAAGCGGATACTAGACAAGCGCTACGACAAGACATGATCGGTCGTCCCCGCGAACGCGGGGACCCATAACCACATACGGTGAGGATACGGCGTATGGGTCCCGCTTTCGCGGGGACGACAGCGGCGAATCGGGGGATACATGCGCTACTTCGACTGCCACTCGCATTTCTCGACGCAGGGCGGGCTGCATCACCGCACGATGGAGGAATACGAGAACGCACAGCGCATCTTCAAGCGCAAGCGCACCTTCGAGACCGAGGCGCAGATGGCGGAAGGATTCCGCACGCGCAACGTCCGCACCATCCTCGACATCTACCGCACCTGGCGCATGACCGACGAGGACGAGATCAGGGCCTCGCACGACTACATCGTCAAGTTTGCGCGCGACAACCCGGATGTCGTCTACGGCAACTGGCTCGCCCTCAATCCGACTATGAAGGATTTCTGGCTTGGTGAGTTCAAGCGTCTGCTCGACGCCAAAGCCGGCTTCTTCGGTTTCTGCCAGAGCCAGAACAGCCTCGGCTTTCCGCCGAGCGATCCGGTCTGGGACCCGTTCTACAAGCTCTCAATCGAGGCAGGCAGCCCGGTGCTGCTGATGACGGGCCTGACCGGCATTGGCCAGGGCGTGCCCGGCGGCATGGGGGTGGTCCTGGAGGATGGCCACCCGCGCCACGTCGACCGGGTCGCGGCACGCTTTCCGGAGCTCAAGATTCTCGCCGGCCGACCCGCCTGGCCGTGGCAGGACGAGATGATCGCCGTGCTGCTGCACAAGGCCAACGTGAGCTACGAGCTGCACGGCTGGTCGCCGAAATATTTCACCCCTGCCCTGAAGCACGACATCGGCCGGCGCTTGCAGGACCGCATCATGTTCGGCTGGGACTGGCCAACGCTGACCTTCGACCGGCTGATGGACGACTGGAAGGGACTCGAATATTCGGAGGAAGTCTACGAGAAGGTCTTTTACCGCAACGCCGAAGCGTTCTTCCCGAATGCAGCGCCAAAATAGTTCCGGCAACACGACACAGGAATGAGACTCATGGCGACCAGCAATGCCGCGGCACTTGCACAAGAACTTCGCGACGCCGCCGGGCGCGACCGCATTCCGGTTGCCGACTTCACCGCGCTGGCGACCGAGCTGTTCCGATACGCCGGGTTGTCCAAGAGCGACGCCGACATCGCCGCCGACGTCGCGGTGCATGCGCAGCTGCACGGCTCGGACGCGCACGGCTGCGTGCAGCTTCCGCTCTACATCACCGGACTGCTCGACGGGACCATCAAGAGCGCGCCGAACGTCGCGAAGACGAGCAACCTGCCCTGCTGCGTGCTGATGGACGCAGACCACGGCCTCGGCCTCACCGTCAGCCACCAGGCGATGGAGGAAGCGATGGCACTGGCCAAGACCTACGGTCTTGGGGCGGTCGCGGTTCGCAACAGCAGTCATTTCAGCACGGCCGGCTATTACTCCGAGCAGGCTGCCAGGCAGGGGCTGATCGGCTTCGCCTTCACCAATGCCTCGCCAGCGATCGCCCCGACCGGATCGAAGGAGGCGCTGTTCGGCACCAACCCGATCGGTGCCGGTTTCCCCTTGCCGGACGCCGACCCGATCATCGTCGACATGGCGACCAGCATCGTTGCCCGCTCGCGCATCCGCTACATGCTGGCGCTCGGGCAGAAGGCGATTCCGGAAGGCTGGGCGCTCGACCCCGACGGCAAGCCGACGGCCGATCCGGCGATCGCGGTGAAGGGCTCGGTGCTACCGATCGGCGGGCCGAAGGGCTATGCGCTCTCGCTGGTGGTCGAGTTGCTTTGCAGCGCGCTGTCGGACGGCGAGCCGGGGTTCCAGGTCACCTACGAGAACGTGGTCAAGCGGCCGAGCACCATCGGCCAGTTCTTCATCGCGATAAACCCGGCGGGATTCGTCGCGCCCGAGTCCTATGGCAGGCGCGCGAGCCACATCGCGGAAGCCACGGCCAAGGCGAAGCCGATCGACGACGCGGGCCCGCCGCGCCTGCCGGGCGCGCGCGGGCATGCGGTCAACCGCCAGAGCCAGTCGGAGGGGCTCGCAGTAATCGACAATCTCCGCCATGCGCTGCGGACAGTCGCCGACTTGATCGAGAAGCGCGCCGCGTAGGAAGGTATCGCAGCGGTGCTTTTACATGTCCGCCGCCGTATTGCCGCATTCCGAGCCTTCGATTCCGCCATGCGTGAGGGGTGGGCCGCGTTATTTTCGGCGATATTCTGTTCTGCGCTGCTGATCGGGCAGGCGGCCGGCGACGACTCCGTGCGTGCCGAGCGTCAGGGCGCTGCCGAGTGCCGGGTCGTTGCAGGCATCGCCGCGACCGTGACCGCCATCCTCGACGGGCGCACCCTGCGGCTCGCCGATGGGACGGAGTTGCGGCTCGCTGGACTTGAGAGCCTTGCCGATGCAGGCACCGCCGCGGCGGCTGAGACCGCGGCCATCCTGGCCAAAACAGCGCTCCAGGATCTGGTGCGCGGCAAGACCATCACCGTGCAAGGCATGGGCGATGACCGGTACGGCCGCCGCGTCGCTTTGGCCGCAATATCGGGTGTCCCCAAGGACCGTCCCCTGCAGACGCGGGTCATCGGCCAAGGCCACGCCGTGGTCTCCACCCGCATTGGACATCCGGGTTGCGCCCGGCAGTTCCTGGCCGCCGAGCGCTCCGCCCGCGCCGCCCGCCTTGGCCTCTGGGCCGATCCGCATTATCTGATCCAGGAGGCTAACCGGCTGGACACGCTGACCGGCGTGCGGGGACGCTTCGCCCTGGTGGAGGGCAAGGTCTTGTCGGTCAACGACCGGGGTGCGACGGTGTACGTGAACTTCGGGCGGCGGTGGTCGGAGGATTTCACGGTCACCATCGCGAAACGAAATTTGCGTAGCTTCACCGCCGCAGGGCTCGAGCCTCAGACGCTGGCCGGCCGCCTCGTGCGCGTCCGCGGCTGGGTCGACGAGCGCGGCGGTCCCTGGATTGAGGTATCCCGGCCTGAGCAGATTGAATTCGCCGACCGGAACTGACGACGCGAGTACGGGCGTGGAACCTATCAGCACGGCAGGCAGAACGGCATTCGGCGCGGTGATGGTGCCGGTAGCGGTCGTGTTGCTGCTGCTTGCCGGCTGCGCGCGCGGTCCGGACGGCCGGCAGATCGTGATGCCGAACTTGCAAGAGCTGCCGAAATCGCAGCCGTCGCAGGCCGCGGCAGCGGTCAACCGCGAGCACGCCCGCATCCTGGCAAGCTATGGCGGCGAGTACGAGGATCCACAGTTACGGGCGCTGATCTCGCGCGTCGTCGCCCGCCTGGTGGCGGCGTCGGACCGGCCCGACCAGCGCTATCGCATCACGCTGCTCAACTCGCCCGCGGTGAACGCCTTCGCCCTGCCGTCGGGACAGCTCTATGTCACGCGCGGCCTGGCGGCGCTCGCCAGCGATACCTCCGAGCTTGCCTCGGTGCTCGCCCACGAGATGGCGCATGTGGTCGCCCGCCACGCGGCGATCCGCGAAGACAAGGCGCGGCAAGCGACCCTGGTGTCGAACGTCGTCAACCAGGTGCTGAGCGATCCGCAAATGGGCGCACTGGCGCTGGCCAAGTCCAACATCGCGCTTGCGAGCTTCTCGCGCTCGCAGGAGTTCGAAGCTGACGGCATCGGCATCGGCATCGCGGCGCGCGCCGGATTCGACCCCTATGGGGCGGAGCGGTTCCTCACCTCGATGGGGCGCAATGCCGCGCTGCGTGCGCCGCCCAGTCAGGGCGACGCGCAGCCGATCGAATTCCTGTCCTCGCACCCGTCGACGCCCGACCGCGTGCGCAATGCCGTCACTCAGGCCCGACGCTACAGCGCGCCCGGCGCGGGCGCACGCGACAGGCCGGCCTACCTCGCGAAACTCGACGGTCTCGTCTACGGCGAAGACCCGAACGAAGGCTACGTCCGCGGGCGCAATTTCCTGCATCCCAAGCTCGGCTTCACCTTCATGGCGCCCGAGGGCTTCGCCCTCGACAATACCGCGCAGGCGGTGCTCGGCATCAAGGTCGGCGGCGAACAGGCGCTCCGCCTCGACGTCGTGCGCGTTCCCGCGGAGCAGTCCCTCGCCGCCTATCTGACCTCCGGCTGGCTGGAGAACGTTGATGCCAGCAGCATCCAGGACACGACGATCAGCGGCTTCCCCGCCGCAACGGCCACCGCACGCGGCGAGCACTGGACCTTCCGCCTCTACGCGGTGCGTTTCGGCAGCGACGTCTATCGCTTCATCTTCGCGGCGAAGCAAATGACCCCGGAGGCCGCCCGAGCCTTCCGTCAGTCGATCCAGAGCTTCCGACGTCTTTCGCTCGCCGAGATCAGGGCGGCCAAACCGCTGCGAATTTCGATCCGCACGGTGCAGGTCGGCGACACGGCGGAAGGCTTGGCGCGCGAAATGGCGCTGTCAGACCACCCGGCCGAACGCTTCCGCGTGCTCAACGGGCTTGGGCCGAAAGATCAGCCGAAGCCGGGAGACCTGGTGAAGGTGGTGGTGGAGTAAGACTCGCCCGCCCGAGTGGCATACGTAATTCTTAGACGCTGCGCGTCTCGCTGACTCAAGGATACCAGGTTCCCGCATAACAAAAAGCCCGACCGCAAGGCGGCCGGGTTTGTATCGTGGAGCAGCCGCTGTGCTTACGCGGCTTCGTCCTCGACGACGGCTTCCTCTGCCTCGGCTTCCTCGGCCGGCTTCGCGCCGCGCCGCGGGCCCTTGGCGAGCGCCGCCTCGATCTCCTTAACCGCCTCGGTCTCGGTCACGCGCTGCACTGCGGCGATCTCGCGCGACAGCCGGTCGAGGGCTGCCTCATAGAGCTGCCGCTCGCTGTAGGACTGCTCAGGCTGCGTCTCGGACCGATAAAGGTCGCGCACCACCTCGGCGATGGCGTTGATGTCGCCGGAGTTGATCTTGGCCTCGTACTCCTGCGCCCGGCGGGACCACATGGTGCGCTTGATGCGCGCCCGGCCCTTGAGCGTCTCGAGCGCCCGCTTGACCTGCGGCGGCTCGGCAAGCTTGCGCATGCCGACGCTGGCGATCTTGGCGGTCGGGACGCGGAGCGTCATCTTGTCCTTGACGAAGCTGATTACGAACAGCTCGAGCTTGACCCCGGCCACCTCCTGCTCCTCGATGCCAGTGATCTGGCCGACGCCGTGTGCGGGATAGACGATGAACTCACCGGTCTTGAAGCCTTGACGTTGGGTCGTCTTCTTGATGGTCATTCCGGAGTTTGCTCCTTCGTCGGCCGGCTTACGACGCGCGGCTGCTGGTTGGACCGGCTTGCGCCGGACTGAAGCCTGCGGGGCCAGCTTGCGCCGCCGGGCCGCAGCCTTGGCGGCAGGCGCAACCCGGCGTACGGTGCCGCGCGCGGCCGGCGCCGTCCGGCGGCTGGTGCCGGAAGTCCTCTTTTTCGGCCTGCTGACGGTGCTGGATGCCTTTTTCGTGCCAGCGGCCTTTTTCGACGGGTGACGACGCGTTTTTCCTGCCACTGTTAGCGCGTGGGATGCACGCCCCTGTATATGGTTACTCGGATACTTCCCGAAAAAATACGCTCCCCGCGGGGAGCGTTCCGGGTGTGATCTATCACTGACCACAGCCTACATAGCACATTTTCGGCAAAAATCAATGCTTTAGCGGCCAAACTGGGCTTATTTCGTGATGCGGCCCAGCAAGATCTCGTGATTGGTAAACCCGCATGGGCGTACGCGGCCGCCAAAAAAAGCAGAGAATTGAGCGTCTTGGTTGAGCCGCTCTTTCAGAATTTGGGCATTGCCGCACCAAAGTACCGCATGTCCCCGGACGCGGTGCAGCACCAAATGGTGCACCGCAGAACCGGCCGTCCCTCATGCCGACCTTGGAACGGTCCCGGGTCGCACGCTGCGCTGCGCCCGGGATAGGGTGTCGAGGGGCCTAGTGTCCCGAATCGCGACACTAGTCGCCGCCGCCCGGCTGGGGCGAGAAGAACTTGGCGTACTTGTCCGGAACGCCCTCCCATTCCTTGCCGTCGGGCGGGGCTTCCTTCTTGGTGGTGATGTTCGGCCATACTTTGGCGAATTCGGCGTTCAATGTGATCCACTGTTCGAGGCCCGGCTCGGTGTCCGGCTTGATCGCCTCAGCCGGGCATTCCGGTTCACAGACGCCGCAATCGATGCACTCGTCCGGATGGATGACGAGCATATTCTCTCCCTCGTAGAAGCAATCCACGGGGCATACTTCCACGCAATCCATGTATTTGCATTTGATACAGTTTTCGTTGACGACGTAGGTCATCCATCACTCCGGGCCACGACGGTGGCCTAGCGCAAGCGAAAATCCCGCGCAAGGACAACACGACTCAAGTGGGATCAGCCGCGCGTCTGCGACAGGTCTGCGAACAAGGCCCGCGCTGCGGCCGGCGATCCGCGCCGCTCGGCGAAGCCCACCACCTTGAGCACCCGAACCACCTGATCGAACGCTATGGTGATCACGTCGCCACTGTGCACCGGCCGGCTCGGCGTCCGGGTGCGTTCGCCGTTGACCCGCACATGCCCGGCTTCGACCAACGCTGCGGCGCTGCTGCGGGTGCGCACGACGCGCGCATACCAGAGCCACTTGTCGAGTCGTTGCCGGTCCAAGATCGCTAGTGTCCCGAATCCGAAGTTCGCATTACCTCAAGTCGTTGCCGGTCCAAGATCGCTAGTGTCCCGAATCCGAAGTTCGCATTACCTCGCGGCACCGTCTTAGCGAACTTCGGATTCGAAAGGACACTAGCAGGTTATGAATCTAGTGTGGTGGCTTGGTTCAGTTCTCTTGCTGGACTCGCGGCAGCAATGAAGAGAACTTCTGAACCGCCACACTAGTACCCCGCTTCCGAAGTTCGTGATACATTGCAGCACGTTCCGACACGAACTTCGGAAGCAGAGGGGCACTAGCAAGCCTATGATTCTAGGGTCGCTTTCGATTTGAAGTTCCTGAATGAGATTGCAGCAAGTGGTGCAGGACCTTCAAATCGGCGGCACTAGCGTCGCTCCTTGCTCGCGGCCTCGAGCTGCTCCTTCAAGGCCGCAAGCTTGGCAAACGGCGAATTCGGATCCGGCAGCTTGTCGCGCCGTTCCGCCGCCGGCGGGCGCGTCTTGAACGGCGGGCGGCGCTGCTCACGCTCGTGCCGCGGCGGACGGTCGCCGCGTTGCTCGCCCTCGCGCCGCGATGGACGATCCGGCCGGTGGCCACGGCGCTGATGCTGATCTTCCGCAGGGGCGGGGGACGCTGCGGCGGCTACATCCGCAGCAGCGTCGGCAGCCACAGCGGCCTGCGGCTGCGCCGGCGCGCGGCGATCCAGTCGCTGGCCCTGGCGATTGCGTCCGCGGGGCGGGCGCGAGGCGCCACGCCGCTCGTCGGAACGGCGGCCTGGACGCCAAACCTCGATCAGCACCGCCTCCTCGGCTACGGCCGGGGCGGCCTTGGCGGCGGCGCCCACCGCCGTCGGTTGCGCGGCATCATCGGTACTGGGCGCGGCCGGCTCCGCGGAATCCGCGACAGCGCACGGTTGAGTATCTTCCGATTCGGACGAAGCTGATGCCGCCTGTTGTTCCAGCGCGGAGGCCGACTCTTGCGATTCCGCTTCGGCGCCGTCGGGCACGATCGGTACCGGTTCGTCCAGGACAGCGGTGGAATCGGCTGCCGCGGACGGCCCGGCTTCGGCGGATGTCAGGTCCTCCGCCGTCTCGGTCGCCGCCGAAATTGCGGTCACGGCTTCCGAGACACCCGCGATTGCGGCCGGGGCAGGCGCCGCCTCCACCGGCTTCGGCCGCTGCTCCATGCGGTAGCCGAGCGAGCGCAGGATCGAGGCCATGTCCTCACCGGAGGCGCCGATCAGCGAGGTCATCGCGCCGGCGACGATGAAGCCCGAGCCGTCGAGCGCACCCGCGGGCTTCTGGCCCGGCGCGCCCGGACGCCACGTCAAAGCTCCGCGGATCAAGTCGGCGAGCCGTTCCAGAATATCGACGCGCACTGCGCGTTCGCCGCAGACGCGGTAGCCGATGGTGCGGTAGAGCCCATTCGGCACGTCCTTCTTTGCCGGGATCGAGGTGCGTCCGCTGGCCGCGAGATGCTGCAGATCGTCGAACCCTTCGACGTTGAACTCCGCGTGCTTGAGCGCCGCGAGCTGCGCCGCAAGCGACCGCGCCGCCGGTTTGAGCAACAGCGGTAAGTAAATGTGGTAGGCGCCGAAGCGCACACCGTATTTGCGCAGCGCCGCACGTGCGCTCTGATCCAGGCCCTTGACGTCGTCGGCGACCTTCTGGCGCTCCAGCACACCGAGCGCTTCGACGAGCTGGAACGCGACACCGCGGGCGATGCCGGTCACATCCTCGGCGGCGATCAGCGCGAACAGCGGGCCGAGCAGCTTCTCGAGACGCGCCCTCAGCCAGAGATCGAGCCGCGCCTGAACGGCGTCGCGCGCCGGACCTGTCAGATGTTCATCGGCCACGATGCGCACGCGCGGCCGCAACGCGTCCTCGCCGGCGATGAGCTTGCCGGCCGCTTCGCCAAGCCATCGAATCGCGCCGTCGGAGGCCAGGACGAATTGCTCGTCGGGCGCCTGCGCAAGCCGCGACGCGCGCGCTTCGATTTCGCCGGCCAGCGCCTTCTGCGCCGCGGCGTGCAGCGCCTTGGCTTCGGACCCGCCGGCCGACGGATCGGCCGCAAAGGTAAAGCCGTCGAGCCGGCCGAGCACGTGGCCTTCGATCACAACCTCACCCGACTTTCCAATCTCTGCTTCCGGCATCGTGTTCTCGCGCAGCCGCCGCATCAGAACGCTGGTGCGCCGGTCGACAAACCGCTCGGTCAACCGCTCATGCAACGCGTCGGACAGCTTGTCCTCCACGCCACGGGTGACGTTTTGCCAATGCTCGGGATCCTCAAGCCAGTCGGGACGGTTCGCCGCAAAGGTCCAGGTCCGTATATGCGCGATACGGGCCGATAACGTGTCGATGCCGCCGTCGGTTCGATCCGCCTGCTCGACCTGATGGGCAAACCAGTCGATCGGAATGCGGCCCTCGCGCATCAGAAAGCGATAGATGGAGCCGGCCAGTTCCGCATGCGTGGCCGGCGCGATCTTGCGGTAGTCGGGAATCTGGCAGACATCCCATAGTCGCTCCACCGCCTGCGGCGTCTTGACGAGCGCCCGCACCTCCTCGTCGCGCGCCGCATGGTCGAGCACCTGGATGTCCTCGGCGATCGGCGCGCGCGTCAGCCCCGGTTCGGTCGGCGTCACCGCGAGTGAAGCCTGCAGCGCGCCGAGCGAAGAAAAATCGAGCGCCGCGTTACGCCATTGCAGCACCTTCACCGGCTCGAAGGCGTGGCTTTCAAGCTGGTGCACCAGTTCATCTTCGAATGGGGGACACCGGCCGGTGGTGCCGAAGGTGCCGTCGCGCGTGGCACGCCCGGCACGCCCGGCGATCTGGGCGAGTTCGGACGGATTGAGCTTGCGGTACTGATAGCCGTCGAACTTGCGGTCCGAGGCGAACGCCACATGGTCGACATCGAGGTTCAGCCCCATGCCGATGGCGTCGGTGGCAACCAGATAGTCGACCTCGCCCGACTGATACATCGCCACCTGGGCGTTGCGGGTGCGTGGCGACAGCGCCCCGAGCACCACCGCGACGCCGCCGCGCTGGCGGCGGATCAGCTCGCCAATCGCATAGACCTCCTCTGCCGAGAAGACGACGACCGCCGAACGGCGCGGCAGCCGCGTCAGCTTCTTCTCGCCGGCGAAGGTCAGCAACGACAGGCGCGGACGGCTGATGATGTGCGCGCCTGGTAGCAGCTTCTCCACCATCGGCCGCATGGTCGCGGCGCCGAGCACCAGCGTCTCCTCGCGCGCCCGGCGGTGCAGCATCCGATCGGTGAAGACGTGCCCCCGCTCGAGGTCGGCGCCAAGCTGAATCTCGTCGACGGCAAGGAACGCGACGTCGAGGTCGCGCGGCATCGCCTCGACGGTCGCCACCCAGTAGCGCGGATTGGCCGGCTTGATCTTTTCCTCGCCGGTCACCAGAGCGACAACGTCCACGCCGACCCGGTCGACGCATTTGTTGTAGACCTCGCGCGCCAAAAGGCGCAGCGGCAGCCCGATGATGCCGGAGGAATGGCCAAGCATCCGCTCGATGGCGAGATGCGTCTTGCCGGTGTTGGTTGGGCCCAAAACGGCCGTGACCCCGGCGCCGCGGGCGCGGGAATCACGGCTTGATGGCGAGGAAAAACTGATTGGCATTGATTGTCCGGCCAACCGGATTTTGCTGTCGAGCAGGCCCCGTCCGGTGGTCTGAGCCTAGCACTTGATTCCCGTGTTTGGGACTGAACCGCCTGCGCGTCTGCTGAATCGATGCCGTGCGTATTGGAAGACTTACGGTAACGTCAGTTTGGGCGGCACCGGCGCTCCCCCTCTGTACCACAATGCGACGTTTGGCAGGCACGCTGTCAATGAATGGAACGAGTCCCGAACGAAACGCGCCCGAATCGCTGACTCCGCGGGGAGGCGCTTTCGTTCACCACCATATGTTGCGGACCCGGCGCGGCGCTTGCAAGATGAGGTATCACCAGCCGATATCCTGCCCTGTTCTCGCAGCGCCAAGCCTCAACCGGCGAACGGCCTCGGAGTACGTCCGGAGTCAAGTGCAAAAGCAGCAAGAGCCCCTACCTGTTCCACATCATGATGGTTCACTGGGTCGCGCCCGATGTGGCGGCACGCGTCCGGTGGGCGATGGTCAGGAACTGCGTGGCTTCCAGCACGCCCAGGCCGAACGGCGTCGGGATCGACAGGCGGAATGGTACCAGGACGCTCGTGCCGGCGATCGGCGTCAGCCAGATTTCCATATCGCGTAACTGCGCCAGATACTTGATCGCAGCGCGGTCGGGGATATGGCCGGCGACCGGAGAGAAGTAGATCGCGCATACCAGCGCCGGGCCGGTATAGCCCTTGGCGGCTTTCACCTGATCCATGCGCTTGTAGGCAAGATGCAGATCGTAACGCATGCGACCGTCAAAGACCGAGACGGTACGCTGGCACGAATTCGGTACCAGCGGATCGCCGCTGGCCGCAACGCGAAGCAGCGATGCCGTCATCGGGTCGATCACCCCGCGCCGGTGTGATTCGCTCAGCGGAACACGCACGCGAAGCAGCGATGCCGTCATCGGGTCGATCACCCCGCGCCGGTGTGATTCGCTCAGCGGAACACGCTCGGACTCGGGCGTCACCGGCGGAGAGACCGAAAGATCTTTGACGGCGCCAGCCTTCAGCGCAATCCGTACTTCATTCTTCCGCTGACTGGACGAGATGCTGGCGGCATAGGTGGCGGGCACGAGCTGGCCATTGACGACGCGCCCGCGCGACGCTCCGGTCCCCTCCCCCCCGGAAAACAACCGCATGATTCCGGCGGTGGCACCGCTCGCCGCGGCCAAGTACTTGTCGTCGCCGATATCGATCACCCAAGCGCCCCGGCCGATCGGGATCCCGGCGAGGCTCGCCGTGTAGCGGGCGTCAAGCCTGCCTTGCGCTTGCGCGCCGGAGCCAGTCGCCTGCGCGACAAAGCCCACGACGGCGGCAACCGTCGCCACAACGCCAGACCTAGGGCCAAGCCAAAGCGACACGAAAGACCGTCTCCAGAGTGCCGGCTACGCCGGAGCCGGCACATTGCGGATCCATATTGGCGCACCCGTCAAGGCGATACCAGACACACAAGCCCGGCAATTTCGAGACGGTGGAAAAGCGTCTTACCTGACACGAGGCCACAGAAATGCCACCATTGGCACCCCCGCCCGTTTCGGTGGCGGGAATGAAATCCGCCGATTTCCGACGCCGTCTGCCATAGGTAGCTGCTGATGCCCGCGATCCTTGACGCTCCAGGCGGGGCTCTCTATACGTGCGCGGCTCTCGACACATACGTTTTGAATCCGTCCGGCGCCGCGGGCGCGGGCATGAAAAGCTGAGGTTTTGTCGATGTCGCGGCGTTGCGAGTTGACCGGGAAGGGCCCCCAGACCGGCCATAAGGTCAGCCATTCGAACCGCAAGACCAAGCGGCGGTTTCTCCCCAATCTGTGCAGCGTCACGCTGATGTCCGACACGCTTGGCCGTAGCGTTCGGTTGCGCATCTCGGCAATTGCCCTGAAGACCGTCGATCACCGCGGCGGCCTCGACGCCTTCCTGGCCAAGGCCAAAGACGACGAACTGTCGTCAAAGGCGCTGGACCTCAAGCGGCAGATCGAGAAGAAGAAGGTTGCGGCGGGCTGACGGAGCGGCACCCCGTCCGTCATTGCGAGGACCGCGAGCCCAGAGCGAAGGCGAAGCGGGACGAAGCCATCCAGCGCGCCTCAGACGTGCAAAGCTGGATTGCTTCGCCCTTCGCTTCGCTGCGGAATCGCAAGACGTCCCCTCATTCCATCAGCGTGAATTGCAGCAGCAGCGTGCGCTGAATTGCGGAAAAATTGTCGTCCGACACCAATGTCAGAATGGTATTGCCGCCGCCCTGGTGCACGGCTAGGCCCTCCATATTGTCGATCTGGTGGGCCATATCGGCTGAGAAGATCACCGGCCCGTCGACCAGCACACCCGGCTTGATCTGCGCCAGCGGAATGCGACGAATCTGGATGCCGACCCCTTCAACCCAGGTGAAGCGCCGCTCCAGAACCAGAAGATCGCCCGACGGCAGCAGGGCGGCATCACTGACGTCGAAATCGCGATGGCGCCGCAGAGTGAAGCTGCCGGGCTGCGGACCGCCGATGAGAAACGCGGTGTGATTACCCGCGGTGTCGAGGCCGCGCTCGGCGAATGCGATCAAGGTTCCGCCGAGCGGCCGGCCGCGCGGAACCTTGACCAAGCCCTCGATGCCTTTGTTGTTGGGCAGCTTGCCAGCCGCCGGCGGCACCTTCATTACCTCGGCGCGAGCGTTGAGACCGCGCTTCCCGTAGTTGAAGCGAACGATGCGGTTGACGCGCTCGATGCCGACATAGAGCGTACCCCCGCCGGCGGTGACGGCTTCAGTGTCGTACCAGCCGCGCCGCACCAGCGGCTTGCCATCGGGGCCGAGCATGGGCGCGATCTCGGCGCCCGCGATGCCGACCGGCCGGTCGCCGTCGTAGCGGATTTTCCCCCGCAACCAGTTCCCGCGATCGGTCGCCGCGACGAAACCAAGCCCGTCGCGCGCAAGACGGAGGGCGGAAAGGCCGCCGAAGGCCTTGTTGGGAGAGGTCAGTACCAGCCCGCCGCGAAATTCAAGCATGCCGAAACGGCGGGCCGACTCGTCGCGGGCATCGAACGACGTGATTTGCCGGGCCCGTATCTCAATCGGACGCGGTCCGTCGACGGGCTGCGGCACTTGCGCCGCGGCCGGCGCCAATACCGTTAGCAGCGCGACGAGCAGCCAGGTTGCGCCGTGGCGCAGCATCGAACGGCCCCCATCGAGCACGATCGCTTCAAAGAGAAACGATCCTGCTCGTCATTTGTCATTTGTTGCGGGCGCATGATCTCTTCGCAAAACCGGTTTCCACTTTTGCGGATCATGTGCTGACCTCGCCGCCACGTCAGTTCAGCAATCGCCGCCGCACCGGACGGCGCGGTTCGGGCGCGGCGTTCTCCTCGAACAACTCCGCCAGCTTGTCAGTCATGGCACCGCCCAGCTCCTCGGCGTCCACGATCGTGACGGCGCGGCGGTAGTAGCGTGTCACGTCATGTCCGATTCCGATGGCGATGAGCTCAACCGGCGAGCGCGTCTCGATCTCCTCGATGACGTAACGCAAATGCCTTTCGAGATAATTGCCGGGATTGACCGACAGGGTCGAGTCGTCAACCGGCGCGCCGTCGGAGATCATCATCAGGATACGCCGCTGCTCGGTGCGAACGAGCAGCCGCTTGTGCGCCCAGTCAAGCGCCTCGCCGTCGATGTTCTCCTTGAGCAGACCCTCGCGCATCATCAGCCCGAGATTCTTGCGTGAGCGGCGCCACGGCGCGTCGGCGGACTTGTAAATAATGTGGCGCAGGTCGTTGAGCCGTCCCGGATGCGCCGGCTTTCCGGCCGCGAGCCAAGTCTCACGCGATTGCCCGCCCTTCCAGGCGCGCGTCGTGAAGCCGAGAATTTCGACCTTGACGCCGCAGCGCTCGAGCGTGCGCGCGAGAATGTCGGCGCAGGTCGCCGCCACCGTGATCGGGCGACCGCGCATCGACCCGGAATTGTCGAGCAGCAACGTCACCACGGTATCGCGGAAATTCATGTCCTTCTCCTGCTTGAAGGACAGCGGGTGCATCGGATCGACGATGATGCGCGAGAGGCGCGCCGGGTCGAGCTGTCCCTCTTCCAGGTCGAACTCCCAGGCGCGATTCTGTTGCGCCATCAGCCGCCGCTGCAGCCGGTTGGCGAGCCGAGCGACGGCGCCCTGCAGGTGCGAAAGCTGCTTGTCGAGATAGCCGCGCAGACGATCAAGCTCGTCCGGCTCGCACAAGTCTTCGGCGGCAACGACTTCGTCGAACTTTGCGACGAAGGCCCGATAGTCAGGTCCGCGCGGCTCGTTGGCGCCGTGCTGGCGCGGCCGCCACGGCTCCGCCGGCGCCTCCGAATCGCCCATGTCGCTGTCGTCGGCCATCTCGGCCGACGGCGCGTCGACCGCTTCCGCCGATGCATCCGGCGTGTCTTCCGCGGAGACCTCGGCCTCCTCGCCGGCGCGCTGCATATCGCCGGAATCGTCGTTCTCGCCGTCCTTGCCGGAATCCGGCTGCGAATCCTGATCGCCGCTTTCGCCCTCTTCGTCGTCCTCCTCGTCGCTGGAACGGTCCTCGCCCATGTCGAGCGAGTCGAGCAGGTCGTGCACCGCGTCGCCGAAGCGGCGCTGGTCCTCGACCACCCCTTCCAGCTGATCGAGCTCCCGGCCGGCGCGATCTTCGATCAGCGGGCGCCACAGTTCCACCAGCTTGCGCGCGCCGGGCGGCGGCGGCGCGCCGGTCAGCCGTTCGCGCACGATCATGGCGATGGCTTCCTCGATCGGCGCGTCGGCGCGGTCGGTGACCTCGTCGAACTTGCTGCGGTGGAAGCGGTCGTCAAGCATGGCGGCGAGGTTCTGTTTGACGCCGGCCATGCGACGCGCGCCGATCGCCTCGACACGCGCCTGCTCGACCGCGTCGAATACGGCGCGCGCCTGCTGCCCGCCGGGCACCAGCTTGCGGTGCACCGCCGGGTCATGGCAGGCGAGCTTGAGCGCGATCGAATCGGCATGGCCGCGCACGATCGCGGCCTCCTGTCTGCCGAGCTTGCGCGGCGGTTCCGGCAGCCGCACTTTGCCGCTGATCAGGCCCGGGCGTTCGGCCGCGTAGGACACTTCGAGCTCGGCCTTGCGGGCAATCGCGCGCACGCAGCCGGCCACCGCCCGCTTGAACGGTTCGTTCGGCGCTTCCTTAGCCGTGCTCTTGCCTTTGATGTTCGAGGCCATTTTCTCAGCAGTCGTTCTGGGGCGCACCGAAGGTACAAGCCCGGAACCCATATCCACTGCCCTCTCGGATCAATCGCATCACCGGGGTTATGGGTCCCCGCTTTCGCGAGGACGACGGTTATGAAAGCG
The DNA here is from genome assembly GCA_009377755.1 of Hyphomicrobiales bacterium. Taxonomy (GTDB): domain Bacteria; phylum Pseudomonadota; class Alphaproteobacteria; order Rhizobiales; family Xanthobacteraceae; genus WHTM01. The sequence continues at coordinate 113,967 of WHTM01000003.1, read as the reverse complement.
CCACGTTGACCGCGCTTTCCGGCAGCTCGGTGCCCATGCAACGCTGATAGAACTCCGCCACGATCGGCCGCTCCAGTTCGTCGCACTTGTTCAGGAAGGTCACCCGGAAGGCGAAACCGACGTCGTGGAAGATTTCGGCATTCTCCGCCCAGGTGATCACCGTACGCGGACTCATCACCGTCGAGATGTCGCCGTTCATGAAGGCGTTGCGGGTCAGGTCCGCCACGCGCACCATGCGATTGACGGTGTCGCGGCCCTTGTCGTTGCGATAGTGCTTCGCCTTGGCGAGCACGATCTCAACCTCGTTGTCGTGCGGCAGATAGTTGAGCGTGGTGACGATCGACCAGCGGTCCATCTGGCCCTGGTTGATCTGCTGCGTGCCGTGGTAGAGGCCCGAGGTGTCGCCGAGACCGACGGTATTGGCGGTGGCGAACAGGCGGAACGACGGGTGCGGCTTGATCACCTTGTTCTGGTCAAGCAGCGTCAACCGTCCGGAGGCTTCCAGCACGCGCTGGATCACGAACATCACGTCGGGGCGGCCGGCGTCGTACTCGTCGAAGCACAGCGCGATGTTGTTCTGCAGCGCCCACGGCAAGATGCCGTCACGGAACTCGGTGACCTGCTGCCCCTCGCGGATGACGATGGCGTCCTTACCGATCAGGTCGATCCGGCTGATGTGGCTGTCGAGGTTGACACGCACGCACGGCCAGTTGAGCCGCGCCGCGACCTGCTCGATATGCGTCGACTTGCCGGTGCCGTGGTAACCGGTGACGATGACGCGGCGGTTGTGGGCGAATCCGGCAAGGATCGCGAGCGTCGTCTGGCGGTCGAACAGATAGTCGGGGTCGACATCCGGCACATGTGAGTCGGGCTCGGAATAGGCCGGCACCTCCATGTCGCTGTCGATGGCGAAGACCTGGCGCGCAGACACCTTCATGTCCGGCAGCCCGGCCACTTCCTCAGTCGCAGTGGTCATTGCTCCTCCGTGGCCCCGACGGGCACCGGGGCCGGATTCGGGCGGGATGGCGTGTGTTTCGCGGCAACGTCTTAGCAGAAAGCCACTGGACCGTGAAAGGCGCCCGGCGCGGATCCGACCTCCGCGCGCAGCGGCCCAAATTTGCGGCAATTTCAGTCCCTGCGGCAGCCCCAGGGACGAGACAGGCGCTGGGCCGCTCAGTGCGTCAGATGGGGATCGCACAAGGCGGTCACAACGCCGCCGCGGGCGGGTTTCGGACGGTTTCCCGCCGCCAGGCCGTCAGACGAACTTGACCGATTTCAAGTAGTTATACGCCTGGATGATCTCGCGCAGCTTGTCCTCGGTCGAGCGGTCGCCGCCGTTCGCGTCGGGGTGATGCCGCTTCACCAGCGTCTTGAAGCGCATCTTGACCTCGTGCGCGGTGGCGTTCCGCTCCAGGCCGAGGGTTTCGAGCGCCTTGCGCTCGGCGTTGCGCAGCACCCGTCCCTCCGGATGCCGTGCCTCGAAATCCTGCCGGGCGCGCCCGCCCAGTTCGCCGAAGACATCGAACGGGTCGCTGGTATTGCTGAACCCGGCATCGACCCCCGTCGACCCGCGCCTTGCCTTGCCGTTGATCGGGCCGTTCATGCCGATCTTCCAGGTCGGCCGGTGGCCGATGATCGACTCCTTCTGAAACTGCGCGACCGCGTCGTCGCTCATGCCGGCAAAATAGTTATAGGACTGATTGTAGTCCCGCACATGCGCCAGGCAGAAGCGCCAGTACTCATTCTCTCGCAGCCGCCCCTTGGGCGCGCGATGCGTCGCAGCCTCCCCGCAGCCCGGCCAGTCGCAGGACGGGCAGCTGGCGCGCAGCCGGCGGTCTTCGTCGGGCTTGACGCGGATACGGTCGAAATGCGGCGAGTCGAATTTCATAGCCGAACATTATGCGGAGGTTGCGAACGCTGCCGCAAGTCTTGACATTGGATCGTGACAGTGATCCGGGCGGACGGTGTTGACCCCCGTGCCGCCCGCCCGCTAGGCCGAGCGCATGCGAACCCAGGATCTCATCACGGAGAAGCTGACCAAAGCCTTCGCGCCGGAGAGCCTGCGCGTCGTCGACGAGTCGCACCTGCACACGGGCCATGCCGGCCACCGGCCGAGCGGAGAGACGCATTACCGTGTCTATATCGTGTCGGACTCGTTCCGTGGGAAGAGCCGGCTCGACCGCCACCGCATGATCAACGCGACATTGTCGCGCGAACTGGCCGGCGGCGTGCACGCGCTCGCCATTCACGCAGCGGCACCCGGAGAAGGCGGCGGCTGAGAATGCGCGCGGAGAACACCGCCGCGCCCGGTGTCCTCACTCGATCCGCATATTGGCCGCCTTGACCACGCCGGCCCATAGCTCGAGATCGGCCTTGATGCGGGCCTTGGCCTGGGCGCCGGTCATTCCGACCGGCAGCAGATCGATCTTGCGAAGCCTTGCCTGGAGTTGCGGCGCCTTCAGGGCGTTCTGCACCTCGCGCTCCAGCACGGCGGCGATCGGATCGGGCAGGCCCGCCGGCGCCGCCAGCACGAAGTATGTCTCCACGTTGAAATCCGGATAGCCGGACTCGGCGACCGTCGGGATGTTGGGAGCGAGTTGCGAGCGACTGACCGAAGAAATAGCCAGCCCCCTCAATCGCCCGGCGCTGACATGCGGCAGCACGCCGGCAGTAGCCACGAATCCGACCTTGATGTGGCCGGCAATGAGATCGTTGACCAGCGGGGCGTTGCCTTTGTACGGGACCGGGTTTGCCTTGAAGCCGGCCTTGAGGCGGAAATACTCCATCACCAGGTGACCGGGGCTGCCGTGCCCGGCATGCGCATAGCTCACCGTCTCCTTGCTGGCGAAGGCCACGAACTCCTTTACCGAGTTCACCGGCACCGACGGATGCACCACGAGCATCTGACTGTTGCTCGTCAGGATCGAGATCGGCTTGAGATCGCGCTGCGAATCGAACGGCATCGTCTTGTAGAGCGCCGGATTGACGGTCAGCGTGGTGTTGAGAACCATCAGCAACGTGTAGCCGTCCGGCGCGGATTTCACGACCAGATCGGATCCGAGGTTGCCGGCCGCGCCCGGTCGATTCTCGACGATCACATTCTGCTTCAGGCTGGCCGTCAGCTTATCGCCCACGCCGCGGGCAACGATGTCCAACGGGCCGCCAGCCGGGAACGGCACGATCATCTTGATCGGCCGCGACGGATAGGACTGGGCGTGTGCCGGCAACTCGGTGGTCGCGAACGCACCCAGCAGACACAGCGCTCCGATCCTTAAGCGCGCTCCCGGCTTACGCATCGTAACCTCCCTCGCAATGACCCAGAGATCTCGGATCGTTGCTCCTCTGGCTTTGTAAGACAAGACCTCACCGGCCGCCGCCCTCCGCGGTAAATCCGATTCTCTTGTGCGTGCTGTCGCAGAACGGCTTGCTCTTCGACGCACCGCAGCGACACAGCGTGGCGCGAAACCGTGGCTCCTGCCCTTCGATGCCAATTCGGCATGAAAGACAAGCGGCCCGTTCTCCCATATCCGGAGCTGCCGTCTGTCCCGCCTTCACGGGGCGGGCCTGCGGGTGAGCGGCGTGATCCGCAGCGCGGTGATGCGATTGCGATTGCGGCGCAGGACGCGGAAGCGGAAGTCGTAGAAAGTGAAGCTCTGTCCCGGTTCCGGTATCGTGCGCGACTCGTGAATCACGAGGCCGGCGATGGTTGTCGCCTCCTCGTCCGGCAGGTTCCAATCCATGGCCCGGTTGAGGTCGCGGATCGGCACGCTGCCGTCGACATTGACGGACCCGTCCGGCTGCGGCCGCACGCCCGGCACAACGACATCGTGCTCGTCGGTGATGTCGCCGACGATTTCCTCCAGAATGTCCTCGAGCGTGACGAGCCCCATCATCACGCCGTATTCGTCGACCACCAACGCCAATGGCGTCTTCCGGCGTCGGAACACCTTCAACTGCTCGTACAGCGGCGTGGTGTCCGGCACGAACCAGGGGGGCGTCATGATGACGTTGATGTCGACCTTCGACCGATCGCCGTTGGCGGCACTCAGTTCCCGTAACAGGTCCTTCGCGTGCAACATGCCGACGATGTTTTCCGGTGAATCGCGCCAGACCGGCAACCGCGTCACCGGCGCCTCAAGCACGGCGTTGACGACCGCTTCCGGCGGATCGTCGGCCCGCACCGTCACCATCTTGGTGCGATGGATCATCACGTCCGACACTTCCAGCTCGCGCAGATCGAGCACGCCGCCGAACATATCGCGGTCGAGCTTCTCGACGCCGCCCTCGCGATGCAGCAGGTCCACGGCGCCGCGCAATTCCTCGTGGGCGGAGAGAATCGGCTGATTTTCACCGACGCGGATGCCGAAGAAGCTCAAGATCCAGCGCACCAGTGCCTCGACGCCCATCAGCACGGGACCGAAGACGGCGACGATCCACTTCATCGGCCGCGCCACGGCCAACGCAATCCGGTCCGGGGCATTGATGGCCGCGGTCTTCGGCAGCACCTCGGATAACACGACGACCAGCGCGGTCATGACGATCGTCGCATAGATGATGCCGGCGTCGCCGAACCAGGTCAGCAGCACGCCGGTTGCGAGGGCCGAAGCGAAGATGTTGACGGTGTTGTTGCCGAACAGGATGGCGCCGATCATGCGCTCACGCGCCGCCAGCAGGTGATTGACAATCGCAGCCTCGCGATTGCCGCTCTTTTCCAGCCTGTGCATGCGGGCGCGCGACGACGCCGTCAGCGCAGTCTCGCTGCCCGAGAAGAACGCGGACAGCAGCAGGCAAAACAGGATCGCGGCAAGCGCGAGCCAATCATTGATGGTCATGGTGCTGCAAGCGTGTCTTCAAGAAAGGCGCGAACGTCGGCGGGATCGACGTCGGGCGCCACGAAGCTCTGCCCGATCCCGCGCGCCAGGATGAACGTGAAGGTGCCGCGCCGCACCTTCTTGTCCTGGGCGATCAACTCCATCAACCGGTCCGGCGCCGGCATCGGTCCCGGCATGTCGGCGATTCCGGTCGGCAATCCGACATCGGCAAGATGGCGCGTCAGGCGCTCGGATTCGGCCACGGAAAGCAGTCCGCGGCGCGCCGAGAAGGCGAAGGCGAGCACCATGCCGAGCGCCACCGCTTCGCCGTGCAGCAGCCGGTCGGAGAATCCGGCGGCGGCTTCGAGCGCATGCCCGAAGGTGTGCCCGAGATTGAGCAACGCGCGTTCGCCGGTCTCGCGTTCGTCGCGTGCGACGGTGGCAGCCTTGGCGCGGCAGCTCACGGCGATCGCGTGCTCGCGTGCGCTCCCTCCGGCGAAGACCTGCCGCCAGTTGGCTTCAAGCCAGGCGAAGAACGCCGCGTCGCCAATCAGGCCATATTTGGCGACCTCGGCATAGCCGGCGCGGAACTCCCGCGGCGGCAGGGTGTCGAGCAGCGCGGTGTCGGCGACCACCAGCACCGGCTGATGGAAGGCGCCGATCAGGTTCTTGCCGTGGCTGGAATTGATCGCCGTCTTGCCGCCGACGGAGGAATCGACCTGAGCGAGCAGCGTCGTCGGCACCTGCACGTAGTCGAGGCCGCGGCGGACCGTTGCCGCCGCAAAGCCGGCAAGGTCGCCGATCACACCGCCGCCGAGCGCGATCACCAGATCGCCGCGCTCGATCCGGCTCGCGACAACCGCCTCGCAGACCTGCAGGAATATCGGATAGCTCTTCGAGCCCTCGCCCACGGGCACGACGATATGGGAGGCCGCGATGCCCGCAGCGGCGAGCGCCGCTTCGGCTGACGTCATGTAGCGTGCCGCCACGGTCTCATCACTGACGATGGCAGCCTTGGCGTTGGGGCGAAGGGTAGCGATGCGGGCGCCGAGCGAGCCGAGCAAGTCGCGGCCGATGATGATGTCGTAGCTGCGTGCGCCAAGCGGCACGGTGACGACAATCGGCTCGCCGGTGCGCAGAGGCGCCGTCATGACGCGCGATCTCCCGTCAAGAGGTCGGACACCTTGCCGGCAACGCCGAGCCACTCGGCGAGCGCGGCAAGAATTTCACCGACGATGGTTTCGTGCGGAACCTCCCGCGACCAAACGGTGATGTCCGCCTCGGCGTAAACCGGATCGCGTTCGGCAATCAGGGCCTTCAAGGTCTCGGTCGGGCTATCGGTCTTCAGCATCGGCCGGTCGGTTCTGCGCTTGATGCGGCGAACCAGCACCTCGTAGTCGGCCTTGAGCCAGACCGAGACGCCCTTGGCGCGAATGGCCGCGCGGGTCTCGGGGCGCATGAAGGCACCGCCGCCGGTGGCCAAGACCTGCGGACCGCCATCCAGCAGCCGGGTAATGACACGCGCCTCGCCGGCGCGGAAATAGGGCTCACCATGGCCGGCGAAGATCTCGGGAATGCTCATTCCTGCCGCCGTCTCGATCTCGGTATCGACATCGACAAAGGCAATGTCCAGCGTCCGGGCCAGCTTGCGGCCGATCGAGGATTTTCCGGCGCCCATCATACCCACAAGCACGACCGATCGGCCGCCCAGCGCCGCCGGAAGCGCACTGTCAGCCGCCATGGTTACTTGTGGATGCCGCATCGCAGGAGCCTTTGGGCCTGACATTGACAATTGGCTTGGCTGCACCTTCATAAACTATCAACCGCGGCAACACACTCTGGCCCGTTGCCAAAGGGGGTGGGAACGTGATCGTTGGCGGCGGATTATTAGGCCGTCAAGGTGGCCAGTCCCGGTTGAGTCGATCTGATGCCTAGTTTGTTCCGATTGCTTATTTTCCTGGGAATGATCGGCGGCCTCGCTTATGGCGCGATGTATTCGCTTGCCCAATATGGCGAATTGCAGCCGCGAGAGATCACCATTACGGTGTCGCCGGATAAATTCATCAAGAACTGAGCGGCGGATCGCGACGCTAGCCGCATGCCACGCCCCGCCCGACGGTCCGACGCGGCGCTGATTGCGCTGTTCCTCGACATGCTGGCGGCCGAACGCGGCGCCGCCGCCAACACAATTGTCGCCTATCGCCGCGACCTGGACGACTATTCCGCGGCCTTGCACGAGGCGCGAACCAGCGTCGCGGCTGCCTCAACGGCCCATTTGCGCGCCTACCTGGTCCGTCTCGATGCTCAGGGCCTCAAGGCAACAACATCGGCGCGCCGGCTGTCGGCAGTCCGCCAGCTGCATCGATTTCTCTATGCCGAGGGCCTGCGTGGCGACGATCCGGCGGCGGTGCTGACCGGCCCGAAACGAGGTCGCTCGCTGCCCAAGGTCCTGTCGGTTGCCGAGGTAGACCGGCTGCTGCAGGCAGCACAGCGCGAAACAGACGATCCCGCAGCACCGGCGCCGCAACGCCTGCGCGCGGCGCGGCTCGCCTGCCTGCTCGAGGTGGTCTATGCGACCGGCCTGCGCGTGTCGGAACTGGTCACCCTGCCGATATCGGCGGCGCGCCGCGACGCCCGCATGCTCTATGTCCGTGGCAAGGGCGACAAGGAGCGCCTGGTTCCGCTTAACGATGCCGCCAAGCAGGCGATGGCGGCCTATCTCACCCGGCTCGCCGAAACCGCGCCGAGGCCGTCGAAATGGCTGTTCCCGTCCTTCGGCGAGAGCGGGCACCTCACCCGCCAGCATTTTGCCCGCGAGCTCAAGCACTTGGCGGGCCTTGCGGGGCTCGGGCCGGCGCAGGTCAGTCCGCATGTGCTGCGCCATGCGTTCGCCAGCCATCTGTTGCACAACGGTGCCGACCTGCGGGTGGTGCAGACGCTGCTTGGCCACGCCGACATTTCCACCACGCAGATCTATACGCACGTGTTGGAAGAACGGTTGAAAAGTCTGGTTCGGGACCTGCACCCGCTGGCGGAGCGATAGACGGCGGTGCATCGGCGATTCCTTGACTGAGGTGCGGGCAGGCCCCAGTTTCCCGCGATGGCGCGGCGCGACCCTGAACAATCCAAGATTTGATGCGCAGTTATCTCGATTTCGAAAAGCCTGTCGCCGAGCTTGAAGCCAAGATCGAGGAGCTGCGCGCGATGCAGGCCGAAGGCGACGCGGTCGCGGTCGGCGAAGAGATCGGCCGCCTCGAGGTAAAGGCGGCGCAGGCGCTCAGGGACCTATACGCCAACCTCACGCCCTGGCAGAAGACGCTCGTCGCCCGGCATCCGCAGCGGCCGCATTGCTTGGACTACATCGGCGGGCTGCTAACAGAATTCGTGCCCCTCGAAGGGGACCGCAAGTTCGGCGAGGATGCCGCCATCATCGGCGGCTTTGCCCGCTTCCACGGCGAAAGCGTCTGTGTCCTCGGCCACGAGAAGGGCTCGTCGACCGAGAGCCGGCTCAAGCACAATTTCGGCATGGCGCGCCCGGAAGGCTACCGCAAGGCGGTGCGGCTGATGGAGATGGCGGACCGCTTCGACATTCCGCTGATCGCTCTGGTCGACACCGCCGGCGCCTATCCAGGTATCGGCGCCGAAGAGCGCGGGCAGGCCGAGGCAATCGCCCGCTCCACCGAAGCGTGCCTCAATCTCGGCGTCGCCAATGTCGCGATCATCCTCGGCGAAGGCGGCTCCGGCGGCGCGATCGCGATCGCCACCGCAAGCCGGGTGCTGATGCTGGAACACGCGATGTACAGCGTGATCTCGCCGGAAGGCGCGGCCTCGATCCTATGGCGCGATTCCAGCAAGGCGCAGGAGGCGGCGACGAATATGAAGATCACCGCCCAGGACCTCGCGCGGTTCGGCGTCATCGATCAGATCGTCACCGAGCCGATCGGCGGCGCACACCGCGATCCGGCGGCCGCGATCGCCGCAGCCGGAGAGTCGATCGCCGCCGCCTTCGACGACCTGCGCGGGCTCGACCGCGAGACGATCCGCCGTCAGCGGCGCGAGAAGTTCCTCGCCATCGGCCGGACGATTCGGACGACCGGCTAAACAAGGCCGTCGACTGACAGGACCAAGATGAGATTGTTGGCGGGCATCGGAACCATCTCGGCAAGCGTGAGCCCGTTCGCCGCCGCCAGCGCTGCGATGTCGTCCGCGTCGCGGACACCCCATGCCGGATTCTGGGCCCGCAGCGAGGCGTCGAACGCGGCATTGCTCGGCGCCGTGTGAGCCCCCCCGATCGTGTAGGGGCCATAGAGGATCAGCCTGCCGTCAGGCCGCAGGGTTCGCGCCGCCGCCGCAAGCAATCCCGCCGCAACCGCCCACGGCGCGATGTGCACAACGTTGATGCAGACGATGCCGGATGTTCCATGATCAGGCGGGAATCCGGGACGTCCCAGCGGCCAATCACGCTGTGCCGCATCGAGAACGACCGGCGCCATAACGTTGCCGAGGCCGCTGTATCGGCGCCAGGCCTCGATGCTCCGGCAATGTGCGGGGCTCGGATCGGACGGCCACCAGGTCAGCCGCGGCAAGGCGCTGCCGAAGGCGATGATGTGCTGTCCGGTGCCGCTGCCGACCTCGACGGCATGCCCTTCATGCCCGCCCAGCAGACGCGTCATGACGCCAAGAATCGGCGCGCAATTGCGATGAAACGCCGGCGCATCGAGCCGCCCGTCGTCGCCGGCCGGCGGAGTATCCTTGCCGAATTCGACCACGAACGTGGGACTCATGGGCTTGTCCTGCGGGCCGCCAACTGGAAGGTGTCCCCAGCCTGAAGTGGACCTCGCCGTAGTATCGCCGCAAAAGGGGGCCTGTTAATAGAGCTTAGCCTGAAGTATGCTCCAGTATGGAAGTTGGGGGGGAGTAAGGCGATGCGTCCCGGTTGGTCGTTACCGTCCGTTTACCAACAAGACGCTCAAGCTCGACTAGGCGCCGTAGCATTCTTGCCTGGATGCCATCTTAAGGATAACAATTGCCGAATGCAGGCCTGGGGTTTTTCCAGCCGTCGGGGAGTCTCGTATTGATCCGTCGTCCCCTCGTCCGGATGCTGTTCGCATCGGCGGCGACTGCCGTTGCGATTGCGCTTGCCGGCTGTGACTCCGAGACCCTAACGCGTTCCAACCTTCGCGCCAATCAGCCGCTGTCGCCGAAGATTCTGGCCGACATCGAGCAAAAGAACATGGTGAAGGAAACGCCGATGCTGATCCGCCTCTTCAAGGAGGAAGCGGAACTGGAGGTGTGGAAGCAGACGCGCGAGGGCCGCTATGCGCTGCTGAAGACGTACCCGATCTGCCGCTGGTCGGGCGAACTGGGTCCGAAGGTCAAGGAAGGCGACCGGCAGGCCCCGGAAGGGTTCTACACCGTCACCCCCGGGCAGATGAATCCCAACTCCAGTTACTACCTTGCGTTCAACATGGGTTATCCGAACGCCTACGACCGGGCGTACGGACGCACCGGCTCAGAACTGATGGTGCATGGCGATTGCTCGTCACGCGGTTGCTACGCGATGACCGACGAGCAGATGGGTGAAATCTACGCCTTGGCCCGCGAGTCGTTTTTTGGTGGACAGAAGGCATTCCAAGTTCAGGCCTTCCCATTCCGGATGACGCCGGTGAACCTGGCGCGGCATCGGGCCAATCCGAACATGCGCTTCTGGCGGATGCTCAAGGAAGGCTACGACCATTTCGAGGTCACCCGCCTCGAGCCCAAGGTCAATATCTGCGAGAAGCGGTATGTCTTCGACGCGGAAGCTTCGTCCGATTCGACGACGCCGCTTTCGTTCAATGCAGCCGGCAAATGCCCAGCTTATGAGGTTCCGGCGGATATCGTGGCGGCCGTACGGGAGAAACAGCAGCGTGACGAAATTCGCACCGCCGAGTTGATCAACCACACACCGGTGGCGCCGATCAAGACCGGCACCGACGGCGGCATGAACCCGGTGTATCAGGCCGCACTGAACGTGCAGCACCCGGACGCCAGCGGCCAAGAAGGGGTGGCCGTCCATGCGCTGGCGGCAACCACCGCCCATGGCACGGTTCCCCGCCACATCAATCCGCCACGGGTGTCGCGGCCGGTCTACACTTCGGTGCAGGCGACGCCGGGCGAGACCAGCGGTGGCTTCTTCGGTCGCTTGACGAGAGCGATGGGAGGTCAGGAGACCGCCTCCGAGGAGCCGAAGAGCTTGGCCGGGCGCCCGCGTCCGGTTGAGACCGCTGCGCATCGGATGGGAAGAGCTTGGCCGGGCGTCCGCGTCCGGTTGAGACCGCTGCGCATCGGATGGCTGCGCGAGCTGCCCGGCCACAGGTCGCATCCGCTTCGCCTCTTCCGGCTGCGGCTGCGCCCAAGCCGACCGCGGTGGCGACACTCCGTCCGGAGCCCGCCCGTCCGGCATTGCGCGGCACCAGCGCCGCGCCGACGCCGACCGTGTCGACGGCTGCGGCACGCCCGACCGCACCACCGCGCACCGTCGCGCCCGGGCCGGCGCCATCGCTGAGTTCGCCGTCGACCATGACGTCTATGGCAGGCCCGGTGGGGACGATCCGCGGCGCACAGCCCGCCTTGCGTGCCGGCAGTTTCGAAAGCCGCTGGTCGGCGTTACGTTAGTGAAGTCCCTGCGAGGAGGGTTGCCACAACAGTGGCAGGAACTTTGTCCCGGGCGCACTGCAGCCAAGCGTGCGCAGGTTACGTAACCTTGCCTGCGCGTGCGCGCTACTACGTGCGGGAAACGGCCACCACGAACTGCTGATCGGCATCATCACGCGGTTCCTCCCTTTGCGTGATGATGCCGATCAGCCGAGACCGGATTGCGGATCATTCGGCCTGCGTTGTAGTCCACCGCTTTGAGCTTGGCCTACAGGCCACAAACGCAGTCCGGCCGCCCTTTCGCCGCCCCCAACGCAATGCTAGCGTTGCAGCAACAAACGAATTGGGGGGCGCCCATGAATCCGACATTGTCTCGGCGTAGGCTTTCCGCGCCCTGCTCCTGTTGCGGGCCGGCGGACGTCAGCCGGCGCGATTTCCTGGCCGGCGGCGGTGCCGTCATGGGAATGGGTGCGGTCACCGCGGCGGGATTCCGCGCGTCGCCAGCCGCCGCGCAAGCCGCGAATCCGCGTCGCATCGACGTCCACCACCATCTGGCACCGCCGAAGTGGATCGCCGACGTCGTGGTCGCCCGCAAGACCGGGCAGCGTCCGCTCGCCAACTGGACGCCCGCGAAGGCGATCGAGGACATGGACCGCGGCGGGGTCGCCTCCTCCGTCACCTCGATCAGCGAGCCCGGCGTGTGGTTCGGAGACAACGAAACGGCCCGCAAGCTCGCGCGCGAGTGCAACGAATACGCCGCAAAGCTGGCGAGCGACCATCCCGGCCGGTTCGGCATGTTCGCAACATTACCGATGCCGGACCTCGACGGGTCGATGCGCGAGGTCGCCTACGCGCTGGACGTGCTCAAGGCCGACGGCATCTGCCTGCTGACCAGCTATCAGAGCAGGTATCTCGGCGATCCCGCCTTCGCTCCGTTGATGGACGAGCTCAACCGCCGCAAGGCCGTCGTCTATACGCACCCGGTACGGCCGGACTGCTGCCGCAACCTGGTCGCCGACGTCGCCGAGCCGGTTGTCGAGCTGCCCGCCGACACCACCCGGACGATTCTCAGCGTCGTGTTCAGCGGCACCGCGACGCGCTGCCCGGATATCCGCTTCGTCTGGTCGCACGCCGGCGGGACGGTGCCGTTCCTGATCAATCGCATCGGCCGCTATGCCGCGGGACGCAAGGAGCTGGCCACCCGCTATCCGAAGGGTGCGATGCACGAGCTGCAGAAATTCTTTTACGACACCGCGTCGGCCGCGTACCCATCCACGCTTGCGCCGCTGATGCAGCTCGTCTCGTCGTCGCAGGTCGTGTTCGGCACCGATTTTCCGTTCGGCTCTTCCGCGGCGACCGCGAAGGGACTGGCCGACTTCGGCCTCAGCGAAAGCGACCTGCGGGCGATCGGCCGCGACAATGCCGCGAAGCTGTTCCCACGGCTTACCTGAAAAAGCGGTGGTCGTTGCGTTGAGGATCGGACCGGAATTCTACTTCTTCTGATAGCCGATCTCCGCAATGATCCGTTGTGTCCGGTCGGTCTCGCGTTTGATCTTGGCAGCGTAGAAGCCAGGTGACCTGTTCTCCACGATGTCGTTGCCGCGGGTCGTGATGAATTCCTTGGCTTCCGGCGTGCTGACGATACGGGCGATATCGGTGTTCAGCTTGTCGATGATCGGCTTGGGCGTGCCTGCCGGCGCCAGGATGCCGACGACGTTGATGACCTCGAAGCCGGGCGCGCCGCCCTCGGCGACGGTCGGGATGTCGAGCAACGCCTTCGATCGTTGCAGGCTCGTGAACCCCATCATGCGCAGTTGCCCAGCATTGAGCTGCGCCTGCACGAACGCATAGCCGTTGAAGGTCAGGTGCGCGTCGCCCCTGATCACGCCGATCGTGTTCTCCGCTGCGCCCCGGTAGTGCACCAGGTGGATGTCGACGCCAGCAGCCTTCTTGAACGCCTCGCAGAAGATGTCGTTGAAGCCCCCGAGCGTGGCGAAGTTGAGCTTGCCCGGATTCTGCTTGGCATAGGCGATCAGTTCGCCGGTGTTCTTCACCGGCAGCGCGCTGTTTGCCACCAGGGCGAAGGGATGGCTCATGATGGCGATGATCGGCGTGAGGTCGCGGTTTGAATCGTAAGTGGGATTCTTCTGCAGCAGCGGGCTGTTATGTACGGTGCTGCTGGCGAGCAGCAGGGTATGGCCGTCGGCCGCGGCCTTGGCCACATGGGCAGCGCCAAGCATGCCGCCCGCCCCACCCTTGTTCTCGACGATCACCGGCTGGCCCAGCACCTCGCGCAGCTTCGGCGCAATGTAGCGGGCCATCAGATCCGTGGATGCACCCGGCGGGAACGGCACGACGATGGTGATGGGCTTGCTGGGATAGGCGCCGGTGCCCTGGGTCGATGCAGGATCGGGGACTGACATCGACAAGCCAAGAGCGATCAGGATTGCAGCAGCTTTTGCCATCGTCATCGGTTCCTCCGTCGTGAACGAGGTACGTCTGTTTTCCGCGCCGCCGTCGCACATTTCAGCTTCAGGCGTTTCGCCGCGCGATCGGCGACCCGTCGTTGTCGAACAGCTTGACCTTGGTCGCTTCCGGCAGCGGCTCCTCGAGGCCGGCGACGATCAATTGCCCGTCGGCCGTGCGGACGCTGGCAATGTGGCGCGGCTTCCACTCGGTCTGACCGGCCGCGTGACGCACGATGGTGGTCTGCTCGACCACGCCGTCATGCACCTCGTCCCGGCGCCAATTGGCATTGCCGCAGCGCGGGCAGATCAGGCGCGCCGGGAAATAGCCGGCGCCGCAGTCCGCGCATCGGGTCAGGGGAAGGCCGGGCTTCATTGCGCGCGTTCCAGAACTGCGGCGCCGACGCAGGCGCCGTAACGGTAAAGCACCATGCCGTAGCCGCTGACCACGGCCAGGCGCGCATCCGGCACCTGTCGGCCGTGCGCGACGTGCTGCAACTGCCGCACCGCTTCCACGGTCCCGTTCATGCCGCCGGCCGCGCCCGCTTGGCCCGCGGACAAAAGGCCGCCGGACGTGTTGACCGGGAAACGCCGCTCGCCGATATCGACACGGGCGAAGCGGGCAAGATCGTTGCCGGGGATCAGCTTGAGATCGTTGAGCTGCGCCAGCACCATGGCCGGATAGTCGTCGTAGATCGCGGCGAGGCCGACGTCCTCAGGCTGCACACCCGCCGCCGACCACAGGTCCGAGGCGACCTTCGACAGACCGGTCTTGAGCCCGTCGCCCTCCTGGTTGTCGTAATTGAAGCTCTGCTTCAGTGCGCGCACCCGGACCGGCAGGTGGTGCGGCGGGCAGCGATCGGCTGTCGAGACGACGATGGCGGAGGCGCCGGCGGCCGTCGGAACGCAGTCGTAGCGGCACAGCGGGTCGCACACCATGCCGGCGTTCATGTACTCGTCCATGGTCAACGGTTTGCGGTACAGGGCCCCGGGATTGCCGGCCGCCCAGGCGCGCTGGGCGATCACCATTTGGCCGTAGTCCTGGCGCTCGATGCCGAAGGCCTTCATCTGCCGCTGCGTCAGCATCGAGAACAGCGAATTGGGACCGCTGTGCCCGAGCGGCGATACGTGGTCGCGAATCGCTCGGTTGTAGTTGGCGGTCAGCTTGGCGAAGCCTTCGCCGCCTAGCGCGTCGCCGCCGACAACGACAATTGCCGAGGCGGCGCCGGCTTCGACACCGCGAACGGCGTGGCCGAGCATGTTGATGCCCGACGCGCCGCCGTTGGTATCCTGCAGCAGCCACTTCAACGACATGCCGAGGCGCCAGGCCATGTCGATCGACTTGTCGGGCTCGATCCCGAATGACGAGATCGCCAGGCCGTCGATGTCCGAGTGCTTGAGTCCGGCGTCCTTAACGGCCGCCATGATGGCGTCGCGCAGGAAGGTATGCCCACTCTGCCCCGGCTCGGGATGCCGGGTGTAGCCCGCCTCACCCGTGCCAATCACCACGGCATTCACGCCGCACCTCCTTCTTCCACGCGGATCAGCGCATCGACGATGATGGCGCCGCCGGCGCGCGCGATGAGCGGATTCAAATCGACCTCGCTGATCGATGGATTGGCCGCGACGATCTCAGACAGCCGTGCCCCGATCGCCGCCACCGCATCGCGGTCGACCGGCGGGGCGCCGCGATAGCCGTCCAACAGGCGCTGCGACCGCAAGCGTCCCAGCGCGGCACGCACGGATTCCTTGGAGGCCGGCGCCCGGCAGAACACCACATCGTCCAGCACCTCGGCGAACACGCCGCCGATGCCGAGCATCAGCACGGGGCCGGTCGCACGCGTGCGCTGGGCGCCGACAATAAGCTCGATCCCGCCCGGCACCATCTGCTGCACCAGCATCGCCTCGCCCGGGAACCGCCTGCCCATCAGTTTTGCGGCGGCGCGCAGCGCGGCGGCGCTCTTGAGGCCGAGGATCACGCCGCCGGCGTCGGACTTGTGAGCGATGGCCGCCGACGACACCTTGAGCGCGACCGGATAGCCGATGCGGTCGGCCGCCGCGACGGCCGCTTCCGCGCTTGTCACCACCTCTTCCCGGGTCGCCGGCAAGCCGTACCCGGCAAGATACGTCTTGGACTCGGCTTCCGAATGCACGCCGGCACGAAGCGCGCGTGGCGCCGCCGACGCGGACGCCGGCGGACGCGCGCGGTCGAGCGCCTCCGCCCGCTCCATCAGATGCCGCAAGGCCCGAACAGCGCGGTCGACGGAAGGGTAGTTCGCGAGGCCGGCCTCGGCGAACATCGTCTCGCTCTTCGGCGCAACGACGCAGCTCACCACCGGCTTCACCATCTTGGCGTCAATCAGCGATTGCGCGAACTCTGGGAAATCGAGCCCGATGGCGATACCCACCATCGCGTCGATGTTCGGCTGCGCGATCACCGCGTGAGCGCAGGTATGCATGTGCTCGCGCTTGGTCTGGCCGGTGACCTCCACCGGATTACCGAGCGCTGCGAATGGCGGAACGATGGGGCGCAGCGATCGCAGCGCCTGTTCCAGCGGCGGCAACGTGATGCCGCTCGCCTCGCAGTGGTCGGCGGCGACGACGCCGAGACCGCCGGCAAGCGAGAAGATCGCCGCCCGGCGACCGCGCGGCAGGTTGTTCCCCGAGCGCGCCAGCGCGGTCGCCGCGTCGAACAATTCCTCGCTGCTGTCGACGAAGATGCCGCCGGCCTCGCGCACCAGCGATTCCCAGACGCGGCCGTCGCCGGCAAGCGAGCCGGTATGCGACAGCGCGGCACGCTGGCCGGTCTTCGATCGCCCGCCCTTGAGGATCAGGATCGGCTTCTTTCGCGACACCTCGGCGATGGTGTCGAGAAAGAACGGCACGTTGGGCACACCCTCGATGAACGCGGTGATGATGCTCGTTTCGGGATCGTCGGCGAAATAGCGGAGCAGATGCGCGTGCGTCAGGTCGGCCATATTGCCGATGCTGGCCAGCTTGGAAATGCCGATGCGCAGATTGCGCAGCGCCGCGATCGCCGCGTTGCCGAACGCCCCGCTCTGCGAGATGAACGCGATCGGTCCCGGCTCCAGTGCCGCATGCGGCATCGGCGAGGCATTCATCGGCAGATGGAAATTGCGGATACCGAGGCAGTTCGGCCCGATCATCCGGATTTTGCCGGCGGCGCTGGCGACGACCTCTTGCTGCAGCTTGCGCCCCTCCTCGCCGATCTCCTGGAACCCGGCGGTGAACACCACAGCGGCCTTGGCGGCGATTGCCGTCGCATCGCCGATGCTGGCGGGAACGGCCTGCGAGGGAATGCTGATCAAGATGAGGTCGATGCCCTTCGGAACGTCGCGTAGCGAGGGAAAGGTCTTGTACCCGCAGATTTCCGGCGCGGACTTGCTGATCGGATAGACTTCGCCCGGAAAGTCGAAGCTCCGCAGGTTCTTCACCAGCATATGCCCGAACTTGCTGGGCTCCGGCGACGCTCCCAGGACCGCAACGTGTTTCGGCCGGAACACAGCATCGATTGCCGTCATGTCATTCACCGAAACCGTTCCTCCCATGCCGCATCGACGCCCGACGTGACGCTGCTCACCCGCTCAAAGCACAGACGTTACAACCGATGCTCAATCATCGAGATTGATGTTGGCCTCGCTCCACGCCTTGGCCCAGAGCGTCATTTCATCCTTTAGCCACGTGCGCGCTTCAGCAGGCGAGCCGGTCGGATCGATCTGCACGAACGACTTGGCAAAGTGCGCCCGGACCGTCTCGGTCTTGAGCGCTTCCGTGACCGCCTTGTGCAGCCTCTCGATCACGGCATCGGGCGTGCTGGCCGGAGCGAACAGGCCCTGCCACTGCGCCGTGCCGATGCCCGCATAGCCGATCTCGGCCATGGTCGGCAGATCGGGGAATTCCGGCAATCGCTTGTCGGCGGCGATCGCCAAAGCCCGCACCCCGCCGCCCCGCACCTGGCCGGCGCTGGTGGCCACGTTCATGAAGGTGAAATGCGCGTCGCCGCGCATGATGTCGCTCATCATCTGCACCGCGCCGGATTTCACGGGGATGTGCGCCGCTTCGATGCCGGCCTTCCTGGAGAAGGCGATCAGGTCGACGTGCACGAAGCTGCCGGCGCCCGCCGTGTTGTAACGCACCTGCCCGGACCGCTGCTTGGCCCAGGCGACGAACTCCGCGGAAGTTTTCGCCGGAATGCTCGGGGCGATCACCAGGAACGCGGGGATTCGCGTCAGCCGCATGACTGGCACGACGGCCTTCTCGTAATCGATCTTCATCCTCTTGCGGTGGATGATCGGCGTCATCGCATTGGTCGCGACGTTGCCCATCATCAGCGTGTAGCCGTCTGGCTTGGCGGCCGCCATCGTTTCCACCGCAAGGATGCCGAATGCACCCGGCTTGTTCTCGATGACGATGGCCTGGCCGAGACTGGCGCGGAGCTGTTCGCCGACGACCCGCGCGACGATATCAGGCGCGCCGCCCGGCCCGAACGGAATCAGGATCTTGATCGGCTTACTGGGATACTTGTCCTGCGCGTGCGCGGGCGACGGGAGGACGGAGAGCGCCAGCAGCGCGCCGAGCGCGAGCCGGATGGGTTTCATGTTTCCGCCCCTGAGATTGTTCGTATGCTAATTAATGACTTTGCGCTCCCCTCACGTTGGTCGTCAATATCGCCGCCTGCATGCATCCGTTGCATTTGCAGTTGGTGATGTTGATTGCAGTCTAACGGGACGTGTTCGCCGCGCGGGTTTCAATCCTTGCGCGTTGCACCGGCAACCTTCGCCTGCTCGATCTCGGCGGTGTCCGGGTGAACGTCCTCCTTGTCGAGCTTGGCCAGCGATTCCAGCGCAAGGTGATACATCACCTCCTGCTCCATCCACTTCTTCAGCGGCTGGATCAGGGCGACGCGGGTGTAGCGCAGCAGCAGATCGTTCTTCTTCGCGAGCTCACGCGCCAGTTCCCACGCCCGCGGCAGCAAGTGCCCGCGCGGCATCAGTTCGGCGACGAGGCCGAGCTCCTTCGCCTCCCTGGCGCCGATGATCTGCCCGGTCAGCATGAAGTAGCGGGCGCGGTTGAGCCCAAGCAGCATCGTATAGACGATGTTGATCCCGTCGCCGGGGATCTGGCTCGCGATCTTGAAGTGCGCCGTGTCCTCGAATGTCGCATCGTCCGATGCGATCACGATGTCGCACATCAGCGGCAGCTCCGAATGCCGCATGGCCGGGCCGTTGACAACGCCGATCATCGGCACCTCGATGTCGAGCATGCGGGTCATAACACGATGCGCATTCCAATGGGTGCGGTCGAGCAGATCGGCGGTGATGTGGTGCGAGACTTCGCGGTAGAACGACTTGCCCGGCTCGGCGCGCGGGCCGCTGAACTCGTTGCCGATGCCGGTGAGAATAATGATGCGGTTGTCGCGGTCGGCGCCGACCTGCGTGAAAGCGTCTACCAGCTCGGACTGGATCGTCGGACCCCATCGCAGCGGCTGGCCGCCGCTATGCAGCGTCATCTGCAGGATGCCGTCGGTGCGCTCCATCCGGATTTCCGAGAACTTGCTCTGATAGTCCGCAAATCGAGACATCATCCTCGCCCGTATCCTTCCGTCACGTCCCTGCCATGCGAATGGAAGCGGCGCCGCCGGCGCCGCCGATGAGTGTTGTTCCCGCGCCGGTTGCGAACCGACGCGCGGGCGGCGTCACTGCCGCTTCAGTCCGACCTTCTCCACCACCGTGGTCCAGGTCTTGATCTCCTGCGCAAGCTCGCGCCGGAACTGCTCGCCGGGAGTCGTGGTCGGCTCGAAGCCGAGCTTGCCCAGCCGCTCCTGCACGTCCGGCATGGCGGCGACCTGCAGGAAGACCGCGCCGAGTCGGTCGGCGATCGCCTGCGGCGTCTTGGCCGGCATGAAGAAGGCGCACCACGCCGTTCCGACGACCGCCGGGAATCCGGCTTCGGTGGTCGTCGGGATTTGCGGCAGCGCCTTCGAGCGTGCGGCCGTGGTCACCGCGATGCCCCGCACCTTATTGGCGCTCACGAGCCCGACCGACGGCGGCAGGGTCACCGATCCGACCTCGACCTGATTGGTCATAATCCCGGTCAACGCCGGGCCAGCACCCTGGAACGGCACATGCGTCATCTTCACGCCCGGGAGCGTCGACAGGAACTGCTCGAACAGGAGATGCGGGATCGAGCCTGGACCGGGCGTACCGAAGTTGAGCGAGCGAGTGCGAGCCACGTCGATCAGCTCCTTGAGCGAGCTGACCTTGAGATCGGGCGCCGTGACGATAATGATCGCCTGCGGCGCGACGCTGGCGACCGCGTAAAGATCACGCTCGGTATCGAGCCCCGACTTCGGGTTCATGATCTGATTGATGATCATCGAATTGGAGGCGACGAGAACCGTGTAGCCGTCCGGCTCCGCGGAAGCGACCTGCTTGCCAGCGACTGCGCCTGCGGCCCCGGCGCGGTTTTCCACCACGACCGGCTGGCCCAGCATGGGAGTCATCTTGTCGGCGAACAGGCGGGCGATGATGTCGAGCCCGCCTCCGGGAGGAAAGCTGACCACCAGCCGGATCGGCCGCGACGGATAGGCGCCCTGCGCTTGCGCGATCGACGACCCGGCACAGAGGGCGACCAGACCGACCACCGCCAGGACGCCGATCGTCCGGCCCCACGCGAACCGCAGTGCGGCCGTTGCACCGCTGTGACATTCTCTCCGGCTCGACGAATGCACGATATCCTCCCCTCGCCCGATGGCACAACAATGATGGCCAACGATGCGGATCGCAGGCGTCACTGGCGCCGATGCTAGAGGGAAAGCCGAACGGCGGCAATTGCCGCCCCCAAAGGCGCGTCCATGCGCCGACCGCCGCACCACGCGCAGGAATTGACGCACGCGCAAAGCACGTTCAGCATGGCCGGCGATGAAAGCGGCGCCGTTCGAGTATTCACGACCAGCCGATATCGATGAGGCCTGCGCGCTCCTCGGCGGCGACGAGGGGGCACGGATCATCGCCGGCGGTCAGACGCTGGTGCCGATGATGGCGATGCGCCTGTCTCGGCCGACGCGTCTCATCGACGTTAGCCGCATCTCCGCGCTGTCCTACATCCGCGAGGAAGACGGGCATCTCGCCATCGGCGCGGCGACCCGGCAATGTGTCGTCGAGAACGACCCTATCGTGGCCACCCGCATGCCGCTGCTCGCGGCGGTGATGCCGTGGATCGGTCACGCCGCGACCCGGGCGCGCGGAACGGTCGGCGGGTCGCTCGCGAATGCCGATCCCGCGGCGGAACTGGCGTTGGTCGCGGTCACGCTCGACGCGACGCTCACCTACCGTGAGGCAGGCCGGAATGGCGACATCCCGGCATCGGAGTTCTTCATCGGCCCGACCATCACCGCGCTGCCGATGGCCGCCTGCCTGATGGAGGTGCGCTTTCCGATCTGGCGCGACGGACACATCGGCGTCGGCTTCCACGAGGTCAGCGCACGGCGCAGCGACTTCGCCTTCGTGTCGGCCGCGGCGCAGGTGACAGTGGACGAGGACGGCATCTGTCGGCGTATCGCGATCGGCGTCGGCGCCGTCACGGACGTTCCCATCCGGCTGGAGCGTGTCGAACAGGAACTGAGCGGCAACCGGCCCGACGCGGCGCGGCTGCGCCCGGCGATCGAGGGTGCGCTTGCAGATGTGGACGTGACGGCCGATCTGCATGCCTCAGCACCATACCGCCGCCGCGTCGCCGCGACGCTGGCGCTGCGCGCCATCACCGATGCTCTCGCATCCGCTAAGCAGCGAGGGCCGGATGCGTGTTGAGCTTACGGTCAACGGAGCCATCCACGGCGTCGACGTCGAGCCGCGCACCACCCTGCTGGATGCCTTGCGCGATAACCTCGGGTTGACCGGAGCGCATGCCGGCTGCGAGCACGGCGTGTGCGGCGCCTGCACGGTACTGTGCGACGGCGCCGCGGTGCGCTCATGCCTGATGTTCGCCGTGCAGGCCGACGGCATCGCCATCACGACGATCGAAGGCGTGACGCCGGGACCGGGCGAGCTGTCGATCCTGCAAGATGCTTTCTGCGAGACGCACGGCATGCAGTGCGGCTACTGCACGCCGGCGATGATCCTGGCGGCGCATGCCCTGCTCACCAATAATCCGGCGCCGTCGCGCGGCGACATCGTCGACGCCATCTCCGGCAACATCTGCCGCTGCACCGGTTATGCGCAGATCGTCGATGCCATCGCACTTGCGGCCGAGCGCATACGCGGCGTCAACCGGCCGCCGGAGGCGGGCGCATGAGCGAAGCTCCGCGCACGTTCCGCTTCGTCTCCTCCGACCGCCGGGTGCGGGA
This sequence comes from Hyphomicrobiales bacterium, assembly GCA_009377755.1. Lineage (GTDB taxonomy): Bacteria > Pseudomonadota > Alphaproteobacteria > Rhizobiales > Xanthobacteraceae > WHTM01. The sequence goes on along the minus strand of WHTM01000003.1, from coordinate 91,690 downwards.
GGACCGTCGTTTCGTCGTCGGCAAGGGGCGCTTTGCCGCCGACATTGCGGTTCCCGGCTTGCGCCATGTGGCGCTCGTCACCTGCCCCTACCCTGCCGCCCGTATCGTCGGGATTGACAAGACCGCGGCGCTCGCGATGCCGGGCGTGCACTACGTGCTCGACGGTCGCGAACTTGCGGCGGCGACGCTACCGCTCGCCGCCGGCCTCGATACGCCGCACGTGCCGCGCCGGCCGCTCGCCGTCGACATCGCGCGCTATGCCGGCGAATGGGTCGTTGCGGTGGTTGCCGATACCCGCGCGCTGGCGGAGGATGCGGCCGAGCGCGTCAAGATCAGCTATGAGCGGCTGCCGTTCGTGCTCGACGCCGAGGATGCGCTCAAATCCGACGCGCCGCTGGTGCATGCCGGTCACGGATCGAACGTGCTGCTCGACCGAACCTTCGTCTGGGGCGAGGTCGAGCGCGATTTCGCCGAGAGCCCACGTCACCTGTCATTGCGGGTGAAGTGGGGCCGCAGCTCCACGGTGCCGATCGAGACCTTCGCCGTCGCGGCAAGCTGGGACCCGTGGCGCGAGATGCTCGACGTCTGGGCCTCGATCCAGATGCCGAAATATCCGGATCAGACCGCGACGGCGCTGAAGTTGCCGGCCTCGTCGGTGCGCGTGCACTACGACGTGGATGTCGGCGGCAGCTATGGCGTCAAGCGCGGTATCAAGCATACGGTCTTGGTCGGCTATCTCACCAAGCGGCTCGGCTTTCCGGTGCGGCTGATCGAGGACCGGTTGGAGAATATGCGCGGTGGCGACGCGCACGGCCCGGAGCGGCTGTTCGACGTCGATGTCGCGTTCGACGATACCGGCGTGATCCGGTCGATGAGGATGCGCGCGCTCGACAATGTCGGCGCCTACGCGGGACGGTCGCCGTTCCAGCTCGGCAAGCCGGTTGGCGCCATCGTCGGCCCTTACCGCATCAGGAGCGTGCAGTACCGCGCGATCGCGGTGACCAGCAACAAGACCGTGCAGGAAGCGGTGCGCGCGTTCGGACAGTCGCCGACGAATTATGCGATCGAGCGCATCATCGAGGAGGTTGCCAATTCGCTCGGCCTCGACCGGCTGGAGGCGCGGCGGCGCAACCTCATCCGCAAGGAGGAGTTTCCCTATCTGATCCCAAGCGGCAGCACCTACGACAGTGGCGACTACCACACCGTCATCGACAAGGTGCTGGCGCATGCCGACTACGGCGCCCTCGTCGCCGAACGCGACCGGCTGCGCGCGGGCGGGATGCTGGCCGGCATCGGTCTTGCCACCTGCCTGGAGCCGAGCGGCGGCAATTCCTCGTTCGAGCCGCTGCTCAATCCGAAGAACACCACGACCACCTGGATGGATTCCTGCCGCATCAGCGTCGATGCCACCGGCGCGATCACGGCGACCATGCATACCGCGTCCGCCGGACAAGGGCACGAGACGCTGGTCGGCACCGTGGTCGGCGAGACGCTGGAACTCGACCCCGAGCGCATCCGCGTGGTGCGCCCGGATTCGCTCAGCGCATTGCCGAGCAACAGCCCGGTCGGCAGCCGCATGGCGGTGATGCTGGGCGGCGCCGCGTTCCATGCGGCGCGCAAATTAAGGGAGAAGCTCGTCGCCATCGCTTCGCACGATCTCGGCGTTCCGCTCGAGCGCGCGCACTACAGGGAAGGCGGCGTTTTCGACCGGGACGCGCCCGAGAGGCGGCTCGGCTGGATGGACCTCGTCACCGTTGCGCACCGCAACTTCCACAAATTGCCGCCCGATATGGAGCCCGGCCTGTCCGTCAGCCACGTGATGCAGGTGCCGACCGGCGGCGCGCTGCCGACCGCCGACGGCCGGGTGCAAATGTATCCCTGCTTCTCGTTCGAGTTCCACCTGATCCTGATGGCGATCGATCCGGAGCTCGGCAAGCCGGAGATCAGGCGCTACGTGGTCGGCCACGACTGCGGCACCGTGATCAACCCTAAGATCGTGCACGGCATGACCATGGGGGGCATCGCGCACGGGATTGGCGCCGCGCTCTACGAGGAATTCGCCTATGACGACGAGGGCCAGCTTCTCGCTCAGAGCTTCATGGACTACCTGCTACCGTCCTCGCACGAAGTGCCGCCGGTCGAGATCGTGCATCACGTGACGCCCTCGCCGCATACGGTGTTCGGGCAGAAGGGCTCGGGCGAGTCCGGCTACCTCGGCGCACCGGCGGCGATCGCCAGCGCCATCAATGACGCCTTGAAGCCGCTGGGAATTTCCGTCAACACACTGCCGATCAAGGTGTCGCTGCTCGGCGACATGATTGCGGCAGCACGCGAAAAAATCGGGGAGCCTCAAGGGGTCGAATGATGTCACAGGGCCAGAACGCGCAACTCGAAAGGAACAATGCGACCATTCGACGGCTTGTCAAGGCACATAACCGTCAGGACGCCGCCGCGGCCGCGGCCTGCTTTGTAACGTCCGCGACCAATCATGGACACGCAGAAGGACGGGCCGGCATAGAGCGGGTCTACAAGAGCCTGTATGCCGCCTTCCCGGACTTTCATTGGGACATTCAGGCGCTGTTCGGGGAAGGCGATTGGGTCGCCTGCCAGGTGCTGATGAGCGGGACGCACCTGGGCGTTCCCGAACTGCCGGTCTTTGGCGGACTCATGCATGACGCGGCTCCAACGGGAAAGTCGGTGTCGGTCCTGAACGTCCACGTCTATCAGATGCAGGACGGCCTGATTGTGAGACATTCTGGCGTGCGGGACGACCTCGGTATGATGCAGCAAATGGGGCTGCTGCCGGCGACGCGTCACCCCATGGGCGATACATCCCGCGCCGCTCGGCAATAGGACACTCGAGGCAGCACGAATGATCATCGACGCTCACGGCCACCTGATCCCGCCGGATCTGCTCGTCACCGTCCGCAAAGAGAGCGGACGCCTGCCTTCGCTGCGCCTGATCGAGGATCCTGCCGGCCTCGCGCTGGCGTTCGGCGACGCCAAGCCGAGCCGGCCGATCTCGAAGGGCCTGAGCGACATCCCGGGCCGGCTGGCCTGGATGGACAAGCAGGGCATTGACCGGCACGTGGTCGGCGGCTGGCCCGACTGGCTTGGCAACGACCTGCCGCCGGCCGAAGGCGAGATTTGGTGCCGGCTGATCAACGAGGCGCTGCTGGCGGCGGCAAGATCGGAGCCGCGTTTTATTCCGCTTGCGGCGGTGCCGATGCAGGACGGCGCCCGCGCCGCCGCCGCGCTGAAGTCGGCGATGGCGGACGGCTTTCCCGGCGCGATGATCTCGACACTGCCACGCGGCATCGGCAGCGTGCTCGACGCACCCGACCTCGACCCATTCTGGAAGGCAGCGGACGAAACCGGCGCGGTGGTCCACATCCATCCGGCGTTCGATGCCGGCGAAAGCCGGGTCAACGATTACGGCCTCGCCAACGGCGTGGGCCGCGTGAGCGATGCGATCGTCGCCATGTCGCGGCTTGCAATGAGCGGACACATCACGCGCTACAAGGACGCGAAATTCTTCGCGCCGATCGGCGCGGCCGGCTTGCCGTTCGTGGTCGGGCGGCTCAAGCGCAACCACGGTATCACCCCCGGCACCAGCGATCCGGCCGAAGCGCTTCGCCTGATCTACACCGACACGATCGTCCACGACCCGCGGGTGCTGCGATTTGTCGTGGAGATGATGGGCGCCGACCGCGTCATGCTGGGTTCCGACATGCCGTTCCCGATCGGCGATCACGAGCCACAGAAGATCGTCGCCGAGGCAGGCCTGAAGCCTGATCAGGTGGCCAGCATCAACGGCGGGCTGGCGGCAAAGCTGTTCCGCGTTTCGTGAAGGCCCCGGAGCGGCGGCGATGAAGCTCGACATCGGCGGTGAAGAGACCTTTCCCATGGCGGCCGAGCCGCTGTGGACGGCGCTCAACGACCCCGCCGTGCTGAAGAAATGCATCCCCGGCTGCCAGGACATGATCGCCGTGGGCGATGACCGCTATAAGCTGATCCTCGCCCTCAGGGTCGCTTCGGTGGGCGGCACCTTCGAGGGCGAGATCGTCCTGTCGGACAAGATCGCGCCCGCGCGGTGCCGCGTGTCCGTGACCGGTTCCGGCACCTTGGGGCACGGCGAAGGCAGTGCGACGTTTTCCCTCGCATCGGACGCCAATGGCGCTGCGATTATGCGGTATGCTGGGGAAGGCGAGATCGGCGGGTTGGTCGCCGGTGTGGGGCAACGTGTGCTCAAGGGCGTCGCCAAACATCTTGTTGGACAGTTCTTCAAGGCGTTCCGCCGCGAGGTCACGGGAGTCGTCTGACTTCACGATCGTCAACCATCAACACGCCGGCGCGTAACGCCGGTCTCAAGGGAGGAGCTTGATGCGTGCTCATCTGGTTCGAACGTTCACGGCGGGGCTTGCTGCCGCCGCCGCATTCACGATGCTGGCGCCGGGCGATGCAGGCGCGCAGGCGCTCGAAAAGCTCAACATCGTAATCTTCAGTCCTCCGTCGCTCGGCGCCTTCATACCGCCGGTGATCAAGGCACGCTCGAAAAGCTCAACATCGTGATCTTCAGTCCTCCGTCGCTCGGCGCCTTCATACCGCCGGTGATCAAGGCACAGAAGTTCGACCAGGCCAACGGGCTCGACCTGACGTTCAGCGAGCGCACGCCGGACGCCTATACGACGCAGTTCAACTCGGGCGAGTTCAAGATCGGCGGCAGCGCGTCGCTGCAGACCATCGGTCTCGCGGACGTCCGCGGCGTCAAGGTGAAGTATCTGTTCAACCTGTTCGACTTCTGGGGCACAGTTGTCACCTCGCGCGACAACGTGAAGACGGTGAAGGACATCGAGGGCAAGCAGCTTGCGGCAGCGCGCTCGACCACGAACTACAAGATGTTCGAGTTCTTCGCCACGAAGGCGGGCGCGGACGTCTCGAAATTCCAGGTGGTCAACACCGCGCCGCCCGGCCTGATGAGCTACGCCATCGCCGACCGCGCCGACGCCATCCAAATCTGGGAGCCGACCTATACACTGCTCAAGGCCAAGAAGCCGAGCGTACGCGCGATCGACCTCGGCATCGGCAAGATCTGGAAGGCCTTCTCCGGCGGCGGCACCCGCATCCCATATCTCGGCGTCGCCGCGCACGCCGACTGGGCGGACCAGAATCCCGAGTTGATAAAGAAGCTCTACGCGACCTACCAGCAGGCGGCCGAGTGGCTCCAGAAGAATCCTGACGCCGCGGCGCCGCTGATGTTCCCGAAAGCGTCGCCAGAGGACCAGAAGCAGATCGCCGCGCTGATCCGCGCCAATGACCGGCTCGGCATCAGTATGGGTGGCGCCAACGAGATGCGGAAGGAGATCGAGGCGGTCTATAGGTCCGGCATGGAGATCAAGTACTTCCCGAGCATGCCGTCGGCGGCGTCGATCTACGACAAGCCGGTCCAATAGATCGAATACGCGTAGATGATCCGGAATCGGCGTCTTCGCCAGGCGTTCCAGGCGGCCGTGAGCACCGCGGTGCTCCTGGCCGCCTGGCAGTTCGCATCGTACTTTTTTCCGCATTACCTGTTTCCGCCGGTGCAGGCGATCTTCTGGCGGACGGTACAGATCTTCATCGATATTCCGCTGCTGATCGAAGTGCTGGCGACCGCCGCGCGGATTTTCGGCGGGCTGTTCGGCGCATTCCTGCTCGGATGCGTGTTGGCGGTGGTGATCGGGCGCTCGCCGTTCATCGAGAGCTATTTCACGCCGGTGCTGGTGTTTCTCCAGGGCATTCCGGCGCTGTCGTGGGTGGTGATCGCCATCATCTGGTTCCACGGCATCGAATTCCGCATCCTTTTCATCATGGTGATGACGACGCTGCCCGCCTTCACGTTCCAGATCCTCGACGCCTATCGTTCGATGTCGAAGGACCTATTCGAGATGACCATGTCGTTTCGGCCGAGCGCCTGGACATTGTTCCGCGTGTTGATCGTGCCGACGATCGTGCCGGGAATCCTGACGGCGTGGAAGGTCAATCTGGGCAACGCGTCGCGCGTGGTGGTGGTGGCGGAGCTGGTCGGAGCGACCGGCGGCGTCGGCTATCAGCTGCTGCTGCAGCAGCAGTTGTTCGACTTGGCGGGCGCGCTGGCGTGGACCCTTGTGCTGGTGCTGTTCGTGCTGGTCGTGCAGTCGGCGCTGGTGGCGATCGAGGCCTGGGCGTTACGCTATCGGCCGGTCTCCGAACGGGCGGCATGACGCCGTGAGCACCGATCCGTTCATCCGCTTCCGGGACGTCAGCAAGGAGTTTCCCCGGCCCGACGGCAGCGGAACGTTTCTGGCCGTCGACCGGCTGTCGTTCGAGATCGCCAGGGGCGAGATCGTCGCGGTGCTGGGCAAGACCGGCTGCGGCAAGTCGACCATGTTCAACCTGCTGGCAGGCTTGATCGAGCCGACCAGCGGCATGGTCGACGTGACTGGCCACGATCCGTTCCGGGAGTTCGCCTACTTCCGCGGCAAGATCGGAATCGTGTTCCAGAACGACCGGCTGATGCCGTGGCGCTCCGCGCTCGACAACGTGCTCCTCGGGTTGCAGATCCTCGACGCCGACAAGATGGAGGCCGAGGCCACCGCACGCGGCTGGCTGACCCGGCTTGGACTCGCGGGACACGAAAGCGACTATCCGCATGCGCTCTCGGGCGGCATGCGGCAGCGCGTGTCCATCGCCCGCGCCTTCGCGGTCGAGCCGGAAATCCTCCTGTGCGACGAGCCGTTCTCCTCACTGGACGAGATGACCGCACGCGACCTGCGGTCAGAGTTCACTCGGTTGGTCAAGCAGAACGGCAAGACCGCCGTTTTCATCACCCATCACATCAACGAAGCGCTGGAGATCGGCGACCGGGTCATGGTGTTCCATCGTCCGGCACGGATCGCCTATGAAGCGCGCATGGATCAGACCAGCGGCGAAGCGGAGCGGCGCAACGTTCAGGACCGCATCCTGGAGGTTCTCTCGCTGGAGCGATCCGTGGATGCGCCGCAGGTCTAGTGTGGTGGTTCAGAAGTTCGCTCCATTCTTACCACGAGTCCGGGAAGCGAACTTCTGAACCAAACCACACTAGAATCATGGAGTCGCTAGTGTCCTTTCGAATCCGAAGTTCGCTCAGGGGATGCTGCAAGATCAAGCGAACTTCGGATTCGGGGACACTAGCAGTCTGATGCCAACAGGCGGGGATCATCACCATGATCTTCGCCTGCTCGGCCGCCTTGTAGCCGTTGTCGCCGATCCATCTGAAATCGATCGTACCGCTCTCGGTCGCGATCGTTTGGAACGTCAGGAACGGGTTGACCGACATGGCGAGATGCAGTTCGGCGCGGAAGATCTCCGTGCCGTTATAGCTGGCGACAAACGTGTGGATGATGTTGCGCCGGATCCGCTGGCCGGCGGTCAATTGCTGCGGAGCATAGCTCCCTTTGATGGCTCTAAGAAGGTACCTTGTGCGTCCTGCGCCCGCGATCACCACAGCGTGAGCGGGCGAGTTCCCTCCTGCCGGATTGGCTCATGCGGCTTCCGATCGCTTCGATCGCCCCCGTTTTGATTTCTTGTCGTCGACCGGTTCCGGAACGAGAATCGTCACTGCCTCGCGCTCGAGCTCGACTGCGATCCTGTCCGCGCGGTTTGAAGCGCTCGGGCAATCGTCGTCGAGCCGCAGCGGCGAGCCTTCCCAAGTCAGGCTGATTTTCCGGCCCTGCTGCAGCGTGACCGGTGGCGGCGCATTCGGTCGCGCCGCGCCGAGCCACGCCACCATGTCGGCGCGTTGGTCCGGTCCAATGCAGACGATGTCGAACAGACCGTCGCCGAGGCCGCTTTGCGGTGCCAGCGCAATGCCCGGGCCGGCGTAGGGAATATTCAGAATTTCAACCACGAGCAGTTCCTGTTCGAGGGTGCGTCCGTCAACGGACATGCCGAGCCGGATCGGCTTGGCTTCGCTCAGCACTTTGCGGAACGTGTCGCGGCCAAGCCTCACCCCGTCGCCGCGCTCGATCTTGACGGAGTCGATACGCACCATGGCATCTGTCAGCGATCCCAGGCCGACCGCCTCCACAAAGAGCCGCCGTCCCCAGGGACCGCTGGCCAGCCCGATGTCGAACCGCTGTTGTCGGGCCGTTCGCAAACCGGCCACGATGTCCTTGAGCCTTCCGCTGATACCGAGCGAACGGGCAATGTTGTTCGCCGTGCCGAGCGGCAGAATGGCCACCGGAATGCTCCGGTCTGGCATCTACCTGAGGATCTTTCCGACCGTTCCGTCGCCGCCCGCGGCCACGAACAGATCGGCGCGCTCGTGGAGAATGTCCGGAAACTCCGAACTCTTGCTCGAGCAATAGGTTGTGGAAAGCCCGGCCTTGTGGAGCATGGCCAACAGCATCTTTCCCGCGTGATCTTCTTCGCCAGCCGAGGGATTGTGGAACAGCAGGGCACGCATGCAGCCACAACCCTTCGCCGGCTCACTGGTTCCCGCATGATTGAGTTCCGCCGTCGCCGCCCGGTCTCGCGGCACTTCGCCACGCGAGACACGGGGCGCCGCACCGCATCGTGGGCACACCATGCGCGGGCCGGCATGGAACGGGCGGCGGCGGCCGCCGGGTCGCGCTGCGGCGCCAGCGAACCCTATGCAAATCAAGTGGTTACAGTCAACGCGCGGGGGTCACAGGGAGACCGCAGCGGTGCGCGTGAATCATTTCATGCCATAGTCGCCAGGAAGCGCTGCGCCACCGCCCCCCAAGTTCCACCAGTGGACGGTTCCAATGATTTATGCTGTTCAGACTGGCGCCGAGGTGACGCGTTTGTTTTTGCGGTTCTGCGGGGATGCGACGTGACGCAGTGGATTAAGGCCGCGCCAAGCGGGTTGCCACAACGGCCGGGTCGATCGGCCCTCGTGAGGGAAGCGCCATGCGAACCGTGAGCCTGGCCTGCTTCCTGTTCGCGTTCTGGCTGGCGTTATCAGGTCACTACACGCCGATGCTGATCACCATCGGCGCCGTGTGTGCCATCTTGTGCGCGTTGGTGGCGGCCCGCGTCGGCGTCACCGAGACTGAGGGGCATCCGGTCCATCTGCTCCGAGGGGCGATCACGTACTGGCCGTGGCTGGCCTGCGAGATCGCCAAATCGGGGTGGGCGGTGACCAAGATCATTCTCCACCCACGTCTGCCGATCTCGCCGACCATGACGGTGGTGACGGCGAGCCCGCGCACCGCGCCTGGAATCGTCACGTATGCCAACTCCATTACGTTGACGCCGGGCACAATCACTGTCGGGGTCAATGGCAATCAGCTCACCGTCCACGCCCTGGTGAGGGAAGGCGCCGACGACATCGAGGCCGGCGGCATGGACGCCCGCGTCACCCGGTTCGAGGACGCGTGATGTTCGTCGTCGCCACCGCCGCCGTGCTAATCACGATCGCGCTTGCGCTCACGCGCGCCATCCTTGGACCGACCGTGTTCGACCGGGTGCTGGCCGGCAATACAATCGGATCGCTGGCGATTCTCCTGCTCGCAGTGGTCGGCTTTCTCACCGGACGGCCCGAGTTCTTGGACATCGGGCTCACCTACGGGCTGCTCAACCTGATCGGGACGTTGGCCGTGCTGAAATTCTTCCGCCACGGCGATCTCGCCTACGATGTCGAGGAGGAGCACAAATCCTGATGTCGCTCGTCGTCGACCTCCTGAGCTGGCTGCTGATCGTGCTCGGATCGTTCTTCGCGATCGTCGGCGGCATCGGCCTCGTACGCATGCCGGACGTCTATACCCGCATACATGCGGCGAGCGTCATCGACACGCTCGGCGCCGGTCTGCTGATCCTCGGCATGATATTGCAGGCCGGCTTCGGCCTGGTCGCGCTGAAGCTCACCTTCATTCTCGCACTATTCTTTTTCTTCACCCCGGTGGTCGCCCACGCGCTCGCCCAAGCGGCGCTGCACGAGGAGATCGAGCCGCTGCTGGCCGAGGATCGACGCGGTCGTGGCGACGGGCCGGCGGGCGGCGGCACGGACGGGAGGCAGCCATAGAAATTTTCGTCAATATGGCGCTGCTGACCCTGCTCGCGGCGGTGACCGTCGCGATCGTGCGCCAACGCAGCCTGTTCGGGGTGGTTGTCCTAGCCGGCATCTACAGTTTTTTGATGGCGACCCTGCTGATCGCGCTCGACGCGGTCGACGTCGCCATGACCGAGGCCTCAGTCGGCGCCGGCATTTCGACGGTGCTGCTGCTGGCGACGCTGCATTTGACCAAAACCACGGAAATGTCACCGATCAACCGCAACTGGCTGCCGCTGCTGGTGGTGCTGATCGTCGGCGCAGCCGTGGTCTGGGGAACGCTGTCGCTGCCACCGTTCGGCGTCGCCGACAGCGTCGTCCACCAGCACGTGGCGCCGCGCTATCTCGCCCAGTCGATCGTCGAGACCGGCGTGCCGAACGTCGTCACCTCGGTGCTGGCCGACTACCGCAGCTATGACACGCTCGGCGAGACCACGGTGATCTTCACCGCCGGCATCGGCGTCCTGCTGCTGCTGCGCGGTCTGCGCCGGCGTGACGACATCGGCGGGGGAGGCGAATCGTGAGCCTCGACCTGATCTTGCGGATCGGCACCAAGCTGATCCTGCCGTTCATCCTGCTGTTCGCCCTCTATGTGCAGTTCCACGGCGACTACGGTCCGGGCGGCGGATTCCAGGCGGGCGTCATCGCCGGAGGCATGGTCATTCTGATCGGCATCACCTTCGGCCTTGGGACGGCTAAGCGCATTGCACCGCAGGTCATGGTCGAGCGCATGGTGCCGCTCGGCGTGCTGATCTATGCCGGCACCGGCGTCGCCGGCCTGCTGCTCGGCAAGAACTTTCTCGACTACGGCGTGCTCGGGCACGATCCGGTGCACGCACGCGAACTCGGCATCCTGTTGGTCGAGCTCGGCGTGCTGATCACCGTATCCGGCACCATGACGGCGCTGTTCTACGCCTTTGTCGAGCGGGGGCGTTGATGCAACTGGTGAAGACTTTCGCCGAGCACTACAATTATGTGATCACCATCTTCCTGATGATGGCAGGGCTCTACATCGTGGTTGCCCGCGGCAACATGGTGAAGAAGCTGATCGGCCTCTCGATCTTCCAGACCTCCGTCTATCTGCTCTACATCACACCGGGCAAGATCATCGGCGGCACGGCTCCGATTCTTGACCCCGCCTTCACGGTCTACTCCAACCCGCTTCCGCACGTGCTGATCCTCACTGCCATCGTCGTCGGCGTGGCGACGCTGGCGCTCGGGCTGGCGTTGGTTGTGCGCATCAACGAGTGCTACGGCACCATCGAGGAAGACGAAATCTTCGCCAAGGACGACGACCAATGACGGCAGTCATGCCGCACCTCCCGGCGCTGCAAATCGTCGTCCCTCTGCTCGGTGCCATTCTCGCCGGATTCCTGCGCCGTGGCCCGACCGCATTCGCAGTGGCGCTGGCGGTGAGCTGGCTGATGCCGTTCATCGCCGGCGCGCTGCTCTGGCAGGTGCTCGGCGGCGGCTCCATCTCCTACCGGCTCGGCGGCTGGCAGCCGCCTTACGGCATCGAGTATCGCGTCGACGTGTTCAATGCCTTCGTGCTGATGCTGGTGTCGGTCATTGGCGCGGTGACCATGCCGTATGCGCGCCGCAGCGTTGCCTTCGAGATCGACGAGGGCCGGCAGGCCTGGTTCTACTGCATGTACCTGCTCTGCCTGACCGGGCTGCTTGGCATCACCATCACCGGCGACGCGTTCAATGCCTTCGTCTTCCTCGAAGTTTCCGCGCTCGCGACCTATGTGCTGATCGCCGCGGGCCGCGACCGGCGCGCCCTGCTCGCATCGTATCAATACCTGATCATGGGGACGATCGGCGCCACCTTCTACGTGATCGGCGTCGGCCTGCTCTGGGTAGTGACCGGCAGCCTCAACTTCGTCGACGTTTCCGCGCGGCTCGCCGAGGCCGCCACGGTACAGCCGCGTCCGGTGATCACAGCGCTCGCCTTCCTCACCGTCGGCGTCAGCCTCAAACTTGCGCTGTTCCCGCTGCACAGCTGGCTGCCGAACGCCTACGCTTATGCGCCGTCGTTCGCGACGACATTCCTGGCCGCGACGGCAACCAAGGTGGCGGTCTATCTCTTGATCCGCCTGTACTTCAGCGTGTTCGGGCCGACGCTCAATTTCCAGAAGCTGCCGGTCAGCGAGTTGATCATCGGGCTGTCGATCGCCGCGATGTTCGCCGCCTCGTTCATCGCCATCTTTCAGACCAACCTCAAACGTATGCTGGCCTATTCGTCGGTTGCCCAGATCGGCTACATCACCCTCGGTATCGGCATCGCCAACAAGGCCGGGCTGACCGGCAGCATCGTGCACCTCGCGAATCACGCGGTGATGAAGGCCGCACTGTTCCTCGCGCTCGGCGCCGTGTTTTACCGCATCGGCTCGGTCAAGCTGCACGATCTGTCGGGCATCGGGCCGAAGATGCCGCTGACCATGGCGGCGTTCGTCGTCGCCGGCTTCGGCATCATCGGCACGCCGGGCACCGTCGGCTTCATCTCCAAGTGGTACCTCGCGGTCGGCGCGCTCAATGAAGTGGGCTGGCCGCTGGTGCTGGTGATCATGGCAAGCTCGCTGCTCGCGGTCATCTATATCGGCCGCGTGGTCGAGGTAGCGTGGTTTCGCGACCCGTCGCCGACATGCATCGGCGCGAGCGACCCGCCGCTGTCCATGCTTATTCCGCTCCTGGTGCTGACCGCAGCGACGATCTGGTTCGGCATCGATACGCAGTGGACCGCCGGCATTGCCGGCAAGGCGGCCGGGATGCTGGTCGGGGGGCTCAAGTGACCTGGGCTACTCCCGAATGTCTGCTGATCGCGGCGCTGATCATTCCTCTGGCGGCGGCGCTGCTGATTCCGTTGTTCCACCGCTGGCCCAACCTGCGCGAAACGGTCACGCTGATCGCGGCTGTGCTGCTCTGCCTCACCGTCATCGCGCTGCTCGGCCCGGTACTTTCCGGGGTTCGGCCACAATGGAGCGGCGTCGAGGTCCTGCCCGGGGTCGCTTTCGCCTTCAAGCTCGAACCGCTCGGCATGCTGTTCGCGCTGATTGCCTCGTCGCTGTGGATCGTCAACTCGATCTACTCGATCGGCTACATGCGGGCGAACAAGGAGCCACGCCAGACCACCTACTACGTCTGCTTCGCCATCGCCTTGGCGAGCACGATGGGCGTCGCCTTTGCCGAGAACCTGTTCACGCTGTTCCTGTTCTACGAGATGCTGACGATCTCGACCTATCCGCTCGTGACGCACCGTCGCGACAGCGAGGCGATGGCGTCGGGCCGGCTCTATCTCATCCTGCTGCTCGGCACCTCGATGGTGCTGTTTCTGCCGGCGATCGCCGCGACCTACGTGCTGGCCGGCACGATCGACTTCGCGCCGGGTGGCATCCTCGGCGGCAAAGCCAGCGGGGCGACGATGGTGGTCCTGCTCGTCCTCTATCTCTTCGGCATCGGCAAGGCAGCGGTGATGCCGTTCCACTTCTGGCTGCCGGCGGCGATGGTCGCGCCGACGCCGGTGAGCGCGCTCCTGCACGCCGTCGCCGTCGTCAAGGCCGGCGTGTTCTGCGTCGTCAAGGTGATGGTGATGATCTTCGGCGTCGATGCACTGGCCGCTGCCGGACAGTCGGGCTGGCTGACCGTCGTGGCCGGTACCACCGTCATCGTCGCCTCGGTCGTCGCCCTCAAGCAGGACAATCTCAAGCGCCGGCTCGCCTATTCGACGGTATCACAGCTTTCCTACGTGGTGCTCGGCGCCGCGATCCTGGCGCCGATCTCGGTGGTCGGCGCCGCCATGCACATCGCCGCGCATGCCTGGTGCAAGATCACGCTATTTTTCGCGGCAGGCTCGATCTACACGGCCGCGCATCTGACCGAGGTGAGCCAGCTCAACGGCATCGGCCGGCGTATGCCCTGGACCATGGCGGCCTTCGCGATCGGCGCACTGGGCATGATCGGCGTGCCGCCGACGGCGGGCTTTCTCGGCAAGTGGTTCATGCTGACCGGCGCGATGCAGACCGCAAACTGGCTTGCCGTCGCCATCATGGTGGTGAGCACCGTGCTGAATGCCGGTTACTTCCTGCCGATCGTGTTCCGCGCCTTCTTCCGGGCGCCGCCCGAGCCCACTCACGATGCACACGGCGGGCACGAAGTCCACGGCGAGGCGCCGTGGCCGATCGTGCTGGCACTGACGGCAACGGCGATCGGCGCGGTTGCACTGTTCTTCCTTCCGCAGATCCCGCTCGCACTCGCGCAGATGATGATCGGACGGTGACCATGGACGACCATTGGCTGACAAGGGACACAACGGTCCGGCGGCTGTGGATCGCCTTCGTTGTCATCCTCGCGGTCCTAGTGCTGCTCGACGTGACGCGCCACGAGGCGCACTTCACGCTGGAGGCGATCTTTGGCTTCGGCGCCTGGTTCGGATTCCTGAGCTGCGTCGCTCTGATCGTCTTCGCCAAGGCGCTCGGCGTCTTCCTGAAGCGGCCCGATACCTACTATGACAGCTAGCATCCCGCCGTTCGCGATTTTGATCCTAGGCGGCCTGGCGCTGCCGTTCCTGCGTGGCGCGTTGCGCCCGGCCGCGTTGCTGCTGCTTCCGCTCATCACACTGTATCTGGTGTGGCAGGTGCCGGACGGCGTGGCCCTGCAGGCGGACTTCCTCGGCAACACGCTGATGCTGGTGAAGGGCGACACGCTTTCGCGCCTCTTCGCCACCGTGTTTGCAATCATGGCTTTTGCCGGCAGTCTTTACGCGCTCAACCAGAGCCGGACGCTCGAGCTTGCCGCCGCCTTCTGCTACGCCGGCAGCGCTATCGGCGTCGTGTTCGCCGGCGATCTCATCACCGTCTTCATCTTCTGGGAGCTGATGGCGATCGCCTCGACGCTGGTGGTGGTCAGCGCCGGACCGTCGGCACAGAGCGCGGCGCTGCGCTATGCCGCCATCCATCTCTTCGGCGGCGTGCTGCTGATGGCGGGAATCGCCGGCGAGATCGCCGCGACCGGCTCCATCGAATTCCGCGCGATGGCGCTCGACAGCGTGCCGCGCGCGCTCATCCTCGCCGGCTTCCTGATCAATGCAGGTGCCTATCCGCTCTCCGCCTGGCTGCCCGACGCCTATCCGGAAAGCTCGTGGAGCGGAATGGTGGTTCTCTCCGCCTTCACGACCAAGACCGCGGTCTATGTGCTGATGCGCGGCTTCCCGGGCACGGAGCTGCTGATCTATCTCGGGCTGTTCATGGTGTTCTACGGGATCATCTACGCGATCCTCGAGAACGACATGCGGCGCATTCTCGCCTACTCGATCATCAATCAGGTCGGGTTCATGGTGACCGGCATCGGCATCGGCACGCAGATGGCGCTCAACGGCGCGGCGTCGCACGCCTTCACCCATATCATCTACAAGGCGCTGCTGCTGATGTCCGCCGGCTCGGTGCTTTACATGACCGGCAAGCGCAAATGCACCGACCTGGGCGGCCTGTTCCGCACCATGCCCGTGACATGCGTGTGCGGAATCATCGGCGCACTGTCGATTTCTTCATTCCCGCTGACCTCGGGATTCATCTCCAAATCAATGATCTCGCAAGGTGCCGCCGATCAGCACATGGCGATCGTCTGGTATCTGCTCGCCGCCGCGTCCGCCGGTGTGTTCCTGCATGCCGGCATCAAGTTCCCCTGGTTCGTGTTCTTCCAGAAGGATTCCGGGCTGCGGCCGGCCGAGCCGCCGTGGAACATGCGGGCGGCGATGATCTTCTTCGCCTTTCTCTGCATCGGCATCGGCATTTTGCCGGCGCCGCTCTACGCTATCCTCCCGTTCCCGGTCACGTTCGTGCCCTATACGACGAGCCACGTCGTCTTCTACCTGCAGCTCTTGCTGTTCTCGGGCTTAGCCTTCTTCCTGATGCTCGATTGGCTCAAGCGTTCGCTCACCATCACGCTCGACGTCGACTGGATTTGGCGCAAACTCGGCCCTGCGATATTCAGATGGTTCGACGCCCGGAGCGATCGAGTCTGGGACGACCTGCGCGATGCCGCCGGCCGCGCCGCCCGCGGAGTCGCACGCGGCGTCTACCGGCATCACGGACCGACCGGCGCGCTGGCGCGCACCTGGCCGACCGGCAACATGGTGTTCTGGGCAACCGTGCTGCTCGCAGGTTATCTGGTGTTGTCGTATCTGGCGTTCTGAAAGCTTGATCGGCTCCGCGTCATGGCCGGGCATGACGATCCAAAGGGCCTGGACGACGGAAAGACCGCTTACTGCCCAGTGACGACGATCTTGCCGAGATCGACTTTGCCCACCGGGAAACCCTGCTCCATCATCACCTTCCGCCAGACCTCGAGCTGCGCCGGTGTGATCTTGAAGTCGTAGGCCGGCATCGGGATGCTGTCGACGACGGCAGGCGGCAGGCCGGAATACTTCGCCAGGATCGCGCGCGCCTTCCTGTCGTCGCTCTTGATCACCGCAAGCCCGCCTTCCAGCGATGCGACCCACTTCGTGAGCACGCCGCGATTCTTCCGCGCCCAATCGGCATCGGCGATCCAGAACGGGAACAGCACCGGGTCGGCGACTTCCAGGAGCGGCGCGCCGATCGACCGGAATCCGGCGCCCAGCATCCGGCCGACGAACGGCTCGAGCTGCTGCACCGCGTCGACACGCCCGGCCTTGAGTTGGTCCATCATCGCCGGGAACGGCCCCTCCAGCGCTGTCACCTTGCTGGGGTCGCCGCCCTGCTTCTTAATCGCATAGAGCAGCGCCACGTGCATGACCGAGCCGACCCCCGGCGTGAGCACGCGCTTGCCGACCAGATCCTTGTACGACTTGATGCCGCTGTCGGCGCGCACCAGCACCTGGTACGACTTGTTGCCGGAGGTTTCGACGGTCTCGCCGGCGACGGCCGCGATGTTGAGGCCGTTGGCGACGGCATTGAGCAGGTCGGGCGCTGTCGTCGGCACCAGGTCGTACTGCTTGCCCAGCGTGCCCGGCAGATTGACGATGGTCGCGACCTTGGTGAAGGTCACGTCGAGACCGTTCTTCTCGAAGATTCCCTCCTCCTTGGCGACCAGCGCCGGCAGCCAGGTGATCACCGGAATGTAGACGACGCGCAGGGCCGTTTTCTGCTGCGCCAGGGCGGCCGGCGCCGGAGCCGCGCCATAGATGGTCAAGGCAGCCAGCAGCGTGACGGCGCCGCGCGCCGCAAGCGCGCCGAGACTGCAGCGGCTCGAACCAATCCGATCCATCGACATGAAGTTCCTCCCCTTTGCCAAACCGGCAGCCGTTGCAAGATGCTATATCACAGCATGCGCCATCACCGTACAGCCGGAGCGCACTGCCCTTCCGAGCAACGGCCAACAAGGGGGTCGAATTGCAGGAGCTTGTGACGTTTTCGTCCGACGGCTTGCAACTTGCCGGCATCGTCCACGTTCCTGACGGCCGCAAGCCGGAGGAGCGCCGTCCGGCGATCATCATGATGCACGGATTCGGTGCCAACAAGGACGGCGGCCCGGAATGGGTGTGCCGGCAGTTCGAGTCATGGGGCTACGTGGCGCTGCGCTTCGACTATCGCGGTTGCGGCGAGAGCGGCGGCATGCGCGGCAACGTCATCCCGATGGAGGAGGTCGCGGACGCGCGCAACGCCGTCACCTACCTGGCCGGCCGTCCGGAGGTCGACCCGGACCGCATCGCGTTGTGCGGATCGAGCCTCGGTGCCGCGGTCGCTGTCTATGCCGCAGGCGTCGATATGCGCATCGCCGCAGTCATCCTGGAGAATGGCCTCGGCAACGGCGAGCGCATCATCCGTGGGATGCATACCCCGGAATCGTGGAACAAGTTCCTGCAGATGATGGAGGACGGCCTGCGCCACCGCGAACGGACCGGCACGTCGAAGATGGTGCACCGCTTCGACATCTTCGAAATGCCGAAGGAGCTGCAGGTCAATCTGACCTCGAACAATTCGCTGATGCAATTCACCGCCGAAACCGCGGTGGGCTTCTTCATGTTCCGCCCGGAAGAAGTGATCGACCGGGTCAGCCCGCGGCCGATCCTGATCCTGCACAGCGCGCGCGACCGCGTCACCAACTACGAGGAGGCGTTCAGCATGGTGCGGCTTGCCAAGCCCCCGGTCGAGCTGCACCTGATGCACGGCACCGACCATTTCATGTTCGTCAATCCTGACCCGCGCGTCGGGGTCATCCTGCATGATTGGCTTAACCGGTTCTTCCCAGCAACGCCGAAGGGAGCATGATGACCGCTGCCGCCCCGCGATTGATCGACGTGCATCACCATCTGCTGCTGCCCGAATACGACGCGGCACTGATGCGCGCCGGAGCCGGCGATCCGTCGCGGCCGCTTCGCAAGGGCGATGGCCCGCGGATCGTCTGCGAGAAGATGACCGAGCTTGGCATCGATGCCGCGATCGTCAATCCGCTCTCGGTCGCCGGCGTGCATCACGGCAATGACGCCAACGCGCGATACCTTACCGAGTCGGTGAACGAGGCGCAGGCGCGTTTCATCGCCGCAGCGCCGGAGCGGCTCGGCTTCTTCGCCACGCTGCCGCTGCCCGACGTGGACGGCGCCCTCGCGCAGATGCAGCATGCGCTCGACGTACTGCACGCCGACGGCGTGATCTTCCTGTCGCACCAGAACGGCGTGCACATCGGCGATCCGGCGTTCGAGCCGCTCTATGACGAGATGGATCGCCGTGGCGTCATCGCCTTCATCCACCCGACGGTCCCGCCCGGTGTGGCCGGCCTCAATTTGCGGCTGTGGCCGGCGTTCATCGAATACGCGTTCGAGACCACGCGGGTGGCGACGAACCTGATCTATCACGAGTTCATGGGCCGCTATCCGAATATCAAATGGATTCTCGCGCATGCCGGCGGCGCGCTGCCGTATCTGTCGATGCGGCTGCGGCTGATGGAGGAGATGGAGGTCGGCCGCAAGCCGCCGTTGCCGTTCATCGAGCGGTGCCGGACGGCGTCACGCCCTATCTCGACAGGTTCTATTTCGACGTGGCGTTGTCGGGCGCCCGCGCGCCGATGGCGGCGCTGACCGAGATGGCGCGCAGCGATCACATCATGTACGGCAGCGACTGGCCGTTCGTGGCGCGGGACTTCGTCGTCGAGCAGATCGAGAACCTGCGGACAATGCCGTATTTCGCCGATGACCGCTTCGCCGCGATGGAGCGGGGTAACGCGGCGAGGCTGTTCAAGCGGTTCGCCGATGCCTGAGTGGCGTTCCCCGCACGCGGTGCAGCGCGTTAGCGGTGCACCGCAGATGCGGGGTCCCGGTTTGGTCAAGAAGCAACCGGGGTCCCGGGTCTGCAGCGCACCGTTTCACGCTGCGCTGCGCCCGGGACACAGCCTCACTTGAACAGCAGCGACTTGATGATGATCGGCACCACGTTGGTGACCTCGATCATGCGGCCGATGTCGACATAGTCGAACTGCTTGAGCTGCACGCCGTCGATGGCGATCACGTCGACACCCGGGGCGACCTCGTGGCGAATGACGCGGCCGAGGCTCATGCCGATGTCGCCGTCGATCAGCAGCACCAGCGGCAGGCCGGCAGCCCGCGAGCGCGGCAGCGCGGCGCAGATGCCTTCGGCAACCGCGTGCATGCGCCGATGTAGCGGGTCGCCGTGCCACGGAAATGCCAGCGCCACCGCGCCGGCGCCTTCCTCGATGTCGCACTGCTCCAGCGCCCGCCGCACTGTCGCGGCGACCGCATCGGCATCGATGGCTCCGGCCAGATCGAACGCGCAGGCGATCACCGGCAAGTTCTGCAGCGGCAGCTTGGCCGGATCGGTGACGGCGATGGTGTTGCCGCTGACCTGCACCGAGAACTGCGCCGCACCGATCACGGTCGCGCGAATGCCCTGGCCCGCGTCCCACACCGGCAGGCTGACGCGCTTGTCGGCGATGGCGTGGCGCAGCGAATGCGCGAGATCGCTGCCGAGGTCGCCGTAGCGGGCCTGTTCCCGCCCGTAGAGATATTCGGCGACGCCGCCGGAAAACGTGACGGCGTCGATCGGGATGTCGCGCATGGCCTCCGGCACCGGATCGGTGACCAGCAGCGAGGCCGCAAGCGCATCCGGCGGCCGGCGCTCGATCATGGCGACGATGAGGTCGGTCATGCGGTCCGCAAGATCATGGCGATCGCGATGGCTGAGCGTGCCGCCGGGTTTGAGATCGATGCCGATGCTCCGTGCGATGTCCACCGCGGGCGGCTCCAGGCGCACGATGCCCTGCCCGGCCTCCTCGACCACCAGCCGGCCGCCGACGGCGATCGCAGCGGTCGCCAGCACCTGCCCGCGCTGCACCAGGGCGAACTTCGTGGTGCCTCCGCCGATGTCGACGTTGAGCACGGTCACGCCGCGGCTGCGTGACAGTGCCACCGCACCGGAGCCGTGCGCCGCCATCTGGCATTCCATGTGGTGGCCGGCCGACGCGCAGACGAATTTCCCCGCCTCCTCCGAGAACAGATCCGCGATGGCGCGGGCATTTTTTCGCTTCAACGCCTCGCCGGTGAGGATCACGGCCCCGGAGTCGACATCGCCGCGCGCGAGCCCGGCGTCCGCATACGCGCCGCTGATGAACTCCGCGAGCTTGCCGGTATCGATGGTGTAGTCGGGCAGGTACGGCGTGAGCAAAATTGGCGATTGCCACAGAAGCCGCCGGTCGATCACCACGAACCGGCTCGAAAGCGCGCTCGACAGCCGCTGCAGATGCACCCGCGCGAACATCAGGTGCGAAGTCGACGAACCGATATCGATACCGACCGTGGTCAGCTCGACATTGTCGGCGAACCAGGCGGCTTCGTTGATCTCGCGGGTGTCGTCGTCGGTGACGTGAAGGTGCTCGAACTCAAGGTCATGCATCGCCGTCACTCGGCGGCGGACGCGGCGTCTTTGAGATAGGGCGTCTCGTCGATGAACTTCTGCATTTTCGACGGCGCACCATGCCTGGCCAGTTCCGAGAGGAAAATGCCGTGGACGCGCGGATCCTGGTGCTCGTACTCGATCTGGCAGCCGCCGTCCTTGACGCTCACGTCCATTCCCATGAACACGTGGCGCTTCTCGGTCGTGAACGGGTAGCGCAGGCCTCCGAACGCCACCGCCAGATAGCGCGACGGTTCGGGCGACGTGTTGAAGTGCTGATGGAACATCTGATCCGGCGGGGCGAACACCACGCCGTGCCGCCAGTCGACCCGTACGAACTCCTCATCCTTCTCGTACCAGAGCAGCGAATAACCGTGCCCCGTCACGGAGTAGACGTGGAAGTCGGCGCCGTGGCGATGCCCCTTCTTGTAGGTGCCGACCGGCATCTGCGAGATGTGCGCATGCATAGTGCCGTCGGCGAGCACGAACATCATGTTCGAGCCGCCGGCGCCGCGGGCCGCCCATTCCTTCAACTCGAACGAGGCAAGGTCGGGAACGAAGTTCGTCTCCCACATGTTGCGGCCTGGCCGCACCGGGATGAACTCGCCCTCGCCCGAGAAAAACTTCTGCGAGCCCTGCCGTTCCGGAAACTCATAGTCGTTCTGGAAAATGAAGCCTTCGTTGTGGAACAGATTGAGCATCATGCAAAGATTATTGGTCGAGGCGAGACGCGTATGCTCGCGGCCGCTTGAGTTGAAGTGGCGGTAACGCGCGTTCAGCGGCAGCGCGAACAGGCTCTTCGGCCCCCATTCGAAGCTGTGCTTGCGCCCGTCCGATGTCTCGACCGTGGTGCTGCCATGGCCGGAGAGCACGTAGACCACCTCTTCGAACATATGCTTCTGCGGCACGGTCGCGGCGCCCGGTTTGACATCGAGCACGAAGATCGAGATGAAGTCTCCGCGCCCCTTGAGATGCGCCATTCCCCCGTCGACCCCGAACCGCGGCCACGGCGCCGTCGGCACCTTGAGCAGGTCAATGCCGAAGTCCTCCGTGATCGGTACGCCTTCGTTCTCGGCCCACGCCTGGTAGGGATCAAGCAGCAGCTTGGGATGGCTCAGATCAGTGACGGGTTTGTTCATTCGTGTTTCCTCGCGAAAATCAGCGGCCACTCAAGCGACGCGTTCCTGCTTCGCCGTGGGCGCGGCCTCCTCGGCGGCGCCAAGCGTACGCCAATCCACCGTCTTCGGCACCACCCCCTCGAAGGAGGCGATCCTGACGTGCGGAATGTGCGGCTCGGTCGTGCCGATCGTCGGTCCGCCGGCCCGCATCTGCCGTGCGGCCTCGACCATGAGGCGGCGGAACTCGACCACGGCGGAGTCGCTGGCGCCGACCCGCTCCTTGGTGCGGTCGGAGATCGGGCCCATCGACTCCCACATGGCGATGTCCTGGTTGGGGATGCCCTTGACGCCGGTAAAGTTGCCGAGCTTCATCGCGTCGCGGTTCTGCTCGTAGTCGTTCTCCCGCGTACGCCGGTTGCGATACTCATGGTCGAGATCGATGCCAACCTGGGTGTGGTTGAATTTACGCCACTCTTCCGTCGTGACGCCCTGCTTGTCCGGGCCGTTCCAGGCGATGAAATAGAAGTACGTGTTCTCGTCGTCCCGCGGCGCCAGCACCGTCGTCACGTTGTGGATGTTGTTCGGCGGAATCAGCGAGGTGAATGGCGCGACGTAGACGGTCGTGCGGATATAGTCATGGGTATTGGCGTTCAGGATCGGCCGGCGGATCGCCGCATAGCGGAAGCCGTAGCTGGTCCGCTCCGACTGGTAGCGCGGCGCCCGGTCAGTCGAGGGACGCAGCCAGTTCTGGTTGGTCGCCTTCGCCGAATCGACCCGCGCCGGGACCATGTCGGATGAATGCAGGCTGGAGCTGTGGGCGGAATCGATTTGGCCTTCGGTGATCTGCGCCCAGTTGGCGTGCACCTGGACCTTGAGGATCGAGACCTGGGTGTCGGCGGTCGGAGCGAAGGCCGGCGGCTCGAACGGACGCATGGTCTCGGGCGGCCCCATATGGGTCCAGATGAAGCCGCCGTGCTCGTGTGCCGGATAGGCCTTGTGCTTGACCTTCTGTGTGAAGCCCGACTCCGGCGGCTCCGACGTCATTTCGAGGACGTTGCCTTCGACGTCGAATTTCCAGCCGTGATAGAGGCAGCGCAGCCCGCATTCCTCGTTGCGCCCGTACACCAGCGACGCGCGGCGATGCGGGCAGTACTCGTCGAGCACCCCGAGGCGTCCGTCAGTGTCGCGGAACACGACCAGATCCTCGCCCAGCAGCCGCACCCGCACCGGCTTGCCGTCCGGCTCAACGACTTCTTCCGAGAGGCAGGCCGGGATCCAGTGCCGGCGCATCAACTGACCCATCGGCGCATCGCCTTCGACGCGGCACAAGAGATCGTTTTCTTCAGTCGTCATCATGGGGAGTTCCTCCAGCGACCAAAGGCCGAATCAAGCCGGACTTGCCAGCGCGGATTATCTTAGCCATCTAAGATTATTATAGACTGGAACAGGAAAATGTCGAGACTGCCGGCCCCAGGTTCGGGCCTATGTCGCTGTCATCCCGGACGGCGCGCAGCGCCGATCCGGGACCCATGGACCACCTGCCTCGGTGAGGATGTGTCATGCGGTATACATGGGTCCGGGCTCTCGCTTCGCTCGGCCGAGATGACAGCCAAGAGGATACCGCGTTCGCTGAAGAGGATGGAATGTCCGCGGACATCGCCGAAAGCGAGATGACGCCGCTGCGGGTCGTGCGCGCCGAGCCGATCGCCGACGGCATCAGCCTGTTCTGGCTGCGGCATCCGGATGGCGCCGACCTGCCGGAGTTCACCGCCGGTGCGCACGTTTCCGTTCGCGTCCCCAACGGCCTGATCCGCAAGTACTCGTTGTGCAACGACCCCGGCGAGCGCGACCGCTACTGCCTCGCGGTCAAGCGCGAAATGCATGAGAACTCGGGCTCCACCAGCCTGATCGACGGCGCCAAGGCGGGCGATTTGCTGCCGGTCTCGGAGCCGCGCAACAATTTCGCCCTGGCGAAAAGCCCGGCCGGCTACACCTTCATTGCCGGCGGCATCGGCATCACCCCGATCATGGCCATGATCCGGCACCTCGCCAGCACCAGCACGACGCCGTTCAAGCTGTACTACTGTACCCGCAATGCCGCGATGACCGCCTTCCGCGAGGAACTGACGGCGCCGCTGTTCAAGGGCAAGGTCGTGATCCATCACGACGGCGGCGAGCCGGCGCGCTGTCTCGACCTCTGGCCGATCCTCGAACGGCCCAAGGGGCACGTCTACTGTTGCGGCCCGCGCCCGATGATGCAGACGGTGCGCGACATGACCGGGCACTGGTCGCCGGCGGCCGTACATTTCGAGGCGTTCAGCGAGCCGGCCCGCCGCGCCCCCGATGACAAGCCATTCAGGGTGCGGCTCGCCAAGTCGGCCGACGTCGTCGAGGTCCCGGTGGGCACGACCATTCTGGAAGCGCTGCGCGCGCACGGGCTCCAGGTGCCGAGCTCCTGCCGAGCTCCTGCGAGAGCGGCACGTGCGGCACCTGCCGCACCCGGCTGATCTCCGGCGAGGCGGACCATCGCGATCTCGTCCTCGCCGAGCATGAACACGCCGACAACATCATGATTTGCGTATCGCGCGCGCGCTCCGGCGACCTCGTGATCGACCGGTGAGCGGATGAGCGAGCGCAAGCTGAGAATCGGCGTCGCGGGGCTCGGCCGCGCCTTCACGATCATGCTTCCCACCTTCGTCGGCGACCCGCGGATCGAGCTCGTCGCAGCCGCCGACCCACGCGCCGATGCGCGCGAGCGCTTTGCAGCCGAGTTCGGCGGAAAGGGCTACGCGACCGTCGAGGACCTTTGCTCCGACGCGAATGTCGAGGCCGTCTATGTGGCGACGCCGCACCAGCATCACGCGGAGAATGCCTGCGCCGCCGCGGCGCATGGCAAACATGTGCTGGTGGAGAAGCCGATGGCGATCGCGCTGTCGGACTGCGACGCGATGATCGACGCGGCGCAGGACGCCGGTGTGCATCTGATCGTCGGCCACAGCCACAGCTTCAATGCGCCGATCCGGCGCGCCCGCGAGATTATTGCCGGCGGCACGGTCGGCGCGGTGCGGATGATCACAGCGTTCAACTATACCGATTTCCTGTATCGGCCGCGGCGGCCGGAAGAGCTCGACACCGCGCGCGGCGGCGGCGTCATGTTCAATCAGGCGGCGCATCAGATCGATATCGTGCGCCTGCTCGGCGGCGGCCGCGTGCGCAGTGTCCGCGCGATGACCGGCACATGGGATCCGAGCCGCCCGACCGAAGGCGCCTACAGCGCTCTCCTCACCTTCGAGGACGGCGCCGCCGCGACCGCCGTCTACAGCGGCTATGCGCATTTCGATTCCGACGAATTCTGCGACTGGATCGGCGAGTTGGGTGCGCCGAAGGATGTCAGCCGCTACGGCGTGGCGCGGAAGGCGCTGCAGGAGGCACGCTCGCCGACGCAGGAACTGGCGATGCGGACGGCGCGCGCGTATGGACACGGCTTCGCTCAGCCAGAGATCGGGCAACGCTGGCACCAGCACTTCGGCGTGGTGTTAGTATCGTGCGATCATGCCGATCTGCGGCCGCTGCCGAATGGCGTGATGGTCTACGCGGACACCGCGAAGCACCTCGACCCCCTGCCCCGCCCGCAGGTGCAGCGCGCCGAGGTGATCGACGAGCTTTACGATGCGGTCATGCACAACCGTCCGCCGCTGCACTCGGGCGAATGGGCGCGCGCAACGCTGGAAGCCTGTCTGGCGATCCTGCAATCCGGGCGCGAGCAGCACGAGATCAGGCTCGCGCATCAGGTGGCGGTGCCGGCATGAAGCGTCCCGTCAACCGCTCCGAGCGGCTCGGCACCGATGCGGCCACCCAGTCGATCCTGCGCCACTGGCGCGAAGCGGTGCCGGACGACCGCCTCGCCCATCTTGTCAAGGACGCGACGCGCGCGCTGCTGCGGGCGCTGCAGATGCGGCTGACCGAGCATTCGGTCTCGATCGGGCACTGGACGTTTCTGCGCATCCTCTGGGAGAAGGACGGCCTCACCCAGCGCGAGCTGAGCGAGCAGGCGGGGCTGATGGAGCCGACGACCTTCTCGGCCATCCAGGCGATGCAGCGGCTGGGCTACGTCACGCGCCGGCAGCAGGCGCAGAATCGCAAGAAGATCTACGTGTTCCTCACGCCGAAGGGGCGTCGGCTGAAGGAGAAGCTGGTGCCGCTCGCCGAGGACGTGAATCGCGTGGCCGCGCGCAGCATTGCTTCGGGTGACATCACGGTGACGCGGCGCACATTACTTGCCGTGATCAAAAACCTCGCACGCGAGGAAACGAATGGGAAGGTGCGGAAAGCGTCGGCGAAACGTAGGGTGGGTTAGGCGCGGAAAGCGCCGTAACCTACCATCATTCGCGTAGCTGGTGGGTTACGCGCTGCGCGCTAACCCACCCTACGAACTACCCCCTTCCTGTCAGCTTCCGCGTCGTCTCCAGGTGCCCATAGCTGCGCACCGGGGCGCACATCAGGAAGCGGTAGCCTTCCTTGACGATCCGCTCGGCGTTGCCGCTTTCCACATGCGGATGGCCGACCACGACGTTGTGCTTCTTGCAGGTCTCGACCACCCGCGCCATCCACTTCAGCAGTTCCGGATGCTCGTACTGCCGCGGATAGCCGAGCTCCTGGCCGAGATCCCCTTCGCCGATTAGGATCGCGCCGATGCCTGGCACGTTCGTGAGGATATCGTCGAGGTTCTCGATGCCCCTGGTGTCCTCCATCTGCAGGATGACCAAGATTTCGCCCTGTGGATTGAGTGGCCAGACGTCCGCCTTCTGGTAGTATTCCTGCTGCGTCAGCCCCCAGTAGCGCGCCGCCGCGGTCGGGCCGTCGCCGCGGATGCCGGCGGGCTCATACAACGACGCCGACTTCAGCCGCGGATAGCGGCAGGCGGCTACCGCGTTGTAGGCCTCCTCCACTGTGCTGATGTGCGGCCAGACGATGCCGTAGCAGCCCATGTCGAGCGCCTGCTTGGCCTGCCACTGCGCCTTCTCGACGCCATTGACCGGGATGCGAACCATCGGCACCACCGGCGGGACGATCGATCCGCTCTTGGCGATCTGGCCGCGGTTGAGCATGTATTGCAGGCAATCCCGCAGCGCCCGTCCGTCCCATGGATTGTGCTCCATCTCGTAGACCACCCCGTCGAACTTCGAGGTGCTGTTGGCGACCGCGGCATCGATCTCGGCCGGCGAAAAGGCCGTCAGAGCGTGCTGTCCCTGCTCGAGTGCGCGGATGACGCCGTTCAAACGCGGTAGTTCAGCCATTCCGATCCCCTCTCCGCCGTCATGCGTGGGCTTGCCCCGCGCATCCATCTTTTTGAAAGACGATGGATTGCACCGGAACTGGACCGCTGTCCAGTTCCGCAGCTCGTAGGCGAGCCGCAAGTCGGAAAAATTCGACTTGCGGTATTAAGCCAGGCAATGACATTCGGTGGCGAAATACGACAGGTTTGACAATGGCGCGGCGAGATTCTTAAGTCTCGGCAAGCGAAACCCCTCTCACGACCGGCGGATTTCCATGATCATCGATTGTCACGGCCATTACACCACCGAGCCGAAGGACCTGCATCGCTTCCGCAAGGAGCAGACCGCCGCCGCCAACGCCAAGGACAAGTCGGCGATGCCGCCGCGAGCCGCGCTGACGATGAGCGACGACGAGATCAGGGAGAGCATCGAGCAGAACCAACTCAAGCTGCAGCGCGAGCGCGGCACCGACCTCACGATCTTCTCGCCGCGGGCCTCCGGTATGGGGCACCACGTCGGCGACGAGAGCGTGAGCGTGGAATGGTCGCAGATCTGCAACGACCTGATCGCCCGCGTGGTCTCGCTCTATCCGAAGAACTTCATTGGCGTCTGCCAGCTTCCGCAGTCGCAAGGCGTGCCGCCGAAGAACTCGGCCGCCGAGCTCGAGCGCTGCGTGAGGATGGGCTTCGTCGGCTGCAACCTGAATCCCGATCCGTCCGGCGGCTACTACAACTCCCCGCCGATGACCGACAAGTCGTGGTATCCCCTCTACGAGAAGATGGTCGAACTCGACGTGCCGGCGATGATCCATGTCTCGGGCTGCTGCAATCCCGCGCAACACACCACCGGCTCCTACTATCTCAACGCCGACACCATGGTGTTCATGCAGGTCATCCTGTCGGACCTGTTCAAGGATTTCCCGGCGTTGAAATTCATCATCCCGCATGGCGGCGGCGCGGTGCCATTCCACTGGGGCCGCTTCCGCGGGATCGCGCTCAACAACAACCGGCCCGAGCTCGACCAGATCATGGCTAACAACATCTTTTTCGACACCTGCGTCTACCATCAGCCGGGCATCGACCTGCTGACCAAAGTGGTGCCGGTCGACAACATCCTGTTCGCTTCCGAAATGGTCGGCGCGGTGAAGGGCAACGACCCCAGGACCGGCTTCGGCTTCGACGACACCAAGCGCTACGTCGACAAGACGTCACTCTCCGACGCCGAAAAGGCGAAGATTTTTGAGGGCAACGCGTTCAAGGTGTATCGGCGGCTGAAGCAGCAGATTACCAAACAGGCGGCGTAGGCGCACGCAGTTCGTGGGGCGGGTTAGCCGAAGGCATAACCCGCCGCTCGTCGAGAGGATGGCGGATTGCGGCTTCGCTTAATCCGCCCTACAAGCTGCGACAATTGGCTACAAGCGCGGCCGCGTTCCCCTATGAAATCGGTGCTGGTTTGCTGCAAGACTTGCCCCACCGAGAGGGCTATGTTCGCATTGAAAGCAAGACCGGGAGGAACAATCGTGAACCGCGCGACCCGCCTAAGCGCAATGCTCGCCGCTGCCTGTCTGACTGCCGTCGTTGTCAGTGGCTCCGCATCCGCGCAAACCGCCTTGCGCGTCGGAACGTCGAGCTCCGGCAGCATCTTCTATACGCTCGCGGTTGGCCTGAGTACCTTGCTAACCAAGCACGCCGGCATCGCCGCGACGGCGGAGCCGGTCGGCGGCTCGGCGGCCAACATGTTCGCCATCGGCGCCGACAAGGTCGACCTTGCGATCAGCAACGCCTACTCCGCCTATGACGCGTATCGCGGCGTCGCGCCCTTCAAGCAGAAGATTGGCGTCACGCTGTTCGCGCAGGGCGCGCCGAGCTTCCGCCAGATCATCGTGCGTGTCGGCTCAGGCATCGAGAAGCCGGAGGACCTGGTCGGCAGGACCATCATCGGCAGGCGCCCGGCGCTGCCGGAGGTAGGGCTGATCACCGAGGCGCTGTTCAAGGTCTACAAAATCGATCCCAGCAAGGTGAAGGTCGTCTCCACCACCAACACCGGCGAAGCGGTGAACGCGATCAAGGGCGACACCGTTGATGCGGTCGTCATCCCGGGCAGCGCCGGCGCGAGCTATCTGCAGTCGCTGGGCCGGGACGGAAAAATCAAGTTCCTCGAAATCCCCGACGACAAGATGAAGGAGATGCTGGCGTTGCTGCCGAAGTCGCTGGCGCTCAGCAAGCTGCCGGCCAAGACCTATCCCGGGCAGGACAATGCCGTGAACGTGTTCTCGCTGCCGAGCTACATGGTCGCGGCCTCGCGGCTGTCCGAGGACACCGGTTACAAGGTGACCAAGACACTGTTCGACAACATCGGCGAGTTTCACAACTTTCACGGCGTCGCCAAGCAATGGACGCTGAAGGAGACGCTGAACGATCCGAAGATTCCCTTCCATCCGGGCGCCGTCCGCTACTTCAAGGAAAAGAAGTTGTGGACTCCGGAGATGGAGAAGGAGCAAGCGGGGCTGAAGAGCTAGGCAGATTAAACGGTGCTGCCGTCCCATGATCTGCGGAAAAGCCCACCGCAGTCATTCCGGAAGCCGCGAAGCGGCTGTCCGGAATCCATAACCCCGGCTGTCGGAATACGGAAAATCCGGGGTTATGGATTCGTTTCATCAGGCGGCAGCATTGCGCGTTGAGCGATCAATGACCATGGCGGCGACGACGGATCGGCCCGCGCGGCGAGCATCGGTATTCGGCTGGACCGCCGCTGCCATCATCATCTATCACATCATCATCGTCGGCAATCTCGCCGCCATGGCGGGCTTCTTCATGCCCGAACAGGTGCATGGCGCGATCAGTCTGGCCTGCGCCCTCACTGTGATCTTCGTCCTGGTGCCGGCCTACGGCACGCATGGGGTCTCTCGCGATCTCAATAGATCCTTCCGGCGCCCCACGATCTTCGACGGAGCGCTCATCGCGTGCACCTGGATCAGCCTTGGCTATGTCGTCGTATTTCACCAGAACGTGCTCGACTACAGTATGTTCGGCTTTCTCGACACGCGGGGGCTGGTGCTCGCTCTGTTGATCTGCCTGCCGCTGATCGAGGCCGTTCGGCGCACGACCGGGATCACCCTGCCGATCCTGGTGACGGCCCTTGTCCTGGGAACGGTGTTTCAGAACGTGCTGCCGGGCGTTCTCTATGGCCGCGGTTACGAGCCCGACCGGTTGCTCTATGCCGCCTATGTCGGCGAGTCCGGCATCTTCGGCCTGCCACTCAATGTCGCGACCAACATCGTCATCATCTTCGTGCTGTTCGGCGCAGTGATGGAGGCGAGCGGCGCGGGCAAGTGGTTCATCCGAATCGCACTGGCGCTGACCGGCTGGTCGCGCGGCGGCCCGGCCAAGGCGGCGGTCGTGTCGAGCGCCATGTTTGGTTCGATCTCGGGCTCGCCGTCAGCCAACGTCGCGACCTCCGGCGTATTCACGATTCCGCTGATGAAGCAGATCGGCTATCGCCCGGCCTTCGCCGGCGCTGTCGAGGCGGTCGCTTCCACCGGCGGCCAGATTTTGCCGCCGGTGATGGGCGCGATCGCCTTCGTCATGGCCGAATGGATCCAGGTCCCTTACGCGCAGATTGCCGTCGCAGCGTTCATCCCGGCGGCGCTGTATTTCCTGATCGTGTTCGTCTCGGTTCACCTGCAGGCGCACCGCGACGGCGTCGAGCCGCTCGCGCGATCGGAGCTGCCGAAGCTCGGGCCGGTATTCCGCGAGGGCTGGTTCTATTTTATCCCGATCGCGGCGCTGATCTACTTCCTGATCGTCAAGGCCTACCCGCCGGGGATGGCCGGCGTGCTCACGCTGCCGTTCGCGATCGGCGCGAGCTTCCTGTCGCGTGACCGCAGCGACTGGCTGATGCCGAGCAATTTCGCCCTCGCCTGCGACCGTGCCGTCCGCAGCTGGATCACCGTCGCGGCGATCACCGGATTCGTCGGCATCATGATCGGCGCGGTGGAACTGAGCGGCCGTCGCGGCGATCACCGGATTCGTCGGCATCATGATCGGCGCGGTGGAACTGAGCGGCGTCGGTATCAAGATTTCGACCTTCATCCTCGATCTGTCGGGCGGCAATCTGATCATGACGCTGGTCCTGGTCGGGCTCGCGAGCTTCGTGCTCGGCATGGGGCTGGATTCGATCCCGGTCTACGTCACGCTGGCGACTCTGATGGCACCGGCGCTGATCCAGCTCGGCGTGTCCGAGATGGCGGCGCACCTGTTTGTCGTCTATTGGGGCCTGGCGTCGTTCTTCACGCCGCCGCTCTGCATCGCGGTGTTCGTTGCCATGTCGATTTCCGGCAGCAAGCTTTGGGAGACCGGCTGGGAAGCGGTGAAGCTCGGCATCGCCGCCTTCATCATCCCGTTCGCCTTCGTTCTCAGCCCCGGCCTGCTGCTGCAAGGCTCCGCCGCACAGGTCGCCTGGGCGATCGGCACCGCGTTGGTCGGTGCGATTCTGATCGCTTGCGGCATCCGCGGATATGCCCTGACGCCCCTCGGCTCGCTGCAGCGCATTGCCGCCGGAGCGGGCGGATTGCTGCTGATCGGGCCAGGAATCTATCCGCCGCTGATCGGCATCGCGCTCGCCGTCATCGGCGTCATGCCCTGGGGAAGCGTGCTGCGCGTGCGGCGCAAGCTAGCCGGCTAAAGGCTTCGGCCGTCGAATTTCTGCGGCTTGAGCGCGGCGAGATCGACGCCGTCGACGCACCGCACATTGATCGCCGCCATCGGCTTGCCGTCAGGAGCCACGCCGATAGCGAAGGCCTGAACGCCGCATGCGGTGCAAAATCGATGGGTAATCGCGTGCTTGTTGAAGCGATACTCGGCCAGCTTCTCCTCGCCCGCCAACAGGCGGAATTTTTCGACCGGCGTGAACGTCAGGATAAAGCCTTTCTTCTCGCAATGCGAGCAGTTGCAGGCCATCGTCTGTCCGAGATCGGCCTCCGCTTCATACCGCACCGCGCCGCAATGGCAGCCACCGGCTAGTGTTTGCACGCCTGTCATGATTGTGAAGCCTCGTTGTGCGTCTCAATAGTCTACGTCGACGTCAGCAGCACGGCGAGTCTGTTGTGGCCTTGCCCAATCCTTCGATAACGCCGGCTGGAAAACGTTGGCGACCATGCCGGTCTCGAGAATCTTCGCTTCCGCGAGCTTAAAGCGGATCGGCTTGGCAAGCTCCGGGAAAAGCCGCAGGCCGCTTGGCGACCTGCCATTCCACGAATTCGGCATCGAAGCCCGGAAAGGCCCAGTCGACCTCGCCGTTCGGGCCGCCGACGAATCCGTCCAGCGTCACCTGCATTGTCAGAATGAGCCTGCGCATCGGTGCTTCCTCAACGCTAGCCCGCGTGGGCCTGCCGCAGCTTCGCGATGTCGATCTTGGTCATCTGCAGCATGGCCTGCATAACCCGGTTGGACTTCACGGGATCGGGATCGCTCATCAGCTCCATCAGGGCGGTCGGGATGATCTGCCATGACAGGCCGTACTTGTCCTTGAGCCAGCCGCACTGCTGTGTCTTGCCGCCGGCGGAAAGCTTGTCCCAGAACTCATCCACCTCCTCCTGCGACTTGCAGTCGACGATAAACGAGATCGCCTCGGTGAACTTGAAATTCGGTCCGCCGTTCAAGGCCGTGAAATGCTGGCCGTCTAGCTCGAACGCAGCGACCATCACGCTACCCTTCGGGCCCGGCCCGGCATCACCATAGCGCGAGACGGCTCCGATCTTCGAATTCTTAAAGATGGAGACATAGAAGTTCGCTGCCTCTTCGGCCTGGTTGTCGAACCACAGGAACGGAGTGATCTTTCGCATGGTGTTGCTTCCTTTGCCTTTGGCTACGTGACTCCCGGGCGTGGGCTGCTCATAGGACGAACGGGCCAGGCGCGATCCGACGGCGCCGTCAAATTCTCCGGCGTCAGAGCGTCGCCACCACCTCCGCAAGCTGGTCGGCGCACTGGCCCCAACCTTCATGGAAGCCCATCTTTTCGTGGGTCTCGCGGTCGGCGACCGTCCAGTGACGCACGCGGGCGGTGTACTGGGTCTTGCCGCCTCGGTCCTCGAAGGTCAGGATCACCGTCATGAACGGCTTTTCGGAAGGCTCCCACGCCTTGGTGTAGGCGTCGGTGAACACCAGCCGCTCGTTCTTGACGATTTCGAGATAAACGCCGCCGCAGGGAATATCGTTGCCATCAGGACTGCGCATGACGATCCGATTGGCGCCGCCCATCAGGACTGCGCATGACGATCCGATTGGCGCCGCCGAGCCGGAGGTCGAGCTCCGCGACCGGCGTGGTGTAGGGGCGTGGCGCGAACCACTGCTTGAGCAGTTCGGGGGCGGTCCATGCTCTGAACACCTTTTCGCACGGCGCATCGATGATGCGGGTCAGCACGAGATCGCGATCCGATGTCGGGGCAGCAGCTTTGGCGGTGGCAGTCATGTCTCTTCTCCTCTTGGGTTGCTCCCAGGACGAACGGGCAAGTCGCGATCCGACAGCTCCTAAGATTTTTTGGAGCCGCCCTCTGATTGCATTTCGCCAGTTGACTGGTTGCGCACGCTGCAAGCGCTATTTTATGGTAGACGCCCCTGGCTTGAGTGTTGCAAGGAACCGACGCCATGTTGAGGCAAGAACAAAACGAATTCGTGACCCGCACCCGGCCGGGGACCCCGGTGGGGGATCTGTTCCGCCGTTACTGGATTCCGGCCTTGCTTGCTTCCGAAGTGCCGAAGAACGAATGTCCGCCGGTGCGCGTCAAGCTGCTGTCCGAGCGCGTACTGGCCTGGCGCGACACGCAAGGCCGCTATGCACTGACCGATGAGTTCTGCGCCCATCGCGGCGTATCGCTGTGGTTCGGCCGCAACGAGGAGAACGGGTTGCGCTGCCCCTATCACGGCTGGAAGTACGACCACACCGGCCAGTGCATCGAGGTGCCGTCAGAGCCGGCGGAAAGCGGCTTCTGCGGCAAGATCAAGCTCAAATCCTATCCGCTGATCGAGCGCGGCGGCATCCTCTGGACGTACATGGGCCCGGCCGAACTGCAGCCGCCGGAGCCGGCGTTCGAATGGGCGGCGCTGCCGGCGTCGCATTGCCACCACTCGAAGCGGCGGCAGCAATGCAATTACCTGCAGGCGATGGAAGGGGGGATCGACTCCAGCCACGTCTCGTTCCTGCACAGCGGCGAGCTGCATACCGACCCGCTGCACAAGGGCACCAAGGGCGCCCAGTACCAGCGCGACCGCAAGCCGAAGTTCGAGATCGTGGAGTCGTCCGGCGGGCTCTACATCGGCGCGCGCCGCAACGCCGAGGAGGGGCATTACTACTGGCGCATCACCCAGTGGATCATGCCCTGGTACACGATGGTGCCGCCCTACGGCGACAACGCGCTCAATGCGCATGCCTGGGTGCCGATCGACGACGAGAACTGCTATACGTGGACCTTCACCTATCATCCGACCCGGCCGCTGAGCGAGATGGAACTCGACACCATGCGCAAGGGCGGCGGCATCCATGTCGAGCTGAGTCCGGGCACATTCCGCCCGGTGATCAACATGGACAACGACTACATGATCGACCGCGCGGCACAGAAGGCCGGTCGTACTTACAGCGGTGTCAAGGGCATCGCCATGCAGGATGCATCCGTGCAGGAGAGCATGGGGCCGGTCGCCGACCGCACCAAGGAAAACCTGGTGTCGACCGACAACGCGATCATCATGGCGCGGCATCGCCTGAGCCGCGCCGCGCTCGCGCTGCAGAAGGGCGTCGCGCCGCCCGGCCTCACCCAGGAGGGCCACCGTGTTCGATCCGCGACGTTCGTGTTGCCGGTCGATGTGCCGTTCGAGCAGGCGAAGCACGAGGACCTCACTGTGCGTGAGGGCGTGCCGCATACCTCGATCTGATTTTTTTCTCCGTCATGGCCGGGCTTCTCCCGGCCATCTCGCTTAGGATGGCAATGCCGTGCGACCCTAAGCGGGATGCGCGGGACAAGCCCGCGCATGACAACGGAGAGGGTAGTGACTGACGAGCTGGATGCCCGCGCGGCCGGCGCCCGCCGGCTGACGGACAAGGTGTGCGTCATCACTGGCGCCGGCCAAGGCATCGGACGCGCCGCGGCGCGACGGCTCGGCCAGGAAGGCGGCACCATCGTCGTCGCCGATCGCGTCGAGGCTACGGCGACCGAGGCGGTAGCCGAGCTGCGCCAGCACGGCGTCGAGGCGATGAAGGTGCTGGTTGATCTCGGCACTTTCGCCAGCGCGCAATCGCTGATGGCCCAAGCGCGCGAGGCCTATGGCCGGATCGACGTGCTGGTGAACAATGTCGGCGGCACCATCTGGATCAAGCCGTACCACCTCTACAGCGAGGAGGAGGTGAAGCTCGAGCTGGAGCGCTCGCTCTATCCGACGCTGTGGTGCTGCCTGGCGGCGCTGCCGATCATGATGGAACAGAAGGCCGGCTCGATCGTCAACGTTGGCTCGCAGTCGACGCGCGGGCTCTATCGCCTCCCGTACGCGACCAGCAAGGGCGGCGTCCTGGCGCTCACCAAGGTGCTGGCGATGGAGTACGGACGCTACGGCATCCGCGTCAACACGATGGCGCCGGGTGGCACCGAGATTTCCGATCGCGTCACGCCGCGCCTGTCGATCGGGCCAGGCCGGATGGCGGACGACGTCCCCTTGGCGGAGGTTTATCGCCGGGAAATGGCCGAGGACATCAGCAATCAGCAGGCGCTGCGGCGGCGTGGCCTGCCCGAGGAGCAGGCCGCCGCGATCGTGTTCCTTGCATCCGACGATGCGAGCTTCATCACCGGGCAGGTGATCAACTGCAGCGGTGGGCAGTCGTAGCGCACGTGTCCCGGGCGCTGCGCAGCGCGAAGCGGTGCGCAGCAGACCCGGGACCCCGGTTTTCTTGCAGAGGAACCGGGACCCGCATCTGCGGTGCATCACTTCGTGCTGCACCGCGTGCGGGGAACGTACCTTCACAGCGGCGTCTTCTCGATCTGGCCGCTCGCGGTGACGTACCAGCGCTCGCTGGCGAACGGCTTCCTGGCGAGGCGGTCGGCCATCCAGTCGGCCACCAGTATCGGCGGAAACGGACCGAGATTGGCGGCCGGGACGTTGCCGACCGAGTGGCGCGAGTCCTGATAGATGACCAGCCGCTTCGGCCCCTTGACGGCGCGCAGCAGCCGCTCGGAATGCTCCACCGGGCTCAGTTCCTCTGCTTCGCCGGCGACGCACAAATACGGCACGCCGATCCGGTCGGCATGGCCCTCCCAGGTCATGCCCTTGCGGAATTTGTCGAACGCGTCCTCGTCGACGATGCCCGACATGTACATAAAGCGCTTCTTGAAGGTCGGCGAGGCCTCCTGGAAGATGGTGTGGCATCCCGGCTCGTGGCACACCGACATGGCAGCGAACGCGCGGATGCGCGGCTCGTGCGCCGTAAGGATGGTGCCGAAAAAGGTGCCGAAGCTCGTGCCGGAGCATCCGATGCGCTCCGGGTCGATCTCGGCACGCGCAACCAGCCAATCGACGATCGGCTTACCGGCGGCGACCCAGCTCTCCATCGAGAAGTAGACCCCGAGCATCGGTGCTTCGTATTGGCCGGGGCCGTCGATCGCCAGCACCGCCATGCCGCGGTTGAGAAAGCGGTCGCCGTAAAGCGCAACTTGCCCTTCTTTGAAGCTGTCCATTCCGGGAATCGCGATCACCACCGGAATACGGCCGCCGGTATAGCCGGGCGGCAGATGGAGCCATGCCGCGATCGCCTTGTCCTTGAACGGAATCCAAGCCGCCTCGACATGATGGTCGGCAAGCGCCGCGTACTTCATGTAGCACTCGCGCTTCTTGTTGTTGTAGGCGATGTTGGTTTCGTCGTTCTGGTCGTAGGGCCATTGCGCGGCGCCCCAGTGGATCGCCGCCATGAAGTAGTTGTCGCGCGCCGTGACGGTGCTGCCGGCCTCTTCGGCGGCTTTCGCCTTGGCTTCGCGCCGGCGCGCGACCGCCTCGAAGGCCGGGCCGATGTCGGCCATCTTCTGCACCCGCGTGCGGATGCCGGCGAAGTCCGCGTTCGACTCCATGCCGCATGGGCCGCTCAGATACAGCGAGCGCGGCTGATCCCAGTCGATGCCGTTGGCGCGGATGGTGTTGTCGAGCAGCCAGCGCTGCTCGCTGAAGCGGCGCACGTGCGGCTCACCGCGTTTGTCCAGGATAGGCTGTAGGGGACGATTCATTGAGACGCTCCTCGGTCGATCAACGCGCCAGCAGCCTATCCTCCAGCGCCGCATAGGGTCCAGCCGCATAGACAATGTGGCCCCCCACCATGGTGAGCAGCGAGACGGTCGTTCCGATTTCGTCAACCGGGACCGTGAGGTAATCCTTGCTCAAGACCACGAGATCGGCGAGCTTGCCGACGCCAAGCAACCCTCGCTGGTCCTCTTCGACGACGAACCAGGCGCTGCCTTGCGTATAGAGCCGCAGAGCCTGCATGCGGGTCGGCAATTCCTCCGCCGCACGCGTGGAGACGCCACTGATGGTCTTGCCGTCCACCATCCATTGCAGCGACACGAACGGGTTGTACCACATCACCCGGTGCGCATCGGTGCCGCCGCCGACGGCCAGACCCATGCGCAGCGCGCTCACGATCGGCGGCGATATCCGCGCCGCCTCCAGCCCGCGCTGGCCGAGGAATGCCTCGCCGCGGAAGTAGAACGAATTCTGCGTCAGCCAGCCGACGCCCATGGCCTTCATGCGCTTGAGGCTCTCCAGCGTGGCATCGTGGAGGTGCGCGATCGACCAGCGTAAGTGCGCGATCGGCGTCTCGGCATGGACGCGCTCCAGCACGCCGAGCAGGTGATGGACCGAGCGGTTGTTGATCCAGTGAAAGGTCGCGGTCAGGCCGCGCGCAGCCGCCCAGCGCAGCGCCTGATACAGCGCCTCCTTCTGCGCCTCCGACGGCGTTTCGTTGTTGTACATGCCCCAAGTGACGTTCTCGCCGATGCCGTTGAAGCGCAGCCACTCGTCGCCGAAGCCCATGGGTAAGACCTGCGTGAGCGCCTGAAGGTCCTCCAGCTCATGCCCGCGCCGCGGGGCGCACAGGCTGTAGCGGACGCGCAGTGTCAGCGCGCGGTCGCGCCAGACCCGAAACAGCGGCTGGTAATCCGGGATCGAGAGATTGTAGCCGCCGGGATCGATGACGCCGGTGAGGCCGACGCTGTTGAGGACGCGGAAGAAGGCGCGCGTGCCCTTGACCTTTTGCGCGAACGTCGGCGGCGGGAGCAGGTTGAACAGGTTGCTGATGGTGCGGGCATCGCCGGTGACCCAGCCGGTCGGACGGTTTTCGCTGTCGCGCTCGATCGTCAGGCTTGCGGCGAGCTCTTCATGTCGCACAATCCCGAGCGCTTCAAAGGCTCCGGAGCTGAGCAGCACCCGGCTGTACAAGATCTGCACGTAGACATGATGATCGGGCGCCACGGCTGCGATCTCGGCCTGGGTCGGCCGGCGACCCTCGGCGAATTGCCGTTCGGTCCAGCCGCCGGCGACCACGAGCCACGAACCCCTCGGCGCGACCTCGGCCTTGGCACGGATGCGGTCAAGCGCCTCGGCAAGCGAACGGACGCCGATCCAGTGTACCTCGGTTGTGAACGTCAGGCCGGCGCGGATGGCATGGATATGCGAATCGATCAGCCCTGGGATCACGGTCCGGCCGGCTAAATCGATGACGCGCGTGCCGCTGCCGGACAGGGCACGGACGTCGTGCGTGCGTCCGATGGCGGAGATTTTTCCATCGCGCACCGCCAGCACCTCTGCGGGCGGTGCGTCGTAGCGCACGATCTTGCCGTTGATGAGGATGGTGCCAGGCGCCTGCGCCTGCACACGTGCCACCGGCACAGCGGCGAGCGCAGTCAGCAGACCGATGATCCACGCGCGGCGCCGGCGCACGGATCACCACTACAGCCGTTGCATCATGCAGTTCGTCTCGACGTTGGCCGCGCCCTGGGTCGAGCGGCGCACGATGCGCGCCTGTTTGTAGCCGTCCTTCTCGCAGGAGACTTCGAGCTCGTCGGGACGCACGTCCTTGCTGATGTGGCTGCGATAGAGGCCGATCGCGTTGGACTTGAGAATCACGGGCTCGCCCACCTTCGGGCGAAGGACGACGCGCGCGTTTGAGACCGCCGAGCCGCGCATGTCGCGCACGAAGCCGAAATAAGCCGGGCCCTAGCCCTCCTTGTCGGCCATGGCGTCGTAGTCATCCCCGCCGGCAAGAGCCGGCCCTCCGGATGCAACCGAAAGCGTCAGGCCGGCCACGATCGCAAAAGTCCGGATCAAGACTGCCATGTCTGCCTCCGCTTCACAGGACGCATAAACGCCGCTATCACCATCAGAAAAAACGTAGCGCATAGATCAGGATCGGCACGGCGGCGAGCGGCATGATCCACACCAGTGACAGCGGAATTTTTCTGACCATGCTTTCCGGCAGCATCGTGGCGAGCAGCCCCAGGATGCCCGCACCGATGAGCGTGTTTGCCGTCCACCCGTACCAATACATGGCCGGCCCCTCGTCCCTGCGCGCCGCCGCAAAGCCGAGATCGATCCGGTCGGTCGCCGGATGATAGGTGAACAAGGGCCAGTTCTGCATTTCACAGATGACGTAGATTACCGGCGTCGCGACGGCGAACACGACCGCAAAGGTCCGAAACGCTGCCGAGGATGCAAGGGACGACACCGTGGCGGTCGAAGATGCTTCTGCAGCCGTGCTCATGATCCGAATCCCCGGACATTGTTGAGGATATGGCCAACCAGGAACATGTACCAGCACATCGCAGCCAGCGTCACCGTCACCCACTTGCGCGAACTGTCGTGTTCCGGATCTTTCACGCTCTTCCAGAAGTACCAGTAGATCGGCAGCAGACCGACGCCGATGGTGGCGAGGTGCTCCTTCAGTTCGAAGACGCCAAGCGTCTTGAAGTATCCCTCCTGCTCAATCGGAATCCGAACGTAGACGCGATACTTGGTGTAAATCCAGGCGCCGAAAATGAGGGTCGCGATCCACAGCACGCAGACCGCCGTGGGCATAGCCGGCGCCCTGCACCGCGCGGAAGCACGTCACAAAGCCGCCGGCGCCTGCCACCTGCCGCACCGGCATCAGGACGGACAGCGCTTGATGCGTGAGGGCGCCCAGCAGCGCGACCGCGAGCAAAGCATGAATGATGAATAGGATGGTCCAGAACGTGTTGACCGACATGTAATCGAATAGGAAGTCCATCGGCTTCTCCCGGTCAAGCCGTGGCAAGGTTGGCTCAGGCGCGATCTGTCACTTCGCGTCTTTTGGCTGGCACCACTGTGTCTTCGCATGATGCGGGGGCGGCGTGCGCCGCCCCTTTTCGCAAGTCGGTTGCGGCCGATCCGCTTACCTCGCCAGCGGATCCGGCCGCACCTGGATGTGCACGGCCAGCGGGCGCGCACCCTTGCCGAACTCGTTGAGCCAGGGTGTGCGGTCGCCGCTGGCGCTCCACAGGCCGCGGCCCTTCCAGCCGGCGTTCGGATCGTCGATGCGCCCGTCGAGACCCTTGGCGTAGAAGCCCATCGGGTACGGCACACGCATCAGGATCATCTGCCCGTCCTTAAAGCCGACGAAGCCGTCCTGGAGGTTGGCGGTCGAGATCGGAACGTTCTCGCCGAGCCCCACCGTGTTGTGATGGTCGACCCAGGTGTAGTAGCTCGCCTCGGCGCTGCTATTGCCGGTGCCCTCAAAGCCGGGCCCCGGATACTTGTGGAGCGTGAAGCCCTCCGGACAGTGGTTGCCGGTCGCGTTCGGCCCGCTGAGCGGAGCCTTGCACTTGCGCCGATCGAAGGCGATCAGGTGGCCGGCCGAACCGGAGCCATAGACCACGCCGTCCTTGCCGATATCGCCGCCACGCAGGCCGATGGCTTCCTTCGGCACGGCGTAGAATTCGCTGAGCTTCGTCTTCGGGTCGAAGCGCAGGAAACCCGGCCTGCCCCCAAACACGCCGGAGGTGTACCAGATCGAGCCGTCGGTCGGATGCGGCATCACCGCGTACGGGCCGGAACCCGGGTTGAAGCGCATGTCCTTGCCCGCCTCCGGCTTGCCCGGCTGGGCGAACTCATCGAGCTTGTCGTTGCCGTTACTGTCGAGCACAAACGGCGCCCAGCCCTGCGCCTTCTGCGCATCATGGGTTTCGTCCCATACCTTCGTGTTGACCCAGCCGGCGACCTGGCCGGTGCCGGAGAGCCACAGCGTATCGTCGGCGTCGTAGCCGAACTGCGGGTGATGGGTGCCAAAGCAGGTGTCGACGAAGTCGTACTTCTGGGTCTTCGGATCGAACACTGCGACCTGCCGGCTGCTCATGTCGAGCGGGAACACCTTGGCCGAGGGATGGTCCGAGCCCTTCTTGCAGAACGCCGGATTCGGGCGACCCCGCACGGACGCCGCGAGCCACACCCGGCCCTTCTTGTCGAACATGGCGTTGTGCTGGTTGGCCCTGGTGTCCCAGAGCTGCACGTCACCCCAGTAGGGCGACGGTGCGGTCGGCTTGACCGTGGCGGCGTGGCCGGGCCCAAGCGACAGCGGCATGTTGGGATCGGCCACCGGCATCTTGAAGTGCGACACCGTGTGCGTCTTCGGGTCGAGGATCGGCATGTTGTCGGTCGAATACTCCGGCGCGCCGTAGAGCGGGCCGTAGGCATTGACCGTAGGGTTGCGCCGATCCGACGAGATCAGGTCGTGGAGATACTTGTCCGGCGTGGACCATTCCCACGCGGTGACGACGATATTGCGCTCGATGCCCTGCGGGCGCGGCGGCTTGTGCTTCGGCAACTCGCCCTTGGCGACGCGGTCGGTCCAATCGCCGAAATACTTGTACGGCACGCCGCCGAGCTGGCCGGCGAGTCGATTCGTCATCGCCTCGCCCCATTGCCCGGAGGCGACGCGGCGGATCCACGCCTCCTCGCCCGACTTGAACTCGCCCAGTTGCGCCGGGATCGTCCGTGTCGATGCCTGGCCGAGTTGATGGCAGCCGACGCAGTCGACATTGCTCATGCGCTGGCGCCAGATGTCGCGCGTGATGTTCTTCGGGATGTCGGTCGAGCCGCCGAAGTCCTTCTCCGGCGGGAGCTTCATCATCGTGTACCAGTAGATCGCCGGATAGTAATGCGCCGCCGCCGCCTCGTTCGGCGCCGGTACCGCGGTGTGATTGATGGTCTTGCCCGGCGTCGCGCGCATCCTGGGCGAATCGACAAGCCCGTAGCCGCGCACCCAGACCTGATAGTTTGCCGTTGGCAGATCGGGGATGACGTAACGGCCCTGGTCGTCGGTGACGACGCTCTTGATGTAGCGCGTCGGAAGATCGGTGGTCTCTGCGATCACCCAGACGCCGGCCTCCGGCCCGTTCGGTCCGCGCACGACGCCGCCGATGTCGTTGCCGTCGATCTGCACCGCGGCCGCGCCGCTTTGTTGCGCCAGGACCGGCGCCGGAGCGCCGGGCAGACATAGCGCAACGGCAATCGCCGCAACGCCGGCATACAGTTGACGTGTCGCAGTCATGACATCCTCCTCCCGTCGCGTCTCGGATGACCGGCGCCCCAGTTGACTTGGGCAAGAGCGGTAGGGCGGAGCCGAACGCGTTCAGGCTGATTTTGGACCGACTCCAATCCGCAGTCCATTCCCTTCTAGCGCCAACCAGTGTCGCGATTCGGAAGTTCGCTTGAGTGCAAGGCTTGCTCCGAAGCGAACTTCCGAATCAAAGCGACACTAGAATCAATACGTTGCCGGTGTCCTTCGAATTCGAAGTTCGCTCAGAGAGTGCCGCAGGATGGGACGAACTTCGAATTCGGGACACTAGCGCATCAGCGCGGCCAGCCCTGCTTGCGTCGCAACGGTCGGGACCCAGCCGAGACCGCGCAAGGCTGACGCATCGGCCACCAGCGGACCTGCGACCCGGCGGTAAAGATCCGCGTGTCCGGCCGCGCCGCATATGGCCTGCAACAACGCCTCGGGCATGGGAAACAGACCGGGCCGCCGACCGAGCCCATTGCGCATCGCAACAATCATCTCGGCGAGGGCCAGCGGCTCGGGATCGGCCACGATCAGCGGGCGGCGCAACGGTCCCGATGCCGCCAGCACGCAATCGATCGCCGCAGCCAGGTTATCGACCGACAGCAGCGACCGCCGCGCCTTCAGGCCCCCGAGCGGCAATGGGTAAGGCAGCCGTGCAAGCCGCAGCAGGCTGGCGATGTTGCCTTTCACGCCCGGCCCGTAGACGACCACCGGCCGCAGCGCGACCCAGTCGAGCCCGAGTTCGGCGAGTCCCTGTTCTGCCGCCAGCTTCGAGCGGCCATAGGGATCGGTCGGTTGCGGCTCCAAGTCTTCGGTCTGGATGCGGTCCGCGGTT
The DNA here is from genome assembly GCA_009377755.1 of Hyphomicrobiales bacterium. Taxonomy (GTDB): domain Bacteria; phylum Pseudomonadota; class Alphaproteobacteria; order Rhizobiales; family Xanthobacteraceae; genus WHTM01. The sequence goes on along the minus strand of WHTM01000003.1, from coordinate 47,912 downwards.
GGGCCGCACTGTGCGCGGATCGACGACAGGAACACGAGCCGCCGGACACCGGCGCGCTGCGCCGCCCGCGCCAAGGCAATCGTGCTCTCGGTGTTGAACGCCCGGTAATCATCCTCCGGTACGCCCGACATGGCATGCGCGATACCGGCCGAATGGATGACGGCATCGGCGTCGGCGAGCGCCTCCGACATGTTCTGCGGACGGGCGAGATCGCCGACCACCGCGCTCGCACAGTCGAGCGGGACCGCGCTGGGCCGGCGCAGCAGCACGCGCAGCCGATAGCCGCGCTTCGGCAGTTCGCGCAGCAGGTGCTGGCCGATGAAGCCCGTGGCGCCGGTGAGCGCGATGATCGGCTGCTTCGTTGTGTCCGGCATGCTACCGCCTCGGCATCACGCCGATCCTCACGCCTCCCGCGCTCAGCCTACCCATACCCCGCTTTCATGTCGGCTGACCACCGGCTCGCGGCCCTCGTCGCGCCTGCCGGTCAGAGGACCCGTAACCTCCCATTGAGACGAACCGGAGACGACATGCGGTTCGAGTTCCCATGTCTGACGCGCATCGATCTTGCCGAGCGCCGTCCCGAATCGGGATGAAGCCCGGAACGAAGACCAGGTCCATCGGGCCATGTCCCAGGACCTGATACGCGATCCGAATATCGCCACTTCTCGCGTAACGAGTCTCGGCAATGTCACGCCTTGGCCCCCCGGACCGCAACTCAACCGCTACCCGTGAGTTTACCCAACAAGCCGACGTGAGGATGCCAGGCTTTGCCGCGGCGCAATCGACCCAGCGTCATGGCGATCCCCACACCTCCCGCGCCGTCTCGACCACCAGCCGCAGCTTGTCGATCTCGCGTTCGAGCGTCATCGCCTTGCCGCCGATGCCGCTCTCGAAACCGCATTGCGGGCTCAGCGCAAGCTGTTCGATCGGCGCATAGCGGCTCGCCTCCTCGATGCGGCGCTTAATTTCGTCCTTGCGTTCCAGCGCGTCGCTCTTGGTGGTGACCAGTCCGAGCACGGCGGTCTTGCCCTTCGGCAGGAACCGCAGCGGCTCGAAGCCGCCGGCGCGCACGCTGTCGTATTCCAGGAAATACCCGTCGACGTCGATCGCATTGAACAGCAGGTCGGCGATCGCGTCGTAGCCGCCTTCCGCCACCCAGGCGCCGGCGAAATTGCCGCGGCAGAGATGCATGCACACGGTCATGCCGTCGGGGCAGCCGGATATGGTGTCGTTGAGCAGCTTGGCATAGGTCCGCGGTAGCGATTCCGGATCCTCGCCGATATTCGAGACCTGCCGGCGCAGCTCGGGGTCGCACAGATAGGCGAGATTGACCTCATCAATCTGCAGGTAGCGGCAGCCTGCCGCCGCGAGGTCGGCGATCTCCTCGCGATAGACGCGGGCGAGATCGTCGTAGAACGCACCCATGTCGGGGTAGGCCTTGGCGTCGATCGCCTCGCGGCCACCGCGGAAATGCAGGATGGTCGGCGACGGGATTGTGATCTTCGGCGTCGCCTGGGCGACCGACACCAGGAACTTGAAATCGTCGACGAAGATCGGCTTGGGCCGCGCAAGCTTGCCAACCACCTGCATCGACGGCGGGCTGTGCTCGCGCGTACCGGCCTGCGAATGGAACTTGACCGTTAGCTTCGACGGCATCATGGCCACGTTGGCGAAGCGCAGCAGGAAATCCCGCTGCCAGCCGCCGCGGTTGTATTCGCCGTCGGTGGCGAGCTTCAATCCGAGCGATTCCTGCATCCGAACCACGTCGCGGATGGCGTCCTGCTGGATGCGCCGCAGTTCGGATTCGCCAATCTCCTTGCGCTCGGCCGCCGCGCGCGCCGCGACCAGCGCGTCAGGGCGGATCAGGCTGCCGACGTGGTCGGCGTGAAAGGGCGGTATGGTGCGCTCGGGCATGGTCGTCCTTGAAAAAACTCGGCTGTCATCCCGGCCGAGTGCGTAGCACGAGCGCCGGGACCCATGCACCCCTGCACTCGCTGCTCGAAACGAGGCGTGCCCACAGCAGAACAACGGTCGCCGGTGTTGCCTGGGTCCCAGCTCTCCCCGGCTCAAGGCCCGGGGCCGTCCATACACGACAGTGGAGAGATCGACTGGCGTCGCGGATCGCCCTATATGTGAAGGGTCATTCGGACGTCCGGGCTTCCGGTAGCTTCGTCCTACCGTGGCTGTCGCGGCGGCAGAGCAAGAGGTGCACCATGGGCGTGCAGGCATTGGGATATCTCGGAATTCGCGCCAAGGACCTGGGCGACTGGGCCTCCTACGGAACCGGCCTGCTCGGGCTGCAACGTACCGACAAGAGCCGCTCGACGCTGGCGTTCCGCATGGACGACCGCAAGCAGCGCCTGATCGTCGACGCGGACGGAGGCGAAGGCATTTCCTATTTCGGCTGGGAGGTGGCGGATGCCGCCGCGCTCGATGCGCTCGCAGCGAAGCTCGAGGCCCGTGGCATCACGTTCGCGCGCGGCTCGCGGGCGCTGGCCTACGAGCGCCGCGTCACGGACCTGATCGTGCTCAACGATCCGCTCGGTAACCGCGTCGAAGTGTTCCACGGCGCCGAGACGACGACAGAGCCGTTCATCCCCGGCCGCTCGATCTCGGGCTTCCGCACCGGTCCGCTGGGCTTGGGCCACGTGGTGCTGCACGTGGAGCGCGTCGAGGAAATGATGGCGTTCTACCAGGACGTCCTCGGCTTCCACCTTAGCGACTACTACACGCATCCGTTCGAGGCGTATTTCCTCCACGTCAACCCACGTCACCACAGTATTGCTTTCGTGCGTTCCGGCAAGAACGCCGTGCATCACCTGATGATGGAGCTGTTCAATCTGGACGATGTGGGACAGGGCTACGACATCGCCCAGTCCGAGGAGGGCCGTATCGCCACCACGCTCGGGCGGCACACCAGCGACTACCTGACCTCGTTCTACACCTGGACGCCGTCGGCCTTCATGGTGGAGTACGGCTGGGGCGCGCGGTCGATCGACCCGGACTCCTGGGCCGCCAAGGAACGCCCGGAAGGCCCGAGCATGTGGGGCCACGACCGCACCTGGCTCCCGCAGGAGGCGCAGGACAATGCCCGCAAACTGCGCATGGGCTTGGCGCAACAGGGATATCGCAAGCCGGTGCAGGTGATCGAAGGCAACTATCAGCTCGCGCCCGGCGTCTGTCCGTGGTGGGACAGCCTCAGGCAGGCCGGAAGCGAGGCGGCGGCGGTCGGCTGACCCCGATGAAAGCTGCCGTTGCCTCCGAACAGGGCCTTGTCGTCCGCGACGTGCCGCCGCCGCGGCCGAAACCCACCGAGGTGCTGGTGCGGGTGCGGGCCGCCGGACTCAACCGCGCCGACCTCTCCGCGGCGCGCGGCGCGTTCCATCCGGGCCACGGCACCCCTGGTCTTCCGATTGGTCTCGAGTGGTCTGGGGAGGTCGTCGAGGTTGGTCCCGATGTGGCCCACGTGCGTCCTGGGGAGTCCGTGATGGGCTCGGGCATCGGCGGCTATGCGGAGTATGCGGTGTCCGATTGGGGCCGCACCTTGCCGATGCCGGCCGGCATGAGCTTCGGGCAGGCGGCGGCGCTGCCGGTCGCGCTGATGACCATGCACGATGCGCTGATCACCAACGGCCGGCTGCAATCCGGCGAGGCGGTACTGATCCAGGGCGCCAGCACCGGCGTCGGCCTGATGGGCTTGCAGATCGCCAGGCTCAAGGGCGCGCGCCTGGTGATCGGCTCATCGACCAACGAGGGGCGCCGCGCCCGGCTCGCCGAATTCGGCGCCGATCTCGCCATCGACACGCGCGACGCGACCTGGCCCGAGCAGGTACGCGCCGCGGCCGGCGGCACGGGAGTCAACCTGATCGTCGACATGGTCTCGGGCAGCCTCGCCAACGCCAACATGCAGGCATGCGACCTGCTCGGCCGCATCGTCAATGTCGGGCGGCTCGGCGGCGCCAAGGCGGAGTTCGACTTCGACCTGCACGCGCTCAAGCGCATCGACTATATCGGCGTCACCTTCCGCACCCGCACCGTCGAGGAGGTGCGCGAGATTTCGCGGCGCATGCAGGCCGACATCTGGGACGCGGTCAATGCCGGCGCGCTGCGCCTGCCGATCGACCGGACCTTCCCGCTCGACGACGCGCACGCCGCGCACGCGCACATGCGGTCGAACGCGCACTTCGGCAAGATCGTGCTGCTGATGTAGCGCTCGTGTCCCGGTTACGTCGAAGAAGGGTCCCGGATCAGCGGTGCAGCATTACATGCTGCACCGCGTCCGGGACACAGGTTGGCCTGCGCTACTTCCCCACCGGCGACTTGGCATACACCTCCTTGCGCAGCTCCTCGATCAGGCGGCCGGGGTCGTTGCCGATCGTGGCGAGCTTCTTTTCCCACTTGTCGATATTGGCGAGGTGCAGCCTGATCACCGCTTCGGCGTTGGCAACGCCGCGCTTGCTCATGTCGGCGGTCAAATTGCCGATCTCCGACTTACGGAACTCCGTCACGCGCTTCTTGAACTCGTCGTCCGGCTTCCAGAAACTAATCCCCTTCGCCGCGGCTCCCTTGCGCGCCTCGTCGCCCGAGCGCAGATGCAGGCGCGTGCCGTTGATCACCGAGTCCGGCATCAGCTTCAGCATCGCGGCGCGCTGCGGCGCCGTGAAGGAGGCGAAGGTGTCGGCGTTGAACGTGAACGTGCCGAGCCCGCCGTAGACGCCGAACGGCGCATCCACCACCGACTTGGCGACGTCCCATAGCGCGTAGTCCCTTAGCCACACCAGCGGACCGCAGGCGCAGTCGATCTGTCCGCCTTGGAAGGCGGTGGCGATTTCGGTCGGCGGCAGTTGCACCGGCACACCGCCGAGCTGCCGGATCAGCCGCGTCGGCGAGGCGCCGGTGACGCGCACTTTGCGGCCTTTCAGGTCGTCCGCCTTGGTGATCGGCTCGCGGCACATCAGATGCCAGGGGTCGGGCCCGAAGCCGCCGAGCCAAACCACCTTGGCGGCCTTGAACTCGTCCTTGCACCCTTCGCAGCCGACCACGGCCGTATCGACGCCGGCGGCCGCCGCGACCAGCGAGTCGGTCACGAACGGCAACAGGTCGGGGATGACGTTGGTGTGCTTGAGCTGGCCCTGGTTGAGGCTCGGCACGACGAACCCGCCGTCGACCACGCGGTCGCCGACGCCTTTCAGCGTCGCGGGAGCGTTCAGCAACTGCCCGCCCGTAAAGATGCGGGTGGTCAGGTCGCCGTTGGTCTCCTTCCTCAGGTCATCGAAGAATTTGGTGATCACCTGTGCGGTGGCGCTGCGCGGCACGTCGAACAGATTGTAGCGTAGCTCCTTTGCCTGTGCGCTTGACCCGATCAGCACGCACGCAGCGGTAAGAAACGCAAGGCCGCCATTGTGAGTCATCGATGCATCCTCCCTCACGCGATAGTTGCTCAGAACAGCTTCGGCGTCCAGCTCAGCCCGGGCAACCACAGCGCGATCGCCGGGAAGGCGATCAGCAGCGCAACCACCACGGCCTCGCAGACCAAGAACCAGATGACGCCGCGGAAGATGGTCTCGATCGGCACCTGGTCGCCGATGACCGTCTTCATCGCGTAGATGTTCATCCCGACCGGCGGCGTCATCAATCCGACCTCGACGTATTTCACCAGCAGGATGCCGAACCAGATCAGGTTCACCTTGAACGGTTCCAGCGCCGGCAGCACCACCGGCAAGGTGATCAGGATCAGCCCGATCGGATCGAGGAAGCAGCCAAGCACCAGGTAGATGACCGAAATGATCAGCAGGAGCATGATCAGGTTGATGGAATAGTCGCGCACCAGGTCGGCAAGCACGTCGGGCACGCCGGAAAACAGCATGAACCGCGTCAGCATCACCGCGCCGACCGACACGAAGAAGATCGCGGCCGTCGCCTCCAGCGATTCCATGATACTGTCGCGCAGGATCCGCCACGACATCTGCCCGCGGCTGATGCCGATCAGCGTCGCCAGCACGACGCCGAGCGCCGCCGCCTCGGTCGGCGTCGCCACGCCGCCATAGATGCTGCCGATGACGCCGACGATCAGCGCCGGCAGCGGCCAGATGCGCCATAGCACCGCGAGCTTCTCGCGCGTGGTGGTGTGCGCGTCGACCATCGGCGCGAGGCTCGGATTGAGCTTGCAGCGAATCACGATCATCCCGGCATAGACCGTCGCCGTCAGGAGTCCGGGAACGAAGCCGGCAAGGAACAGGTCGCCGATCGATTGCTGGGTGAAGATGGCGTAGATGATCATCAGCACGCTCGGCGGAATCAGCGAGCCCAGCGTGCCGGCGCAGGCGACGGTGCCGGTGGCGAGGCTCTTGTCGTAGCCGGCGCGCAGCATTTCCGGCACGGCGATGCGGCCCATGGCGACCGTGGTGGCGACGCTCGATCCGGAGGCGGCGGCAAAGCCCGCGCAGGCGAAGTTGCTGGCGACCGCGAGCCCGCCAGGCAGGCCGCGCAGCCAGACCCGCGCCGCGGCATAGAGATCGGCGGTCATGCCGGAATGGAAGGCGATCGCGCCCATCAGCAGGAACATCGGAATCGCCGAGAGCTCCCAGTTGGAGGCGAAGTCGTAGGGCATCGCCTCCAGGAGGCTCAGCGTGCTGCTGAGCCCGACCAGCCAGATCAGCCCGACGATCGACACCAGCGCCAGCGCCAGCGCGATCGGAAAGCGCGCGAAAATCAGCAGTAGCAGCACGCCGAGGCCGATCAGGCCGATGGTGGTAGGGGCAAGATCGAGCATGCGGTGGCCGAGCTCAGTGGATCGGCTCGAACGCGTCGGGAGGCCGCCCGGTGAACAGCCGGACGGCGTTGACGAGGGCCTGCAGCGCCATCAGTGTCAGCCCGAGCGGCACCAGCCAGCGCCCGGGCCAGGACATGATGACGAACTCCGCGGCCTGTACCTGCTCGCCGGTGCGCGTCGCGTGCTCGGCCGCCGCGACCCCGCGCCATGCCAGCAGCAGGGCGACCCCCGCCATGGTCAGTTGCGTGACGCCGATCAGCTTCCGCTTGATGCGCGGCGGCAGGTTGTCGGTGAACAGGCCTGCGACGAAATGCCCGTCGCGCCGCTGCACCAGCGCCAGCGGCAGGAACACCAGCACCACCATGTAGTAGCGCGACACGAACTCCACCGTGCCCGGCAGCGGCGCGCGAAACAGATAGCGCCCGGCAATGTCGACCACGATGTGGACCGCCATCAGCGCGATGGCGATGCCGCTGACGACGACGAGGATATGGGTCAGCGCATCGAGCGCGCGCGCGAACCGTTGCATGGATTGACCCGCCTCCCGCCGATGCGGCAGCTTATGTGATCGGCGGCGGTTGTGAACAGGGTCCGTTGCGTTCCCCGGATGCGGTGCAACGCGCAGCGAAGCGGAGTGTTGCACCGCCGATCCGGGGTCCCGGCCTCGAAAAACTATCGGGTCCCGGGTCTGCAGCGCATCATTGCATGCTGCGCCGCGCCCGGGACACGCGCTCGGCACATTCATTCACCCCACACATCCCGCGCCGTTTCCACTACCAGCGCGAGCTTCCGCCGCTCGTCGTCGATGGTCACCGGATTGCCCATGAAGTTCGAGGCGAAGCCGCATTGCGGGCTGAGGCATAACTGATCGAGCGGCGCGAACTTTGCCGCCTCGCCGATGCGGCGCTTGAGCGCGTCCTTGGATTCCAGCACCGGCGTCTTGGTGGAGACCAGGCCGAGAATCACCTTCTTGCCCTTCGGCAGATGCCGCAGCGGGCGGAAATCGCCGGCGCGGTCGGTGTCGTATTCCATGAAATAGTTCGGCATATCGAGCGCCTGAAACACTACCTCGCTGACGTATTCGTAGCCGCCCTGCCCCATCCATTTGCCGCGATTGTTGCCGCGGCACATGTGCATGCCGAGCGTGATATCCTTCGGCACGGCGGCGGCGATGCGGTTGAGCACGCCCGCATAGGTTTTCAGGATCACGCCGGGATCGTCGCCGCGGGCGCGGATCGCCTCCTGCGCGCGCGGGTCGCACAGGATCGGGAACGTCACGTCGTCGATCTGCACATAGCGGCAGCCGAGCGCATGCAGCGCGGCGATCTCCGTCACCCAGGCGGTGATCGCGTCGTCCCAGAATTGCTCGATGTCGGGATAGACGCCTTTGTCGATGCAGTCGCGCCCGCCCCAGAAGTGCAACTGGGTCGGCGACGGGATGCTGACCTTCGGCGTGCGCGTGGTGGCGCCGTGCAGAAACTTGTAGTGCTCGGTAAAGATGCCGCCGTCGCGCTTGAGCCGGCTCTTCACCTCGATGATGTGGCCAGGCAGCCTGTCGACCGAGGTATCGTCCTGGAACGGCATCGCCGCCGAAACGGTGCGCTCGGCATCGACCCAGGTGATCTGCGTGCCGGAGAGCGAGAGCAGGAAATCCTGAAACCACGAGCGGCGCCGGTATTCGCCGTCGGTGATCACTTGCAGGCCCACGTCCTCCTGGAGCCGTACCGCCTCGCGCACCGCCTCGTCCTCGATCGCCTCAAGCCCTGCATCGCGCAACGGCGCGGTGGCGGTGCGGTAGATGTCGCCTTCGGCGGCGGCGCGCGCCGCGCGCAGCTTTTCCGGGCGCAGCAGGCTGCCGACATGCTCGGCGCGGAAGGGGGGTGAGGACATGGGACGGTCTCGGGCCAGGTGCTCGACAGGTGATTCTGGCCCGGTTTCAGCTCCAGCGCCAGCCCCACTCGTCAGTCGCGCAAAGCAGCCACCGCCAAGCGGGTCCGTGACACTCCACGTCGTCCGGATCAGACACCACGCCGACATGAATTCCGGCAAAAAGCGCGTATCGCAAGAATGCCGCGCGTAACACACTTTGTTGACTTGCTGCCGCAGGCCACGCCCTCCTAGACGTATGCGTCAGCATAGCTGGCGGACCGCAATGAAAGGATGACGACGTGGCAACATTTCCCTCGCTCGGCGATAAGGCAACCGTTCCGGACATCCTGAAAATGAGCCCCCATGCCGGCAAGGCTCTCCTGGAGATGCACGAGGCGATCATGCGCGCGCCCTCAGCGCTGACGCCGGGCGAGCGCGAGTTGATCTCGGCCTATGTCTCGGGCCTCAACAAGTGCCAATATTGTTACGGCGTGCATTCGCAGACCGCGAAGGCCTACGACGATATTCCCAGTGCCGCGGTCGACAAGATGATGGACAATCTTGAGACCGCGGGCTTCGATGACAAGATCAAGCCGATCCTGCGATTTGCCCGCAAGCTGACCGAGACGCCATCGAGCATCACCGATGCGGATGCCCGGGCGGTCTACGATGCCGGTTGGGACGAGAAGGCGCTGCACGACGCTGTGATGGTGGTGTGTTGCTTCAACTTCATGAACCGATTGCTGGACGCTCATGGCGTCCACGGCAACGACGCGATGTATCGCGAGCGTGGGCCGATGCTCAAGCAATACGGCTACTTGCCTTTGATCCGAATGTTGCGAGTCTAATCATGTCATCGGGTCTACCGCCGCCTCTCCCGCATCGCCCGCCACACGCGCTCCGCCGTCGCCGGCATGTCGAGGTGGGTGACGCCGTAAGGCGCCAGCGCGTCCATCACAGCGTTCATGACGACGGCCAGCGCCGGCGTGATGCCGCTCTCGCCGCCGCCCTTGACGCGCAGCGCGTTGCCGCTCGTCGGGTCCTCGGTGAGGTCGACATCGAAGAACGGCAACAGATGCGCACGTGGAATGCCGTAGTCCATGAAGCTGCCGGTAAGCACCTGACCTGAGTCCGGCGCAAAGGCGACCCCCTCCATGAGCGCTTGGCCGATACCTTGCGCGATGCCGCCGTGCACCTGTCCGTGCAGGATCATGGGATTGATCACCTGTCCGGCGTCGTCGATCGAGACATAGCGGGTGAGCTGGATGGCGCCGGTGTCGGGATCGATCTCCACCTCGCACACGGCGGCACCGGTCGGATAGGCGGGAATGCGGCCGGTGTACGCTGCCTCGGCCGCGAGCGGCGCACGCAGGTCGTCGGGCAAGGACGGATCGTCCTTGATGGCGCGGGCGATGTCAAAGACCGAGAGCCGGCGGTTGCTGGCGGGGCTCGACAACAAACCGTCGTCGAAGCCAACGGCGTCTTCCTTCGCACCGAGCAGCGCCGCGGCGACGCGCTTGGCCTGCGCGACGATCCGGCCGGACGTCTCGACCATCAGCGCGCCGGCCATGCGCATCGAACGGTCGGAATGCGTGCCGCCGCCGGAAGCCAGCGCCGCGGTATCGCCGCTGACAAAGCGGATATCCTCGGGCGTGACGCCGAGCTTGTCGGCCATCACCTGGGCGAAGCTCGTCTCGTGCCCCTGGCCGGTGGACTGCGTGCCGACCGCTAGCTCCACCGTGCCATCGGCGTCGACGCGCGCCTTGACGCGCTCGTGCGGTGCGCCGACCGGCGACTCCACGTAGTTGCAGACGGCATGGCCGAACAGCTTTCCTCGGCGCTTCGCGTCCTTCGCGCGCGCGCGCGCTCCGTTCCAGTCGGCGGCGGCGAGCACGCGCTGCATGTTGCCGGAAAAATCGCCGCTGTCGTAGGTGAGCCCGGTCGCGGAGCGATACGGCAGTTGCGCGCGGCCGATCAGATTGCGCCGCCTGATCTCGACGCGGTCGATACGGAGCTTGCTTGCCGCGATATCGAGCAGCCGCTCGATCACCAGTGTCGCCTCCGGGCGGCCGGCGCCGCGGAACGGCGCGGTCGGCACCGTGTTGGTCATCACGCCGCGCACCTGCACGAAGGCGCTGGGCACGTCGTAGACCGTCGGCGCGACGCGGTAGGCATTGCTGAGCCACACGTAGGAGACGGTCTGCGCGCCGACATTGCCGATTAGCTCCAGCGCCAGCGCGCGGATGCGCCCGTCGCGCGACAGCGCCATGCGCGCCCTGGTGATCAGGTCGCGCCCCTGGTAGTCGGTGAGGAAGGCCTCGCTGCGGTCGCTGGTCCACTTCACCGGCCGTTGCAGGCGGCGCGCCGCCCAGGCGGCCACGATGTGCTCCGGGTGCGGATTGTTGCGCGAGCCGAAGCCGCCGCCTGTATCCGGGCAGATGACGCGCACGCGCTCCGGCGGCATGTCGAGGCAGCCAGCCAGCGCCGAGCGAAAGCGATGCGCGCCCTGGCAGCCGGCCATGAGCGTGAGGCTGTCGGTGACGGCATCGTAGGCGGCGATGGCTGCGCGCGGCTCCATCTGCGCGGTGGCGATGCGCTGGTTGTGGAAATCCTGATCGATGACGAGATGCGCGTCCGCGATTGCGGCCAGCGTCTGCGCGCGGTCGCCGAAGGTCGCCTCCATGGCGATGTTGCCGTGGGCGCCGTCCCAGATCAGCGGCGCGCCCGGCTCCAGCGCCGCGAGCGCATCGGTCACCGCCGGCAAGACCTCATAGTCGACGCGTATCCGCTCGGCGGCGTCGCGTGCCTGCGCCGCCGTCTCGGCGATCACCACGGCCACCGGCTCGCCGGGATAGCGCACGCGGTCAGTGGCCAGCGGCCAATGCGGCTCGTTGAGAATGCCGCGCTCCGGCGATGGCGCGAACGCCGGCTTGGTGATGTCATGGGCATCGGCCGGCACCGGCATCTGCGCGATACCGGCGCCGCCGTCGGCGCGGTAGTCCTCCCCGGTCAGGACAGCGAGCACGCCGGGCTGACGGCGAACATTCGCCGCATCGATTCTCACGATCTGCGCATGCGCATGCGAGGATCGCACGAATGCCGCGAACACCTGCCCGAGTAGCGATTTATCGTCCGTGAACAGACCCTGACCACGCACGAGACGCAGGTCCTCGAAGCGCGGCAGCGGGCGGCCGATGTACGGGCCGCGGTCGGTGGGTCCTATCGGCGCGTCGGCGTTCATCGGTGGTGCTACGATCCGGATTGTTGGGCAGGTGTGGGCTGGATTCCTGAGCCTAACCAAGCTGATCCGTCATTGCCAACCGGCGGCAATCATCGTTTGATGCCGCCTTGCAGCCGTTCACCATCCGTCTCACCAGGGCCGCCGTCATGAACGTCGTCGAAAAGCCAAAAGTGCCGTCGTCGCAAGAGGTTGCGGACTTCGATCAATTCCGGCTGCGACGCTTCATCGACAGCCTGCCGGCGGAGGAACTGGAGGTGCGTCGCGATCCAACCGATCTCGCCGACGTCGCCCAGGCGTTCGAAGGCAACGCCAAGGCGGTGCGCTTCCATGCGGTCGGCCCGGAACGGCAGGAACTGGTCGGCAACGTCTGCGGCTCGCGCTCGCGCCTCGCGCTCGCCTTCGGCGTCGCACCCGATGCCCTACGGGCGGAAGTGCAGCGGCGGCTGCGCAGCAAGCCCGAGGTCCTCGAGGTTTCACGCGCCGAGGCGCCGGTGCAGCAGGTCGTGCTCACGGGCGACGACGCCGATCTCACCACCCTGCCGGTGCATCTGCAGCACGGTGCCGACGGCGCGCCGTTCATCTCAGCCTCGACCGACTTCGTCATCGATCCGAAGACCGGCTGGACCAATGTCGGCATGCGCCGGTTGATGCTGCGCGGACGCCGCGAGACCGGCATCGATCTGGTCGCGCCGAGTGACCTGAAGGCGATCTATGAGGCGACCGCCGCGACCGGTCAGCCGTTGCCGGTGAGCTTCGTCGTCGGCATGCACCCGATCGACCACATCGCGGCGGTGATGCGGCTTCCCGTCGACGAGCTCGGGCTGCTCGCTGTGCTGCGCGATGCGCCGCTGCCGGTGGTGAAATGCGTCACCAACGACATTCGCGTGCCGGCCGACGCGGAATGGGTGCTGGAAGGTTATCTCGACGCCCGCGGCCATGTCGAGGCCGAAGGCCCCTACGGCGAGTTCCTTGGCTACTACGGTGCGGTCAAGCGCAACCCGGTATTTCACCTCACGGCGATCACGCGCCGCCGCGACGCGTTGTTCCAGACCTCGACGATCGGCGGCCGCTCGCTCGGCAGGACCGACACCGCGCAGCTCGGCAGCCTACGCAGCGAAATCCTGATCATGCGCGCGCTGGAGATCGCCGTGCGCGAGCCGGTCGCGGTCTATGTGACGACATCGAGCGGCGGCTCGTTCAACGTGCGCATTGCGCTGCGCCAGCGTGTTCCCGGCGAGGCGCGCAATGCGATCACGGCCTGCTTCGGCGCGCTCGCCAACTGCAAGAACGTGTTCGTGGTCGATCCCGACATCGACATCTTCAACGACGAGCAGATGGACTGGGCGCTGGCCACGCGGTTCCAGCCGGATCGCGACCTGATCGTCGTCGACAGGCTGCGGACGCTGCCGCTCGACCCCTCCCTGACCGGCGGCGTCCGGGTCGGCGCCAAGGCCGGATACGACCTGACCTGGCCGTTCGGCACGGGCGGACGGCTGGAGGCGCGCGTGCCGGCGCCGCCGACCTTCACAGGGAACCGCTTCCCGTCGCTCGAAGCCGCGCTCGCCGACGGGCCGAAATTCTTCGAGGAGCTGATGAGCGCGGTGGGCAGCCGCGACGGCCGCGAGGTTGTCGTTGCCCTCGATGCGCTACGCCAATCCAGAGGTATCGACCGCGATGCCGAGGGGCGTTATTTCATCGCCCAAACGCCGAGGAAGACCGATTGACGCATTGTCGTTGCAGCGATCATGAGCTTGGACAAGGCGGCGCCCGCGTGGAGCGTCAGCGAAACGGGAGGAACCAACATGACACGTGCTCGCATTCTTCTGGCGTCGGCTGCGATCGCGGGCGTGACAGGCGGTGCCGTCGCCCAGGAGACGACCATCCGCATCGGTCTGGTGCGATCAATCGCCAATGGCGCCCTCGCGATGGGGGAGGAGCGGGGCTATTTCAAGGAAGCCGGCATCAAGATCGAGCAGGACTTCATCGCCTCCTCGGCGAACGCCATGGCGCTGCTGGGCCAGGGCAGGCTGCAGATCATCGCCGGCGGCATTTCCGCCGGTTATTTCAACGCACTGGAGAAGGATATCCCGATCATCATCACGCTCGATCGCGTGACGACGCCGATCCGCCACAACCTGATGATCCGGCCCGACCTCAAGGACAAGATCAAGGACCTCAAGGACCTCAAGGGCAAGATCATCGCCAGCAATGGCGCAGGCTCGATCACGACTTACGAGGTCGGTAAGATGCTCGAGCGGGTCGGCCTGACCATCCGGGATGTCGAGATCAAGGTCATCCCGTTCCCGCAATTCGCCGTGGCCTTCGAGAACAAGGCGATCGACGGAGCCCTGGTGATTCCGCCCTTCACCTACCAGTTGATCGACAAGAAGCTTGCGGTGCCGTTCGCCGCGCCGGACGATCTGGTCCAGCCCCAGCCGCTGAGCATCGCCGTGAATCTGATCAATACCGACTGGGCGAAGCAGAACCAGGAGATCCTGCGCAAATTCTACGTGGCGCTCATGCGCGGCGTGCGCGACTATTGCCAGGCGTATCATGGCGGCGCGATCCGCAAGGATTTGATCGACGCGCTGATCAAGACCGGCGCGGAGCGTCGGCCGGAACTGCTGCACACGTTTCCCTGGCCGGCCCGCAACCTGACCGGCCGGGTGAACCCCGAGAGCCTGCTCGACATCCAGGCCTGGTACGCGAAGAACAAGTTCACCACCGCGCAGCTGCCGATCGCGCGCCTGGTCGACTACAGCTACGTTGAGCGCGCCTGGTCGACTACAGCTACGTTGACTACGCGAACCAAAAGCTCGGTCCGTTCACTTTGGAGAACAAGGCCAGCAAGGAGCCCGGCTGCCGCTGAAGCCAGGCCGGCGAACCAGGACGGATCATTCCGTGGCTGTTGTTGAAGCCGAGAGCCGCGCCTCCACGCCCGCCGCACAGCGGCGCGGGGCAGCGGTCGATATCGTCGCCCTGCGCAAGGTCTACGGCACCGGGCCGGTTCCGATCGTGGCGCTCGACGACATCGACCTGCGCATCGCGGCCGGTGAATTCGTCTGCATCGTCGGACCCAGCGGCTGCGGCAAGTCGACCCTGCTGCGGATTCTCGCCGGACTCGACCACCAGACCGGCGGCTCGTTCTCGGTCGAGGCCGCCGGATGGGCGGTCGAGAACGCCATGGTGTTCCAGGAGAGCGGGCTGTTTCCCTGGATGAGCGTCGAGGCCAATGTCCGCTTCGGCCTGATGACCCGCGGGGTGCCGGAATTCGAGGCCGCGGACCGGGTCGAAACAGCGTTGAAGCTGGTCGGCCTCACCAAGTTCCGCAGGCATTACCCGCACCAGCTCTCCGGCGGCATGCGCCAGCGCAGCGCCATCGCGCGCGCCTTCGTCACCGATCCCGGCATGCTGCTGATGGATGAGCCGTTTGCCTCGCTCGACGCGCAGAACCGGGTGATCCTGCAGGCCGAGCTGGTGCGCATCTGGGAGCGGACCGGCAAGACCGTGGTCTATGTCACCCATTCGATCGAGGAGGCGCTGCTGCTTGGCGACCGCACCGTGGTGATGACGGCGCAGCCCGGCCGCATCAAGCAGATCATCGACGTGCCGTTCCCGCACCCGCGCGACCTCATCACGCTGTCGGCGTCGGCGGAGTTCGGCAAGCTCAAACTCGACATCTGGCGGGTGCTCGAGGACGAGGTGCAGCGCGCCCGCGCGGAGATGGAAACATGAGCGGTCTTTCCGCCAAGACCCGCGAGCGGCTTCTGTATCTGATCTCGCCGATCGGCCTGCTGCTGATCTGGCAGATCCTGCTGATGCTCGGCTTCGGCGACCGCCGCTTCATTCCGGCCCCGACCGATATCGCCGTGCGGTTCTGGGCGCTGGTCGTCAGCGGCGAACTGGCCGAGCACGTCGGGGTGACGCTCTACCGCGTGTTCGCCGGATTCTTCGTCGGCACCGTTCCAGCAATCGTGATGGGCCTGCTGATGGCGATGTTCAAGCCGGTGCGCATCTTCTTCGATCCGCTGATCGCGGCCCTGTTCCCGATCCCGAAGATCGCGCTGATGCCGCTGTTGCTGCTCGCGTTCGGCTTCGGCGACGCCTCGAAGGTGGCGTTGGTCGCCATCGCGGTATTCTTTCCCGTGATCATCAACACCTACGTCGGGGCCGCCAACATCGAGAAGATCTACTGGGACGTGGCAAAAAACTACGGCGCCAGCCAGAGCGTCATGTTCACCCGCGTGGTGTTCTTCGGCGCGCTGCCGATGATCTTTGCGGGCCTTCGGATCGCGCTCGCGGTGTCGTTCATCGTGCTGGTGGCGGCCGAGTTCGTCGCCTCCAAGAACGGCATCGGCTACCTGATCTGGAACTCGTGGGAGCTGTTGCAGGTCGACATCATGTTCGTCGGGATCGTCGCCGTCGGCATCCTCGGCCTAATCACCTCCGTGCTGATGCAGGAGATCGAGCGCAAGGTGATCCCCTGGAAGGCGGATAGGTGAGGTTGTCGAGGCTGTCATCCCGGACGGCAACCTCGACGCCGAGGATACCTACTTCGCCTTCACCCCCGCCTTACCCACAACCGCCGACCATTTCTTCTCCTCAAGGTCGATGTCGGTCGCGTATTCCTGCGGCGTGCTCGCCAGCGGCTCGGTGCCGTCGGTCGCCATGCGCGCCTTGGTCTCCGGCGCCATCACCGCCTCGCGCAGCGCCGCGTTGAGCTTGGCGATCACCGGCTGCGGCGTTCCAGCCGGTGCGACGATCCCGTAATGCAGCACCGCCTCGTAGCCGGGCAGCCCGGTCTCCGCGACCGTCGGCAACTCGGGCAGCACGTCCGAGCGCTTGGCGCCGGTCACCGCGAGCGCCCGCACCTTGCCCTCCTTGGCAAGCCCGAGCGCCGGCGGCAGCGATGAGAAATAGATCGACACGTGCCCGCCGAGCAGATCAGCGATCGCCGGCGCGGTGCCGCGGTAGGGAACGTGGGTAAGCTTGATGCCCGCCATGGAGGCGAACAGTTCGGCACCGAGATGCGTACCACTGCCGACTCCGGCGGAGGCGAAGCTAAGCTTGCCGGGCTCCCGCTGGGCGAGCGCGATCAGCTCGCCAACCGAACGCACCGGCAGCACCGGGTGCACCAGCACCACCAGGGCGCTGGTGCCGATCAGACCGACCGGGGCGAAATCCTTGCGCGGATCGTAGCCAACGTTGGGATAGAGCGTCGGATTGATCGCCAGCGTTCCGGTGCCACCGAGCACGAGGGTATAGCCGTCGGGCGCGGCCTTGGCGACGTGGCGGGTCGCGATGGTCCCACCCGCACCGCCACGATTCTCGATCACCACCTGCTGACCGAGCGTCTTGCTCATCCGCTCGCCGACCATGCGCGCCATGACGTCGTTGCCGCCGCCGGCGGCGTACGGAACGACCAGCGTGATCGGCCGGTTCGGATAGTCTTGCGCTTGCGCCGAATCCATGAGCCCGGCCACGGCGCATGCCGCAACGGCCGCGGCAACGCAGGTGTTCCACCTCGGCATCTTGTCGCTCCCTCCCGGCCACGATCTTCCGCCGCACGCCCGAGCTTGATCGTTCCACTTTCCCGGATCATGCGCTATTGGTGCAGCATCTTGGCACGTGGCCCGATCTTTGACCACAACGGAGCGCCGACGCGGATGACCTGGTCCGAGACGATCCTGCAGACCCTGAAGGACAACGACGTCCGGCTGGTCACCTACGTGCCCGACAACGTGCTCACGCCGCTGCTCCGGGGTGTGACCGCCGACAATTATTTCATGGCGGTCGGCGCCACGCGCGAGGACGAGGCTCTCGGCATCGCCGCCGGCGCCTGGATGGGCGGCATCAAGGGCTGCGTGATGATGCAGACGAGCGGCTTCGCGGTCGCGCCGAACACGCTCGCGTCGTTGATCGTGCCGTTCCAGATTCCGGCGATCATGATCATCTCCGAGCGCGGCACGCTCGGCGAGTTCAACAGCGGCCAGGCGCTGGTGGCGCGCACCATGCGGCCGGTGCTCGACTCGGTCGCGGTGACGCATCACACCCTGACCGACGAGAAGACGCTGCGCTTCATGGTCGACAAGTCGATCAAGCAGGCGGTGTCGACCCAGGCGCCGGTGGCGCTGATCCTGTCGCCGCTGCTGACGGGGGGAAACCCGGTGGCCGAGGCTAAATTGAAGGGATGAGTGACGCGCTCGCCGCTTGCCGCGGTGCGCTCCCTCTCCCCATCGGGATAGGGAGAAGAGGCAACGGCCTAATTCTTCAGCCGATACCCGGTCTTGAAGATCCACCACACCGCCACCAGGCACAGGGCGAGGAACAGGAGCGTCACCGCCAGGCTGATGCCGACATCCACGTCGGCAATGCCGTAGAAGCTCCAGCGAAAGCCGCTGACCAGGTAGACCACCGGGTTGAACAGCGTGAGCGTCTGCCAGATCGGCGGCAGCACGCCGATGGAATAGAACGTGCCGCCGAGGAAGGTCAGCGGCGTGATGATCAGCAGCGGCACGGTCTGCAGCTTTTCGATGCCATCCGCCCAGATGCCGATGATGAAGCCGAACAGGCTGAACGTCACCGCCGTGAGCACGAGGAACGCCAGCATCCAGACCGGATGCTCGATCCGCAGCGGCACGAACAGCCATGCGGTGGCCAGGATCAACAGTCCCAGGATGATCGACTTGGTCGCGGCGGCGCCGACATAGCCGAGCACGATCTCGATGAACGAGATCGGCGCCGACAGCAGTTCGTAGATCGTGCCGAGGAATTTCGGGAAGTAGATGCCGAACGACGCATTGGAGACGCTCTGCGTCAGCAGCAACAGCATGATCAGCCCCGGCACGATGAAGGCGCCGTAGCTGACCCCATCGATCTCGGTGATGCGCGAACCGATCGCGGAGCCGAACACCACGAAATACAGCGACGTCGAGATCACCGGAGACAGGATGCTTTGCAGCGGCGTGCGCCACGTCCGCGCCATTTCGAACAGATAGATGGCACGTATCGCCCGGAGATTCAGGGTCATCTGTCTTGTCTCACCAGGTCGACGAAGATGTCCTCCAGCGAACTCTGCGTGGTATGAAGGTCGCGGAACCGGATTCCCGCGTGATTGAGTTCCGCGAGCAGCGCCGTGATGCCGGTGCGCTCGCTCTGCGTGTCATAGGTGTAGACCAGATTGCCGCCGTCGGCCGACAGTGTCAGGCGGTGTGCCGCCAGCGCATCCGGCACGGCGTCGAGCTGCTTCTGCAGCTCGATCGTCAACTGCTTGGTGCCGAGCTTGCGCATCAGCTCGACCTTGTCCTCGACCAGGATGATATCGCCGTTGTTGATCACGCCGATCCGGTCAGCCATGTCCTCGGCTTCCGCGATGTAGTGGGTAGTCAGGATGATAGTCACGCCTGAGTCGCGCAGCGACCGCACGACCTGCCACATATCCTTGCGCAGTTCGACGTCGACCCCGGCTGTTGGCTCGTCAAGAAAAAGAATCTGCGGCTGGTGCGACAGCGCCTTGGCGATAAGCACGCGGCGCTTCATGCCGCCGGACAGCGTCATGATCTTTGAGTCCTTCTTGTCCCACAGGGACAGCTCCTTGAGAATCTTGGTGATGTGCGTGGGATCAGCCGGCTTGCCGAACAGGCCACGGCTGAAGGTGACGGTCGCCCAGACGGTCTCGAAGGCATCCGTCGTGAGCTCCTGCGGCACCAGTCCAATCATGGAGCGCGCGGCACGATAGTCGGTGACGATGTCGTGACCGTCGACCAATACGCGTCCTTCGGACGGGGTCACGATCCCGCAAATGATGCCGATCAGCGTCGTCTTGCCGGCGCCGTTCGGGCCCAGAAGGGCGAAAATCTCACCACGCCGAATCTCCAGATCGATGCGCTTGAGCGCCTGGAAGCCGGAGGCATAGGTCTTGGAGAGATTGGCGACGGAAATGATCGACTGCATGCGCGACGTTGTCGCCTCGATGCGGGATGGGGAGTTTGGGTGAATACCCGGCGAATCCGCACTTAATCGTGCGACGTGCCCACCGCAAGCCTAAAGATGCATGAGTCAATCGCTTTGCGCCAGCCGCATGCTCGCGCCTCGCACGATGCATGCCGCCGGCGCAAATTCGCCAGCCCAAAGCCACCGCCGCAGCTAGGCGCGCTTCACCAGGCCGATCACGAACAGCACGATCACCGCGCCGATGAAGGCGTTGATGATGGCGCCGACAATGCCGCCGCCGATCAGAATCCCAAGCTGTGGCAGCAGCCACCCGGCGACGACCGCACCGATGATGCCGATGACGATGTTGCCGAGGAGACCGTATCCGCCGCCCTTTATGACAAGGCCAGCCAACCAGCCGGCAATACCGCCGACGAGCAGCCAGATGACGATTGTTTCAATGGCCATGTTCACGCCCCGTTATTTGACTCGGATAGGCACGCGGCATCCAGCGCGCCCGCCGCGCGGACTCAATTGGACGCACCCGCGACTTTACCGTCCAGCCGCCGGCAAGGCGACTGGAATTCCAACAAAATGTGGCGGCGGAACGCGCGCGTCATAGCGCCAGCGGATTGCCCGCGAGGTCCTCGGCCCGCTCGATCTTGATCAGCACGCCGAAGCCCTTCTTCTCCGCATCGCTCTTCTTCTCGGGCTCGATCAAGCGGTTCCAGATTTCCTCGTAGATCGGGCCTGACTTGTAGAGCGTGGCGACGCCGTAGAACCGGGCGATGCCGCCGCGCGGCAGGAGGCCGGCGTCGCGCAGCGGCGGCTTGCGGAAGAAGATCGTCACCTTGCTGCCGTCGGCGAGGTTGGCGTTGGTCGAACCCCTGCCCCGCTCCCACAGCGAGAAATGCTCGTCGTCGAACACCGCGGTGCTGCCGCGCGGCGTCATTTGCGCATAGCCGTTCGGCAGCACGGTGCCGATCAGGCAGACATGCGCCGGATAGGCGGTATTGATGTGCTCGTGCAGAACCTTCGGAATGACGGCCACGCTTGCTCCTCCCATGCTGTTCGTCTCTCGCAGCATACATACGGCATCCCGCCTCCGTCGACAAATCGGCCGCACTGGCGTAGCCAGGGGGAACGATATCCATCTCGGCGAGAGGCGATCCGATGCCGCCGTCCACGACCGTCGATCCCGACCGCGTCGTCGTCGCCGAGCCGGTGCGCGGATCCGACATCCCGGTGCAGTTGATGTACATGGAGCTGATCGACGGCGTCTATGCGCCGGTCGGGCTGCGGATGCCGCACGGCAACGGACCGTTCCCGCTGGTGCTGTTTGCGTCCGGCAATGGCGGCGGCGGCATGGCGATGGTGCGCGACCTCACGCAGAACCGCAGCTGGACGCAGGAGCAATTCCTCGACGCCGGCTACGCGGTGGCGTGGCTGCGCTATCGCGCCGAGGTCGACTACGCCTACGACAGGATCGGCTCGCTGATCGAGGACCGGCGGCAAGGCCGCCAGCTCCTCAACCGCGGGCCGCTGGAATACGAGGACGTCATCTCGATCATCGACCATGTGAGGACGCTGCCCGGCGTCGCCGCGGACAGGATCGGCTACATGGGCATGAGCCACGGCGGCGAGATGGCATTCAAGATCGCGTCGGAATATCACGGGGTGCAGGCGATGATCGCCAGTGAGCCGGCGGCGCACGAATTCCTGCGGCTGAAGCCCGACGCCACCGCCCACGTCAATCCCGCCACCGGCCTGCTCGACGTCGAGAGCATGCTGATGCGCGAGGCCGAAAAGGTCCGCGCCCGGATCTCCGAGGATGTTGCGAGGGAGCGCATGGCCCCGATCACGACGCCGATCTTCGTGCAGGGCCGCAACAGCGACGAGCTGCAGGGCATCTTCCGGGTCTGCTACGATTTGCTGATCGAACTCGGTAAGGACGCCCGGTGGGCAACCTACGAGCATGACGTGCACGGCTTCGTCTATGTCCAACGCAACCGGGATGGCGTCTACGCTCCCGATGCGGTGCAAGTGCGGGCGGTCAAGGATTCGATCGCGTTCTTCGGCGCACACCTGAAATGACCGTGAGTCTGCGAAGCCTCATCGCCTCACGGCGACCGATTCCGCCGCGCCAGCAATGCCGGCACCACGCCCGTGATCAAGGCGAGGGCGGCGGCCAATGCGACGATCACCATCATCGGTCCCGGCGTCCCGTCGGCGAAAACACCGTAAAGCTGGGCGAAAGCCGCGCCGAGGAAGAACTGCATGAAGACGCCGACGCCTGCGGCCGTACCGGCAAGCTGCGGCATCGTCGCCATGGCTCCCGCCTGGCCATACGGCATCGCGATCCCCTGGCCCATCGTCATGAAGAAGCCCGGGAGAAAAAGCGCCAGCGGCATCATGCTGCCCGACAGAAGCCATCCGCATTGACCCGCAGCAGCCGCCAGATTCACGAGCGATCCGGCGAGAACCATGGTCTCGACGGAGACGCGATTGCCGACGCGGCTCGCGATCAGGTTTCCGCCGAAATAGCCCAGCGGGAACGCCAGGAAGTACAGCCCGAACTCGGTCGGCGGCCGATGCAGATACTCGGGCATCAGCGTTGCCGACGCCGAGGCCGCCGTCATGAACGATGCCGAGCAGAACCCGCTCTGCAGCACGAACGCCGTGAAGCGGGGGTGGGCAAACAAGGCGACATAGCCGCCGAGAACACCCGGACCGGCTTGCGCGGTCTCCGCGCGCGGGCGCGTCTCGTAGACGGCGAGATAGGCCGCCAGCGCGATGACGGACCCCAGCAGCAAGGCAAAACCGAACACGCTGCGCCAGCCGAACGTATCGACCAGGATGCCGCCGATCGCCGGCGAGATCATCGGGCCGATGGTATAGAACATCGTCAGGTAAGCGAGCACCTTGACGAGGCGATCCGGGCCGTAGGCGTCGCGGGCGATGGTTCGCACCAGGGTCATGCCACAGCCGGCGCCGATCGCCTGCACCAGCCGGCCGAGCACCAGGGCCCATGCCGTGTCGGCAATCGCCGAGATGACGCTGCCGACCAGGAACAGGCAGAGGCCCGACAGCAGGACCGGCCGCCGCCCGTAGCGATCCGCGAGCGACCCATAGGCCAAGGTCGCGAAGGCCATGGCGAACAGTGCAATGCTGAAGGTGAGCTGCGCCACCGCATCCGAGACGGCGAACGCCGCCTTGACCGCGGGGATGACGGGCATGAACAGATGCACCGCCAGTGGCCCGATCAGCGCGATCGAGGCGAGCGCCAGCGCAAACAGCGGGCCTGGCGCCGGCTTGACGCGTGACTTTCCCTGGAAATTCATCAATGAGTGGATGCCCCGCTTTCGCGGGACATGACAAGCTGTATCGAGACATGCCGGCCATGATGGCCGGATTGGCTGAACGCAGTGACACTGTTCAAGGGCGTGCCGTGAACCAGTCCGCACCGGTAACCGTCGAGAAGGCATCCGCCAGGGTGCTGAACCGCGCTGCGCTGACGCGCCGCCTGGTCGAGATCCTCAAGCACGACGAGGCCGTGGTCGCCGGAATCGGTAACACCAATTTCGATCTGTGGGCGGCGGGCCACCGCAAGCAGAATTTCTACATGCTCGGCAGCATGGGGCTCGCCTGCCCGATCGCGCTCGGCGTCGCGCTGGCGCAGCCGAAGCGCGGCGTGATCGCGCTCGAAGGCGACGGCTCGATCCTGATGGCGCTGGGTTGCCTGACCACGATCGCCAATGTACGGCCGCGCAACCTCACCATCGTCATCATGGACAACGGCCTCTACCAGATCACCGGCAAGCAGACGACCGCGACCCATGGCGTCAGCGACATCGTCGCGATCGCGCGCGGCGCCGGGCTCGAGGCCTCCTGGATCGCCGACGAGACGCATTTCGACGTGCTGATCGACCGGAGTTTCGAGCACGGCGGGCCGGTGCTCTATGCCGCCCGCATCGACGATGAGCCGGGCGTCGGAAAAACGGTGCGCGATCCGGCGCTGATCCGGCAGAGCTTCATGAAGGGACTCGGCACCAGCCGCGGCGGCGACCTGGATCGCTAGTGTGGTGGTTCAGAAGTCCACTAAGAAGACGCTGCGAGGTGGCGCGAACTTCGGATTCGGGACGCTAGCGGCCTCTCCGCTCCCTCCCTTTCGGGGGAGTGAAGCGCGAGCCGACCGTGCGGTCAGCCGGATTTCTCGGCTAGCCCCACAGCACCTTCGACGCCATTTGCGCGCCGTCGACCAGCGCGCGGAGCTTCGCCCAGGCGATGTCCGCGTGAACGCGCCTGCCGAGGCCGCAATCGGTTCCGGCCATGACGTTTTCACGCCCGACGATATTGGTAAACCGCAGGATCCGTTCCGCCACCAGTTCCGGGTGCTCGACCAGATTGGTGGCGTGGCTGACGACGCCCGGCAGCAGCATCTTGCCGTCGGGGAG
Organism: Hyphomicrobiales bacterium; assembly: GCA_009377755.1. Lineage (GTDB taxonomy): Bacteria > Pseudomonadota > Alphaproteobacteria > Rhizobiales > Xanthobacteraceae > WHTM01. The sequence continues at coordinate 23,644 of WHTM01000003.1, read as the reverse complement.
CTTCACGTCGTTCCACACCCGCCATTCGTGCTCGTGGCGCACATTAGCCGCCTCGAACGAGTAGGTCTGTGCCTTGACCTGCATCAGCAGGTCGGTGATGTGCTTGAGCGGCAGATCGTGGGTGTGCGGTCCGTGCCAGCTTCCCCAGCACAGGTGATAGCGCACCTTGTCTTCCGGAATGCCAGCCAGCGCGTGATTGATGGCCTCGACGCGAACCTTGGCAAACTTGCTGACGTAGTCTTCGACGCTCAGCGCCGGCTTGAGCATGTCCCACCAATCGACCAGGCCTGGATCATCCACCTGCAGGATGAAACCCGCGTCCACGACGGCGCGGTATTCGTCGCGCAGCGCTTCGGCCAGGGCGAACAGGAACTCCTCGTCGGTCTTGTAGTATTCGTTGTACAAGAAGTGATCGAGCCAGCCCGGCGCGATCACGCAAAAAAACGGCTCGTCCACCGTCTTTCCGGTGCGGGCGATCGCGGCCTTGAATGTCTCGATCTCGCGATCGATCGCCTCCGTTCCTTTCGCCTTCACCGGGCCGGTTGCGATCGTCCGCTCGCGCTCGGGCGGAATCGGCTTCTCGCCCGGCACGAAGAACATCGAGCCGGCATTGTCGCTGTCCTTGTAGAACTGTGCAAACTCGTCGCGCTCGCGCGTGAAGGTGCGTGTCGAACCGGTCTCGCCGGGCTTGAGCGGCCGGGTCTCGATGCCAGAGAAGTGGCTGCCGTAATAGGCGATGGTGCGGGTCTTCCAGAACTCGCCGTCGCCGATGCAGTCGATGCCGGTGTCGAGTTGCTTGCGCACGACGTCGGCGACGCCGGCCTCGATCACCTCGGGCGCGACCGTCTCGCCGGCGTAAAGCCGGAAGGCCAGATCCTGGCAGCTCGGCGGCACCGGCAGCTGGCCGGCGTGCGTGGTGCGGATCTTGTCGGTGCTTCGCTTCATTTTATTGCCTCCCAGAATCGCAAGCTATCTCGCCGTGGTGCCGCCGTCGATCGGGATCACCGCGCCGGTGATGAAGCTCCCGGCGGGCGAGGCCAGCAAGAGCGCGAGACCCTTGATCTCGTCCGGCATGGCGATGCGGTTCATCGGACTCATGGCTGCGAATTTCTTCGCCCGCTCGGGCTCGCTCTTCAGCCGTCCGCCGGCGATGTTGGTTAGGAAGGCGCCCGGCGCGATGGCATTGACCCGCACATTGGAGGGCGCGAGATCGGCCGCGGCATGGCGCACGATGTTGTTGATCGCTGCCTTCGACCCGGCATAGCCGTAGCCGACGAACGGCTCGGAGCGTGTGCCGCCAATCGAACTGGTGACGACGATGCTGCCGCTCTTCTGGCGCTTCATGTGAATGGCGGCGAGCCGGATGGTGTGGAACGCGGCGTGGAGATTGATCTGGATGGCGCGCTCAAACAACGCCAGGTCGAGCGCGTCGATCGCGCCGTCCGGCGACAGCCCATAGCCCGGACCGGAACTGATCCCCGCATTGGCGAACACCGCATCGAGCCGGCCGTGCCGTTCCACTGCGCCATCGATGGCCGCGCGCAACGCCGCGGTGTCAAGAATGTCGACCACCACCCGCTCGACGTCGCAGCCGGCCGCCCGCAAGCGGGACGTTTCCCGATCGAGTCCGGCGGCATCGATGTCCGTCAATATGGTCTTGGCGCCGTTCTCCGCCATCACCTCGGCAAAGGCGAGGCCGGGGCCGCTCGCGGCGCCGGTGACGAGCGCGACATGGCCGTTGATGTCGAACAGGTCGGCCTGCTTCACGAAACCGCTCCTTCGTGCCTCTGCGTTGCGCGCTGCGCGCCAGACCGAGGTGCAACACGCTCCGCACGAGAAAAGCCGAGCAGTTTCACCGGCATCCGCGCAGGCTGTCAACGCGGCGACCGGCGATGGACGCCCGCCGCATTGTCTACTACCGTTCCGCCAACCCCGCACGGCGAGGAGCGCTGTCATGGCCACCATGGAATTTTCGATCGATCGCAATCGCCGGATCGACGCGGCGGAGATCACCGAGGCGGAATGGGCCGTGCGGGTCGACCTGGCGGCGGCGTACCGGCTGTGCGAGCGGCACGGCTGGGGCGACCTGACCCAGGGGCATCTCTCGGCCCGCGTGTCCGGAACGCCGAACCACTTCCTGGTCTATCCGAGAGGGCGAGGCGTGCAGGCGCTGGATGTGCTGCTGGTGACGAAGGAGTAACGCAGGTGGATTTCAGCTTTACCGAAGAGCAGACCATCCTGCGCGACAGCATCCGCAAGCTGATGGATCGCATCGCGACGCCCGAGTATGTGCGGCGCCTGGATCGCGAGCAGGCGTATCCGTACGAGCTTTACAGCGCCTGGGTCGATGCCGGCCTGCTGCGTCTGCCCTATCCCGAGGAATACGGCGGGCTCGGCGGCAGCGTGCTCGACATGGTGGTGCTGGCAGAGGAGCTGTCGCGCAAGAGCGCCGACTTCTTCATGGCGTTCGCCGGCTCGACCTTCTGCGGCCTCAACATCCTGCGCAAGGCCTCCGAGGAGCAGAAGCAGCACTGGCTGCCGAAGCTGTTCACCGGCGACGTGCGCATGGCGATCTCGATCTCCGAGCCCGACGCCGGCTCGGACGTCGGCGCGATGCGCACGAACGCGAAGCGCGACGGCGATCAGTACGTGATCAACGGGCAGAAGATCTGGAGCACGGGCGCCGGTGCGAAGAACGCGGTGATCAACGTCTACGCAAAGACCGACCCCGCCGCACACTACCGTCAGGGCCTGTCGCTGTTCCTGGTCGACAACGACACGCCGGGCCTCACCTTGCGCAAGCTCGACATGCTTGGCCGCCGCTGCACCGGCACCTACGAGCTCACCTTCAACGACGTGCGGGTGCCGGCCGACCGGCTCATCGGCGGCGAGAACAACGGCTGGAACGTGCTGTTGTCGGGGTTGCAGGTCGAGCGCGTCACCTCGGCGGCGGGCAATTGCGGCGCTGCGCAGGCCGCGGTCGACCTCGCCACGCAATACGCCAAGGACCGCAAGCAGTTCGGCCGGCCGATCGGTGCCTTCCAGGCGATCGCCCACATGCTGGCCGACATGCAGACCGAGGTCGAGGCCGCGCGCACGCTGACCTGGCGCGCTGCCTGGATGGTGTCGACCGGTCAGGACGCGCTGCGCGAGATCACGATGGCGAAGCTGTTGACCTCGGAGACCTACGTCAAGGTCGCCAACATGGGCATGCAGATTTTCGGCGGCTTCGGCTACAGCATGGAATTCGACATGCAACGCCACTACCGCGACGCGCGCTCGGCGACGATCGCGGCGGGGACGTCGCAGATTCAGCGGAACCTGATTGCGAATTTGATGGGATTGAAAGTGCAGTAGCGCGCGCGGCCCATCCTTCGAGACGCGCCTTACGGGCGCTCCTCAGGATGAGGCTTCGGTGTGTGGCATCTCTAAAGGCCACACACTCAGCAACACTTCATCCTGAGGAGCCCCCTCACGGTTCGCTCAATCAACCCCACAACTGCTTCGTCGCAATCCTCCCGCCTTCCACCAGCGCCTCGAGCTTCGCCCACTGGATCGACGGGTGCACGCGGCGCAGAAAGGTCGCCTGCGCGAAGCCGCAGTCGGTACCGGCGATCACGTTTTCGCGGCCGACGAGCTTGGCGAGCCGCCCGATGCGCTCGGCGACCAGCTCAGGGTGCTCGACCACATTGGTCGAGTGGCTGATGACGCCGGGGATCAAAATCTTGCCGTCCGGCAGCTTCACATCCTTCCACACCTGCCACTCATGCTCATGGCGCGGGTTGGCCATTTCCAGTGAGTAAGCGCCGGCCTTCACCTTGAGGATGATGTCGATGATGTCGCGGACCGGCACGTCGCTCACATGCGGGCCGGGCCAGCTTCCCCAGCAGACGTGACAGCGGATCTTCTCCGGCGGAATGCCGGTAATGGCATCGTTGAGCACCTCGGTGTGCAGTTCGAGCCAGTCGCGGAAATCAGCCAACGTCTTCGGCGGCACCATGCGGTCGTAGGTGACGGCGGCGCGCGCATCGTCGAGCTGCACGATGAAGCCGGCGTCGACAATCGCGCGATACTCGACGGCCATCGCCTTGCCGACGGCGCGAATGCTCTCCTCGTCGGTCTGGTAGTATTCGTTCTTGCGGTCGGGGATGGCGCTCGCCGGCGCCGCGACGGGCAGGAAGGCTTCGTCGACCTTCGCGTTCTTCAATCCGGCGTTGAAGTTGTCGATGTCGCGCTGCAGAATCGCCTGGCCGGTGTAGCTGACGGGGCTGACGATGACTGAATCCTTCGTAGTCTCGATCGGATCGCGTCCGTCGAGCTCGGCGTAAAACTCGGCGAACCGGGTGCGGTCGGCACCGCGCGTCCAGGGATTGCCGGCGGCCCGATTGAACACTCGCCGTTCGAACCCGCCGAGGCGCTCCAGCGCATACTGCGCCCAGCTGATGGTCTTGCCGAACTCGCCGTCGCTGATGACGTCGACGCCGATGTCGGCCTGCTGCTTAACCACGGTCGCGACGGAGTCCGTCAGGCATTCTTCGTAAGCCGCCTGATCGAACGGCTTGCCGGCCTCCTTGGCGTGCATGAACTCGATCAGTGCGTCCGGGCGGATCAGACTGCCGACATGCGTCGTCAGGATGCGATCCGTGCTGCGCTTCATGGCGGCCTCCTCGCGTTCTTATTGCTGCTCCCTGAGGTGGAGATTGACGAATGCAAAGGCCGCGGTCCAGCAGACCGCGGCCGTTATGGAGTGGGCAGGATACAGTGGGACGCTATCACTCGACGGGCGCGCCGGCGTAGACGACCTTCTCCATCGTGCGCTCCTTGAGGTGGTCGTCGAGGCCCCAGCGCTCGACCTGCGCAATGATGTCGTCGAACTCCGCGCGTGCCAGCGGCTTGTAGACAAAGTGTTCGCCGTGTCCGAACTTGCCGTAGTCCCACGGGTGCTCGTTCTGGAAATCCTCCGGAACAGCGAGCTTCCACAGCGGCAGATATTTCTGCGGATCGGCGGTGAATGCCTTCTCGGCGCGGTCGAGCGCATTCAGATAGGCCCGCACGGTCGTGGGCGATGCGGTCTCCGGTACCCACCACAGCGTCTTGAACGTGTCGGCGATGATGCAGCGGAGCCCGAGCTGGTCCGCCATCGCGATCTGCGGCGGCAGCAGGCTCGCCGCCTCGACCTCGCCGTCAAGCAACGCCCGCAGACGCGCACCGAAGCCCCCGGTGTTGACAACCTTGATGCTCTCGAGCGGCAGATGCTTCTCAAGCCGGTAGGGCACATTGAAGTGGCTGCCGGCGCGCATGCCGACCGATACCGGGACATCCTTCAGGTCCTCGGGCTTGCGGATCTTCGAGTTCGGCCGCACGTAGATGGCCCACGGCGACAGGCCGTAGGCCTCGGGCACCACTTTGCCCATGCCGGCGCTGGCGTTGCTGATCGTGCCCCACATGCAGGCGCACTGGATCACCTCCTCCTTGCTCTGGGTGTAGGGCTGATCCTGCGGACGCTCGAAATATTTGAAATCCTTCCAGCTCGACTGGGTGCCCTTGAACGTCTTCCAGTCGATCTCGACGTCGAGCCCCTCAGCGGCAAAAAGACCTTCCTGGTGGGCGATGAACTCATGTAGCCCCATGCCTTTCGGGGCCCCCTTCACGCGCGTGAGGGTCGTGGCCATGCTATTTCCTCCTGACGTTTCGGTTTGCCGTTGTCGCTTAATCCGTAACGCGTATTGTATTGCGAGACGGCCGCGGGTCAAGGCATGCGCGCGAGATTCACGAAGGTAACAAGAGGCCGCATGGCAGACGCAGCAGATCGAAACGGCGTGCAATCCGTGGCCATTGCAGCGGCGATCCTGAAGGCGCTGGCCGCAGGCGGCGGCGAATTGCCGCTCAAGGGGCTCACGGCGGCGACCGGGATGCCGCGCGCCAAGGTGCATCGCTATCTCGCGAGCCTGCGCGCCGCCGGCCTGATCGACCAGGACGCCGAGAGCGGCCACTATCGGATCGGCTCCGCCGCCGTCACCATCGGGCTGGTCGGGCTGGGCCGCACCAGCCCGGTGCGGCAGGTGCAGGACGCCTTGCCGCGCCTGCGCGATTCGATCGGCGAGACGGTGACGGCCGCGATCTGGGGCGATCACGGCCCGACCATCGTGGCCATGGAGGAGAGCGATCATCCCGTCACCATGAACGTGCGCATGGGCTCGGTGCTGCCTTTGCTCTCGTCGGTGATCGGACGCGTGTTCCTCGCATTCATGCCGGAGGCCATGACGCAGCCGCTGGTCGCTGACGAACGGCGCAAGCGTTCGTCCGGCTTGCTGGAGAAGCAGGAACTGTCGGAACTGATAGCGGATATCCGGCAGCGGAAAGTCTCGTGGGCCCAAAGTCCCCTCCTGCCGGGCGTGGATGCGGTCGCAGCGCCGGTGTTCGACTATCGCGGCAAGCTCGCCGCGGTGATCTGCGCCGTGGGACGCACGGAAGCGATGCGCACCGATTCGAGCAGCCCCGTGGTGAAGGCGATCGAAGAAGCCGCGCGCGAGCTGTCACATCGCCTCGGCCACACCGGATAGGCTCTTCCGGCGGAACGGCATTCGCGCAATGATGTGCCAAATGCTGTTCGGGAGGTCGCGACCGTGGGTGCAATCAACAACGTCGGATTCATCGGCATCGGCAACATGGGCTCGCGCATGGCGGCCCACCTGGTCCGCGCCGGCTATGCGGTGACGGTGTTCGATATCGCCGCCGAACGGGCCCGCCTGTTCGCGTCGGAGCATCAGGCGCGCGCGACCGATCGGCTCGCCGATCTTGCAAGCAGCGCCGATGCCGTCGTCACCATGCTGCCGAGCGGACGCGAGGTGCGCGAGGCCGTGCTGGAGATGCAGGGAGGCGCGCTCGCGCAAAACCTGCGCCCGGGCAGCATCGTCATCGACATGAGCTCGGCTGCTCCGGTCGGCACACGCGAGCTCGGCCAGGTCTTGGCCGCACGAGGCATCGGGCTGGTCGACGCGCCGGTCTCCGGCGGCATCATCGGCGCCGAAAAGGGAACGCTCGCCATCATGATCGGCGGCGAGCCGGACACGATCGCAACGGCGCGGCCGGTGCTGGAGCGAATGGGCAACCGGCTGTTCGAGGTCGGCGGGCTCGGCTGCGGCCACGCGATGAAGTGCCTGAACAATTTCCTTGCCGGTGCTTCGTTTGCCGCCGCCAGCGAAGCGGTGCGCGTCGGCCGTAAGTTCGGGCTCGATCCGGCGGTGATGATCGACGTCATCAATGTCTCGACCGGGCGCAGCTTCGCCAGCGACGTGGTGATGAAAGAGCATGTGCTGAACGAGAAGTTCGCAACCGGCTTCGCGCTCGGCCTGCTGGCGAAGGACGTCGGCATCGCCGCCGATCTGGCGGAACAGATCGACGTGCACGCCCCGATCGGTGAATTGATCCGCGATCTGTTCCGCGACGCAAGCGACGGGGTCGGCGGCAGCGAGGATCACAGCCGCGCCGCGACCTGGTGGGACCGGCACGGTCTCAGGCCGGCGGCGGAATAGACCAACGACGTCAAAATTCTGACTCGTCATGCCCGCGCTTGCAGCCGAGCTTGCGCAGGCTGCATAAATTTGCCTGCGCGGGCATCCACGTCTTCAAGCGCGAGTTAGAACAAGAACGTGGACGGCCGGGACGAGCCCGGCCATGACGATTGTGGCTCAATACGTCGACTTCAGCTTCAGGTGATCGAGCCGATTCATCGACTTGATGTCGACGCGCCGTTTCTCGTCGCCCTGCACCACGTCGACGGGGATCGTGACGCCGGCGCTGCCTTTGGCCCAGACCTTACGGTAGAGGTCGGCCAGCGTCTTCACCGGTTCCCCATCGACGCCGACGACGATATCGCCGCGTTTCAAGCCGGCCTTCTCGGCCGGGCTGTCCGGCGTCACGCGGCTGACGAACAGCCGCCCGGCAATCTCCTCGGTATTGACGCCAAGCCAGGGCCGCGCCGGCCCCGCACCACGCTTGTCGGCGATGAGGTCGGCGAGAATGGGCTGCAGGAGGTCGGTTGGAACGTACATGTTGCCGGGAAGCCCCGCACCGGCACCGCTGACGTCCGCCAGGATGAGCGAGCCGACGCCGACGAGCTTGCCGTCGCGGCTGATCAGCGCCGCTCCGCTCCAATGCGAATGCGCTGGCGCGGTAAAGATTGCCCCGTCGACCAGGTATTCCCAGCTGCCGGCAAATTCGCGCCGGGATACGACATAGGCCGGCGCAAGCCCGGTTCGTCCGCCGAAGCTTGCCGCCAGGACCGGGTCGCGCTCCTTGAGATCGCCAGACTTGCCGAACACGAACGGCTTCACCTTGAGCGGTGTTGTTGCCTTGAGCAGGCCGAATCCGGTCTCGTGGTCGTAACCGAGGACGGCCGCCGGCAGGGTGCGCCCGTCGTTGGTGACGACCTCAGCCGCATGCGCCTCGAGCATCAGATAGCCAATGGTGAGAACGAGACCGTCGTTGTCGATGACGATACCGGAGCCGCTGCGCTGGCGCCCGAGGTTCTGCACCGAACGGGCATCCGGATTGATGAAAGTCTTGATCTGCACCACACCCGACAAGAGCTCGTCGATCGGGGCCTGGGCCTTTGCCGCGGAGCTCATCGTCACGGCGGCGAGCGCCGCAGCGACCACAAGCCTGACCCGTCCGAAGACTTGGGCGGAGCCTATTCGACGACCGTTGCGCATGAGCGCTCCCATCCAAATGAAAATGCTTCAGAATCGCATCCATCCTAGCACAGTGCCCTGACTGCGCCGCTTCAACACGCCCCGGTCCACAGCCCGCTGAATGTTGCTATAAGTGATTGACATCATTGATTTTTCGTGGCCCCTGCGGCACAGCGGCGGCGGCATCGCCGAAACCCGGATTTGCGGGGTATACTGCTGCCCAACGGCCTCGTGTCCCGAATCCGAAGTTCGCCTGACCTTGCATCACGCTCTTGGCGAACTTCGGATTCGAAAGGACACCAGCAACCCTATGAGTCTCGTGTGGTTTGGTTCAGAATTTCGCTTTGAACCACCACACTAGCGAGGAGGAAGCTTTCATGGACGCGCCCGCCGGAGTGAAGACCGACCCGAACTGGCCGATCCCGGACCGCATGAAGGCGTGGGTGCTCGGCAACCCCGGTGAGCTGACCTTGACCGAGAAGCCGGTGCCGGTGCCGAAGAAGGCCGAGGTGTTGGTGCGCATCGATGCCGTCGCGATCTGCGCCACCGACCTCGACAACATCTATCACGGCCCGCCCGCCCTGATCCAAGGCGGCCCGCCATTCAACAAGAACTGGACGCCCGGCCATGAATACATGGGCACGGTCGTCGCGCTCGGCCCCGGCGTCGACGAATACAAGATCGGCCAGCGCATCAGCGTCGAGATTCATGCCGGCTGCGGCCAGTGCAAGCGCTGCCGCGAAGGCATGTACACCTCCTGCCACAACTACGGCCTCAACTACGGCGACGTCGACAAGGGCCACCGCGCCAACGGCTTCACCACCGACGGCGGCTTTTGCGAATACCAGATCAACAACATCAACACGCTGGTCGCGATTCCCGACGAGATGTCCGACGAGGAGGCGACGCTGGTCGTGACCGCCGGCACCGCGATGTACGGGCTCACCGAGCTCGGCGGCCTGGTTGCCGGCGAGTCGGTGGTCGTCACCGGCCCCGGCCCGATCGGGCTGCTCGGCGTCGCGGTCGCCAAGGCGATGGGCGCGCAGCCGGTGATCCTCACCGGAACGCGCGACAACCGCCTCGTGATCGGCACCGAATTGGGCGCCGACCACGTGATCAACATCCGCAAGGAGCCCGACGTGGTCGCGGCGGTGAAGACGCGCAACGGCGGCAAGGGCGTCGATTACGTGCTCGAATGCTCGGCCGCGCCGAACGCAGTGAACGAGGCGCTCTACATGGTCAACCGCGGCGGCAAGGTCTGCCTCGCCGCCTTCCCGCACGATCCGGCCCTGGTCGACATCGCCCACATCGTGCGCAACAACATCTACCTCCTCGGCATCCGCGGCGAGGGCAAAAGCGCAACGCACCGCGCCGAGGCCTTCATGCGGCAGAAGCGCTTCGACGCGACCAAGATCCACACGCACACGTTCGCGCTCGAGGACCTGCCGACGGCGCTGCGCTACGCCAAGGACCGGGTCGAGGACGCCATCAAGGTGGTGGTGAAGGCGCGCGGCGTTCCGGCCGTGCAGAAAGAGGCCGCGGAGTAGTCACCTTGCTGTCATGCCCGCGAAAGCAGGCATCCGGTAATCCGAACCGGTCGGGGATACGACGAGTCCTTCGGGTTACCGGATCGCGAACATGGGAGGAATTTATCATGCGAATCTCGATGACATCTTTGGGTGTGGCCTGTGCGGCGGCTGTCGGCTTGAGCCTCGCGGCACCGGCGGTTCATGCACAGGACTATCCGACCCGGCCCATCACCGTCGTCGTGCCATTTCCGGCCGGCGGCCCGAGCGACGTCGTCGCACGTATCGTCGCGCAGCACATGTCCGGCACGCTCGGTCAACAACTGGTGATCGAGAACGTCGGCGGCGCCGGCGGGACGCTCGGCAGCGCTCGTGTCGCATCGGCGAAACCTGACGGCTACACGTTGCTCGCCGGCAGCATGGGCTCGCACGTCGCCGCGCCGGTGCTGACGCCGGGTATCAAGTACGACTCGCAGCGTGATTTCGAGCCGGTCGGCTTCACTGCCCACGCGCCGGCGGTGATCGTCGCGAAGAAGGACTTCCCCGCCAACAATCTTCGCGAGTTCATCGCCTATCTGAAGAAGAACGGCAGCGCCGTGAAGCAAGCACACGGGGGCATCGGCGCCTCGTCGCACATGGCCTGCATTCTGTTCAACACGGCAGCCGGCGTTCAGCCCACTGCCATAGCCTACCGCGGCACCGGCCCGGCGATGAACGATCTGATCGGCGGTCACGTCGATTATTTCTGCGAGCAGGCCGTCAGCGTTTCCGGCCAGGTCGATTCAGGCGCAGTCAAGGCGTTCGCCATCGCGTCCAGCGAACGGCTGGCGAAGCTGCCGAAGCTGCCGACCGCCAAGGAAGCGGGGCTCGACTACCAGATGAGCATCTGGGCCGGCATATTCGCGCCGAAGGGGACACCGAAGGAGGCGATCGACAAGCTCGCGGCGGCGCTCGACAAGGCGCTGGACGATCCCGCAGTCGCCAAGCGGCTGACCGATCTCGGCGGATCGGTTCCCACCAAGGCGGAACGGACGCCGGCCAAATTCGCCAGCTTCGTGGCCGAGGAAATCACCCGCTGGTCGCCGATCCTCAAGACCGCAAGCGCAGCCGCGAAGAAATGAGTTCTGCCATCAGCGCAGCAGGGGGAAGCAATGAAGATCGGATTGGTAGGGCTCGGCCGCATGGGCGGCGCGATGGCGCGGCGGCTGGTCGATCAGGGCCACAGCGTGGTGGGATGGGACCAGCGCGCCAAGGCCGTCGAGGCGCTGGGAAACACCATCGAGCCGGCCGATCACCCACGAGCGGTGGCGGAAGCGGCCGACGCCGTGCTGTCGACCATCACGGAGGACAACGGCATCCGCCGTGTCTTCACCGGCAAGGATGGATTCCTGCAAGCGCCGGTCGCCGGCAAGATCTTCATCGAGATGAGCACGCTGCAGCCGATGACGATCCGTGAGTTGGTGCCGCAGGTGGAGGCCAAGGGCGCGCGCCTGGTCGATTCGCCGGTGCTGGGAACCATTCCCTCAGTCCGCGACGGCAAGCTGGTGGCGCTGATGGGCGGCCGCGATGAGGATGTTGCGCGTGCCAAGGAGATCCTCGCTCCGCTGACACGGCGTGTTATCCACATGGGACCGAGCGGCTCGGGCTCGGTGATGAAGCTCGCCGCCAATCTCGGCATGGGCACCTACCTGCAGGCCGTCGCCGAGGCGCTGGCGCTCGGCGACCGCTACGGCCTGTCGATCCCGCTGATGCTCGATGCGCTGATGGAAGGCGCCTTCGCGAGTCCTTGGCTGAAGGCGAAGACCGAGCAGTTCAAGGGCGCGAAGGGCGACGTTACCCTCGACGTCAAATCGATCCGCAAGGATCTGATGTCGGCGGTCGCCACCGGCGCGGTCAAAGGCGTGCCGATGCCGGCCGCCGCCGGCGCGCTCGCCTCGGCGTCGGCCGCGGTGGCGCAGGGGCTCAATGACGAAGACTGCGCCGTGATCCCCCTGTTCTTCCGTCAACACATGATCCAGAAGTTCGACTGAGGACAAACTATGACAGCACGCAACGTTCACCTCATCGGCAGCGTGCCGATTGTGGACGCGCCGCCTACGTTTGCACAAAAATGAATGAATCGGGTCCATCCATGCTCTTCCGGCGATCGCTTCTGGCCGGCGCGGCGGCGCTTGTCGCTCTGCCGCACGTGCGCGGCACGGCCCGCTTCCGCGACTATCTGCGGCAGCAGGGGTGAGCATGGGCGAGATCGTTGCCGGATTTGGCGTTTCCCATTCGCCGCACGCTCCCGAACAGGTACGCAAGGCGGGCGCAAGCCATCCGTTGTTGCGGCTCTATGGGCGCGTGACCGAAGCGGTCGAGGCGGTCAAGCCGGACGTTCTGATCGTCTTCGACTGCGATCACTTCAGCACGTTCTTCCTCGATAACTGGCCGATCTTCGCGATCGGCGTCGCCGACCGCATCGCCGGGCCGAACGACGGCACGGTGATGCCCCGTTACGAGTTGAAGGGACATGCGGCGCTGGCCGCACATATCCATCGGCACTGCGTTACAGCCGGATTCGATCTCACGTTGTTGCAGGACTTCGAGGTCGACCATTCGATTCTCGTGCCGCTGCACTTCATGCCGCCGGCGCAATCGATCCCAATCATCCCGATCTTCATCAACGGCTTCGTGCCGCCGCTGCCGTCGTCACAGCGTTGCCACGCCCTCGGCCAAGCCGTGCGCGGCGCGGTCGAATCGTTTCCGCAGCCGCTGCGCGTCGGCATCATGGCGAGCGGTCAGTTCTCGCTCGAGATCGGCGGTCCCAAGGTCGCGCCCGGCCGCCGCCAGGGCGTACCCGATCCGGACTGGGGCGAGCATGTCACGGCGCTGCTGCGCGAGGGGCGCAACGACGCGGTGGTCGCGGAAGCGACATTTCCCCGTTTGCAAAAGGCCGGCAATATCGGCGGCGAGCTGTTGAACTGGATCGCCATGCTGGGCGCCGTCGGCGACCGCAAGGCAAGTTGGGTCGAGTCGCAGCGCAGCGAAGGCGACGGCTTCGCCGTCTGGCAGGGGCCGGGGCGATGAGCGTCTACGCCCTCAACAAGCTCTGCCACCGCACGCTGGGCGACCTCGACTTCCGTACGGCGATGCAGCGCAATCCCGCGGCCGCGATTGCGGCGTACCGGCTCACCGCGGAGGAGCGCGCAGCGCTGCTCGCCGGCGACGTGGCACGACTCTACGAAATGGGCGTGCATCCATTCATCCTAAGCTTCCTCACCCGCTACGAAATCTGCGGCCTCACTGCCGAGGTCTACAGCGAGCGTATTCGCGCCGCGCACGACCCGCGGTGAGCGGTTGCAGCTATACGAGGCTGTCATCCCGGGCGAGTGCGAAGCACGAGACCCGGGACCCACGTATCCCTATGTTCGCTGTTTGTCGCAAGCGTAGGGATACATGGATCCCGGCTCGCACAACGCTTCGCGTCGCTTGGCCGGGATGACAACCGAGAGCTTGACCTGTTACGAGAGCTTGACCTGTTAATTGACCAAAACATCGCGAGTGCCCATGCAAGAATCAACGATCGAGGTCCGCGGGCAGAAGCTGCGGTGTTTGCAGGCGGGAAGCGGCCCCACGGTCCTCTACCTTCACGGGTTCGGCGGCCTCACCGAGTCAGCCCTGCTGCAACGCCTCGCCGAGACCCATCGCGTGCTGGCGCCCGAACACCCGGGCTTCGGGCCATCCAGCATCCCCGACTGGATGATGGGGACGGATGACCTCGCCTTCTTCTACCTCGACCTGCTTGACGCACTGGACCTCACGGACGTTCACCTCGTCGGCCACGCGGTCGGCGGCTGGATCGCCGCCGAGGTGGCGATCCGCAGCACGGCGCGGCTTGCGAGCGCCGCCCTGCTGGCGCCCGCGGGCGTGGTGGTGCTGGACGTCTCGATCACCGACATCTTCCTAACCAATACCGAGGACCTGGTGCGGAGCCAGGTGCACGACCCGGACGCGCCCGCCACCGCGGCGTGGGTTCAGGCCGAGCTTGCCAAGCCGATCGACCACGTGCTGCAGAACCGCGCGGCGCTCGCCCGCATCGGCTGGAGCCCGCGGCTGCACAATCCACAGCTTCCCTATTGGCTGCACCGGATCGACGTTCCAACGCTCGTGGTCTGGGGCGAGGACGACCAGGTGATTCCGTTCGCCTGCCACCGTCCGTATCTAGACACGATCGCGGGCGCGGAGCTGATGGCGTTGCCCAAGGCCGGGCACGCGCTGCATGTCGAGCGCGCCGGAGAAATCGCCGACCGCCTGCAAGCCTTCCACTCAGGAGCGCGCGGATGAAGAGCTTCTTTTTCCACTTGATGCCTTATGGGGCGCTCGATCTCTCCTATGCCGACAAATACAACTCGGCCTGGGCGACGCTGCCGAATTCGTACTTCGATGCCAAGCTCGGCCGCAGCTACTACGAGCGCTACATCGGCGAACTGACGCTCGCCGACGAGCTCGGCTTCGACGGCATCTGCGTCAACGAGCATCACCAGACCGCCTACGGCCTGATGCCGGCGCCGAACCTGATCGCCGCCGCACTGACCCGCACCACCAAGCAGGCGAAGATCGCCGTGCTCGGTCGCGCGCTGCCGCTGGTGCACAGCCCGGTCGCCATCGCCGAAGAGCTGGCGATGCTCGACCAGATGAGCGGCGGGCGCATCATCGCCGGCTTCGTGCGCGGCGTCGGCTCCGAGTACTACGCCAACGCCATCAACCCGACCCATTCGCATACGCGCTTCTACGAGGCGCACGACCTGATCCTGCGCGCCTGGAAGGAGCCGGGACCGTTTCCCTATCGCGGACGGCATTTCGAGTTCGAGTATGTCAACCTGTGGCCAAAGCCGTTGCAGACGCCGCATCCGCCGGTGTGGCTGCCGTCGCAGGGCTCAAGCGAGACGGTGGAATGGGGCGCGGCGCCCGAGCGCAAGTACACCTACCTGCAGACCTTCAGCCCGCTGCCGATGGCCAAGAAGGCATTCGACTACTATCGCGAGGTCGCCGAGCGGTCCGGCTACACGGCGCAGCCGTCACAGCTCGGCTGGGCGGTGCCGATGTATGTGGCCGAGACCGACGAGATCGCGCGGCGCGAGGCGAAGCCGCACATCGAGGCGTTCTTCACCAAGTTCCTGCGTATGCCGGTGGAGATGCGGCTGCCGCCCGGCTATTCCTCGGTCGCCTCGATCAAGTCGCTGATCGAGCAGCGCTACAAGATCCGCTCCGCCGCGACGACGCTGGAAACGTTGATGGACTTCGGCATGGTGGTCTGCGGCAGCCCGGCAACGGTGCGCCAGCGCCTCGCCGCGATCCAGAAGGACCTCGGCGTCGGCACGCTCATCGCCATGCTGCAGGTGGCAACGCTGCCGGCGGACCTGACCGAGAAGAACCTGCACCTGTTCGCCGCGGAGGTGATGCCGTTCCTGCGGGAGTTGGGCGCGGATGCACCGATGGCGAAGGAAAGCGCGGTGGCGTAGCATGCGTGTCCCGGGCGCAGCGCAGCGCGAAACGGTGCGCTGCAGAACCGGGACCGTTCCACTCTCCGCACCTGGAACGATCCCGCATCTGCGGTGCACCACTTCGTGATGCACCGCGTGCGGGAAACGCCGCTAGGCCTGCGACAGCAGACTCACACATCCACGCCCCTTGCCTCCACCGCGGCAGCAAGCCGCTCCTCGCTCGGCGCGATGTGGAAGTCGATCACGCACAACCCGCCGGACTTGAGCACGCCCACGCCCTGCTCGATCGCCGCCTGCACGTCGGCGGCCTTCTTGATCGGGCCGATGCCGACGCCGCCCTGCGCCTCGGCGAGCTTGGCGATGTTGACCTCCGGGTCGGCGAGGCGCTGACCGATCCAACGGTTCTTCGGATTGCGGTCGCGCCGCCGCGCCATGGTCTCCTGGTGCAGCTCGTCGTTGAAGTAGGAACGGTTGTTGTTGATCAGCACCAGCAGAGGGATGCGGTGGCGCACCGCGGTCCACAGCGCAGTGTTGCCCATGATGAAGTCGCCGTCGCCGCACATCGCCACCGGCCAGCGCCCTTTGTTGTGCAGCGCCAGCGCCGCGCCGACCGACAGCCCCGGCCCGGAGCCGATGCCGCCGCCGCCGTCTTTCCCCAGGTAGGCGAGTGGATCGGTCAGCGGCCACAGGTCGACCGGCCAGCCGCGCCCGAGCGAGACGAAGCTCACCGTGTCGGGGTCGTTGAACGCCGCGCGCAGCGAGGTGGCAACGTGTTCCATGGTCACCGCGCCGTCGCCGCGCTCCTTCGGCTTGGCGACGATCTTGCTGCGCCACGGCTTGCGGGTGCCGGGGCCGAGCGCCGCCAGCAGATCGGCGACGACCGCGTCGGGGGCCGCCGCAATCGGCAGATCCACCGGCGCCAGCGCCTGATGGTCCATGTTGAAGCCGTTGTGCAGCGTGTGATCCAGCGTCGCGCTGATGATTTTAGCGGTGATCGCAGGACCATCGGCGGATGGCCGCACGCTGCCGCCGAGGTCGATCCAGTCGAGCGCCAGGATCACGTCGGCCTCCGCCAGCACCTCGCGGCCGGCCTTGCCGACGTTGTTGAACGGAGCGACCACATGCGCGGCGTGGTCGGTGGGAAAGGTCGAGCCCGACTTGAGGTCGGTCATCGCACAGGCGCCGAGCCGCTCGGCTAGCTCGACCCGTGCGAGCCAGGCGTCCTGCGTGCGTCGGCCGCGGCCGATCAGCAGCACCGGCCGCTCGGCCTTGTCAAGCAAGGCGGAAGCTGCCGCAACCACGGCGCCGGGCGGCCGCGCCGGCTCCGGAGGGGTGAAGCGAGCGAGGTCCGGCCACTGCGGCACGGTGTCGAGCTTCGCCTCCTGCAGCCCGGCGTCGAGGCAGATGTAGACCGGTGCACTGGGTGCCGTGCGTGTTGCGATATTGGCCCGGCACATGGATTCCACCAGCGCGTCCGGCGAGGCCGGCAGGTCGTCCCATTTGACGAAGGAGCGGATCAGCCCGCCCTGGTCCCGCGTCGTGTGGATCCAGTCGATCCATGGCCGCCGCTTGGCGGAGTCCAGCGGCCCGGTAGCGCCCAGCACGATCATCGGCACCCGGTCGCACCAGGCGTTGTAGAGGCTCATCATGCCGTGCATCAGCCCGACATTGCTGTGCAGGAAGCAGGCCATCGGCTCTCCGGTCGCTTTGGCATAGCCGTGCGCGATCGACACCGCGTGATCCTCGTGCAGGCAGAGCAGCATACCGGGCGTCTCGTTGCCGAGGTGATTGACGACGCTGTCGTGCAGCCCGCGGTAGCTCGCCCCGAAATTGAGGCTGACATAGGGGATGCCGAAGCGGCGCAGCATCTGCGCCGCCACGTCGCTACCCCAGGCAATGCGGTCATCGGGTTTTCCGTCCGGACGGTCTAATTGCATGTGCTTCTCCAGGCGGCCTGACCCCACCCTGTGCCGCCACAGGCCGGGGCTAGCCGGCAAGTTCTTGAAACAACGGGACGATATTCCAGACAATGGCCTAGCATCTGTCGGGGCCGGACAACCAGAGGCGGTTGCCGGGGCCGGCTGATTCGGACGTGGCCGGTCCCGGCGGCGCCGGACATGCTTCAGTGCGTCGCGTTTCAGGATTGATCCCGGACGTTCAGAATGAAACAAGAAGACGTCACCAGCGAGAGCACGGCGTAGACCGTCGCGAGACGACCAGAGAAACCAAAGAAACATCTGAGAACCGATCGGAGAACCGGTCGGACGGGGGACAGCGCCGCCATGGATGTCAGCATGCTCGACGCGGCTGGGACCGCGTTCGTGACGATTCTCGATCCGTACCGGCTGCTGATGCTGTCGGCCGGTGTCGTGATGGGCCTGATCATCGGGATATTGCCCGGGATCGGCGGCCTGGCCGGTTTGGCACTGCTGCTCCCATTCACGTTCAGCATGGATCCCTACGCGGCTTTCGCCTTGCTGCTGGGCCTCGCCTCCGTGACCGCAACCGGCGACACCATTCCGGCGGTCCTGTTCGGCGTCCCCGGGACGGTCGCGTCGCAGGCGACGATCCTGGACGGCTACCCGATGGCGAAAAAGGGCGAAGCCGGGCGGGCGCTGGCCGCGGCCTACATGGCGTCGCTGATCGGCGGACTGCTCGGCGCCCTGCTGCTGGCGATTTCGATCCCGGTTCTGCGGCCGATCATCCTCTATCTCGGATCGCCGGAACTGCTGGCCTTTGCCGCGTTCGGCATATCGATGGTCGCGGCGCTCTCCGGCAACGCGCCGTTGCGCGGGCTGGCCGTGGCCTGCCTCGGCATCATGATTGCCATGATCGGGACCGATCCGCAGACCGGCACGCTGCGCTGGACCCTGGGCAGCCTGTATCTGTGGGACGGCCTACCGCTGGTTCCGGTGGCGCTTGGGCTGTTTGCGTTGCCCGAATTGTGCGACCTCGCCATCAAGCGGACGTCGATCGCATCCGCCGGCTCGAAGCTCAATGTCAAGACCGGCATGTGGCTCGGCACCAAGGATGCGTTCCGGAACTGGTGGCTGGTCCTGCGGTGCAGCTGGATCGGCGCCGGCCTCGGCGCAATTCCCGGCATTGGTGGATCGGTGGTCGACTGGATCGCCTATGGCCACGCCGTCCGCACCGAAAAGGGCGCATCGCAAAGCTTCGGCCGCGGCGACGTGCGCGGCGTGATCGCACCGGAAAGCGCCAACAACGCCAAGGAAGGCGGCGCGCTGGTTCCGACGATCGCCTTCGGCGTTCCGGGCAGTGCCAGCATGGCGCTCCTGCTGGGCGCGTTCCTGATCCACGGCCTCGTCCCAGGCCCGGACATGCTCGGCAAGAACCTGAACATCACCTACGCGATGGTGTGGAGCGTCGCGATCGCCAACATCCTGGGCGCCGGCCTGTGCTTCCTGTTCAGCGGCCAGTTCGCCAAGATCGCAACGCTCCGCTACAGCCTGATCCTGCCGTGCATCCTGGCCATTCTCTACATCGGTGCCTTTCAGGGCACGCGCGCCTGGGGCGATCTCTATGCGCTGCTGCTGTTCGGGCTTCTCGGCTGGACGATGAAGCAGCTCAAGTGGCCGCGCCCGCCGCTGATCCTGGGATTGGTGCTCGGCGACATCATCGAGCGCTACATGTTCATTTCCGTCGAGCGCTACGGATTGTCCTGGCTGACCCGTCCCGTGGTCATCATCCTGCTGATCCTCGCGATTCTCGGCGTGGCACGCCCGCTCCTGCAGGACATCCGGATACACGGGGGACTTAGAGCCATGTTGAGCGGCTTCGGACGACCGAAGTTCAGCTTGCCGGACCTGTTCCCCGCCTTCCTGATCGTGCTCATTGCCGGGATGCTGATCCAGGCATCGGAGTGGGGCTTCGGCGCGCAGATCGTGCCGCTCACGGTCGGCATCATGGCGCTGTGCTTTGCGACCATCAGTCTGCTGAATCAGATCTTCCGTGCAACTGAGGAATCGTCCGAGAGCGCCGACGACGGCGCCAAGGCGAAGGTTCAGCAGAAGATCCACATGGATATCGTGGCGGACACCGCCGAGGTGCCGACCAGGGTGATCTTGCAGCGCGCCGCCATCTTCTTCGGCTGGCTGCTCGCATTCATGGCCTCGATGGCCGTGATCGGCCTGATTCCGACAATACCGTTGTTCGTGATCGGCTATATGCGGCTGGAAAACCGCGAGCGGTGGACGCTGGTCATACCGCAGGCCATCGGGCTGACCCTTTTCGTCTACATCGTCTTCGACCAGCTGCTGACGATTCCATGGCCACCGACGCTCCTGGGCGATCTGATCCCGGCGTTGAAAGTCATACCGTCCGTGTGACGCCGCTCGTGTGACGCCAGCGCCGCCTCAGTCTGCCGGGCCAGAACGTCCCGTCCATCCGGACACGCACGCGCTGAAAGGCCGTCAAGCCATCAATTTCGATTATTTCACTGGCGACAGGCTGGGCCACGACTGCAACTGCCGTTACAATTGCCGGAGGTAAGCCAAGAACGCAAGAAGAACGCGCCGAGAGCGGCCGACCAGGGGGCGTTGTTGTCATGGACGTGAGTATGCTCGACGCGGCAGGGGTCGCGTTGGTGACGATTCTCGACCCGTACCGGCTGATGATGCTGTCCGCCGGCGTCATCATGGGTCTGGTGCTTGGGATTCTGCCGGGTATCGGCGGCCTTGCCGGCACGGCGCTGCTGCTTCCCTTCACCTTCGCCCTCGATCCCTACACGGCCTTTGCGCTGCTATTGGGCCTCGCTTCGACCACCGCGACGGGCGACCCGATTCCGGCGATCCTGTTCGGAGTGCCGGGAGGCGCCGGTTCGGCGGCAACCGTGCTCGACGGACTGCCGATGGCGCAGAAGGGGGAGGCCGGGCGGGCGCTCAGCGCCGCCTACATGTCGTCAATGCTGGGGGGCGTATTCGGCGCGCTGCTGATGGCTGCGACACTGCCTCTGCTGCGACCGATCATGCTCTATCTCGGATCACCGGAGCTGCTCGCCTTCGCGGCGCTTGGGATTTCAATGGTCGCCACGCTGTCCGGCAACACGCCGCTGCGGGGCCTCACCGTCGCCTGCTTCGGCATCATGATCGCGATGATCGGCACCGATCCGCAGACCGGCACGCTGCGCTGGACCTTGGGCAGCCTATATCTCTGGGACGGCCTGCCGCTGGTGCCCGTCATCCTCGGCCTGTTCGCGCTGCCGGAGCTTTGCGACCTCGCGATCTCGCGCACCGCGATCGCCGCGAAAAACAAGTACGACATCAAAGCCGGCATGCTGCGGGGCGCCAAGGATTGCTTCGACAACTGGTGGCTGGTGCTGCGCTGCAGCTGGATCGGCGCCGCCTTCGGCGCGGTGCCGGGAATTGGCGCATCGATCATCGATTGGCTGGCCTACGGCCATGCCATGCGCACCGAGAAAGGCGCGCAGCAAACCTTCGGGCGGGGCGACGTCCGCGGCGTCATCGCGTCGGAGAGCGCCAACAACGCCAAGGAGGGCGGCGCCCTGGTGCCGACGCTCGCCTTCGGCGTTCCGGGCAGTGCCGGCATGGCGATCCTGCTCGGCGCGTTTCTCATTCACGGGCTGGTGCCCGGACCGGACATGCTGGGCAAGAATCTCAGCATCACCTACGCGATGGTCTGGAGCATCGCGCTGGCCAACATCCTGGGCGCCGGGCTGTGCTACCTGTTCAGCGGACAATTCGCGAAAATTGCAACGCTGCGCTACACGCTGATCCTGCCGTGCGTGCTCGGCATCATCTACATCGGCGCGTTCGAGGGGTCCCGCAGCTGGGGCGATCTGTTCTCGCTCTTGTTCTTCGGCCTGCTCGGCTGGACGATGAAGCAGATGAAATGGCCGCGCCCGCCGCTCGTGCTCGGCTTCGTCCTGGGCGACATCATCGAACGCTACATGTTCATCTCGGTCGAGCGCTACGGGCTGGCATGGATGGCGCGGCCCGTCGTGGTCGTGTTGTTTGCCCTCGCCTTCGTCGGCCTGATGCGGCCGTTCCTCCAAGATGTTCGCCTGCATGGCGGGCTCAAGAGGATGCTGACCGGCTTTGGCGCACCCAGGTTCCAGCCCTCCGACCTGTTCGCCGTGTTCATGATCCTGCTGCTGGGAGCGATGGTGATCGAGGCGTCGGAGTGGAATTTTGGCGCCAAGGTCGTACCGTTGACCGTGGGCAGCCTGGCACTGGCCTTCGTCACGATCAGTCTGCTCAACCAGGTCTTCCGCGCGCCCGTCGGCGCGTCCGACGGCATTGGCAGCGAGGCAAAGGCTGAGGTCCAGCAGAAGATCCACATGGACCTGGATTCGGGTACGCAGCATCTGCCGGTGCGTGTGATCCTGCAACGCGGAGGAATTTTCTTCGGCTGGCTGCTCGCGTTCATGGCGTCGATGGCCACCATCGGCCTGATCCCCACCGTGCCGCTGTTCGTGGTCGCCTATATGCGCTCCGAGGCGCGCGAACCATGGCGCATCGTTTTGCCGCAGGCGATCGGCCTCACGCTGTTCATCTACATCGTATTCGACCAGTTGCTGACGATCCCGTGGCCGCAGACACTGCTGGGCACCTTCGTTCCGACCCTGAAGGTCATTCCCTCGGTGTGAGGCCGGAGCAGCACGCGATGGAGAACACCATGAGTGGGATGAAACGACTGATCGGCGCCGTTCTCGCGTTGCTGCTGTCCGGCACGCTAGCGGCGGCACAAACCGCTTCCAACGCCGCGTCATTTCCCAACCGCCCGATCCGCATCGTCGTGCCGTTCCCGGCCGGCGGGCCGACCGACATCCTGTCACGCATCGTCGCCCAGAGGATGAGCGAGGACTGGGGCCAGCCGATCGTGATCGAGAACCGGCCGGGCGCCAATACCAACATCGGCGCGCAGATGGTCGCCCGTGCGGCGCCGGACGGCTACACGCTGCTCTCCGCCATGGACACCACCATGGTGATGAATCCGGCGAGCGGCGCCAGCATGCCGTACGATCCGTTCAAGGACTTCGCGCCGGTCACGTTGCTCGCGAAGAACACGTCTCTGCTCACCGTGCGCGCCGCCGACGGCCCGAAGACCGTCAAGGAGCTGATCGCGCGCGGCAAGGCCAGCGAGAAGAAACTGAGCTACGGCGCCGGCATCACAATCACCCGACTTGCCGGCTACCAGTTCGCCAGGATGGCAGGCTTTGAGGTTGTGCTGATCCCCTACAAGGGCAGCTCCGAAGTGGTGCACGGCCTGCTCTCGGGCAGCGTCGACTTCATCGTCGACGGCGTGGCGTCGAGCCTGCCGCTGATCCAGAGCGGCAAGTTCCGGGCGCTCGCAAAGCTCAACAATCGGCCCCTGCCGTCGCTGCCCGATCTGCAACCGCTGTCGCAGGCGGCCGGGCTGCCGCATCTCGGCGAGATGTCGTCGTGGATCGGCCTCGTCGCCCCGGCCGGCACGCCGCCGGCCGTGGTCGAGAAGATTCGCGCCGAGGTGGCGCGCATTTACGCGGACCCGGTGATCGCCGATAAGCTCGCGAAGGTGGGCATCAGCGCGGTGAGCAGCACGCCCGCGGAATTCGACCAGTTCTATCGTGGCGAGGCTGCACTCTGGACCAAGGTGTTCAAGGACAGCCCACTGAAGCTCCATTAATCTTGACCAACTGTCATCCGGCCGAGCATCGCAGGCAAGTGCCGCCGATTTGAAGTTCCTGCACCACTTGCGGCAATCTCATTCAGGAACTTCAAATCGAAAGCGGCACTAGAATCATAGACTTGCTAGACGACCGATTCCATGAAACCGATCAGCCCTTCGCCGCCCCTGGATTGCTTCGCCTTCGGCTCGCAATGACGGCCGGGGCTCGTCATTGCGAGGCGCGTAGCGCCGAAGCAATCCAGACCTTGTGCGGCGGGATATGATTCGAATTTCGAAAACGCTGAACTAGTGC